>JBBRSR010000014.1:0-96287 GCA_038245175.1 Mycobacteriales bacterium | reverse complement strand
GTGGTGATGATGATGCTGCCGTCGGGGTTCGGTGTGCTGGTCCAGCCCGCGGCTTCTTTCGTCAAATTGCATGACTGACAGAGCCCCTGACCGTTGTTGATCCGGGTGGGCCCGCCCTGGGCGGCGGGGGGGAAGAGTCGGCGGTGGGTGTCCATGGCGGTCAGGTTCCCGGTGATCGGGTCGGTGGACAGTCGTCGGATGAACACTTTCACTTGTTCGCTGATCCCGCGGATGAGGTGCCGGGCGATCGGTGCGGGATGGGTCCGTATCCGGTCAGGACGGCGGGTTCGTGGTCACCGTCGAACAGGGTCCGGTCGGTGATGATGAGTGGCAGGTCCAACCCGACCCCGGCGGGTAGACCGGCCAGACCGGCGGTGCCAGAGGTGGCGTCGGTACGACTGGTATCGGTGGGGGCATCGGTGGCCGGCTGATGGCCCCGGGCGCGGATGGCACCGTGGGCCATCGGCAGCAGCGCGGTCAGGTAGGTCATGCTGTCGGCGGTCGGCCGGTGTTCCAGGGTCAGGGTCGCGGTTTCGGTCACCATGATCGTGGCCTGCCACTCACTGATCTGACCCGCACCCAGCGCGGCGTAGGTGTGTGGCATTTCCGAGGTCACCACTGTCGCGACCCCGACAGGAATGGCACCACTTCGGGGTGTTCCCGCCGGGCCAACGCGACCTGCCCGGCGATGCTGCGCCGCAGGTGCTCCTGCTGGTGCTGCGACTTGGTACCGCGACACCGACACCCCGGCCGCCTGGCACCGCGAACGCCGCCGTCTCGTGGGCCTGGACCGCGGCGGACACTGCTCTCAACCGCTCGAGTTGGGTGATCCGATCAATCCGCTCCGCGTCACTGGCGCCGCCCGCGACCGCTGGTTTCAGCGCGGCCCGCTGCAACCAGGCGATCACCGATTCCACCAGCGCAGCCGACATCACCGGCTGATCGGTGATGTCGAGTACGCTGAACATACGTTCGAGTATACTGGACTGATGAGCTTAGATCAAGCACTCTCAGGCAGGGAAGTGAGGCTCGCAGATCGGAGAGGATGGTGCTCGCCCACCGAGCAGAAACCTACCGAAGGTGATCCGGATCGGCGAGTGCGGCCAGCGCCTGGGCGACCAGTTCGGTGACCTGTTCGATAGGTGCCGACGACAACTGGGGGACGGCGCCAGTGTGCAGCTGCACGCCCACGACGGTCCACCACGCTGTCACCCCGGCGACCAAGGCCCGGCAGACCGGTGTTCCCTACGTAGGGCCGATACGAAATCTGACAGTCTTAGTTTCGTAAGCGAAGTGCTTTCACTTCCTGTGAGTTCGTTGACGTAGGCCAATGGTTGCGGCTTAACTACGTCGGCAACGAGATCCACGCCACACACCGGCGCGACACGGAACCCACACGGAGGTGGTCAGGGCATGGCGTCACTGGACGAGTTCGCGAGGGAGCAGTTCGTCCTGACTGAACTCCGGACCAAAGGGCAGGTCTCGGTCAACGAACTGGCCGGCCAGTTCCAGGTCTCCACCGTCACCATCCGCAAGGACCTTGATCTGTTGGAGCGTCGCAAGATGCTCCGGCGGGTTCGCGGCGGCGCGGTCAGTATCGCCTCCACCGATGAGGGCACCTTCGAGATGCGGTTGTGGCACGCGCCGGAAAGCAAGCGGGCCATCGCCAAGGCCGTTGCGCCCCTTGTCCACGATGGCGACGTGATAGCGATGGATTCGTCCACCACCGTCTTCTACCTGGCCCAGGAAATCCTCGACCGACGCAACCTCGTTGTGGTAACCAATGGTCTTCGTCTCGCGGTGTTGTTCATGGAACAGTCGTCTGCCCGGGTATTGATGCCGGGAGGTGTGCTGCGGCGCTCGGCAGGCTCAATGGTCGGCCCGATCGGTGATGTCCTCGCCGGCCGCGGCCGAATCGCCAAGGGCTTCTTCGGTGTCGCGGGACTATCCACTCAACACGGCTTGATGGACCTGTCCGCGGAGGAGGCGCAGACCAAGCTGTTCCTGGCCAACGCATGCGACGAGGTGTACGGGCTCTTCGATTCGTCGAAGGTCGGCGGCTTCGGCCTGCATTCATTCGCCGACACTCCCGATATCACGGGGCTGTACACGGACGAGGGTGTCGCCCCCGAAATGATTGCCGAGTGGCGGGACATCGCCGTTCCGCTGGAGGCAGTTTCGCTACGGGAACCCCCTCCCACAGCGGTCGATCCTCGATCAAGTCCCGCAGCCGCCCGTCGTCGATTCCGCACGGCGCCGCAGCACCCGGAACGGGGCCCGACCACGGCGTGGGGGAAGTGAGCCGCCCGGCACGGCCAAGAGTCGCCAATCCACTCATTGCCGATTGTGGACCCGAGATGTTGGACGGGTCCGCGCATTCCGATATTCCGCCCGACCGGACGGGATTTCGCAGGCCCGTTTGGGCCGCACAACCAAGGAGATGAAAATGCGATCTGCTCGCAGGCTCACTGCTGTCGTCGCGATCGGCCTGACGGCCGTTCTCGCGTTGTCCGCGTGCACCAAGAAGTCGGACGCCACCGCTACCAGCACCGCGCCGGCAGCCACCGGGTCGAGCGTCGCCGAGTCGGCGGCGACCACCGGTGGCGGTAGCACGAAGAAGGTCAAGGTCGCGTTCGTGCCGAAGCTGCAGGGCGTGCCGTACTTCGAGGCGATGAACGCCGGCGGGAAGGCCGCGGCCACCGCGTTGGGCAACGTCGAATGGCTGTACCAGGGTCCGACTACGGCAGATGCCGCCGCACAGGCCGACATCGTCCGTTCCTTCATTCAGCAGAAGGTGGACACGCTGATCGTCGCCCCGAACGATCCGGACTCGATGGCCCCGCTGCTGCAGCAGGCGAAGGATGCCGGAATCCATGTCGCCACCGCCGATACCGATGCACCGAACTCGGTGCGCGAGGTGTTCGTCAACCAGGCGACCGCCCAGGGCATCGGCGAGGGACTGACCGACTCCCTGATGACGGCGATGGGCGGCAAGGGCAAGTACGCGATCGTCTCCTGTGGCCAGACCGCGGCAAACCTGAACTCCTGGATCGACGTGCAGAAGACTTACACCGCTTCCAAGTACCCGAACGCGTCAATCGTCGACATCGTCTATGCGGGCGAGGATCAGGCCAAGGCAACCCAGATGGCCACCGACCTGATGAACGCCCATCCTGACCTGACCGGCCTGGTCGGCGAGTGCACGTCATCCGCACCCGGTGTGGCGCAGGCGGTTCGAGACGCCGGCAAGATCGGCACCGTCTTCACCGACGGCCTCGGCACACCGCAGTCGATGAAGCCCTACCTGGCTGATGGTTCGTCGTCGGCCTCGATCCTGTGGGACGTCGAGAACCTGGGCTACCTGACCGCCTGGGCCGGCGCGCAGCTCGCGCTGGGTACCCCGATCGCGGCCACCAACAAGGTCAGCGACAAGCTGCCCGCGATCGTCTTCGATCCAGCGACCAAGATGCTGCTGCTCGGCCCCGCCTTGTCCATCACCAAGGACAACGTGGACAACTTCAGCTACTGATCGTCTGGCACTGCCGGTGGCCCGGGCGGACTCCCATCCGCCCGGGTCGCCACCGGATTGGTTCCTGCTGGAGATGAATCGGAGTAGCAGACAGTGACAGACCACGAATCGCCCATCCTGCCGCCACCCGCCGAGGGCGGCACGCTGACCGGGCACGATGTCCCTGACTCAGGGCTCGCCCGGTTGCACCTGCGGGGAATTTCCAAACGGTTCGGCGCCGTACGCGCCATCAGGAATGCCGACATGACGGTGAAGACCGGCCAGGTTCACGCCCTGGTCGGAGAGAACGGCGCCGGGAAATCCACGATGATCAAGATCATCTCCGGGGTCGAAGCCGCTGATACGGGCACGATCGAGTTCGAAGGCGCCCCGGTCACGATCGCCTCGACCACGGATGCCATGGCGCTGGGTATTGCCACGGTCTATCAGGAGCCGCAGCTGTTCGCCGAGCTCACGGTGTCGGAGAACATCTTCACCGGTCGTGAGCTTCGCAGGGGCGGCCGGGTCGACTGGGCTGCCCAGAACGCCCGGGTCGTCGAGCTTCTGGTGCTGCTCGGATTGCCCGCGAAATACGCCACCGTCCCGGTCGGCACCCTGTCCATCGCCGAACAGCAGCAGGTCTCCATCGCCAAGGCGCTCGCCGGAAACGCCAAGATCCTGATCCTGGACGAGCCCTCGGCGATCTTGACCGATGCGGAGATCGAGATTCTGTTCACGGTGGTGCGCAGACTGACCGCCTCCGGCGTCTCAGTGATCTACATTTCACATCGCCTCGACGAACTCTTCCGCATCGCGCAGGAGGTCACCGTGATGCGGGATGGCCAGACCATCGGTACCTACCCGATCGAAGAACTCTCCGTCCGGCAGATCGCCGAGCTGATGGTCGGCGGCATCCTGTCCGACGAGCGGCCCGAGCGCGGCATCCCCGCCGGGGACCCGTCGCTGGTACTCAAGGCGCTCGGCCGCACCGGCAAATTCCACGACGTCAACGTCGAGGTTCGACGCGGCGAGATCGTCGGCCTGTACGGACTTGTCGGGTCCGGTGTGTCCGAGATCGCCGCCTGCATCTACGGGATCGACCGCGCGACCAGTGGCCAGATCCTGCTGGACGGCAAGGAGATCGCTCCCCGAAACCCGGGCGAGGCACAGAAGTGGGGGATCGCGCTGCTCCCGGCGAATCGAAAGCTCGAGGGCATGTTCTCGTTCCAGTCGATCGCCTTCAACATCTCGGCGGGCCACCTCAGGCTGCTGTCCCGGTTCGGTGTCTTTGTGGACCGTGGGCGCGAAAGGACCGTCGCGCAGGACCTGATCAAGCGACTGGCGGTAAAGACCCCGAACGAGCGACAGGCGATCGGCGCCATGTCCGGCGGCAATGCCCAGAAGGTCGTGCTGGCCCGACAACTCGTCGAGCGACCCGAGGTGCTGGTGCTCGCCGAACCGACGCAGGGCGTCGACGTCGGGGCCAAGGAAGAGATCCACCGGATCATCACCCAACTCGCCGAGAACGGCACCGCTGTACTGGTTGTCACCTCCGACCTAGCCGAGGCACTGCGGATCTCGGACCGCCTGTTGGTGGTCCGTGGCGGAACCACCACGGTGGAATTCGGTCCGGAGGCCACTCAGGTGGACGTGCTCGCCGCAGCCGCCGGCGCGGTCGACGAAGAAGGGCACGCAGCATGACAATGACCACGATCGAAGGCGGTACCCCCTCGGGTGAGCCGCCGACCGTGGCGCCGCGAGCCCGCAACCGGATCCTGCCGTCCCCGGTTTCCGGTCAGGAATTCGTCCTGCTCGGCGTCATCGCGCTGATGTGGATAGTGCTGGCCTTCACCACGCCCGCCTTCATGACCGCCGGTTCGATCCAACCGCTCCTGGTCGCGACGGCGCCGATCGCCCTGATCGGGATCGGGATGACGATCATCATCATCACCGGCGGGATCGACGTTTCGGTCGGCGGGGCGATCATGGTCTGTGCGGTCACGACGGCCAAAACGCTTGTCGATCAGAGCCTTTCGCTGCCGGTGGCAGTACTGCTGGCCCTGTTCGTCGGCGCCGTGCTGGGGACGATCAACGGGCTGCTGATCGCCTACGGCCGGGTGCACGCCATCATCATCACCTTCGGCACCGCCAACCTGTTCCAGTTTCTCGGACTGCAGATCTTCGGCTCAAGCACGGTGAACGGAATCCCGCAGACCTTCGCCTTCTTCGGTCGCGGCGTGTCCGGACGATCGTTCGGTATCCCGCATGCGTTCCTGATCACGATTGTCATCGGCGCGTTCGTCTGGTGGTACCTGCGACATACCCCGGGTGGCCGGCACTTCTACGCCATCGGCGGCGACCCACACGCGGCGCGGTTGGCCGGCGTGCGGGTGCAACGTCGCATTCTGCTCGCCTACCTGATCACCGGCCTGCTGGTGGGCCTCGCCTCCTGCTTCGTCATCGCGCAGGGAACCTCCACCCTCGACCAAACCGTCGGCAGCGGCAAGGAACTCGCGGTGATCGCGGCGGTGGTGATCGGCGGCACGTCGATCATGGGCGGTCGCGGATCGGTGCTGGGCACGCTGCTCGGCGCGCTTCTCGTGCAAACCGTCACCTCAGGCGTCACCCAACTGGGCTGGAGTTCGCAGTTGTCCGACCTTTTCGTCGGCATCTTCATCATCGTCGCCGTCGGCGCCGACCTGCTCCGGCAACGGGCACGGAGATCCGCATGAGTACGGCGCCCGTCACCGGCAGCGGGCCGGGGGTACGGCCGCCCGCTGAACCCGGGCAGGAATCGGTGGCCTCCCGGGTGGTCCGGGCGCTGCTCACCCAGCGGATCGTGCTGCTCGCGGTGCTCATCGTGATCGTGGTGGCCCTGTTCTTCATCATGGATGCCAACGACTATCTGACGGCGCCCTACGACTCGGACTACATGGCCGCATCCCTGATCAACGCCGTGCCGCTGGCCATGTTGGGGCTGGCCGAGCTGTTGGTCATCCTGTCCGGCCGGGGTGGCATCGATCTCTCGGTCGGGGCGATCGTGTCGCTGGCCGGCATGGTCTTCGGCTTCGCCTACGGCCAGTGGGGTTGGCCGCTGTGGCTGGCCATCCTGCTGACCGCGGCGTTCGGCGGATTGTGCGGCGCGCTCAACGGATTTCTGATCGCCTACATCGGCTTCCCGGCGCTGATCGCGACTCTGGCGACGTTCTATGCGTTCAAGTCGCTGGCCATCGTGATCAACAGTCAGCGGCCGATCAGCACCAAGCCGATTCAGGAGTTGTTCTCGATCAGCCGGTCTGTGGAGCTGCCGCTGATCGGTCAGCAGCTGCCCAACGTTCCGCTGGGCATCTTCACGTTCCTGGTGCCGACCGTCATCGTCGTGTGGATTCTGCTCGCCCGCACCAGCTATGGTCGCCGGCTCTACGCAACCGGCACCAACGACATCGCCGCGAAGTGGGCCGGGTTGCCGGTGAGGGACACCCGATTCAAGGCCTACGTGTACGCCGGCGTCATCTCCGGATTCGTCGCGGTGGTCACTGTCGGCCAGTTCGCCTCCGCCCGCCCCGAGGCAGGGGTCTCCGGCAGTGGCATGGCCCTGCCGGCCATCACCATCGCGGTTCTCGGCGGGGTGGCCATCACCGGCGGCATCGGCCGGGTTGCCGGTGTGGTGCTCGCAACGCTGTTGATCGTCTGGCTCAACGCCGGGATCCTGTTGGCCTTCGTCGGCAACGCGGGGTCGCAGTACCAACTGTTCGCGCTGGGCACCGTGCTGATCTTCGCCGCGCTGCTCAACGGAATCACCAACCGCCGGTACGGCGGGTCCAGGTAACCGCCGTCTTTCCAGTGCAGCCAGCTCACAGCCAGAATCCGAGGAACAGCGAAATGACAACCACGACAGCAGCTTTGCAGGATCTGGATACCTTCGGTATTGAGGTTCCGTCCTGGGCGTATGGGAATTCGGGGACCCGGTTCAAGGTGTTCTCGACGAAGGGGGTCCCGCGTAACCCCTTCGAGAAGATCGCGGATGCGGCGCAGGTGAATGCGATGACCGGTCTGGCGCCGAAGGTGTCGTTGCATATCCCGTGGGACACGGTCGCGGACTGGGTTGAGCTGGCCACGTTCGCGAAGGGACTCGGCGTCAGCATCGGGTCGATCAACTCGAATCTGTTCCAGGACGATGACTACAAGCTGGGCTCGCTGACGAACGCGGATCCGCGGATCCGGGCGAAGGCCGTTGTCCACCATGTGGAATGTCTTGATGTGATGCGGGCGACGGGGTCGAAGGATTTGAAGATCTGGCTGCCGGACGGCACGAACTACGCAGGCCAGGATTCGCTGCGTGGTCGGCAGGACCGGTTGTCGGATTCGTTGGCGCAGATCTATGCGTTGATGGACGACGATCAGCGACTGTTGTTGGAGTACAAGATCTTCGAGCCGTACTTCTACACGATGGACCTGCCGGACTGGGGTTCGTCGTTGTTGCAGTGCATGGCGTTGGGGGAGCGGGCGAAGGTCATTCTGGATACCGGGCATCATGCACCGGGCACGAACATCGAGTTCATCGTGATGCAGTTGCTGCGGCAGAACCGGTTGGGTGCCTTCGATTTCAACTCGCGTTTCTATGCCGACGACGATCTGATCGTCGGGTCGGCGGATCCCTTCCAGTTGTTCCGGATCATGGTCGAGATCTCCTCCCAGGGCGCGCATCTGCCGGCGTCCGAGGTGAATTTCATGCTCGATCAGTGCCACAACATCGAGGACAAGATCCCGGGCCAGATCCGCTCGGTGATGAACGTGCAGCAGGCGCTGGCCAAGGCCCTGTTGATCGATCGCGTGGCGCTGGAGCAGGCACAGCAGTCCGGCGACGTGCTCGGCGCGCACGGCGTGTTGATGGACGCCTACGACACGGACGTCCGCGGCATCCTGGCCGACCGCCGCGAAACCCTGGGATTGCCGCGGGATCCGATGGCCGCGTTTGCCGCCTCTGGTTACCTCGCGAAGATCGCCGCCGACCGGGTCGGCGGCACCCAGGCGTCCTGGGGCGCTTGAACCCACCCGTACGGCGCGACCTGTCGAGCACCGCTCACCCCTTCGACGAGATAAAGGCTTGTGATGGCTGAGACCACCAGTACTGCAGTGGATCTGATCGACCGGTCGAACCGGCTGGGTTCGGATCCGCGGAACACCAACTATGCGGGCGGGAACACATCCGCCAAAGGGACCGAAACAGACCCGGTTACCGGGCTGCCGGTGGAGTTGTTGTGGGTCAAGGGGTCCGGCGGCGACCTGGGCACGTTGAAGGCCGCGAATTTGGCGGTGTTGCGGCTGGATCGGTTGCGGTCGTTGGTGAACGTGTATCCCGGTCCGGAGCGCGAGGACGAGATGGTTGCCGCGTTCGACTACTGCCTGCACGGGAAGGGCGGCGCCGCACCGAGTATTGATACCGCGATGCACGGTTTGGTCGATGCGGCGCACGTGGACCATCTGCACCCGGATTCCGGGATCGCGCTGGCCACCGCGCTGGACGGCGAGAAACTGACCGCCCAGTGTTTCGGGGATCGGGTGGCCTGGGTTGCCTGGCGGCGCCCCGGTTTCCAGCTCGGCTTGGATATTTCAGCTATCGCCGCCGCTAACCCGCAGGCGATCGGGGTCATCCTGGGCGGGCACGGGATCACTGCCTGGGGCGACACCTCTGAGCAGGCGGAAGCGAACTCGTTGGAGATCATCCGGACCGCGGAGAAGTTTCTGGCCGAGAACGGGTCCGCTGCCCCGTTCGGTCAGACAGTGCCGGGCTACGCGGCACTACCGGAAGCGGAGCGGCACGCGAAGGCGGCGGCGATCTTCCCGACGATCCGCGGGATCGCCTCGGCGGACCGCCCGCACGTCGGGCATTACACCGATTCGGGGGTGGTGCTGGATTTCCTGGCAGGTGCGAAGTTGACCGCGCTGGCCGAGTTGGGGACCTCCTGCCCGGACCATTTCCTCCGGACCAAGGTCAGACCACTGGTAGTGGACCTACCAGCGACAGCCACGGTGCCGGAGATCCTGCACCGGTTGCCAGCGCTGCACGAGGCGTACCGGGCGGACTACGCCGGGTACTACGAGCGGAACAAAACCCCGCAGTCGCCGGCGATGCGCGGCGCGGACCCGCTGATCGTGCTGGTGCCCGGCGTCGGGATGTTCTCCTTCGGGAAGGACAAGCAAACCGCCCGGGTCGCCGGCGAGTTCTACGTGAACGCGATCAACGTGATGCGCGGCGCGGAATCCGTCTCTAGTTACGCCCCGATCTCGGAGGCGGAGAAGTTCGCCATCGAGTACTGGTCCCTGGAAGAAGCCAAGCTGCAGCGGATGCCGAAACCGAAAGCCCTGGCCACGAGAATTGCCCTGGTCACCGGTGCGGCCTCGGGGATCGGGAAGGCCATCGCGACCCGGATCGCCGCGGAGGGCGGGTGTGTGGTGATCGCCGACTTGAACCTGGACGATGCGCAAACCGTGGCCGACGAGTTGGGCGGCCCCGATGTGGCCATCGCGATCAAGTCCGATGTGTCGGACGAGGACTCGGTGAAGGCGGCGTTCGCCGCCACCGCCCTGGCGTTCGGCGGGGTGGATCTGGTGGTGAACAACGCCGGGCTGTCGTTGTCCAGACCGCTGCTGGAGACCACGGTGAAAGATTGGGATCTGCAGCACAATGTGATGGCCAAGGGCAGCTTCCTGGTGTCGCGGGAGGCGGCGAGGGTGATGATCGAGCAGAAACTCGGCGGCGACATCATCTACATCTCCAGTAAGAACAGTGTGTTCGCCGGGCCGAACAATATCGCCTACTCGGCGACCAAAGCCGACCAGGCGCACCAGGTCCGGCTGCTCGCCGCGGAGTTGGGTGTGCACGGCGTACGGGTGAACGGGATCAACCCGGATGGGGTGGTCCGCGGGTCCGGGATCTTCGCCGCCGGCTGGGGAGCCTCCCGCGCCGCCGTCTACGGGGTCAAGGAAGAAGACCTCGGTGCGTACTATGCCAAGCGGACCCTGCTCGGCAAAGAGGTGCTGCCGGAGCACATCGGCGACGCCGTCTACGCGCTGACCGCCGGTGATCTGTCGCAGACCACGGGGCTGCACATCCCCGTCGACTCCGGTGTCGCCGCCGCATTCCTGCGATGACCACCGGCGGTGCCATCGGCTCATCGGCGCCGTTCGCCGCGGCCGATCTCGGCGCGTCCAGCGGCCGGGTCATTCTCGGCCGGGTGGGGCCGGGGCGTCTGGAACTCACCGAGATACGGCGGTTCCGCAACGGGGCGGTGCGGCTGCCCGACGGCTTGTACTGGGACATTCTCGGCCTCTATCAAGACGTCGTCGGCGGTCTGCGCGAGGTGGCCAAGCAGGACCCGGACCTCGCCGGGATCGCCATCGACTCCTGGGCCGTCGACTATGGACTGCTCGACGGGCAGGGTCGGATGTTGGGTAATCCGCGGCACTACCGGGATGATCGAACCGCCGCGGTCATCGACCGGGTACATGCCGCTGTGCCGGCGAAGGAGCTGTATGCGGTCAACGGTCTGCAGTTCCTGCCGTTCAACACCCTGTATCAGTTGGCCGCCGAACCTGAACTGGCGGGCAACCAGGCCTTGCTGATCCCGGACCTGCTCGGGTACTGGCTCACCGGACAGCGGGTGACCGAAGAGACCAACGCGTCGACCACCGGGCTGCTGGACGCATCGACGGGCGAGTGGTCACCGGCACTGTTCGACGCACTCCGGCTGCGCCCGGACCTGTTTCCCGCCGTGGTGCGGGCCGGCACTGTCATCGGCGGGATCACCGGCCAGGTTCGGGCCGATACCGGACTCGGGCGGCACGTTCAGGTCAGTACCGTCGGCTCCCACGACACCGCCTCCGCCGTGGTCGGCGTTCCCGCGCAGAACCCGTACTTCGCCTACATCTCCTGCGGCACCTGGGGTCTCGTCGGTGTCGAACTCGATGCCCCGGTCCTGTCGGAGGAAAGTCGGGCGGCGAATTTCACCAACGAACGCGGCATTGATGGCACCATCCGGTACCTGCGAAACGTCATGGGCCTGTGGCTGCTGTCCGAGAGCATCCGGACCTGGGAGTTGGACGGCGCCGCGCACACCCTGACCGGGCTGATCGCCGAGGCTGGCGAACTCCCGGCCGGGGGACCGACCTTTGACCCGGACGCACCGCAATTCCTGCCGCCCGGCGACATGCCGACCCGGATCGCGCAGGCCTGCGCCGACACCGGTCAGCGCCCGCCTGCCTCACCCGCCGCAATGGTTCGCTGCATCCTGGACAGCCTCGCCACCACCTTCGCGGCGACTGTCCGTGACGCGCAGCGCCTCTCGGGACGCCGTGTCGATGTCGTGCACATCGTCGGCGGCGGCTCGCAGAACGAACTGCTCTGCCAACTCACTGCAGACGCCCTCGGCAAGACGGTGATCGCTGGTCCCGTCGAGGCAACCGCGCTGGGCAATGTGCTCGTCCAGGCCCGTACGCACGGGATCCTCGCCGGTGACCTCTGGGCGCTGCGCGTCGAACTCCGCGCTGCGGTGCACACCCGCCGGTATCAGCCCCGCGGCCGCTGAGGCCGACCTGCCGGCGGTGGCCGCCGTCGGGCGACCCTTGCCGGCGGGACCAGGCCCGCGAGAGTAAAAAGGTGGGATGAACTCAGGAGCGTTGAGCCAGCCGTTGCGCCACTGGCTGGCCGGTCACCATCAGGCTGTGCTGGTCACCCTGCGGCAGGACGGATCGGCGCAGTCGTCCAACCTCTCGTTCTTCTTCGACGGCAGCACCGCGCGAATCTCGGTCACTGCCGACCGAGCGAAGTCCCGCAACGTACAACGGGATCCGCGGGTCATCCTGCATGTTCTGGGCGATACCTTCTGGCAGTATGTCGCCATCCAGGGGACGGCGTCGGTGAGCGCGGTGTCCCAGACGCCGGGTGACGCCGTCGGCCGGGAGCTGCTGGAGGTCTACCAAGGCATCGCCGGCCCGCACCCGAATCCCGACGAGTACTTTCAGGCGATGGTGACCGACCGGCGGATGGTGCTGACGGTGACGCCGATCAAGGCGACCGGCTTCATCCCCGAGTAGCGGCGGCAGCTGGCACGACCGCAGCGGCGGCCGTCCGGTCTCGCTCTGAGAATTCTTGGAGATCTGTGCGAGATGCTGGGATGGTGAACGCCCGCCGCCTTCGGAGATCATCGTGAACGTACCCGGATGGATCGCGGTCCCCCCGGTTGGTCAGGTCCACCATGACACCGTGTCGTCGAGCGCCGATAGTGACGCCGACAGTGACGCCGACGGTGACGCCGACGGTGGAGTCGAGGGCAACTCCCGACTGACCTCCGCGACCGGGCTGGTCCTGCTGGTTCTGCTGGCTGTCGAGGGCGTCACGATCCTGAGTGTGCGGCAGATGATCACGTTGCACATCTTCGTCGGCGTACTGCTGCTCGGCCCGGTTCTCCTGAAGTCGGGCAGTACCGCCTACCGGTTCGCCCGGTACTACCGGGGAAGTCCGGCCTACCAGCGCAAAGGGCCACCGCACCCGCTGCTCCGGGTACTGGGGCCATTCGTGATCCTCTCGAGTCTGGCGCTGCTCGGTACCGGCATCGCCCTGATCCTCGTCGGGGAGCAGGCATCCGGGGGACTGCTGACGGCTCACCAGACCTGTTTCTGGATCTGGGTGGCGCTGATGACCGTGCACGTCCTGGGACACCTGTGGGAGGCCGCCGTGACTTCCTGGGTCGAGCTTCGCGCCTCGCTGAGCGGCAGCGCGGCTCGCCGGCGGCGTTGGCGGTTCATCTCCATCGTCGTCGCGCTGGCGGTGGGCGTCGGCGCGGCGACCGTGCTGCTCCCGTCGGCAACCTCGTGGACGAACAGACCGGCCGACCACCGCGACCGGCCGGCGGCCGTCAGTCACTAGGCGGGTCGACGATCAGACGTAGCCCATGATGGCTTTGGTCTCGAGGTACTCCTCGAAGCCGAGCGGACCCCACTCGCGGCCGTTCCCCGACTGCCGGTAACCACCGAAGGGAGCGTTGAAATCCGCACCGGCGCCGTTGACGTGCACGTTGCCGGTGCGAATCCGGCGAGCCATCGCCCTGGCGCGATCGGCGCTTCCCGAGATGTACCCCGACAGGCCGTAGAGCGAGTCGTTGGCGATCCGAACAGCGTCCTCGTCGTCCGTGTAGCCGATCATCACCAGGACCGGGCCGAAGATCTCTTCGCGGGCGATCGTCAGGTCATTCGATACGTGCGAGAACACGGTCGGCCGCACGAAGAAGCCGGTCTCCAGACCGGCCGGCTTGCCCAGGCCGCCGGCCGCCAGCGTGGCCCCCTCACCGATCCCCTTCTCGATCAACTGCTGGATTCGGCTGTACTGCGTGGCCGACACGACCGGGCCGATGTTGGTGCCGGCCTCGCGCGGATCACCGACCACGATGTTCTCGGCGGCCGCGGCCGCGATGGCTGCGGCTTCGTCCATCCGGGCCGCCGGGACCAGCATCCGGGTCGGCGCGTTACAGGACTGGCCCGAGTTTCTGCACATCCCCTGCACGTCGCGGGAGATCACGACTGCGAAGTCGGCGTCGTCGAGGATGATGTTGGCGGACTTGCCGCCGAGCTCCTGAGCGACCCGCTTCACGGACGGCGCCGCCGCCCGCGCCACCTCGATGCCGGCGCGGGTCGAGCCCGTGAACGACACCATGTCGATGTCCGGATGTGTCGCCAGCGGCGCGCCGACGCTGATGCCGTCACCGTTGACCAGGTTGAACACCCCCGCAGGCACCCCGGCCGCGTCCAGGATCTCGGCGAAGATGATCGCGTTCAGCGGCGCGACCTCGGACGGCTTCAGCACCATCGTGCAGCCGGTGGCCAGGGCCGGCGCCACCTTGCAGGCGATCTGGTTCAGTGGCCAGTTCCAGGGCGTGATCATCGCGCAGACACCGACGGGCTCACGGACGAGCAGTGTTGTCCCCATCGGGCGCTCGAACTCGAAGTCGGCGAGCACGGCGCGAGCCGTCCTGATGTGGGCCAGCCCGGTGGCGGCCTGCGCGGCCCGGGCGAACCGGAGCGGGGCACCCACCTCCTGGCTGATGATGTCGGCCAGCTCGTCGAGGCGCCCGGAGTACACCGAGATGATGCTGTCCAGCAGCGCGATGCGCTCGTCCCTGCTCGTGCGGGAGAACGTCTCGAACGCGGCCCTGGCTGCGGCCACCGCCGCGTCGACGTCGTCGGGTCCGCCCATCGCGATCGTGGCGATCGGCACTTCCGTGGCGGGGTTGATCACGTCAAGGGTCACGCTGGTGAGCGGCGCCACCCACTGACCGTTGATGTAGAACTGCTGGACGTGGTTCATGCACTGCTCCCTTGTGATGCCGATGATCGCACCATAGATCGTTGGACTCGTGACTGGGAATTGCCTGCGGCGACATCCACGCATACTGGGGGTGCGCTACTGATCGAGGGGACAAGGGATTCTGATGCGGGTCGGTGTGCCGGGCGAGAGCTTGCTGGGCGAGACATTGGTGTCGATGACGCCGAAGTCGGTGGCTCAGGTTGTTGCGCTTGGCTATGCGGTGGTGGTGGAGCCGGGTGCGGGCGCGGGTGCCAAGTTCGGTGACGAGGCGTATGTCACGGCCGGCGCCGCGATGGCGTCATCGGACGAGGTGTGGTCGTCCGACGTGGTGCTGAAGGTGAATCAGCCCACCGCTGCGGAGATAGCTCGCCTGCAGGCGGGTGCGGTCGTGGTGGCGCGGATGGCGTTGGGGGATCAGCCGGGGTTGTTCGCGTTGTTGAACGCCCGCGGGGTGACCGGGTTGTCGTTGGACGCGGTGCCGCGGATCTCCCGGGCGCAGTCGATGGATGTGTTGTCGACGATGTCGAACATCGCGGGCTACCGGGCGGTGATCGAGGCGGCGGAGTCGTACGGGGGGATGTTCGCCGGCCAGGTGACGGCGGCGGGTAAGACGCAGCCGGCGACGGTGTTCGTGATCGGGGCCGGGGTGGCGGGTTTGGCGGCGATCGGCGCGGCAGGCAGTCTGGGGGCCCGGGTGCGGGCGTTCGATGTGCGGCCGGAGGTGGCGGAGCAGATCGAATCGATGGGGGCCATTTTCGTGACGAGTCGTGGCGCGGCGCAGGAGGTCTCCGCCGACGGCTACGCCCGGGAGCTGACCGCGGATCAGGCGGAGCGGACCGCCCTGACGTATGCCGAAGAATCGGCCGGAGCCGACATCGTGGTGACGACCGCGCTGGTGCGCGGGCAGGCCCCGATCACGATCACGGCCGAGATGGTGAAGAACATGCGCCCGGGCAGTGTGATCGTGGATCTGGCGGCTTCCGGTGGCGGGAACTGTGAGCTGACGGTTCCGGGGGAGAAAGTGGTCACCGACAACGGTGTGACGATCATCGGTTTCACCGATTTGACGAGCCGGATGCCGGCGCATACGTCGCAGTTGTTCGGGACGAACCTGGTGAATCTGCTGAAGCTGTTGACCCCGGGCAAGGACGGGCAGTTGGTGCTGGACCTGAACGATGTGGTGCAGCGGTCGATCGCGGTCACCCACGGTGGACAGACGCTGTGGCCGCCGCCACCGGTTCAGGTGTCGGCTGATGCAGCACCACCGTCGGCGGCGCTCAGCGTGGTACCGGCCGCGCCCACGCCGCAGGAAGTGGTCGAGGTGGCGCGGCGTCGCCGGCAACGCCGGTTGGCGTTGTTCGGTTTGGCCGCGGTGGTGGTGGGGGCGGCTGTGACGTTCTCGCCGCCGAGCTTCCTGGGCTTCTTCACGGTGTTCGCGTTGGCGGTTTTCGTGGGTTTCTACGTCATCAGCAACGTGTCGGCGTCGTTGCACACGCCGCTGATGGCGCAGACGAATGCGATCTCGGGGATCATCCTGGTCGGTGCGCTGCTGCAGCTGGGCAGTTCGAGCGTGGCCGTGACGGTGCTGGCGTTCATTGCCGCGACAGTGGCTTCGATCAACATCTTCGGCGGGTTCGGCGTGGCCGGACGGATGATCGCGATGTTCCGGAAAGACAGGTGACTCCCTCGATGGGAATCGAACTGGGTGCACCGTCGTGGCATTCGTTGGTGCAGGCGGCGTATCTGATCGCCGGAGTGCTGTTCATCCTGTCGCTGGCGGGGCTGGCGAATCAGCGGACCGCGATGGCGGGCAACGTGGCCGGGAAGATCGGGATGGTGCTGGCGTTGGCGGCGACGGTCGGTCTGTCGTTGCTGGAGTCGGAACGCAACACGGCGGCGACGGCGGGGTTGATCGCCGCGGCGCTGGTGATCGGGGCGTTGATCGGTACCCGGTTGGCGCGGCGGGTGGAGATGACGCAGATGCCCGAGATGATCGCCATCCTGCACAGCTTCGTCGGTCTCGCGGCTGTGCTGGTCGGCGTCAACTCCTACCTGACCGAGGAAACGTCCTCGGACACAGTGCATCTGGTGGAGGTGTACCTCGGGATGTTCATCGGGGCGGTCACGTTCACCGGCTCGATCATCGCCTACCTGAAGCTCTCGGCGAAGATCAGATCCGCCGCGCTGGTCCTGCCCGGCCGTAACCAACTGAACGTCGCCGCGCTGGTCGTCTGCGCCGCGCTGCTCGGCTGGTTCCTGGTCGACCCGAACCTGTTGGCGCTGGCGTTGATGACGGCGGTGGCATTGGTGCTGGGACTGCACCTGGTCGCGGCGATCGGCGGCGGGGATATGCCGGTGGTCGTGTCGATGCTGAATTCGTATTCGGGGTGGGCAGCGGCGGCGGCCGGGTTCATGCTCAGCAACAACCTGTTGATCATCACCGGTGCGCTGGTCGGGTCATCGGGTGCGATCCTGTCCTACATCATGTGCAAGGCGATGAACCGGTCGTTCGTCTCGGTCATTCTGGGCGGGTTCGGCACCGAAAAGCCCCCCGCCGCAGGGGATGTGAACCTGGGAGAGGTTCGCGAGACAACGGTGGCGTCGCTGGCGGAGTTGTTGGCGGAGTCCGATTCGATCGTGATCGCGCCCGGGTACGGGATGGCGGTCGCCAAGGCGCAGAACCAGGTCGCCGAGCTGACTGCAAAGCTGCGGGCGCACGGTAAGAACGTGCGCTTCGCGGTTCACCCGGTGGCCGGCCGGTTGCCTGGGCATATGAACGTGCTGCTGGCCGAAGCCCGGGTCCCGTACGACATCGTGTTGGAGATGGATGAGATCCAGGACGATTTGCCCGACACCGACGTCGTTCTCGTGATCGGAGCCAACGACACGGTCAACCCCGCCGCCGAGGACGACCCGGGATCGCCGATCGCCGGGATGCCGGTGCTCCAGGTCTGGAAAGCCCGCAACGTCATCGTGTTCAAACGCTCAATGGCCACCGGCTACGCCGGCGTGCAGAACCCGTTGTTCTACAAATCCAACACGGCCATGCTCTTCGGTGACGCCAAGGAGCAACTCGAAAAACTCGCTACCGCGCTCGAGACCACCAACGTTGAATTCACGCATCGGCGTGGCTGAACGTTCAGCGCGAGTTCGCCCTGGCCGATCAGTTGGCGGCAGCGGCCGGCCGCTGCCGGGCCCTGAGCGGGATCCAGACCAGCAGTCCCATGATGGCCATCGCGAGCGGAATGTGGACAGCGGTCAGCCAGTCCACCTCGTCTCGGATCAACCCGCCCAGGATGACTTCGACGGTGAGCAGTGCGGTCAGGACGATGCCGGCGATCCAGAGGTCTTTGCGGTGGCGGAGCTTGATCACCGCAACCGCGGTCGCGGCCAGGGCCAGTACGGGGGTGATGTCACCGGCTCGAGCATGAATGTCGATCCAGCCCTTCGCGGCGTCGCGGGCACCGTCGTGCTCGAGAAAGATCCCGGCCCACACCGCCTGAAGTAGGACCAGCAGTGCGGTCAGGCCGATCAGGGCATTGAACCACGCATTCTTGCTGGCGGGCGCGGTCGGTGTGGTCGTCGGTGTGGTCGTCGGTGTGGTCACTGTCGATCTCCTTGTCGGGAATACCGCTTCGGCAAGAAAGGCTGAGCCGATCGGCCGTCCCGGGCAGTTTCGATGCTAGCGGGCCGGGTGTCCCGAGCGTCGGGGCGTACCCCTTGATAGGCAAGTGAGCACTTGCCTATAGTCAGTGCTGTGGCCGACGTGTTCAAAGCTCTCGACGATGGGACCAGACGTCTCATCCTCGACGAGCTTGCGGTCAGAGACGGTCAGACCCTGTTCGAGATCTGCAGCACGCTCGTGATGCGCCACGGACTGGGTTCGACCCGCCAGGCCATCTCCCAGCACCTGGCAGTGCTCGAGGACGCGGGCCTGGTGGTGACGGAGCGGCGCGGCCGCTCCAAGTTCCACTACTTCAACAGCGGGCCGATCGCTGCCATCACCCAGCGCTGGCCTCCCACCCGGAAGGATGCTCCATGAGAATTCACCTGACCAGTCTGTATGTCGACGACCAGCGCGCAGCACTGGCTTTCTACACCGACGTGCTCGGCTTCACCAAGCACCACGACGTCCCCCTCGGTGACGACTTCTGGCTCACCGTCG
The DNA here is from genome assembly GCA_038245175.1 of Mycobacteriales bacterium. Taxonomy (GTDB): domain Bacteria; phylum Actinomycetota; class Actinomycetes; order Mycobacteriales; family Nakamurellaceae; genus Nakamurella. Next base: position 77,252 of record JBBRSR010000014.1, on the reverse strand, counting down.
TCTCACCCGACTCCCCGGACGGACCCGAACTGCTGCTCGAGCCGGCCGGCCACCCAGCGGTCAAGCCCTACCGGGACGCGCTCGTCGAGGACGGCATCCCGCTCGCTCAGTTCACCGTCGACGACGTCACCGCCGAGTACGAGCGACTGACGAAGATGAACGTCGTCTTCACTCAGCCGCCCACCGACATCGGCCCAGCCGTTGTCGCGGTCTTTGACGACACCTGCGGCAACCTCATTCAGCTGATCGCCGGGAAGCCGGCCCTGGCCTGACGCTCGACTGCCGCAGGCGCTCGAGCCGATCGGTCGGGAAGTCCTCGACGCGGGGATCGCCGGCGGAATGGATTGCCCCGCCGGCCGGTTATGGCTGAGCCTGCTGCGAACTACGACTACAAGATAAGAGGACTGACGTGCAGATCGGAATTATTGGTGCTGGACACATCGGCGGAAGCCTGACCCGCAGACTCACCTCCTTCGGCCATCAGGTCCGGGTCGCGAATTCGCGGGATCCGATCACCCTGTCCGACCTGGCCGCCGAGACCGGCGCCACCGCGGTGTGGGCAATCGAAGCCGCCGATGGGGCGGATCTGGTCATCGTGAGCATTCCCCAGAAGTCCGTCCCGGACCTGGCCGACGGCATCCTGAACGGTGCGAAGCCGGGAGCGCCGGTCATCGAAACCAACAACTACTACCCGCAGCGCGACGGCCACATCGCCGAGATCGAGGATGGGAAACCCGAAAGCGTGTGGGTGGCCGACCACCTGGGTTCGCCGGTCTTCAAGGTGTTCAACGGCATCTGGTGGAAGTTCCTGCTCGAGCGGGGCGTAGCCAAGGGTGTCCACGACCGGATCGCGCTGCCGATCGCGGGGGCCGGCGACCCCGCCAGAGCCGTGGTGTCCGAGCTCGTCGAAGAACTCGGATTCGATCCGGTTGACGCCGGCCCGCTCGACGAATCCTGGCGGCAGCAACCTGGCACTCCGGTCTACGGCAAGAACTTCGGCATCCAGGACACGATCGCTGCGCTCGCCGCCGCCACGCCGGAACGGTCGCCCGAATTCAAAGCCTGACCCCAGGACGCCACCCCAGAAGCGGGCAAATCGGCGCGGGTCGTTCACACCTAGTCAGCGGGCGAAGGGGTCACCGGTCAGGTGTACCTCCGATCCGCCGGCCAAGCCAGGGTGCCCGCCTCCGGATCACCGAGCAGATGAGCCGCTCGCGGCCGTCCTCGGCACCGCCCAGCGCCGACTCAGCCGATGAATCAAGCGTGGCATGAGTGCTACGATTCCGCACATGAGCACGATTGCGTCTAGGGACCTGCGCAATCACACCGCGGACGTGCTGCGCCAGGTAGCCGATGGCACGCGCGTCACCATCACGGTCAATGGAACGGCGGTCGCCGAGATCTGGCCCGTCCGAGCTGAGCGCAGGCAGTTCCTGACCAAGGCTGACCTGATCGAGCTGATCGCGCACCGTCAGGCCGATCCGGGGCTGACCGGAGACCTCGAGCGGCTCGCCGGCGAGACCACCGACGATCTTGATCCGCTGTGACGACCCGCCCAGCGCTCCTGGACACCAGCGTTCTCATCGCTCGGGAGACGGGCCGCCGCCTTGACGCGGACGCTCTTCCGGCGCAGACAGCGGTGAGTGTGGTGACACTAGCTGAGCTGCACGCCGGCGTCCTTGCCGCGCCGGATACGACGACACGTGCCCGACGTCTGGCCACGCTCGACGCCGTCGCTGTCGTTGAAGCCCTACCCATCACGGCCGAGGCCGCCCGGCGCTGGGCCGTCCTGCGGGTTCGCCTCGCCGAGGAAGGTCGAAGTGCGAAGGTCAATGACCTGTGGATCGCGGCGGTTGCTGCGGCGAACGGGATGGACGTTGTGACCCAGGACCGCGATTTCGATGCCATCGAAGCGGTCGGCGGTCCACCGGTGATCCGCATCTAACGGCTCAGGTGAACCCTGTGACTGCACGCGTGTTTGACCTTCCCGACCACCTCTCGGCCAAGGCCGACCCGGCGCTGATCGCCGGCGACGAGCAGCAGTTCGTGGCCATTGCGGTGTGCCTCGAGCAATCGATCGCCGACTTGTCCGATCGCCGTGATGCCGCGCGCAGGGCCCTCGGTGAATCTGGCCAGGAGTCGGTGGAGCGGGACATGCTGATTCACCGGCTGACGGCTCGCCTGCGCGCGTTGCGTCGATTCGGGGTGGACCTGTGCCTCGGACACATCGTCAGCGCGGACAACCCCGAGCCGGTGTACATCGGGCGACTCGGCCTCACCGACAGCACGGGTCGCCGGCTGCTGATCGACTGGCGTTCCCCCGGAGCCGAGCCGTTCTTCGGAGCGACGCACGCCAACCCGATGGGTCTGGCCAGCCGCCGCAGGTATCGCTGGACCCGCGGCCGGATCACCGACTATTGGGATGAGGTGTTCACTTCGCACGGGTTTGCAGCGCATGCCGCGGCGCTGGACGACCATTCCGCCTTCATCGCCAGCCTGGGCAGCACCCGGTCGGCCCAGATGCGGGACGTGCTCGGCACCATCCAGGCAGATCAGGACGCCATCATCCGCGCGGGATCCCCAGGCGCACTCGTAGTCGACGGCGGTCCGGGCACAGGCAAGACCGTCGTCGCGCTGCACCGCGCCGCCTACCTCCTGTACGCCGACCCTCGCGTGGGTCATCGCCGGGGCGGTGTGCTGGTCGTCGGTCCGCACCAGCCCTACCTGGCCTACGTCGCCGATGTCCTGCCCAGCCTCGGCGAGGAGGGTGTGCAGACCTGCACCCTGCGGGATCTCGTCGCCGAGGGCGCCGCCGCGACGATCGAGAGCGACCCGAACGTGGCCCGCCTGAAGTCGTCGGCGAAGCTGGTCAACGCGATCGAGGCGGCCGTCAGGTTCTACGAGGAGCCGCCCGCGAAGGGGATGACGGTCACGGTCCCGCGGTCCGAGATCTGGCTGAGCGCCGATGACTGGGCCGACGCGTTCGAAGCGGCAGAACCCGGTACCCCGCACAACGAGGCCCGCGATCAGATCTTGGCGGAGCTGCTCACGATGCTGATCGACAAGTACGACGGCACCGCGCCCGATGACCTGATCCGGAAGTCGCTGCTGCAGAACAGGGAGCTGATCGCGACCCTCAATCGGGCGTGGCCGCTGGTCGAAGCGGCCGACCTGGTGGGCGACCTCTGGTCGGTACCCGCGTACCTGCGCAGGTGCGCGCCCTGGCTCAGCCCCGATGACGTCCAGCAGTTGCAGCGCGCGGACTCCAAGGCCTGGACGGTGTCCGACCTGCCGCTCCTGGACGCAGCGCGGCAGCGGCTCGGCGACCCGGGTGCGTCGCGTCGGCAGCGCCGCCGCAACGTCGCTGTCGCCGCCGAGCGCGAGCACCGGGCCAAGGTCATCGACGACCTGCTGGCGGCCGATGACGACGGCGAAGGAGAGGTGACCATGCTGCGCGGAGAGGACTTCAAGGTCGCCCTGGTCGACGACACCGCACTGCCCAGCGCCGATCCGGACCTACTCGCCGGCCCGTTCGCGCACATCGTCGTGGACGAGGCACAGGAGCTGACCGACGCCGAGTGGCAGATGCTACTGCTCCGCTGCCCGTCCCGGAGCTTCACCATCGTCGGTGACCGCGCGCAGGCCCGGCACGGTTTCACCGAATCGTGGCCGGCCCGGCTCAACCGGATCGGGCTCGACCGGATCAACCTGGCGTCCCTGAGCATCAACTACCGCACGCCCGCGGAGGTGATGGCCGAAGCCGAGCCGGTCATCCGGGCGGTGCTCCCGGACGCCAACGTGCCGACCTCCATCCGCAGCAACGGTATTCCCGTCGGACACGGATCGGTTTCGGATCTGGCTTCGACTCTGGACACCTGGCTCGCCGCGCACACCGACGGGATCGGCTGCGTCATCGGCGCTGGTGACACCGCGGATAGCCCATTCCGGGCGGCGTCCCGCATCCGGTCGCTGAGCCCGGAACTCTGCAAGGGGCTCGAATTCGACCTGGTCGTCCTTGTCGACCCAGCGGCGTTCGGCACGGGCATCGAAGGAGCGGTGGACCGCTATGTCGCGATGACTCGGGCGACCCAGCAACTCGTCATCCTGACGAGCCCCTGACCCCGTGGTCGCCGTCCTACCGGGGGCGCAGGCCCTCGATCAGGCGCCCGACGGTGCCGACGAGCGTGGCACCGGATACGTCCGGATGAAGCAGACCTGCGGCGATCAGGGACGCGAAACCGTGAACTGTCGCCAAGATGGTGGTCGCGACCTCCTCGATGTCGCCGGCGACCACCTCGCCGCGCGCTTGTGCCCTCTCGATTCCGCGCATCGGCTCGTCGAAGGTCCGGTCGGCGGCCAGCCGTAGTTCATCGGGCGCCCCCTCGCGATGCTTGGCCGCGAACATCACCGCGAGCAGTGAGGCGTTCTGTACGACGAACCGCACGTAGGCCGCAGCGAAACCCGCGAGCTGATCCGGGAAGCGCACCGACGAGTCGTCGAGTGGGAAGGCCGCGGCGAGATCGACGCGCAGCCGATCGAAGCCGTTCAGCGCCAACGCATCCAACAGCGCCTGCTTGTCGGGAAAATGCCGGCTGGGCGCGCCATGGCTGACCCCGAGATCACGGGCAAGTTCGCGAAGGGAGAGCGCACCGACGCCGTCGGCGATGACCACTTCGGTCGCCCTGGCGATCAGGGCCGCGCGCAGATCACCGTGGTGGTAAGGAGTGAGCTCAGCCATGCATTCTCCGTTCACTGCGGTCCGATGGCGGCTCCGATGTAGGCATTGACAACAATGTAGACGATGTCTACTTTGGTGTCCATGACCTCATACAAGTGGACGGCAGCCAATCTCTCCTCGTGGACCGGGCGCACCGTGGTGGTGACCGGCGCGAACAGCGGGCTCGGCCTGGTCACCACGCGCGAGCTTGCCCGGGTGGGCGCGCGGGTGGTGATGGCAGTACGAGATGTGGCCAAGGGTGAACAGGCCGCCCGAACCGCCCCCGGTGCGGTCGAGGTCCGCCGGCTCGATCTGGCGGACCTGTCCTCGGTTCGGGCGTTCGCGGACGGCTGGCAGGGGGACCTCGACGTGTTGATCAACAACGCCGGAGTCATGGCCATCCCGCAGGCACGAACCGTCGACGGCTTCGAGATGCAGTTCGGCACGAACCACCTCGGCCACTTCGCGCTGACCAACCTGCTGTTGCCGCACATCACCGACCGGGTGGTGACGGTCTCCTCCGGCGAGCACCGCCGCGGCACGATGCGATTCGCCGACCTGAACTGGACCTCGGACTACTCGCCGTGGCCGGCCTACCGTCAGTCCAAGCTGGCCAACCTGCTGTTCGTCCTGGAGTTGCAGCGCCGGCTGACCGCAGCCGGCTCGCCGGTGCGTTCGCTGGGCGCCCATCCCGGCTATGCCGCGACCAATCTGCAGTCGCATTCCGGCAAGGCGGTCACCAACGCGTTCATGCAGGTCGGGAACAAGGTTCTCGCCCAGAGCGACGAGAAGGGAGCCCTGCCGTCGCTGTATGCGGCGAGCCAGGATCTGCCGGGCGCCAGCTACGTCGGACCCGACGGGCCGTTGGAAGCGCGTGGCTACCCGGCTCTGGTCGGCCGGACCGCGGAGGCCAGCGATCCGGAGGTCGCGAAGCGACTCTGGACCATGTCCGAAGAACTGACCGGCGTCAAGTTCGGGCTGAGTCTGCCCGCCTGACCTGGCCACGTGCTGACCTGGCCACGTGCTGACAGTGGTCGGCGGACGTCAGGTCAGCCGGCGAGCGATCCGCCGAAGATCTGCCAGACGAGGGCGGACTTCGCTACCAGGCTGAGAATCAGGTAGACCTTCTCGCCGTAGCCGTAGTCGGCCCACTTGCCGATGCGGCGGTACTGCAGCCACTGATTGAGCGCGAAGCTCATGAAGAACAAGAACAGCGACGCGACGATGCCGTAGACGAATCCGGGCACCTCGTTGGTGCTACCGCTGCTGGCGCCGATCAGATTGACGACGATGGCTACCCACGGTGCGGCGCCGGCCACACATCCGAACCAGAACGGCAACATCGTGGTGCGCGTCCTGCCGGGCGGGTTCATCAGTTCCTGCAGCCAGCCGAAGAGGATCATCGCGACGTTGGCCCCGATGACCAGCACGATTTCGGTGATTCCGGTGAGCCCGTTGTAGAAGCCGATGAGGATCACCATGATCGTGGCGCTGAAGGAGTATTCGATCCACCGGAAGCGGTTCAGCCCGACGCGCAGATCGGCCTCGTAGCGAGAGCGGAACACGGTCGCGGTGAGCAAGTGGTCGAGTGCGGCCAGCGCCAGGAACACCGCGATCGCAGTAGCGACCGGGACGTCGAACAACGGCTCGGGTGCGGGTGCTGCGGTGCCCGGCGGTCCGGACGGGAACTGGGACGTCACGGTGATGGCGAAACCGTTGGCCAGCAGGAGGACGGCGACAACCTGGACGCCGTGCAGGAGGCTGAGCCCGAAGTTCCAGCGACGCAGTCGGGGCAGGCTGGACTCGTTGATTGCGCTGGCTTCCATAGCTGTCCTCGGGGTGGTGGGCATGGGGTTGTCAGTGGGTACGGGCAACCGGGACATCGTCGAAAGCCACGGTGCTTCGCTTCGGTAGCCGGCGAGCTTCGATCGCATTCGCCAATCTAATGGAATTACTGGAATGATTGCTAATCTTCTGAGTTTGACTCATGGGAAAGAGCAGGTCGGCGAGCCCGAGCGGGGGCGGTCCTGCGATGTGGCGCCTCGAGCACCAGCGCGATGACCAGCAGTGCGGCGTGGAAGACCTGCCCGGCGTACGCGGTCACATTGGCCAGCGAGAGCCCGTTGTCGACGATGGCCATCACCACCAGAGCCAGCAGTGTCCCGGCGACCGAACCACGACCACCGGTCAGCCGACCGCCGCCGAGCAGGGCCGCGCTCACCGCGGTGACCTCGATCCCAATGGCTGCGGTGGGCAGGCCGGTGCCGAGCTGGGATGTTCTGATCAGTCCGACAAGTGCTGCGGCAAGGCCCGAAACGGCGAAGAGCAGGACGACCCAGCGTCGTTCCTGAAACCCGTCCAGCCGGGTGGCCGGCGCAAGCAGACCGATCTCGCGCGTCCGGTGGCCGACCCGCGAACGCGACAGCAAGGACGCCAGGACCACGGCTGCGGCAAAGATCAATGCCGGCAACGCAATCCCGAGAAGGGGCCGGTTGTTGCCGAGCGTCCGGAATCCGGGCACGGCTACCGCCAGCCCGCTGGGCATCAGGTACGCCAATCCACGCAACAGGGCCATCGCGGCGAACGTCGCAGCGATGCTGTCGACCCTCGCGATCGTGACCAACAGGCCGTTGACCAGTCCGATCACCAAGCCGGCGGACACGGCCAACAGAACCGCGATCGGCAGGCCGGAACCGGGCGCCGTCCGGGCGAGCAGAATGCCGGTGAAGGCCGCGGCTGCTCCGATCGACAGGTCCAGGTGGCCGCTCATGATCAGGAAAGCTGCCGGCATGGTCACGATCCCGGTCAGAGCCAGGTCGGCAAGCAGGTTGTCCAGATTGTCGATGGACAGAAAATAGGGACTGGAGAACGAGAAGAAGACGACGGCGCCGACCCCCGTGATCAGCAGAGCCGTTCGGGTCAGCAGAGCCGTTCGAGTTGCTGCCACCTGCCCACCTGGCAACGGTCGCGGATCCCGCATCACTGGACGGGGCAATCGGCGATGTCGTAGAAGCTGCCCAGTGTGGTGGCGGTGAGGAATGCCGCGGGGATGTAGATGGTGCTGGGGATGGAGCGTCCCTCGATCGCATCGAGCACAGCAGGGACGACCGCCTCGCCGTACCGGTCGGGGAACAGTGCGGCATCGCCGATCCATTCGGGACTGGCCAGCATCTGGCACCGTGCCCGCTGATCGGCTCCGATAGAGGCAAGGGCCAGGTGTCCGGCGCGCGCTTTGTCAATCGCGGCAGCCACTCCCAGCGCTGCTCCGTCGTTGACGGCGGCCACCAGGACGTTGGCGCCGTCGGGCAGCGAGGTCAAGATCCTGGTGAATCCGTCATACGCGCGATCCTGAGTCCCGGCATCCAGCAGCAACGCGCCGGTCGTCGAGCCAGGACACGCGGATTCGAATCCGGCCTTGATCCCGTCGACCCGGCGCGTGCTGACGACGCCCGCATCACCGTTGGTGATGATCACGACCGTGTTGTCCACGCACCGTGAGCTCATTCCGTGTGTTGCTCCCAGCGCTGCCCCGACCAGGAAGCCGGCCTGCCTGTCGTCCGCTCCGATGTTGGCTGTCTGACAACTGACCGAAGCCGCGTCGATGGCGATCAGGGGCACATCCTGCGGTCCGGCGTCACACAGCGCCTGCATGGGATCTCTGGGCTGCAGCGCGATCCAGCCGTCGACGTGTTGGGTGGCCATCCGGCGGGCACAGTCCAGCGACAGCATCTGATCGCCACCTGGATCGCAACGGATCAGCACCGCACCCGCCGCCAGCGCCTGCGTAGAAATGGAATCGGTGACGGCTTTGCCGAACGGATCCGAGCCGGTGGCAGCGACCAGCCCGATACGTATCCCGGACGAACCGCTCTCGGTGCTCGTACTGGAAGGGACTGTGGCTCCCGGCGTTGGAATGTAGGTGGACGTCGACGGCGCGGCGTCGGTTGCCGGCGATGTGCCGGCGGAAGGACTCTGGTCTACTGACGCGGTGATCTGCGTGCCCGGCGTTGCTGTGCCGGGCACGTCGGGACCGGAGGTGCAACTTGCCAACAAGCCGCCGAGCGCTCCGGCCACGGCAATCACTCGCCAAGCTGCTGCCCGCCCGCGCTGCCGGCTTGGACGAGTCCGCGCATGGGCCGGCCACCGGGAGCGCAAATTGGGCGACACCGACGGCACTGGCATCATTTCCTTCCTGGGTCGGTTCTCCGAATACCGCTCACTTCGCCCTGAATGGAGGATGGGAATGCGTGTCCGCCGGCTCTCGCGACTCCTGGTCCTGGCGGTCGCCGGGGCGGTGTTGGTCGGCTGCGGCGCGCAGCCGCCCTCCGAGCAGCCCGCTGTCGATGCACTGGTCAGACTCTACGACCAACGCAGCGGCGTGTGGCCGACCACGGGATGGTGGAACACGGCGAATGCGCTGACCGCATTGACCGACTACATGATCGAATCGGGTGATCACCGCTACCTCTGGGTTCTGCAGAACACTTACGTCTTGAAGCGCAATGCTGCCCAGGGCGATTTCATCAACGACTACATCGACGACACCGGGTGGTGGGCGCTGGCCTGGATCAGGGCCTACGACCTGACCGGCGATCGGCGCTACCTCAACACTGCCCAACGTGACGTTGACTTCATGTGGGCCAACCACGATGACGTCTGCGGCGGCGGACTCTGGTGGACCGTCAACCACGGGTACAAGAACGCCATCGCCAATGAGCTGTTCGTCAAGGCATCGGCCGAGTTGGCTCAGCGGCTCGACAATGGTGACCCGACCTATGTCGATCGCGCCGTGTCGGTGTGGAACTGGTTCGAAGCGTCCGGAATGATCGGCACCGACCTGCTGGTCAGCGATGGGCTGGACCGCCGGACCTGCCTGCCCACACCGAGCCCGACCTGGACCTACAACCAGGGTGTGATGCTCGGCGGGCTGATCGCTGTGGCCACAGCGACCGGCGATGAGCGGTATCTGCTGCGGGCGCGGGAACTGGCCGACGCGTCCACGGCCTCGAAAGTCCTCAACATCGACGGCGTGCTCACCGAGCCGTGCGAGCAGCTGGGTTGCGATGTGAACGGCCCCAGCTTCAAAGGCATCTACGTTCGCAACCTCGGGGAGCTCAACCGTGCTCTCGACGATCACCCCTACAGCGACTATCTGACCGGGCAGGCAACATCGGCCTACGACCACGCCCGCACCAGCGCCAACGAGTATGGGTTGCACTGGGCGGGACCCATCAAGGACCTCAGCGCCGCCACCCAGCAGAGCGCCGTCGACCTGCTGATTGCCGCCCAGCCGATCGACGAGCCGTCAGAATCCTCCGCCGCGACGTCGTGACCTCGAGCCTGCCCGTGGGCACCCTCCAGTCACTCGGAGGGCCGCGGATCAGGAGGATCAGCGGCTGGCGTGAATGTCGGCTCCCTTCGGTGGAGCACCGTCAGCACCTCCGCCTCCATGACTACATAGAGGCCGGACGTTGCAGCTCCGGCGACGGCGAACGCTGCGGCGTCTCCCGGAATCCACCAGGCGATCAAGCACGCCAATGGCACGATCACCACCGGGGTGACATTCAGCAATGCCAGGCCAACGACTGTGACGGGGTTGTTGCTCGGCTCGAGATGAGCCCCCACGACAACTGCGATCGCCGAGAATGCGCCCGCCGCTCCCACCACGAACAGCCACACCGCCAGCGGCCCGGGAAAGCCACGGTGGCCGATCATGATCGCCACCGTTCCCGCAACCGACAGAGTGAAACCTTGCGGCATGGCCAGCATGTGGCTGAGGCCGATCAGGGCATCTCGAGTCGAACTCGGCGGCCGTTGATTCACCAAGTTGTCGAGAATCCACAAGTTGTCCGGATTCCATGCGTGATCCGGATCCACCAACCGCTATCCCGGCGTGATGTCACGATCGGCCCGATGCGCTGTGCTGGTCGCAGTGTCGCGACGAAGATGGCAATCTCTCGGCGCCGGCCCTGAGTTGCTCAGTGGAAACCTGAGCAGGGGCGGTTGACTCCCTGGACATGCCCCGATTATTGCACCGGACAACCGCGCACGGCGTTGTCGGGTAACGGCGATCCCGGGCTCGGCCCATACTGTCGGAGAAAATGACCGGGATGGCGCCGGCACGATATTCTCCGAATGAAGGGATTGAGGCAGACGGAGTAGTGATCGTAGCCGGGTGTGCACTGCTATGCGGCCAACCGACGTGATCTCCATTTGCCTGGGCGCCACCGGCGAGAGCTTGACGTCGAATGGCGTTCCGGACGCGGTTGATTGGGGTTCTGAACACCTCTTGAGTGGGGGTTGATCCGCATGCCTCGGCTGCTGGCAACAGTGCGCGACACGGTCCGGAGCCAGCTCTGGCCGCTACCGGTGCTGGCGGTGGTGATGGCGGCGCTGGGTGGTGTGTTGATTCCTCGGTTAGACGCGCACCTGGATGCGTCGCTGCCGGTTTGGCTTGATGGTGTGCTGTTCGGTGGGGATGCGGACGCGGCGCGGACCGTCCTGGATGCGGTGGCCAGTTCGCTGATCACCGTCACCGCGCTGACCTTCTCGTTGACGGTGGTCACTCTGCAGCTGGCCAGCAGTCAGTTCTCGCCACGGCTGCTGCGGACCTTCACCAGCGACGTGTTCGTTCAGGCGACTCTGGGGTTGTTCCTGGCCACCTTCACCTATTCGTTGACGGTGTTGCGTGCAGTACGCAGCGACAGCCACTCTGGGGCCGCCTTCGTCCCGAAGCTGTCCGTCACGTTGTCGTTCGTCCTGGCTGTCGCGAGTGTGATCGGACTGGTCGTGTTCCTCGCACACCTGGCGCGACAGATCCGGGTCGAAACGATGCTCAGGGATGTCCACCACGACGCCAGCGCGACCATCTCGGCGGTGCTGGACGACCGCGTCGAGGCAGCCCCAGAGCGGGCATTGCCTGAGCTCAGCGGCCGACGGGTGGATCTGCTCAGCACTGAATCGGGGTTCCTGTTGAGGATCGACGAGAACGACCTCCTCGACGTGGCCACCGGTGCCTCGGTGGTCATCGTGCTCAGCTCCTTTCCCGGGGAGTTTCTGGTCGACCGGACTCCGTTGGGATACGTGGTGTCTTCTCATGGCGACACCACTGACAATGAGCAGGAACAACTTCTGCAGCGAGTGGTCGGGGCCGCGCATTTTGGCTACGAGCGGACCGCTGCGCAGGACATCGGGTATGGGCTGCGGCAGCTCACCGACGTCGCGAACAAGGCGCTGTCGCCGGGGATCAACGATCCCACAACGGCGGTGCACGCCCTGGGGCACATCTCGGCGCTGTTGTGCGAACTCGCCGATCGCGACCTGTCACCCCGCATTCTGCGTGACAAGGACAACCACGTCAGGGTCGTCCTGCAGCGGCCGTCATGGGCGGACATGGTCGACGTCGCGATCACCCAGCCCCGCCGCTACGGGGCTGCCGACCCGCAGGTTGTGGCTGCACTCGTCAGCCTGCTCGCCGACCTCGCCCGGCGCTGCCACCCCGACCAGGCCCACATTGTCGCCGAGCAACTCGAACGGCTGCGCAGCACCGTTTCAGCCCAGGACTTCGACACCACCGAAACTGGACAACTGGCCACCGCTGCCGGCTACGTCGACGCCATCCTGGCCGCCCGCAGATGACTACCCAACGAAGGCCGGATTGCCGGCGTCCCTCGGCCCGAGCGTCCGGATCTGACTCGACTCAGGCTGGGCCGGCCCGAGTTGGCGGCTGCGGAACGGGTGTGCGGATTCTTCGCCTGTCCGACGACGTCGTGCTGTTGCCGAGCGATTGACTGAACGGAGGTGGGGTGTGTCCGGTTTACCGTCGTGGGTTCTGCTGGTCATCTTCGTGGGTTCGGCCGGGGTGATCTGGATAGCGGGGGTGCAGCTGTCCGACACCACGGATGTGCTGGCTGAGCGCTTACACCTGGGTTCGGCACTGGGCGGGCTGATCATGCTAGCGGTGGCCACCAATCTGCCGGAGATTGCGATCACCGTGTCGGCGGCGTTGTCGGGCCAGCTGGAGGTCGCGGTCGGCAACATCCTGGGCGGCATAGCCGTGCAGACCGTGGTGTTGGTCGCGCTGGACGCGTACGGGGTCCGACCCAAGAAACCGCTGACCTACCAGGCGGCCAGTCTGGTTCTCGTCCTCGAGGGAGCGTTGGTGGTAGCGGTCCTCGCTGTCGTCATCGCCGGCACCCAGCTACCCTCGACGCTGCTCTTCGCGCGGCTGACCCCGGATGTTGTCCTGATCGCGGCTCTCTGGGTAACCGGTCTGGTGCTGATCAACCGGGCCGGCCGTAACCTTCCGTGGAACGACAGCGGCAACGCTCCCGATTGCCAGCCTGTCCCCCGGGGGACTCGGCGCAAGAAGAAGGCGAAAGCGGCCACCGACAAGAAGGTGACCACCGGCCGGGCGGCAACTGTCTTCGGGGCCGCCGCAGCGGCGACGCTGGTGGCGGGGGTCACCATCGAACGCAGCGGCGAACGGTTCTTCGGTAATCTCGGCCTCTCCGGGATCCTGTTCGGGGCGACGGTGCTGGCCCTTGCCACCTCACTGCCGGAGCTGTCCACCGGGATCACATCGGCCCGGATGGGCGACTATCAGTTGAGCATGGGGGACATCTTCGGCGGGAACGCCTTCCTGCCGGTGCTGTTCCTTCCGGCCACCCTGATCGCCGGGAAGGCAATCCTGCCCGACGCGGGTCCCAGCGACATCTACCTGACGGCGTTGGGTGCGTTGCTGACCATCGTGTACATGGCAGGGCTCATCTTCCGCCCACGACGCCAGCACCTGGGCCTGGGGGTCGACTCGATCGTGGTCCTGCTGTTGTACGTGGTCGGGATCGGCGGACTGGTAGCACTTCAATAGGCAACCGGACCCCACATGTCGAACGGGCTGACTATGCTGTCCAAGCGTGCGCGTAGATGTTCTCACCGAGATCGTGATCCACCGCCCGCTCCAGGTCGTCTCGTCGTACGCGGCCGACCCCGACCGTGCCGCGGATTGGTACGCGAACATCGTCGCTGTCGAGTGGCGTACGCCACCGCCACTCGCCCTCGGTTCGCAGCTGGAGTTTGTGGCGACATTCCTGGGCCGCCGCCTCCGCTACACCTACGAGATCGTCGAGCTCGCCGCCGGAGATCGTCTCGTGATGCGCACTGCGGAAGGTCCGTTCCCGATGGAGACCACCTACACCTGGGAGGCGGTGGGCACGGGCGATACCCGGATGACGCTGCGCAATCGCGGCGAGCCATCCGGCTTCGCCAGCATCGCCGCCCCGGTGATGGCCCGCGCCATGCGCTCGGCGAACACCAAGGATCTGGCCCGGATCAAGCGAATTCTCGAGGCCGACGCCCCCTGACGGCCGTCTCCAACTCCTACACCGAGATCCACCGGCCGCTGGCTCGCCGAAATGTCGCCTCGATGCCAAAGGCCAGCGCCACCATCACGACCAGTACGGCGATCGACCCGAGACTGCTCATGGTCACCAGTGCGACCAGCGCGCCAACGCACACAGCGGCAGCCAGCGCGGAGACCCAGGGCGCCGATCCGCGACTGCGTGCGGTTTTGGCCTCGGCGAGGTTCACCACGGCAAAGATGATCAGGAAACCCGCACTTCCCATGGTGGAGATGCTGTCGAGGTTGAGTACGTTGGCCAGCAGCACCGACGCACCAGCGGTGATCAACAGGCCTTCCAGAGGCTGATTCCAGATCGGCCTTTCGAGCTGGGCGGGTAGTTCGCGGGATTTGGCGATGCTGTAGACGAGCCGACCGGTGCCGTAGAGAGTGGCGTTGATGGCCGACGCGGTCGAGAGCAGGGCGGCGATGCCGATCAGCGTGAATCCTGCTGCGCCGAGCGCAGGCCTGGCCGCTTCGGCCAGCGCGTAGTCACGGGCGTCCACCAGTTTCGACACCGGCAGCGAGCCCACCGACACGGTGGCGACGAGAACGTACAACACGATCACGAACAGCACCGAGATGTAGTAGGCCCTGGTCAGCGTGCGTCCCGGATCGGCGACGTCCTCGGCGGCGTTGGCGATCAGCTCGAATCCCTCGTAGGCCAGGAAGATGATCATGCCGCCGGCCACGATGGCGAGCGGTGAGCTCCACTGGTCAGGCGACAATCGATCGGCCGCGATCCCGGCCATTCCGACGGCGACGAAGAACACCAGAATCGCGATCTTGATCGCCACGACGTAGCGCTCGGCGCGGGCCACTGTGGACGCCCCGGCGAGGTTGAGCACCGTGATCAGGACGATGGCTGCGGAGAGGAACACATGCATGCCCACTTTGCGCAGGTCCGGGGGGAGGAAGCTGGCCGCGTAGCTGCCGAACGCCTGTGCGTACAGGGAGAGCATCACGATGTAGCTCAGCCACAACAGAACGTTGATCCCGCCGGAAAACCACCCCGACCCGAACGCGCGGTTGACGAACCTGACGGTGCCTCCGCGACTCGGGAAGGACTTCGACAATAACGCATATGACCTAGCGGTAAGCAGCGCCACCAGACCCGCCAGCAGGAACGCGAGTGGCGCGGCACCCTTGGTGATCTGCACCGACAATCCGAGGACCGCGAAAATGCCGCCTCCGACCATGCCACCGACACCGATGGCGACAACTCCCCACAGCCCTACCTGCCGTCCACCACCGACCGCGGACTCGCGCATCGCCGCAGCGTACGCCGAGAACACGCTGGTCCAGTCAGATGCCCGTTCGGCGAACCCGCCTGTCGTCGTGAGGTCGTCGAACCGCGCGGCGGTGAGCCATTTGACTTTGGACGCTTGTGAGAGTGCACTCGAAAGAGCACAGCAACTGCCGGTCTGGGACCGTCACCGTCGCCAATCGCCACCTTGCCGAGAGCACACGCTCACCGCGCCCAGAACCCCATTTGGCTTTAGGCCCGATCTGCGTCTCCGGGGGGCAATTCGGCAGGACGGCGCCGAGGTCATGAACGACGTCATCGTCACTGAGATGTCCCACCCGCGCGCGGTCGCGCAAGCCCTGGCGCCGCTGGCGAACGGGCACGATCTTGTCATCCGCCACGGCAACGGCCCGCAGGTCGCCCCGCTGACCTGGCCGATCACGTCCTCCTTCGGCCGCGCGAACAGCAACCGGCGCTGACGATCTCGGACGGTTAGTCGAAGACCACGTATTTCGAGCGGAAGGAACAGCCCGATGACCACCGAAGCGAAGCAACCCAAGGCGGTCCCTTCGCCCGGCACGCAGCCGGCGCCGGAGAATGACTTGAAGACCCTGCCGATGGCTGACGTCGAACAGCGACTCGGGAGCTCGCCGGACGGGCTCAGTCAGGCCGAGGCAGCCAGGCGGCTCGCGCAGTACGGCCCGAACGAGATCGCCGAGCACAAGACGAACGCGCTGCTGAAGTTCCTGTCCTACTTCTGGGGACCGATCCCGTGGATGATCGAGGTCGCGGTCATCCTGTCGGGCGCGGTGGGTCACTGGCCGGACTTCTGCATCATCCTGGTGCTGCTGGTGGCCAATGCCGTTGTCGGGTACACCGAGGAACGCCAGGCCGGCAATGCCATCGAGGCGCTGAAAAACAAGCTCGCCGTCAACGCACGCGTCCGGCGCGACGGCGAGTGGACCACGCCCGCCGCCCGTGAACTGGTTCCCGGCGACGTGATCCGGTTGCGGCTGGGTGACATCGTGCCGGCCGACGCCCGCCTGCTGGACGGGGATGAGATCGCGGTCGACCAGTCTGCGCTCACTGGGGAATCGCTGCCCGCTACCTGCCGTTCCGGGGACGCGGTGTTCTCCGGGTCGGTCATCCGCCGGGGAGAGATCGGCGCCCTGGTCTATGCCACCGGCACCCACACCTATTTCGGCAAGACCGCGGAACTTGTCCAGGACGTGCACACGGTCAGCCACTTCCAGAAGGCCGTCCTCAAGATCGGCAACTATCTCATCATCCTCGCGGTCGCGCTGGTGGCGGTGATCGTGCTGGTGTCGATCCTGCGCGGCGACCCGATCCTGACGACCCTGCAGTTCGCGCTGGTTCTGACGGTCGCAGCGATCCCGGTCGCCATGCCGACGGTGTTGTCGGTGACCATGGCGGTGGGCGCCCGGTTGCTGGCCAAGAAGCAGGCCATCGTCAGCAAATTGGTCGCGATCGAGGAACTCGCCGGCGTGGACATACTGTGCGCGGACAAAACCGGCACACTCACCCAGAATTCCCTCACGCTCGGCGACCCGTTCAGCGTTGCGGACATCGCAGCCGCCGATGTCATCCTGGCCGGGGCGCTGGCCTCTCGCGCGGAAAACGATGACCCCATCGATCTCGCTGTCCTGGGCGGGTTGAGCGACCCGAAGGACCTGGACGGCTACACGGTGACCCACTTCGAGCCGTTCGACCCCGTCCACAAGCGCACCGAATCCACCGTCACCGGTACTGACGGGACGACGTTCAAGGTCAGCAAGGGGGCCCCGCAGGTCATCCTCGCCCTTGTCGACGACACGGCGGCGATCAAACCCGCAGTCGACACCGCGGTGGACGATTTCGCCGCCCGGGGCTTCCGATCCCTCGGCGTTGCCCGCGCCGAAGGGAGCGGCGGATGGCGATTCCTCGGAGTTCTCCCGCTATTCGACCCGCCTCGTGAGGATGCCGCGTCCACCATCGCCACGGCTAAGGAAATGGGCGTGTCCGTGAAAATGGTGACCGGTGACGCGATCGCCATCGCCATCGAGACCGCCGCCAAAGTCGGGCTGGGCACGAACATTCTCGATGCGGCCGGCCTGGGCGACGTGAAGAAGAAGGAGACCACCGCGGTCGCTGAGTCCATCGAAACGGCCGACGGATTTGCGCAGGTTTTCCCTGAGCACAAATTCCACATCGTCGACGTCCTGCAGCAACGTGGACACATCGTCGGCATGACCGGCGACGGCGTCAACGACGCACCGGCCCTGAAAAAGGCCGACTGCGGCATTGCCGTCTCGGCCGCGACCGACGCCGCCCGCGCTGCCGCCGCGATCGTGCTCCTCACCCCGGGGCTGTCGGTGATCATCGACGCGATCAAAGAAAGCCGCAAGATCTTCCAGCGGATGAACTCGTACGCCATGTACCGCATCGCGGAAACACTGCGGGTCCTGCTGTTCATGACAGTCGCCATCCTGGTCTTCGACTTCTACCCGGTCACCGCGATCATGATCGTGATGCTGGCGCTGCTCAACGACGGCGCGATCCTGTCCATCGCCTACGACAACGTCCGCTACCGGATGAAGCCCGAAG
This sequence comes from Mycobacteriales bacterium, assembly GCA_038245175.1. GTDB lineage: Bacteria > Actinomycetota > Actinomycetes > Mycobacteriales > Nakamurellaceae > Nakamurella. Next base: position 59,288 of record JBBRSR010000014.1, on the reverse strand, counting down.
CCTGGAACATGCGACGCACACTCAGCATCTCCACCGTCCTGGGCGTTGCCGGGGTGGTCGCCGCATTCGGGCTCTTCTATCTCGGGGAACGCGTCTTCCACCTCGGCCGGGACCAGGTGCAAACTCTCATGTATCTGAAGCTGTCCGTCGCGGGGCACCTGACGATCTTTCTCACCCGCACCCGGGGCCCGTTCTGGTCGATCCGCCCGGCCCGCATCATGCTCCTGGCCGTGCTCGGCACCCAGGCCATCGCCACCCTGATCGCCGTCTACGGACTGTTCATGACCCCCCTGGGCTGGGGCTGGGCCGCCTTCGTCTGGGGCTACGCCCTCGCATGGTTCCTGGTCAACGACCGCATCAAACTGCTCGCCTACCGCATCCTGGACCGCACCAACAAGACCGCTGACCCGGACGCGAACAATCCGCCGACCGAGCACGACCCCGCCGACAACTCCCCGAAACGGGCCGCCGCCGCGGGGAAGCCCGCTCCCTCCGGCCAGCGCGGCCCCGCGCCCGCCACGGCGACGCCGACAAGGCCGAGCAGCATGTGAGGCCCCGGGCTGCCGCAAAGACGGGACGACCCTAGCTCCCGCGTCGTAGTGGGCAGTCATCACCAACACCCCGCGACGCTGCGGCACCGCGAGGCCACGAAAGGACAACACTGTGGCAACCACATCGACTGCGGTCCGAATCGAATCCGGCAAACACGTCGACCTGACCGATCTGCCCACCGCCGTGAAGCCTCTCTACAAGTCTCACACGGACTATAAGAAGCAGCTGAAGAAGCAGGTCAAGAAACTGAGCTCCGTGCAGCGGCTGCACTACGCCTCCGACCACTGGTCGCTGCTGGTGATCTTTCAAGGCATGGACGCTGCCGGCAAGGACGGCGCGATCCGGCACGTCATGTCCGGGGTCAACCCGCAAGGCTGCCAGGTGTTCAGCTTCAAACAGCCCAGCGACCAGGAACTCGACCACGACTTTCTGTGGCGGACGACTCGCTGCCTGCCCGAACGCGGCAGGATCGGCATCTTCAACCGCTCCTACTATGAGGACGTCCTCATCGCCCGGGTTCATCCCGAAATCCTGCACGGACACGGCCTGCCCGACGAGCTGATCGATGGGGTGGCGATCTGGGAACAGCGCTACGGCTCCATCCGCGACCTCGAGAAGCACTTGCACCGCAACGGCACCCAGATTGTGAAGATCTTCCTGCACCTGTCCAAGGACGAGCAGGCCAAACGTTTCCGGGCCCGCATCGATGACACAGACAAGAATTGGAAGTTCAGCCTCGCTGATATCCACGAACGGTCCTACTGGGACAGCTACATGAAGGTCTACGGCGACTGCCTGAGCGCCACCAGTTCCGACGCTGCCCCGTGGTACGCGGTACCCGCCGACGACAAGCGCAACGCCCGGCTGATGATTTCCCAGATCATCCTGGACACGTTAGCCGAGCTGAAGATGGCCTACCCCGAGACCACCGCCGAACGGCACGCCGAGTTGGAGTCATTGCGCAGCCAACTCTGACATAGCTGTTGTGTTCTCACGAACGCCGCAGGAAGATCAGATAGAAAGCGGCGAACACCAGGACAATTCCGACGTTTGCGATCAGCCGGTACCAGATCCGGTCCTCGAAGAACAGGATGTCCGTGCCGACGATAATGGACACCATCACGAGCGCGTAGAGCGCGAGCGCTCCGGGTCGTCCCATCGGATGGCCCAAGTCCTTCAGCGGTGCTTGGCCGGGACAGGCGCCCGGCCCCGAGGCTGGACCGGCGCGGGGCTGGTCGGCGGCCGCTGGTTGGGTGCGTTGACCGGGCTGCCGGGGGACACCGTCAGTCGTTGTCCGTCGTGCAGCAGCGACAGCGGTTGCCCGTCGAGGACTCGGTAGGTTGTCGTGACCGGAGTGATGTCGATGTTCAGCCGGCTGGTCTGGATGCAGATTGTGATCGCCAGTCGGGTGATACCGGACGGTAGGCGAGGAGCGAATGCGACGCTTCCGCCGCGTTCGCGCAGACCGGCCAAGCCTGGCACGAGGGCGGTCCAGGTTCCGGCCAGGGACGCAAGATGCAGGCCGTCGTGGGTGTTGTGCTCGAGGTCGTCCAGATCCATCAGCGCGGCCTCGGTCAGGTAGTCATACGCGAGGTCCAGGTGACCGGTCTCGGCGGCCACCACCGCCTGAGTGCAGGCCGACAGGGAGGAATCGCGTACCGTGAGGGCTTCGTAGTAGGCGAAGTTGCGGACCTTGTCCGCTGCCGTGAAGGCTTCACCACGAAGGTGCATTGCCAACACCAGATCGGCCTGTTTGACGACCTGTTTGCGGTAGAGGTCGAAGTACGGGAAATGCAGCATCAGTGGATATTGCTGGTCGGTGGTGGCGTCGAAGTCCCAGATCTCGTGGCTGGTGAACCCCTCGGCCTGGCTGTGGACTCCCAGCGCTTCGTCGTAGGGGACGAGCATTGCGTCGGCCACCTCGCGCCACTGGGTGATCTCCCCGGCAGTGACGCCCAGGCCATGGGCCCGGTCGGGGTGGCGTTCCGCGGCGTCGGCCGCTGTGACGAGATTGTGCTGTGCCATCAGGTTCGTATAGACGTTGTTGTCCGCGACGGCCGAGTACTCATCGGGGCCGGTCACCCCATCGATCCGGAATCGGCCCGCAGGATCGTAGTGGCCCAGCGAGCACCACAATCGTGCTGTCTGGGTCAGCAACTCCAAGCCGATGTCGCGTTCGAATGCCTCGTCGCCGGTGATGCTGATGTATCGGACCACCGCGTCGGCGATATCCGCCCCGAGGTGGAACGCTGCGGTGCTGGCAGGCCAGTACCCGGAGCACTCTTGTCCGGCGATCGTGCGCCACGGAAAGACGGCCCCCTTCAGCCCCAGTTGGGTGGCTCGCTTCAGTGCTTTCGGCAGGGTCGAGTATCGCCAGCGAAGGGCGTCGGCCACCGCCTTGGGCGCGGTGTAGCTCAGTACCGGCAGCACGAAGGTCTCGGTGTCCCAGAACGCGTGTCCGTCATAGCCCGGCCCGGTCAGCCCCTTGGCTGCGATGGCCCGCCCCTCGGCCCGGGCGCTGGCCTGCAGGACGTGGAACAGCGCGAACCGCACTGCCTGCTGTATCCGATCGTCGCCCTCGACCTCGACATCGGCGCGTTCCCAAAAATCGTCCAAATAGGCGCCCTGTTCGGCGACCAGCCCTTCCCAGCCGGTTTGAAAGGCTGCGGTCAGCGCCGCCGCGACCTGATCGGCGACCGCTGGTTGCGAGCGGACCGCGGACCAGCCGTAGGCGACGAACTTGACCAGCCGCAGCCGCTGCCCGGGTTCGAGCGTCGCGGTGATCGTGACCCGAGCCAGATCGGGGCTGCTCTCTCTCGACACCTTCACCGACGGTGGCGCGTCGAGGTGATGCTGCATCGCAGCACCGAGACGCAGACCGCTGACCACGGTGCGATGCAGCAGCGAGGCCCCCGTCCCTTCGCAGGCGTGGTCCTCTGACACGAGAGGTGCCAGCAGCGCGGCGGCTTCCCTCGGGTCGCCGCCAGAAGGCGGCAACATTTCGTTGGCCACCAGTTCCGACTGCAGCACCACCCGCAGCGCGCTGTCCAGAGGTTCGACCTCGTAACAAATCGCGGCCACCGAACGCTGCACCAGCGAGACCAGCCGGCTCGAACGCACCCGCACGCCCTGCCCGCCCGGTGACACCCACACGACCTGGCGGTGCAGCAACCCGGTGCGGAAATCCAGCACCCGCTCGTGCGCGATCAGTTGTCCGTAGCGGACGTCGAAGGGCTGATCATCGACGAGGAGGCGGATCAGTTTGCCGTTCGTGACGTTGATGACCGTCTGCCCGGCCTCGGGGTAGCCGTAGCCGGCCTCGGCGTAGGGCAGCCGCCGCGCCTCGTAGACACCGTTCAAGTACGAGCCGGGCAGGCCGTGCGGCTCGCCCTCATCGAGATTCCCGCGCCACCCGATGTGACCGTTGGACAAGGCGAACACCGACTCGCTCTGCGCCAGGACGTCCAGGTCGAGGCCGGTCTCGCGCAGACACCACGGCTCTGTCGCATATGCCGGGTGGGTGATCATGGCGACTCGGCCGGGTCCAACAATTGGGCGAGGTCGGTCACGACCCGGTCGGCTCCGTTCGCGAGCAGTTCGTCGGCCTGCCCCACCCGGTCGATGCCGACCACGAATCCGAACCGGCCTGCCCGACCGGCGGCAACTCCCGACAGGGCATCCTCGAACACCGCCGCCTCGCCAGGCTCGACGCCCAGCACCTTGGCCGCAGCCAGGTAGGTGTCCGGCGCCGGCTTGCCCGCCAGATGCTGATCCTCGACGCTGACTCCGTCGATGCGCGTCTCGAACAGGTCCGCGATACCTGCGGCGCTGAGCACCTCAGCGCAGTTGGCGCTGGAGGACACCACCGCCGCATGCAGACCTGCCGATCGCACGGCCCGAACGTAGCGGATTGAACCGGGGTAGGGCTCAACCCCGTCATGCCGGATCTTGCGCATCACGATCGCATTCTTGGCATCACCCAGCCCAGTGATCGTCTCCGCCCCCGCCTGGTCGCCCGGGTCACCCGACGGCAGATCTATACCGCGCGACTGCAGAAACGAGCGGGTTCCGTCGGCCCTGCTCTTGCCATCAACGTAGGTGTCGTAGTCCGTCACCTCGTCGAAGGGCACGAATGTAGTCCCGGCCCGATCGGCCCGAGCTTTGAGGTAACCGTCGAACAGCTCCTTCCACGCCGCCGCATGAATCTTCGCCGTATCGGTCAGGACGCCGTCCAGATCGAACAGGCACGCCCGCGTCGCCGCCGGCAAACCTAACGATCCACCAACGGTCGCGAACGCTGTCATAGCGTCCGCAGTCGCAACCCAGCGAGCCCGCTGGGACGCACGATGCCTCAGCTCTCGACGGGCGGAGCTGACATCGGCAGGACGGCCAGGCCAGTGGGATACATGTAGCCCGGACCCCAGTACGGTATGTACCCGAAATGGCTGTAGACGCTGGAGTGGTACGGCCGGTCATCGACGAGATCCGGTGAATAGCCGGGCGCTGACGCCACCCGATCGCGGGACTGATCGATGAAAACCTCATCCTCAGTGACCTTGGTGACGGCATCAACGGGAATCAGGCTCTTCGTTTCCCCGAAGCCGAGGAATCCACCGTGTTCGACGAGCAGAAACCGGACCTTGTCCTCTCGGTCGTCGACCAGGAGATCGGCCACCTTGCCGATGCCTTCACCGTCCTTGTCTTTCACCGTGCGGCCGCGAACATCGTTTGCCGATCCGTCGATGGTCTGACCGCGGTCGCCCAGGGTGTAAAGAGTGGGCTGTTCGTTACTTGCCATTGAATATCGTCTCCTGAATAGGGTGTCTAAAGCAGCCGGGGTGCGTCAGGTTTCCGTTGTGTCGGGTAGTTCTTGGGAAGGGTCTGGCAACTGGTGGCGAACGGGATCGAATTCTGCTTCGGCAGCCTCGAACGGGTTGACCATGAGGGGATCTGACTGACCTGGATACTTCAATTCGTACGGGTCAGCTCCTGGGCTGACCGCTTGCGTTGGTTCCTCTTGCGATGCATTCATTGGCTTCTTCCCCGCTTGATACGCCTGTAGGACCGGTCGGATTCGCCCATAGACTGAATTCTTACTATTGAGTGACACGATTAGTAGAGTCGAAAGTCCCCGGGCCGCAAATTTAGGCGTCGACCTGGTGGAGTCGCCAGGCGGCGACCCCGATCAGGGCGGCCGCGTAGCCGCTCATCACGGCCAACCCGGTCCAAGGTGACAGCGGGTGGGCTACGCCGAAGGTGCCGTCGATGATGACCGAGCCGGCGTTGGATGGCAGGTATTGCACGAAGTGATCGGTCCAGGAGGTGGGCATCAGGTTCGTCATCGGTGGGATGACGAAGAAGACGGCGACGAACGTGGTGATCGCGGCGGCGGTGTTGCGCAGCAACGCGCCCAGTGCCACGGCGGTGATACCGGCGACGGTGAGGTAGAGCGCCGCCCCGACGACGGACCGAAGCGCGCCTGGGGTGGACAGCGTCGCGGTCGGCAGGTGGCCGCTCAGCAGAGTCTGCCCGACCAGGAACGCCGTCAGGCTCGCGGCGAGCATGGTCACAAACACCGCGCCGGCGAATACGGTCAGCTTGCCCCAGAGCATCGGCAACCGCCGGGGGACCGCGGTGAGCGAGGAACGGATCATGCCGGTGCTGTATTCGCCGGTGATCAGCAGCACGCCGAGCGCGCCGATGGCGAGTTGGGCGATGAAGGTACCGGTCAGGCTGGTCGAGATGGGGTTGGCGACGGGTCCGAAGCTGCGGGGCTGGTTGGCGGTGATCGCCGCGAGAAGAGCGCCGAGGCCGATCATCAGGGCCACGGCGGCGATCAGCGTGGAGAGGGTGGAGCGGAGCGACCGGAATTTCGTCCATTCGGACCGCACGACTCTGGATTGGGTGACCCGGAGCCTGGCTGCGGCTTCGGACGTCGGGGTGGGGGAAGGTTGCGTCAGGGTGGGTGTCATGCCGCCACCGCCGCCGTGTCGGTCGAGCGGTATTCGACGGAGTCGCGGGTGAGGGTCATGAATGCTTCTTCCAGTGAGGCCTGTTGGACGGCCAGTTCGTAGAGGGGGATGTGGGACTGCCAGGCCAGGGTGCCGATGTGTTCGGCGGTCAGCCCGCCGACGCGCAGCAGGTCGGGCTGACCGTCGGCGGCGGTGATATCGGTGGTGCCGGTGGCGAGCAACAGGTCACGCAGCCGTGCTGCCTCGGGCGTGCGGACCGTGACGCAACGAATTGACGCCCGGCCGACGAACTCTGCGACCGTGGTGTCGGCCATCAGCCGGCCACGGCCGACGACGACCAGACGTGTTGCGGTGTGGGCCATCTCGCTCATCAGGTGGGACGACACGAACACCGTATGCCCCTGCGCTGCGAGGTCTTGGAGCATCGTCCGCATCCAGCGGACCCCTTCGGGGTCCAGGCCGTTGACCGGCTCGTCCAATACCAGGGTCGTGGGGTTGCCCAGCAGCGCTGTTGCGACGCCCAGCCGTTGGCCCATACCGAGGGAGAAGCCGCCGACCCGCTTCCGGGCAACCTGCTGCAGGCCGACGAGGTCGATCACCTGGTCCACCCGACGTCGCCCGATACCGTTCGTCTGGGCCAGCGCGAGGAGGTGATTTCGGGCCGAGCGGCCGGTGTGCACAGCCCTGGCTTCCAGCAGCACCCCGAGTTCGGTCATCGGCGCAGGGGCGGACCGGTAGTCGCGGCCGTTCACTGTGACTCGGCCGGCGGTCGGCTGGTCGAGGCCGGCGATCATCCGCATGGTGGTGGACTTTCCGGCCCCGTTCGGTCCGAGGAATCCGGTCACGATGCCGGGCTGGACGACGAAGCTCAAGCCGTCGACGGCGAGTTTGTCGCCGTACCGCTTGCTGAGGTTTTCTACTTCGATCATTTTCGTGACTTTCTCTGGTTGGTGGGATTGGCGGCGAGCCCACTCACCCTCGCTGTGGGCAGCCTGGTGTCGCGCCGGTGATTTCGCCGGGGTTGCTGCCCTTGACTTCAATCAGCGGGCTGCGCAGATCCGGCGATCCGTGCGCGGATTTCGTCCCAGGACACTGGGTTTTCGCCAGCGGTGGCCGTCCACATGACAAAGGTGGAGGGCAGCATCCCCGGCCGGAGGGCGGTCTTCGCCCGCTGGTGGAGGGGGCTGTGATCGAACCGGTTGAGGCTGGTACGGCTTCGCCAGGCCGATACCGTCCACACGCAGCGGCCACGGATGTCCAGAGCCAGGCTATGGCCGGCAAGCCCGCCGGCGTTGGCGAGTTCGTGTCGGATGCGGCGCGCCCACCACACGGCATGGAGGAATTGCCACGTTGACCGGAACGGCAGCCGCCCGGCCAGAATTGTCGGTTCGGCGACGGATAGGCCGGATCCCGTGGTGGTCCAGCGCAGAGTGAGCATGGCGTGGACGCTAGGGGCGGGTGGGTGCTGGTCGGAACGGTGAAACCGCCGGGGTTGGGCGCGGGGGTCAGCGCACTGGAGCTGTCGCCTGTTCGAAGTTCAGTTGGGCGAGTTCGCCGCGGGAGCTGACGCCGGTCTTGGCGAACACATTCCGTAGGTGGAAGTCGATCGTGCGCGGGCTGAGGAACAGTTGAGCGGCGACGTCGCGGTTGGACAGCCCGCGGGCGACGAAAGTCGCGACCTGCGCTTCCTGCGGGGTGAGTGAACTGGTCGTCGAGGGGTCCCGTTTCCGGGCGGTCTCCCCGGAGGCCCGCAGTTCCTGGGTGGCCCGCTGCACCCAGGGCGCTGCGGTGAGGTCTTCAAAGGTCTGCAGTGCGTTCCGCAGCTGTTCGCGGGCGTCGACCCGACGGCGCGACCTGCGCAGGAATTCGCCGTAGGCCAGCTGGGTGCGGGCCCGTTCGAAGGGTCGACCGGCGGTGGCCTGGTGACGCAGGGCCTGCTGAAACAACAGGTCAGCAGCGGGCGGACTGTGCTCCGCCGCGAGCAACCCCCGGCCGTAGGAGACGACCGCTCGGGAGTGCGGGGTAGCGACGGCATCGGCGAAGCGCTCCAGTTCGATCAGCCACTCGTCGGCGAGGTCGGGGTGTCCGGTCCGGACCGCGGCCTCAAGCCGGTCGAAGGCGGCGAGCCGGGTCAGGGTCGGTTGCGTCATCGGCCGCAAGTGCTGCAGCGCGGCTTCCGGCTGCCCGGCGACGGCGTCATGGACTCCTTGGGCCCACCGCACGGTGTCGGCCATCAGGACGCCGAGGATTCCGGTCGGCTGCGCGGTCGTCACGTCGTGGAGCTCGGCCAGCCACCGGTCGTACTCGGCGTTGCCACGAAGTGCGGAAAACAATGCGAGTTGGGCGAGTGGCATCGCGGCCATTCCCAGTTGGCCGGTGCTCCGCGCCAGCTGCAAAGCCTCGCTGCTGTGGCCTATCCCAGCGGTCCAGTTCCCGGCGGACAGGTCGGCGACGGTGACCCGCGGCAGCGCGAACATCATCTGCCCGACGGCGCCGCTGTCCCGGGCATGGCTGAGCATCCGGCTGAAACTGCGGCTGAAGGCGGTGTCGTCGCCGAGGTACAAGGCGGCGACGCCGAGGTTGGTCAGCAGGTCGGTCTCCTGCAGGTCTTGCCCGGCGGTGATCGCTTCCCGCAGCGGCGCTACCGCACTGCCGATGCCGTCGTGGATCAGGTGGTGGAATCCGATCAGCAAGCTGGCGAAGCAACGAGCTTGGTCGGAGGTCTCGCCCGCCGGGGCGTCCACCGGGGCGGCGTACAGGAGTTCGGCCGGGTCGAGGTCCGTGCGTTCCCGTTCGGGCAGGAACGTGGACGCCGAGGTGGCGATCATCCCGAGTTCGCTGGCCCGCCTCGGATCGGTGCTGACGACATCACGCGCGGCTTGATCACAGATGCGGATCGCGGCCGGCGCGGAGCCGACGCTGAATTCGATGCGGGCGCGAAGTCGGTCCAAGTCCGCTCGCACCCTGACATCGGCGGCACCGGATCGCGCTTCCGTGGCCAGCCGCAGGGCACGGGGCGCCTGCGCCGTGAGCCACGCATTGGTCGCAGCCGCGAGGAGTCGTGTCGCGCGGGCGGCGTCGTCGGACGTGAGTTGCGCGGCTCGTTCGAAGGCGGCGCTGGCCGCTTCGTAACCGCCTCTCGCGGCGGCCCGCTCGGCGGCCTCGACCAGCGCGGTGACCACGGTCTCATCGGGGTGGTCGATCGCGGCGGCGAGGTGCCAGGTCCGCCGGTCCGCGTCGAGCGGACTGGTCATCACCTGGGCGAGCGCCAGATGGGCCGCCTGCCGGTCGAAAACGGCGGCGTGCTGATGGATGGCGGACCGAACCAGTGGGTGGCGGAAGGTCATCTCCGGACCGACCATCCGCAGCAGCTCAGACTCCTGAAGTTCGCTGAAGGCCGCCGGTCCGACCCCGAGCAGATCAGCGGCCTGGCGGACAACGCTCGAACTGCTGGAGTCGTCGACGGCGGCGATCAGCAACAGAGTCTGTGCCGCGGCCGATAGCCGCAGGCTGCGGTCCAGAAACGCCTTTTCAACGCCGGCGGTGAGCGGCAGATCCGTGGGTAGCGGTCGGCTGCCGCCCAGTTGGGCTGCCGTCAGGACCTGGGGCAACTCGACCAGCGCCAGCGGATTGCCGCCCGTGTGTGCCATCAGCCGATCCAGCACCGCCGCGGGTACCGGCGAGGTGGACTGTTCGGACAACAAGTCGGCCGCGGCGTCGTCGTCGAGGCCGGTCACCGCCAGCACGGGCAGCTCTCCGCTGTCAAAGCGCCGCAGGTCGCCGTCGCGGGCTGCGAACAACAGTGCCAGCCGCTCGGGGCCGAGCCGTCGCGCCACGAACAACAAGGCCGCCGCGGAGGCATCGTCGAGCCAGTGCGCGTCGTCGATGATGCACAGCACGGGTGCGTCCTCAGCGGCCTCTGCCAGCAGACTCAGGACCGCCAGGAACACCAAGAACCGGTCACCCACGGGGTTCTCACTTTCACCGAACGCGGCGCGAATTGCCCCGTTCTGCGGCGCGGGCAACCGTCCGACGTGTTTCATGACCGGACGAAGCAGCCGGTGCAGCGCCGCGAACGCCAACGGGGATTCCGATTCGATTCCCTGGGTCCGCAGTATCCGCATTCCCTCTGCGGAGGTCACTGCGTCCGCCAGCAGCGCCGTCTTGCCGACGCCGGGCTCACCGCTCAATACCAGGCACCCGGCGCGGGAGGCCCATGCCTCATTGAGCAGCGACCGGATCCGCTCTCGTTCCGCTTTGCGACCGTGTAGCACTCCGGCAGCGTAAACGGTTCCGGGCCCAGCAGAGTGCCGTCCGGCGCCAGGCAGGTCCAGTGAGGTGTCGCACCCCGCATCAAGTCGGTCCCGCGGTCGCGGGAGTTCGATTCAGCGGCCGGCATCTACGTCGTCGATCTTGGCGTTCCACGTCGAGAGTTCTTGTGCAGCAACAGGGTTGGACAACCAGCGCAGATTTTCGGTGTCGCCGAGGAGTTCCAGGCGCCGCCACAGCACGCTGGTGGGAATGGCCTGGCTGACATGCGCGGCGCAGGCCGCGATCTGCTCGGCCCGGACCACCGGCAGCACGATGTCGATGTCGGCGGCCTGGTGGCCCGCGAATCCGGTGCCCAATTCACGGTTCAGCCCGTCCGCGACCGCGGCCGGCAGAGTCCAACCCAGTACGGGCACGTCCAGGCTCAACCCAGCCAGGAGCGCCGCGGCGGTCGCCGCTGCGTGATCGGGGTGACCGGTCACCCCGCTGGGGTCGAAGACCAGCAAGCCATCGGCCCGGACGGCTCGTGCCGTGTCGATCACCTCGCCCACCAGGCGGTTGCTACAGACCTGATCGAGCGCGCCGTCGGGAAAGTCGCGGAGCGCGGTGTGGGCGACGCCCAGCGTCCGCGCTGCGGCAGCGAATTCCTCGCCGCGCAGCGCGGACAGATCGCCGACGACCCCGTGCAGGGTGGATGCCTCGCCGCGGGTCAGGCACAGCACGGCCGTGCAGGTCCCGGCCCGGTGAAACGCGTCCAGGATCGCCCCCAGCCCGAAGGACTCGTCATCGGGGTGAGCAACGACCGCCAGGACCGTGCCCCATGACGGCAAACGGGTAGACACGGCTACCGAATCAGAATCTCCGAGCATCCTGCTCACTCCGTTCCACCGTCCTCGACAATTGTCGCGATCCGGGAATGACTCGTGCCAGTGTCGAACGTCCCAAACTCAGGCACGCATACGCCGCGGCCGGGATCAGTGGGTGATGACCACCTTCAGCGCCTTGGTCTGCGCCGCCCGTCCAAAGGTGTCGTAGGCGTCGATGATGTCGTCGAAGCCGAATCGGTGGCTGACGAACTTCTGTGGCGTAAGGCGGCCCTGCGCCACAAGCTTCAGCAGCATTGGCGTTGTGGTGGCGCTGACGAGTCCGGTCGTGATCGCCACATCCTTGATCCACAGTTCCTGGAGCTTGAGCTCGACCGATTGGCCGTGAACCCCGACGTTGGCCACCCGTCCACCCGGACGAATCAGCTCGGTCGCCATCTGGAATGTCGCCGGCACACCGACGGCCTCGATCGCGACGTCGACGCCCAAGCCATCCGTCATCGCGAACACCTGGTCCTGCCAGCCGGGGTCCCCACTGTTGACCGCATCGGTGGCACCGAATCCCAGGGATTGTTCGATGCGGTTGGCGTCGAGGTCGATCGCGATGACGCGAGAAGCCCCGTAAAGGCCGGCGGTCATCATCGCTGCCAGGCCGACCGGTCCGGCGCCGACGACCGCGACAACGTCGCCCGGCTTCACCCGCCCGTTCCGGACGCCGATCTCGAACCCGGTCGGGAGGATGTCGGACAGCATGACAGCCGCCTCATCGCTGACCCCCTCGGGCATGAGGTGCAGTGAACTCTCCGCGAAGGGCACCCGGACGAACTCCGCCTGCGTGCCGTCGATGAAGTGGCCGAGAATCCATCCGATGCCGGCGGCGCCCTCGGCATTCAGACAGTGCGCGGGCAGTTGCTGGTGGCAGTACGAACACGAACCGCACGAGGTGATGCAGGAGATGATCACCCGATCTCCGACAGCGAGCCTGCTCACCGCCGAGCCCACTTCGGTGATCGTCCCGACCCCTTCGTGGCCCAGGATTCGACCGTCGGTCACGGCCGGGACATCCCCCTTCAGGATGTGCAGGTCGGTGCCGCAAATCGTGGTGGTGTCGACGGCGACGATCGCGTCGGACGGTTCGATGATCGTCGGCGTGGGCACCTCTTCCCATTCCTTGCGACCGGGCCCGTGGTACACGAGAGCTTTCATCAGATGACCTCCTTGTCATCGCATGCCCCACGCCGGTCTTGGCCAGGGCTCTGCAGATCGCCAGAACTCCACCCTGCGCCCCTCGGAACCTGATCGATAGGGTCTTCCGGCACGGGTGAAGCCGAGGGCAGGCCTGGCTCCGGTTGCCGAGCGGGACACGTTCAGGACGTTTGGCCCTGTTTGCCTGCAAGGCGGCACAGGACGCTGGGTCCATGTCGAAAATCCACCGAATCGAGGTCCGCGGTTGGGTGGCACGTCATCCGTTCGCGGCATTCGTCGCGCTCGCCTATGCGTTGTCGTGGAGTCTGTGGGCGGTGGCGGCGCTCGGCGGTGGAACCGTGGTCCGCCTGATCGGCGGACTGGGGCCGGCCGTCGCGGCGGCGGTGGTGACCCGGTTGACCGGGGGCTCCCTGATGGCCTGGCTCCGTCCCTTGTGGCGGTGGCGAGTGCATCCGCGGTGGTGGGCCTACGCACTGGGACTGCCGGTGCTGCTGTATGCCGTCGTCAGCCTTGCGCTGCAACTCACCGGCTCACCGGTCGACTGGTCGCTGGTGCTCGGTCGGTTGCCGTCCTACGCCGGCACTTTCGTGTTCGTGCTGTTCCTCGGGGGAGGCATGGAGGAACCGGGCTGGCGGGGCTTCGGGCTGCCGGTGCTCCAGGAGCGGCACTCGCCGGTGCGGGCGACCCTGCTGCTCGGCCTGGCCTGGGGCATCTGGCACGTGCCCCTCTACGGTCCTGCCGGCTTCGTGGTGCCGATGGTGTTGGCGTTCTTCTACACATTCTTGTGGAACCGGACCGGGAGCGTAGGACTCTGTGTTCTGCTCCATGCCAGCTTCACGCCCGCTCAGGACCAGCTGATCCTGATGGCCCGCGACAAGGCGTACACCCCCGAGTTGGACGGTCCGGACTGGGCGATTCTGGGTGTCTATCTGCTCGCTGTGGGAATCCTGATCGCCGCCACCCGGGGCCGCCTCGGGCAACCGCGGGTGGTCTCTCCGGACGCGCAATTGACGAAGCTCACCTAACACTGCATCCCCGGCCGGGTGACGCCGGCTATGAGGTGCTGATGGCGCCCAGCACGTCCATCCGCGCGGCGCGCCGGGCGGGGAATACCGCGCGAGGACACCCACGGGAGCTTGCAGGCTGATCCCGAAGACACCTTGCTGACTGGGGGACCTCCGTCAGCTAAGCCCCTCCTGCTCAACGATTGTGAAATGGAGGTGAAGGGTTCGGACAGGCACCGGGCGCGGTCAAGCGGGCACAGTGTCGGTTAATGTGCGCACGGATGGGCCATCGAGCGACCGAAGAATGGCCACGAGATTCCACGCCGCTGCGCCGGCCAAGACCACGAAAAGTCCCAACGGGCCGACGATCTCGCCAGTTGACAGGGTTACTCCCGCCCACAGCTGACTGACCGTCTGGGCGGCGATAGCTGGTGCCAGCATTGTTTCCACGACCAGCGGGACAGCCATCAGGTAACCGAACGCGCGGCGCCGAAGAATGAGGACACCCGCCCAGTACCGCCGCCGGCGCGATGATCGCGGTGTCCAGTGCCATGGTGACCAGCGTCGTATAGCTCGTTGAATGCGATCCCGACGTGCCGGCGTCGGTGCCTCGATTGCCGGCACCGGTGAACAAGCTATCGAAGCGGTAGATGCCAGCCCATACAGCTGGACGCTGAGGCCGTGGAGCGTCTGAAAGCCGACTGGTCTCGGCAAGGTCCCCGACCGTGCCGATCAGGCGAGCCCGGCCGAGGAAGGATGCCGACGATCGCTCAGAACCCCAGACGAAAGGGCTAGTGACTGGGCCCCGGGAAGCTCCTATCTTGTGATCTTTGGGTTCGCCTTCCAAGGAGGTTCGGACTGAGGCTGATTCCGGGAGCCCAGCTGGTCGTCGCCGTGTTGTCTCCGCGCGGTGACACGGACGGACGACCGGTGTCGCTCTACCGCGACCTGGCTGGACAGTCAGCCGCGGCCGGAGCGCGAAGCCAACGAGAGCGATGTTGGCCGACTCCGCCCCGGCCGAGCTGGGCAACTCCAGCATTTCCGGGGCCGGCTCACGCCTCCTTGATCAGTGTCTCCAGGGCGTGACCTGATGGCTGCACCAAATCGTTGACGACGTCGCTGTTGACCTCGGCCACGATGATGTGGCCCACCTCGTCATAGGTGCTCGTGAAGATGCCCAGCTGCTTGAGGCTTTCACACTGGCGGTGGTTGTCTTCGGTCGGTGTGAGGTAGTGGATCGCTGCCGCCTTGTAGCGAAGGATCAGGAACAGGTGCAGCAGCGTCATCAAACGCCTGCGTCGCAGCGAGGTGTCGAAGACGTTCTGGTCGCGTACCGACAGGATCGAGTGGCCGCGTCGGTCCTGGACCGTGGCGAACACCACGTTGGCCAGCTTCTCATCGGCCGGCCCGCGGACGGTCAATTCGAGCAGTTCCGAACCGCCGGAGTGCGGGCGCAGGACCGCGCGCAGCGGTCCGGCGACGGCGTTGTGCTCGCCCCAGGTCGCCAGCCACCCGGTCAGCAACTTCGGCGGCACCTCCGTCTGCACCAGATGCTGGGACTGGGTGGAGCCCGCACCCATCGCCTTGGTGGTGGATGTCTGGCCCGACGCTGCCATCAGCGCGGCGTCGGCCCGCGGACCACCCACCAGGGTCTGCGGGGTCCGGTACGGCGACTCCAACAGTCGGAACTTCCGCTGCAGGCGGGCGAGGGCCAGCATGCCGTCCTCACGTAGCGCCGTGGTGAATTCCTCCGCCGCCAGCCCGTCGATCTGGTGGCCGCCGTAGGTCATGAAATTGAAGACGAAGCCCATCTTGCCGAGTTCCACCGGGAACTGACGCATCTCGTCGTCGCCCATGCCGGTGGTATCCCAATTGAATGACGGCGACAGGTTGTACGCCAGCATCTTGTCCGGATACACGGCATGGATGGCGTCGGCGAACTGCTTGGCGTCGTGCAGTTCGGCGGTCTTGGTCTCCATCCACAGCAGGTCCGCGAACGGTGCGGCGGCCAATGATTTGGCGATCGCGTACGGGATGCCGCCCTGGATGAGGTAGTAACCCTCGGGGGTCTTGGACAGCTCCGGGTCCCAGGAGACCTCCAGCCCCATGGCGGTGGCCTTGGCGCGCGCCGAGTACCACGACGCGGTCGCAGCGAACGTGTCCCACTCGTCGATGGTCATCTCGAGGGGGGAGTCCTCTTCGGCCCGGAAGGCCATCACGTCGGCGACGGCCGCGCCCAGCGTCGTCAGGCCGGCCTCGGCCTGCCACACCTCGAGGAATCGGTCCGCGACGCTGTCGAGCGCTGCTTCCGGCGATGTCCAGTTCGCCGCGACGCCGGCCGCCGTCTCGTCGATGGTCGTGGTCAGGCCGGCCCGGGCCAGCCAGGCATCGGCCGCGGCGTATTCGTCCTCGGACATGCTGTAGATCAGGTAGCCGTTGACGTCGGCCACCCCGGCCCGGTGCAGCCGTCGCATCAGGGCAAGGTAGGCAGCCTTGTAGGTGGGTACCGCGGGGTTGGTGACGCCCAGGATGAACGGCTGGTCGCGCTCGTCGCTGCAGCCGTCGAGCAGGTTGGCCGCCTCGGCGTCGGTGCGGGCCACGATGATGCCGGGCACGCCCATGATGTCCAGCTGGAAGCGGGCTGCGCTGAGTCGCTTGACCTGCTCGTCCTCGGGCACCAGCACCTTGCCGCCCTGGTGCCCGCATTTCTTGGCGCCCGGCTTCTGGTCCTCGATGTGGTACCCGGGGACGCCGACCTCGACGAACCGCCGGATCAGGTTGCGCACGTGGGCGTCGCCGCCATGGCCGGTGTCCGCGTCGGCGATGATGTAGGGCCGGAAGTCGATCTCCGGGTTGGCCAACCGGTCGGCGTCGGACATCCGGAGCCGGGCGAAGCGCTGGTTGCGGTCCGCGGTGAGTAGCGCCCGAACGAGACCAGCGGCCTCGTCGGGGACCTGGCTCAGCGGGTAGCTGGCCAGGTCGGGGCCCGGGTCCTCGTTACTTGACCCCTTCGCCGACGTCGCCCAGCCACCGAGGTAGATGCCCTCGACCCCGGCGCGCTTCATCGCCACGGCCTGGCCGGGGGAATACGGACCGAAGGTGGTGATGGAGCGACCGTCAGCGAAGAGCTCACGCAGCCGGGCGTAGAACCGCTCCGCCGCCTCCCGGGCGACGGGGTAGTCGACGGCCACGGAACCCCGCTGCTCGACGACCTGTCGGGCCGAGTAGACGCGGGTGGTCCCGGCGAAGCGGTCGCTCTCCATCCATGATCTCACGGCTGCCAGCTCTTCTTCCAAGGCCACCACGGTGTCGCCCCTCAGGTTGATGCATCATTCGATCGGAGTATTGACGCTACTCGCATCGAAGTCTGTCGAACGACAATTCGGGACCGGTCTCGGTTCATCGGGTGCACGAAGCCGGCAGACCGAAATCTAGATTTGCCGGCGGCTGACCACCGCGTAGAGGGGATCGCCGGTGTAGTGGCCGCCCGGCGTCCGCAACGTGACTTCAGCCGGGGTGAATCCGCCGGCGAGCCGCAGATAATCACAGATGATGGCGCCGTGGGCATGCTCGTCGGTGGCCAGCCAGCCCCGGATCGCTTTGGACGGGAAGCAGCGATTGGAGAATGTGATCGCGATCGGCGCCCCCGGCCGCAGCACCCTGGCCGCCTCGGCCAGCACCTCGATCGGCCTGATCAGGTAGTCCACCGACACGCAACACAACACCCCGTCCAGTGACCCATCAGCCAAGGGAAGCCGCGGATCAGTGTTGAGGTCCTGCACGATCCGCCGGGTTGCCATCGGGTTTGCGTCCAACTCGACCTGGTTCATGCCCAGCACCACCAGCTCGGCCGGGGCGCTGGCCAGATGAGAGGTCCACGACGACATCAGATCCAGCACCCGTCGCGGCTCGTCTGCGTCGCCGTCCAACCCCAGTTCGGCATAGAGGTCCCCGACCGCGGCGATGGCCCGGTCGTCGATGTGGGTGACAAGTGACGCCCGGCGGACCGCGACGGGCGATTCGCGCTCTGACAGCACCCGGCCCAGCAGACGGCAGGACATTTCTGCCAGAAGACAACAATACGAATAGTGCGATGCTCACAATGGTGACGGCATCGCCATTGTGAGCAGGAACGATATTGCACTGGTCAAACTCTCGCGATAGCGTTCGACTCACTCACGATACGCACATGTCGGCGCTTGCTGGTCGCGCGAGATCAGCTTCAGTTATTAGGACTCGCACCCCTACAAGATCACAATTCACCACGCGCGAGGCCGCTGTAATACAGATAGTCTGTCATAGCCGCTTGGACCTTGGGGGCTAGGATCTCGAGTTCCGCACTTAGCTGATTCAATGTTGTGGTGTCTCCGTCGATGATGGCTTGGTCGCCGGCGATAGAAATCCGGACGAAGTCCGCGAAGTACCCATTGATTAGGTCAGCGGCGTCGAGCGCCTTGCGGGCGTTGTCCGACATCACTTGGACGGTCTTGGTGACCGGTGGGGGAGCAGGCAAGGTCACCGCCGGCGGGGCCGGTGCAGTGACGGTGACCGTTGCCGGAGCTGCAGCAACAGAGACGACGGCCGTACCGCTGCCTTGGTTGGTGGCGAAGAACACGCCGCCCAGCACCACAGCTATCGCCGCTGCCACAGCGATCCATGACCACTGGTGGGGGCGCTTGTCTGGTTGTGGTGGTGGCCAGCCAATCGCGGACATGGACGATGGTGCATGGGTGACCATGGTGCTTTTCCTTCTACGCATGATGCAGTGCCCAGTCCTCCAATACGGCGGATCGAGATATGACCGGGGTGCGGTTGCCCAGTTCGGGGCGACGCCTCTGAAGTCAATTTTACGCGGCGGCAATGAACGCGGCGGTGATAGTGATGCGGTGAACCCCTTGCGACAGTAGAGCAGGGTTGCATGTTGGGTCGGAGTCACGTGCGAGGAATCCGTTGGCGACGACGAATCCAGCGTCGTCAAATGTCGGAACAAAACAGAATCCATAATTTCTGTTCCGCAGACCAGGGCGCCCACATCAACATCAATTCCGGTCACGGAGACTGATGCCAATCCGGATACGATCACGGCAAACACCATCCCGGCGACCAGGTCCGCGTCCAGAGGCCCCGCCGCCATGGGAGGGTGTTGACAGCGGGAGTGACACCCCTTGCGTGCGATCCCAGTGCAAACTGCTGCCAGACTCGCTGCATGAGTGACGTCGAAATGGGACAGGGGCAGAACCGCCCGCTGTCGGGCGCGTTCGCGGGTTCAGGTAGTCGTGAAGTGGTCTGACCCGGCCGCGAGCCGTGGGGTTGGTGGGGGAGTCGACCTGGCGCAATCGGCTCGAAAAGTGGCTCAATGAGTGATGGCGAAGCGCCGGACCGCGCCGGGGCGCGGCGATCGCTGATCCGCCGACGTCAGCGTGCCGCGGCCGACTTGGATGCGACGAACGCACAGTTGCTCGACACGCGGCGGTTGCGCGCCGGCGGATTCGACGACGACGAGCACGATCCGGACGGATCGCCGCTCTCGTCCGAACTGATCCGCCTCGGCAGTCTTCGACACGTGGCAGCCGAACGATTGGCCGACATCGACGCCGCCCTCAGGGATATCGATGCCGGTCGGTATGGCATCTGTGTCAGGTGCGGCAACCCAATTCCGCCCGGCAGATTGGAGATTCGACCGACCGCCACACGGTGCGTTGCTTGCGTGCGCTGATAGCCGTGCGTGCGCTGACAGTCGCGCGAACACGCTGTGCTCGTAGGCCCTCCGTTGCCTGATCGCATCGACGAAGCCTGATGTGTCGGCCATGAATCCCTGCTGCATCGCCGGACGCGATGACGCGGTCAATGTAGATCTTCACCCGCCCGGCCACGCACAAATCGGCCAGCGGCTCGAAGTGGGCTGGCCCCTCGTTCACCGCGAGTACCCCGATTGATCGCCCGGTGAATCTCCCGGCCACCGCACCGACGGTGAGCACTCTCAGCAGTGTGCCCACCGACCCGCCCACGCACCGATACCTGCCACCGGGCGCCAACGCCCGCCGACCGCATGAACTCCTGCTTGGCCGCGTTGTCAACTCCGGTGACATGTGCGCCCAGTTGCGCGCAGAGCTGGATGGCGAAGGATCCGGACCCGCCACCAGCCCCATTGATGAGCACCCGGCTGGCCGCTACGGCGGTGCGGACTCCCTGCAAGGCGCTCGCGCCCGCCTGCGGGATGGTCGATGCTTCGGCAGATGTCAGTCCGGCCGGTTTGTCCGCCAGCGCTGATACCGGTGCGAGCGCATACTCCGCGAAACCACCTTTGAGCGCTAGGTTGTCGCCGTACACCTCGTCTCCAGGAAGGAACCTGGTGACCCCCGGCCCCACATCGTCAACGACACCGGCGACGTCCCACCCGAGGGTCCGGTCGTACACGACCGCCTTCACGCCAACCCCTTGCTATCCGCGGTCATGGCAGGAACCTAGCCGGTCCGAGCGGAGCGAGACAGCAACCGGCCACTGAGCTTGCTGTCGAACGGAACGCGGACCGCCGATCCCTTGCCGCCGCGGCCTCGATGGTGTCGGTCCGCTGAGGATCGCCACCCCTTCGACATCTGGGCCGCGTCGGACTGGGTGGTCTTGCTCATCTCATCTCAGCTCCTCCTCGGATGCGGTGGCGCCGCGCCGGGCGGTGCCGGAGCGTTCGGTCCACTGGCACGGGCGGTCCTGGGGCATCGGTGCGGCTCAGGTGTCGAAGGCAGACCAGCAAATCCCGTTGCGTCGTTGCTGATCCTCGATGACCAGACTGTGTACCTGCGGCGGTAGTTGGGAGTGTTGCCACGCACATTCGCGTCGGCGGGCTTGTTCTCGTTCGGCCGGCGGCATCGCGTCTCGGGTGGCCTTGATGGCGTAGGCGGCGGCGCCGAGGCCGTGCTCGGGCAGGTGGGCCACGCAGGCGGCTTGCCCTGCGGCGTAGGCGGCGAACCGGGCCGGGCCGCGTAGCGGTCGAGCGGCGCCCATGGCCTGCCCACCCAGGGCACGCGTGCGCATCATTGGCAACTCGCCGCGAGCCCAGGCCCGCGTGGCATCGATCGCCCGGCGCGGGCGCGGGTCGTCCGGGACGAGCCGTTCGAACAGCGGCAGCACGTGCTCAGCACACGTCGCCGCCCACAGCGCGAGTAGGTGATGGTCGGCGTCGGTCAGAGTTCCGCCCCGACGAATGGTGATCAGGCGGGAGTCACGCACCGTGGGCAGGATCAACGCTGGTACGTTCCGGCCAACAGTGCGCGCGTAGGGCTGTGTCCAGGGAGTGCACAAGCTGCGCGACCGGGGTGGTTCCCAGCGACGTGGCTGGGTAGCGGGACAGGACCGACAGCAGCGCCGGAGTCGCCCGTTTCGCGGCCCGTTCGAGTGCCTGTTGCGCAGCGTCCTGCCCGGCGGTGCATTCCAGTTCCTCGGCGCGGGCCGCGTGGGCAGCGGAGCGCAAGATGTGGTTGACCTGGGCGACGGCGACGCACACGGCCTGCCGTGGACGGTCATGGCCGGGAACCTGAGCCTCAAAAATCGGTAGAACATCGGCCGCCGCGGACGCTGCCACTTCACGCAGATCCTCGTTGGTCAGCGAGAAGTCGGGGGTCCGGGCTAAGCGGCTGCGCCCGGTGCTCGCGTCGCGGCCGCGACTGGTGCGCTCGTCCATGTGCGGTGAGCATAGCGGTCAATCCGCGAGCTGGATCGGCGACCGGCACACCGCCGTGGCTCAGTCGGACCAGTCGACGGCAACGGCGAGGGCGTCGCAGACCTGACGCATCCGAGCGTCGCTCAGCCGGCCGATTCGGTCGACGAGCACTGCCAAAGACACGCTCTCTACCGAGTCCAGGTTGACCGCCGAACGAAGCGGTATGGGGTCGGCTCCGGGCTCAAGCACCACTTCACTGACAAGTCCCCGAATCGTCGTCGTGCACGGAGCAATCAATGTGCGGCGATGCCGCGGGATCACTGCATTGCGGGAGAGTACGACGACGGGTCGACGCCCAATCTGCGGCATCTCGCACCACCACACTTCACCGCGGGCGGGAAGTGCCATCAAGATGCGGCCGCAGCTTGTCGAAACGATGCCAGGTCGCCCCAGTCGTCCGGCTCGTCGAGCGGGTGCTCGTCATAGGCGGCGTAGCTTGCGTCTACCTCGACGGCGCGATGCCGGGCGAGTAGAGCTCTCAGCGCCTCGTCGATGAGGACCGCGTCAGTTACTCCGGATCGAACCCGTCTCGCATCGGCAAGAAGCGTTGCATCCACCGTCGTGCTCAATCGTGCCCGAGGCATGCCATCACCATGCCACAGTGGTCGCATGGCGCCGACCGGTGCCTGGATAGTGATCCCGATCGGAACGCGGTGATCGCGCTCAGTGACTCTGACGGGATCGCTGTCGTGGCCGGTCACCGTTCGGCTTCAGGGCGAACGGTGACTCTGCCGCCCGGCGTTGGCCAGCCTTGCCAGCGATGGTCAGCGGCGACATCCTGGAGCGCAGGAGCGAGCAGCACAAATAGATCTTCGCCGGTACCTACAGCACGGCCGCAAGGCGAAGGTTTGGATTGTCGGGTCTATCGGAGTACGACGAACGACGTCCGTTGATACCGACCGGCCACGCTGCGCGACGATCCGGCGACTCGGGCGGCCAACGCAGCTTTTCGCGCCCTTCATCTCACAGCGACAGACATCTGACAACCGGGTGGGCGACACGGCGACGCTCGCCCGACGGAGGATCGCGGTGCGGGACCTCACGACAGTGTTGCGCCGGCCGGTCTGTGGTGAGGTCCGCAGGCCCAGGCCGAGCCGTGCTCGAGGGCCCGCTGGACCACCTCGGACGGGGGTTCTGCCAGTCGGCGCCGGATGGCCAGATCGGCGTCCCCGGACCACGCGGGTACGGCGACAAGGCGCTGGACAACGTTGGTCACCTTCAGCGCACCCGATGAGAGGTAGTGCCGCCCGAGACGCCAGGACAACGCCTGCCCGACCGAAACAATCACCCAAAGACTATACGACCGTACTTCAGATTATGGCGGTGCATTTGGATCATAGTTGCCCGCTGCTCGGGGTGATTCGGCCTTCGAAGGCGCTCGGTGCAGGCTTCGCGCTCCGTGAAACGATAGACCGGATCCTAGACATCCGTGCCCGGTCACCGATCGCTGACCGGTGCAGTCTTGGTCAAAGGTCCAGGACGAAGCGTAGGGCTTGGTCGATCGACCTCATCTGGTCAGGACCGACCATCCCCCGGCGCAACGAGAGTCGCTCGACGGAGACCACTCGCAGTTGATCACAGCGGGCGTAGGAGGTGTGGTCCAACCCGCTGCCTTCGGGTTCCAACTCGACGTGGCTTCGCAGCCCGTAACCGGTCGTCGTGATCGGTACGACGACAACGATGCCGCCAGGGCCGTTGTTCAGGATGTCCACGGACACCACGACGCCCGGCCGGCGAAAGGCCGGCTCGTGACCAACGGGGCGACCGAGGTCGACGTCGTAGACGTCTGCGCGCCAGATCAAGCCAGCGCATCCCACTCGTGGCGCTCGAGCATGTACTGCTCCCACGCCGCGGGGTCATTGCGCAGTCGCTGGTATTCCCCGCTTAGTCCGCGAAGAAACTCCTGCCGTTCCAGGGCGTCGACGGCGTCGTGCAGCACGTCGATGATGGGGGCATGACGGGCTTTGGCCAGCGATTGGAGGCGCTCCGAGTCTGGCCGGCGAACTCGGACGGTTGTTGTGTCTGCCATTGGCTCATTGTAGACGAAATGTAGATCCAGTGCCGCAGAAGGATCCGCATTCGGTGACACTGATGATCTTGCCGCGCGTGCTGCTGACTGCCGTTCGCGCCCAGGCTGCGTACCTGCGGCGCCAAGCCGCCCTCGCCAAGACCATGCAGCGACTCCAGGGTCAAGCAGCAGGACCCGAAGCTGAGCGCCCCGCGGTACTCGACTCCATCGATGACGCGCACCAACAGCGTGCCGACCACCTCGGCAGACGCCGGAGAAATGATCGTCGACGCCGCGCTTGTCATCGACGGCACTCGCCGACCCCGGGAACCAGGCACCGCTGCCCGAGAGGCGCTGGCCGCCCAGCCGGCCATGCCAGATCCTGACGGTCGGCGAGCTCCGGCTCGCAGTCGGATCGGCATCAGTCGATGCTTCGTAGAGCGAATTCCCATCGGAGTCCGTAGGGATCAGCGAGACGGCCGGTACGCCATCGTTTTCGTCGTGCATAGCGGCGACGTCGACGGCACCTTCGGCGAATCGGCCGGAGCCGTCGCCGATTGTCAACCGAGAGTAACCCTGTGGATACTCGCCGTCATTTCAGGGGATGCAAATGACGACAGATGTGGTGCGGGCGGCAACCGTCTGTGCCGCACTGGGGATCACTAGTCCCTCCGATCAGGAACTGAATCGCGTGGAACGGCTGCTGGCCACGCTGCCGATCAAGGATCGAACCCTGGTCTGGATCGAAGCCTTCGAACTCCGCTACCGCGACAAACTGCTCAGCAGCATGCCGCCGTTGCAGTTCGATACTTCACCCGGTCCCGAATCGGCCGAGGAATCGGCACCGGATCAGCTGCTGGGGGAGCACGGCCAGCCGCGCAGGTGGTGTGTTGCATCGACACCCGATCCGAAGGATTGCGTCGGCACCTGGAGGGCACTGGTGCCTACGAAATCCTCGGCTTCGCCGGTTTCATCGCCGTCGCCATCCGCTACACCGACCTCGCCAATGGTGCGTCGGACGATCTGTGCCCCGTGCTGATCCAACCGTCGTTCGCGGTCAGTGAAACCCCCGCCCCCGGTGCCGATCTTGCTGTCCATCGGCACCTGGCTGGGCTCCAGAGGATGACCGGTGCGGACAGCGCCTTCCACAACGCCAAACACGACACCGTCAGCCCGTTGGCACTCGCCGAAGCATCAGGCTGGTTCGCCGGCGCCGCCAGCGCCGCCCGGACTCTGTCCCCGCGAGCCAGCGCAACGATCGCCCGGATGGTTCGGCGCCACATCGTGCCACCGACGAACTCACAGGTCACCATCGAAACCGGATTCAGCACCACCGAAGCAGGCAACCTCCTGTTCGGACTTCGAGAACTCTTCGAAGACACCGCAGGCGTCATGTTTCTCACCGACACCTACGTCAGCCGACCCGACTACTTCGCCGGACCCCGCCGGGCTCACCTCGTGCTCATCCGCTGCGCGCTCGGCAGCGTCGCGGACCTGCAACCCGGTCACGCCAACCCACTTGGGTCCCAGCGGCTACTCGTCAGGTATTTCAGCGCCTGATCTCGTACCTGGTCAGGAGCACGCCGTCGGGAAACGTCCGGATCTGAACCAGGTTCAGGTTCACCCAGCTGTCCAGGGCCGTGAAGAACGGCGTGCCGCCGCCCACCAGGACCGGGTGGGTGACGATCGCGTACTCATCGATCAGCCCGGCCCGGATGGCCGCCGCGGCAAGGGTGGCGCCGCCGACGTCCATGGGACCGCCATCCTCGGTCTTGAGCCGGGTGATCTCGGTGACAGCGTCGCCGGTGACCAGGCGGGCGTTCCCGTCGACCGCGCTGGTCGTCGAGGAGAACACCACCTTCGGCATATCCCGCCAGCGACGGGCGAACTCGATCTGCGCCGGTGTGGCGCCAGGCTGCTGGTCGGCGGTCGGCCAGTGGGAGCTCATCGTCTCCCACAGTTTGCGGCCGTACAGCGCCAGGCCCGTCGCCCCCACCCGATCGGACCACCACCCGAACAGCTCGTCGCTCGGCACGCTCCAGCCGAGGTCGTCGCCGGACGCGGCGATGTAGCCGTCCAGGCTCAGGTTCATGGCAAAGCTCAGTGTCCGCATAGCGTCAGCCTGCCGTGAGTCGGTATTCGGCGTAAGACCAAACCCGGCGCGGTAAATTCCTCGGTTCAGACCACACCGAGTGCCGGATGACCATCGCGCCGAGAGGTTGCTGCGTACGGAAGGGAACCCCATCCGGAAACGCCGCAGGTGTCGCGAATGTCTGTAGCCGAGCCGACCCGTCGAGCCCGCCAGTGGAAATTCTCGTAGGCGCCGTCTGACCTGCGAAAACATCAGTGGGGCCGGAGGGACTCGAACCCTCACTGGCACGGACCTAAACCGTGTGCCTCTGCCAATTGGGCTACGGCCCCACACCGCCGGTGCGAGCCGGCAGCGCGCCCGAGTCTAGTGGGCAACGCACCCAGCCCGATCGCCGAAACGGCGCCCAAGACCAGACCGCGCCTCAGACGCTGAGTCCCAACTCCCGCAACACCCGGTCGACATGGCCGGTCGCCTTCACATTGCGCCAGGCCTGCTCGATGCGACCGTCGCCGTCGATGACGAAGGTCGAGCGGATCACCCCGACCATGGTCTTTCCGTACAGCTGCTTCTCGCCCCACGCACCGTAGGCGGTGAGCGCCGCGTGGTCGGGGTCGGAGAGCAGCGTGATGTCCAGGTTCTCCTTCTCGGTGAACGTGATCAGCTTCGACGGCGCGTCCGGCGACACCCCGAGCACCACATACCCGCCGGTGTCCAGCTGCTTGCGCGCTGCGGTGAATTCGCAGGCCTCGGTGGTGCAGCCGGGGGTCAACGCGGCGGGATAGAAGTACAGGATCACCTTCTGGCCGGTGAAGTCGGCGAGCGATACCGCGTTGCCGTTCGCATCGGACAGGCTGAAGCCGGGGGCCGTGTCTCCCACGGCAAGAGAGGTCGTTGTCATAGCGTTAGGGTATTGAACGACCGTGCGCGACCGTGCGCCCGGGGGATTGGGAGGTCCAAACGTGGCCCGTGACGCTGACACCATTCAGGCGGAGATCGAGCGCGCTCGTGACGCGCTGGCGGTCACGGTGGATGAGCTGACGATCCGGGCCAACCCGAAGCGGTTGGCCGATGACGGCAAGCGCGTGCTGCTGGCCAAGATCTCGGCGCCACGGATCAAGTACCCGCTGATCGGCGTCGGTGTCCTCCTCGGCGCACTGATCATCCGCAAGCTCCTGCGCTGACCCAGCCGAGGTGACCGCCCGCCCATAGTGGCGATGGTCTCACGCAACGCATTCGGTCCGCGAAACGTCCACCTGTCGGTGGGCCACGTCATAGCTGTTTCAGCTGAACACCGGCTATTTTTGAGGTCGGTTGGTTCGCCGCCGGGTCGACGCGTCTGCGTCGGCCGCAATCCATTTCTCACGGTGATCACGAGGCGGTTCAACTTTTCTATGCGTGCTTCCCACAGGCTGTACCCGATAGCTGCGCTCTTGGCGGCGCTCACAGTGTTGGCGTCCTGCAGTTCGACGAGCAACGCGGCCTCGGATTCCGCGGCCGCCGGAACCACCCGATCCGCGGCCGGTTCACAGGTGACTGTGCCCGCCGCCGGCTCGCCCTCGGGGGTCTCGACCACGACGTCCACCACCACGTCAACCACCCCGGTGCCGGTGGCCTCGGTCAGCGCGAGCCCGGCGCTGGGCAGCACCGACATCTCGCCCACCTCGCCGCTCACCATCACGGTGGACCGCGGCACCATCAAGGATTTCGCGCTGACCAACGCCGAGGGCAAGTCGGTGCAGGGCGCGCTCAGCGCGGATGACACCAGCTGGGCCCTCGGTGAGGTTCTCGGCTACGGCAAGACCTACACCGCGACCGGCACCGCGCTGGGCACGGACGGGCTCACCGTGCCGATCACCGGCACCTTCTCCACCGTCGACCCCGCCGACACCGCCCGCACCACGATCGCCCCCGGCGACGGCGCTGTGGTGGGTGTGGCCGCTCCGGTCGAGGTGCTGTTCGGCGTCGAGCCGGCCGACCGCGCCGCGATCGAAAAGGTCGTGGACATCAAGACCACGCCGGCAGTGGAAGGCGCCTGGGCCTGGATCGAACACGACGGTGGCACCTGGGGCCTGGATTACCGGCCGAAAGCGTACTGGCCCGCGGGCACCGTCATCCACGTCGATGCCAACGTGTACGGCGTGGACTTCGGTAACGGGTACTGGGGCAAGGAAGACCTGACCAGCGACTTCACCATCGGCCGCAACCAGGTCGTGATCGCCGACGTCAACTCCCACGAGCTGGTCGTCCAGCGCGACGGGGTCACCGTCGCCAGCTACCCGGCCTCCTACGGCAAGGGCGAGAACGCCGACCTCACCACGCGCTCGGGCATCCACGTGGTCAGCGACTTCTTCGAGACGAAGTCGATGAGCAACCCGAAGTACGGATACCAGAACGTCCTCGAGAAGTGGGCCGTCCGGATTTCCGACAACGGTGAGTTCATCCACGCCAATCCGAACAGCACCAGCGCCCAGGGCAACACCAATGTCACCCACGGCTGCGTGAACCTGTCGATCGACAACGCCCAGGCTTACTACCACTCGGCGATCTGGGGTGACCCGGTCGAGGTCACCGGCACCGACGTAGCGCTGTCCGCCGAAGACGGCGACATCTTCGATTGGGCGGTGCCGTGGGCCTACTGGGTCACGTTGTCCGGTAAGAACGCCTAGCCCGGTCGACCGGATGGTCCGCATCGTTCATGCGAGGATCGTCGCCGCCCCCGGCACGGTGCTCGCCGACGCTGAGATCGCGTTCTCGCCGACCACCGGCAACGTCGACTACCTCGGCCCGACTCGGGGGGAGGCGGGACCGGGGGACATCGACGGCTCGCAGCGGATGGTCATTCCGGGGCTGATCAATGCCCATACGCATTCGGCGATGACGCCGCTGCGCGGATATTCCGACGACGTCCCGCTGCACACCTGGTTGGAGCACATCCGCGCCGTCGAGGTGCGGATGACCGGCGCCGACATCATGGCCGGCCTGCGCCTGGCGATGGTCGAGATGCTGCGCAGCGGCACCACGGCCTTCGCCGACATGTTCCATTGGGACGCCGCCCTGCTGCAGGCCGTATCCGATGCAGGCATGCGGGTGAACGCGGCGCCGAACGTTTTCGGGTACCACGCGGTGGCTTTCCGGTCGACCGATCCGCGGCCCGGCGCGGCGGTCCTGCAGGACATTCCGCGGCTGGTCGACCAGTTCACGGGGGATCCGCTCATCACCGTCAGCTACGGTTTGCACGCCCCGTACACCTGCTCACCGGAGCTGATCGCCGATGTCGCGGCGCGGGCCGGGCAGCGCGGAATCGGCGTCCAGATCCACCTGTCCGAGACTCGGCGCGAGGTCGAGCAGTCACTGGCCAAGCGCGGCGTTTCGCCGATCCGGCACGTCGCCGACCTCGGCCTGTTCGACACCGATCTGCACATCGCGCACGCCGTGCACCCGGTCGACGGTGATGTCGAGCTGCTGGCCCGGGCCAACGTGACCGTCGCCCACAACCCGGTGTCCAACCTGAAACTGGGCGCCGGGATCGCCCCGACGACGACCTACCGCGACCACGGCGTGCGGCTGGCCCTGGGCACCGACTCGGTGGCCTCGAACAACACCCTGGACATGTTCGAAGAGATCAAGACGGGCACCCTGCTGCAGCGCGGGCTGGCCGCCGATCCCGAGGTTCTCGGCGGCGCCGAGGTGTTCGGCTGGGCCACCCGGGGCGGGGCGATGGCGGTCCGCGGCGGGTCGTCGGGCCGGCTGGCGGTGGGGGAGCAGGCGGACCTGGTGCTGCTGGACGTCACGGGCGACACCGCGACGCCGCTGAACGACCCGGAGTCCTTCTTGTACTACGCCGTGCGCGGCAGCGACGTCACCGATGTTTTCATCGCGGGCCGTCAGGTGGTCGGCGGTCGGCGGGTGCTGACCATGGACGAGGACGAGATCCGCGGCCAGGTTCGCGAGCGGATGGGCCGGCTGACGGCCGAGGTGGCTGCCCGCTAGGTCGGGCAGTCATCGGCGGACTGGTTGGGCACGTAGGTCGAACTCGTCCGGTGCGTCCAGTCGTTCGAGTTCGCGGTTCGCCTTCAGCAGGAAGAGGAAGAAGAGAACGCACAGGATCCACTGCGTCGCCGATTCCCGCAGTTTCGGCGGCCGGTAGCCCTGCCGCCAGGAATTGAAGTCCACGGTGACGGCGAACGACTCGGCCCAGGCGTGACAGGTGGCGAGGTCGAGTCCGCTCCGATCGGAATATCTGCACTGGTTGTGCAGCTGCCGGCGGAACATGTCGTCGGCCTGCTGGCGGGAGGCTGCGGGCAGCGGTCGGCCGATCTGCGCCGAGTAGCGCAGGACGTCGTAGGCGAGGTCGTGTTCCTTACAGACGAAACCGAACTTGTAGGACATCTCGCCGGAGAAGGCCGAACAGTCACCCGTCGGTTTGATCAGGATCGGGGCGCCGGACGGTCCGCGCACGACCGTGGGGAGGTAGCCCATGACGAGGCCGTAGTTGGTCGGGAAGGACGCGAAGGGGTCGGCCGGGTTGAACGTGGCCGTGGTGACGGCGTCCAGAGCGCGCTGGGCGGCCGGGTCGATCGTCGCCGATTTGTCGGCGGGCTCGACACCGACAACCAGGAAGGCGAGCAGCGCAGCAGCCAGGACGATCCCCAGTTTGCGCATTGACTCAGGGTGCCACGTCCCGGTGCGCGGCGGAACCGATTCGGCGGCTCGGCGACGTGTTGTTTGCTGCGCCCGGACGATGGAGAAAGCGCTGGCGTGCGACCGACCGAGGGGGGCAAACTCCATGCGAACTGTGGGTATCGAGGAAGAGCTCCTGGTAGTCGGGGCCGAAGGCAAACGGCCGGTCGCCGCCGGGCACCTCGTCGTCGGGTGCACGGGACCGCCGCCGAGTGATCCCCCATTTCGCCTGAATTGTGCGAAATGCTGACTGTGTGTTCTATCCGGTGCGCACTGACGGGTGAATTCCCCGTTTATTGTTCACGACCTGATGAAGTCCCTTTGGTTCGAACCGCCCATCGGCATTCCGGCCTACTGTGGGTAGATATATGGGCACCTACCCTCGCCATCATTGTGGATGTGAATGAATATTCGAAGTTGGAAACAATATCTGCGAGAAATCGGATCCGGCGCTACCAGCCAATGTGCTACCCGAAAATGAACCGCTAATATCTCTCCCGCTGCCGCCGATAGTAGGGAAGAAGGCACCTCGCACCGTTCGGACGTTCGGCCGTCACGGTCGCAACACAGGTCGACAGCGCGGATGGGAGCTGCATGTATCAGGCGTATCGTCCGCTACTTGATGCTCTGGAGCGCCGCGGCGGCGATGTCGGGGAGATCGAGCAGGCCGCCAAGGAGAGCGATCGCACCGGGCGGTCCATTCGCGATGTCCTGATCAACGATTCCGTGGTCACCGAGTTCGAGTTGACCGAGGCGTTGGCCGAATCGCACGGCCTCAGCAGCGTGGACCTGGTCGGGTACCCGATCGACGCCGCGGCGGCTGCCAAGATCCCCCTCGCGCTGGTGCTTCGGCACCGGGTAGTGGGGATCGCGATCAACGGCGACCAACTCGTCGTGGCCATCAGCGATCCGGACGATGTGGTGGCTCTGGACGACATCCGCGCCGCCACCGGCATGGTCATCCATCCGATGGTCGCGGCCCGGAGCGAACTGCGCAAGGTGATCGACCGGATCAAGCGCAAGGACAGCGACCTGAATGCGGTCGGCGACGCGATGCGCGCCGAGGAAGACTCCAGCGTCTCCAATCTGGCGTCGGCCGGTGACGACGGCCCGGTGGTGCGATACGTGAACTCCCTCATCGAGCAGGCGATCCAGAGTCGGGCCTCCGACCTGCATCTGGAACCATCGGAGACCGACATGCGGGTCAGATTTCGCATTGACGGGGTCCTGCACGAGATCGACAAGGTGCCCAACGGCGTCCAGTCCGCGCTGATCTCCCGGCTCAAGATCATGTCCAATATCGACATCACCGAACGCCGGCTGCCGCAGAACGGCCGGATCACGGTGCGGCTCAACAACCGCAACGTGGATCTGCGCACCGCCACGCTGCCCACGGTGTGGGGCGAAAAGATTGTGCTCCGGGTACTCGACACCACAGGTATCGATCTCGAGCTGAAAAAGCTGGGCTTCACCGAGGAAAACTACGCAAAGTTCTCGAACTCATTCCACAAGCCCCACGGCATGCTGCTGGTCACCGGGCCTACTGGCTCGGGCAAGTCGACCACGCTCTATGCGACCCTGACCGAGATCAGCCTGCCGTCGGTGAACATCATCACCGTCGAGGATCCGGTGGAGTATCGGCTCGGAGGAATCAACCAGGTCCAGGTCAACCACAAGGCGGGGTTGAACTTCGCGGCCGTGCTGCCGGCGATCCTGCGTTCCGACCCCGACATCATCATGATCGGTGAGGTCCGGGATCGGGCCACCGCCCAGCTCGCGGTCGAGGCCGCGCTCACCGGTCACCTCGTGCTCTCCACACTGCACACCAACGACGCGCCCAGCGCCGTCACTCGTCTGGTCGAGATGGGCATCGAGCCCTTCCTGGTCGGCTCCGCGCTCGACTGTGTACTGGCCCAACGGCTGTCCAGGCGGCTGTGTGAATGGTGCAAGGACCGCTACACGCCCACCGACGCACAGCGGTCGCCGATCGGCTGGCCCAGTCAGACCATCGATCCGCCGGAGTTCCTCTGGCGTCCGGTTGGCTGCCGCAACTGCAGCCAGACCGGGTTCCGCGGCCGGATGGCGGTCACCGAGGTGATGCCGATCACCGAGGAGATCGAGCACCTCGCGCTGGATCGCGCATCGGCTAGTGAGATCAAAAGGGCGGCGGTACGCGAAGGCATGGTAACGCTGCGCGATGACGGCCTGCGCAAGGCCGCCCGTGGTGACACCACTCTCGAGGAGGTTCTCCGTGTCACGGTCTGAGGCTCCATCAATTCCCCGCATCAATCCAACTCTCTTGGACCCGGACGGAAGACTATGACACAGACAATGAGCTTGGAGCTCGTCCCGCCCGCGGTGGAGGTTCCCGGCTCGCTCGACCAGTTGCTCGTCCAGACCGTGAAGATGGGCGGCTCGGACCTGCACCTGACCGTGGGCATTCCGCCGTGCGTGCGACTGGACGGGTCACTGGAGCCGCTCCCGGACTGGCCGGCGCTGCGGCCCGAGGATACGCAGCGATTCGTCCGGACCGCGCTGACCGACGAGCAGTGGCAACGGTTCGCCCGCGACCACGAGCTGGACACCGCGTACGGGTTACCCGGGGTGAGCCGCTTCCGGGTGAACATCTACCGTCAGCGCGGCTCGGTCGGTGCGGCGTTCCGGGTCATCCCGCACAAGATCCCGAAGCTGGAGGATCTCGGGCTGCCGATGTCGATCGAGGACTTCGCCCACCTGCCCCGGGGCCTGGTGCTGATCACCGGTCCGACCGGCTCGGGCAAGTCGACCACGATGGCCTCGCTGCTCGACGTGGCCAACCGGAGCCGGGCGGGGCACATCATGACGATCGAGGATCCGATCGAATACGTGCACAGCCACCAGAGATGCATGGTCAACCAACGGGAGATCGGGGTGGATACCGACAACTTCGGCACCGCCCTCAAGCATGTGCTGCGCCAGGATCCCGACATCATTCTGGTGGGGGAGCTGCGGGACCTGGAGACGACCTCGGTCGCGGTGACCGCGGCCGAGACCGGCCACCTCGTGCTGGCCACGCTGCACACCCAGTCCGCTGCGCAGACGATCGACCGCCTGATCGATATCTTTCCGGCCCATCAGCAGAGTCAGATCCGCTCCCAGCTGGCCAACTGCCTGCAGGGGGTGGTGACCCAGGCGTTGGCGCCACGCAAGGACGGCACCGGTCGGGTGGTGATCGCCGAGCTGATGATCGTCAACGCGGCCATCCGGAATCTGATCCGCGAGGCCAAGGCCCACCAGATCCCGACGGTCATGCAGTCCTCGGGCGCACAGGGCATGATCACGTTCGACCAGAGCCTGGCCACCAGCTTCCTGGAGCAGCTGATCAGCAAGCAGACCGCCCTCGACCTGGCGCACGACCAAGGCGAATTCCAGCGTCTGGCGAGGTTCTAGTCATGCCCGCCACCAAGACGTTCACCTATGAGGCAGTCGATGCCACCGGGACCGTTCGTAAAGGCACCATCGACTCCGAGTCGGCGAACGCTGCCGCCACTGCGCTCAGTGTTCAGAAGCTCATCCCGCTGACGTTGAATGCCAGCGGCGCAGGCATGCATCGCGCCCTGAAGATCCCGGGGTTCACCAAGCGCACCAGCCTGCGAGATCTGGCGATTCTGGCCCGCCAGTTCGCCTCCATGACCTCATCCGGGCTGACGCTGACCCGAGCGCTCAGCATTCTGGAGGATCAGACCGAAAGGCCCGGGCTGCGGGTGGCGGTGGGTCAGTTGGAGGCCGACGTCCAGGCGGGCAGCACGCTGTCCGCGGCGATGTCGCGGCACCCCGAGCAGTTCCCGATCTTGATGGTCAACATGATCGGCGCGGGCGAGACCGGCGGCTTCCTCGACGGTGCGCTGGACCGGATCGCCAAGATGTACGAAGCGGATTCGGCGCTCCGGGCGAAAATCAAGTCCGCGCTGACGTACCCGGTCATCGTGCTGATCTTCTCGCTGCTGATGGGCACCGGCGTGATCATCTTCATCGTGCCGATCTTCGAGAACATGTTCAGCCAACTTGGCGGCAGTCTGCCGGCACCGACCGCGGTGCTGGTGTCGTTGTCCCACAACGCCTATTGGGCGCTGCCGACGGTGGTGGTCGTCGTTGTGGTGTGCCAGCGCACCTACCGGCGGCAGATCCGGAACAGCGCCGCGTTCCGGCTGAAGTCAGATCGGCTGAAGTTGCGGCTCCCGGTCTTCGGCAAGCTGTTCACCAAACTGGCGATCAGCCGCTGGGCCCGCAACTTCGGCACCCTGCTGGCGGTCGGCGTGCCGGTGATCCAGGCTCTCGACATCGTTGGCGGCACATCGGGGAACGCCCTGATCGGTGAGGCTATGGCGGACGTTCGGGACTCGGTGCGCACCGGCAGCACCATCGCCAGGCCGATGGCCAAGCACGCCATCTTTCCCTCGATGGTGGTGCAGATGATCGAAGTCGGCGAGGAAACCGGGCAGACCAGCGAAATGCTCGCCAAAGTCGCCGACTATTACGACCAGGAAGTGGAAACCGCCACCGATGCGCTGACCTCGGCATTGGAACCATTACTGACGGTCATCATGGGCCTGGTCATCGGCACCATGGTGATTTGCCTCTATCTGCCCATGTTCACCATCTACCAGAACATTCAGTCGAAATAGGTCTTTGGCCGAGTCGGCAACAATTTACCCGAGATTGGGGGCTCTGATGGATCGATCGTTTCCCAAGCTCCGGGAAAAGCGCGCCGCGGCTCATGCCAAGTCCAAGACCGACAGGGGTTTCACCCTGATCGAGCTGCTGGTCGTGGTCGTGATCCTCGGTGTGCTGATCGCCATCGCGATCCCGCTCTACCTGAACTACCGCAAGGGCGCCAACGACGCCTCCGCCCAGTCTGACATGAGAAATGCGATCAACGTCCTGGAGCAGTGCAACTCGGAGAACGGCAAGTATCCACTCAAGAGCTTCGTCGTGCCCGCGAACGGCGTGGTCGGTGGCTCATTGGACACTAGCTGTGCGTCAAAGACGATCAACCTCAGCAGGGGCACAGAAATGTATTACGTCTTTACCGCTGGTGCCCCTGGGACCGGCTACACACTGACCGCCGACAACATCTTCGGCACATTTAAGGTCTTCTGCTATGACAGCACGAAGGGCGGTCAGATCGCGGCGGTCAGCGCAACCTTGGGCGACGGGCACTGCTGATGGACGGCCCTGCTTCTGCGTCGAGCGTTTGAGAATTTCCACCTATTCGTGCCGACGGCTACGTCAAAAGTGTGAACGGCTGAACCCAGATAACCCAGGGTGAGCGCGCTGAGAGAACTGCATCGATTGACCACTCTGATGGGCATGGTGATCGGAACTGTGGGTGATTGTCCTGCCGATGTTCACCATCGATCAGAACATCCAACCGAATTAGTCTCTCGCCAGTCCTCATGTCGGCGGGTTTCCCACCGATCAAATGGTTGAACGCCCCGGATTGGCAATGACTGCCGTGTCCGCACCTACTCGAGCCTTGGAGGCTCTCATGAACACATTGCTTCCCAAGCTCTGGGAAAAACGTGCCACGGCTCATACCAGGGCTAAGACCGACAAGGGTTTCACCCTGATCGAGCTGCTGGTGGTGGTCGTGATCCTCGGGGTGCTGATCGCCATCGCGATCCCGCTGTACCTGAACTACCGCAAGGGCGCCAACGACGCGTCGGCTCAGTCGGACATGAGAAATGCGATCAATGTGCTGGAGCAGTGCAACACCGACAACGCCAAGTATCCGACTCTTACCTTCGGGCCAACCAACGGGACTGTCGTGACGGTGGTGCCGACCGCCCCATGCGCCGCCCTGACCATCAATCTCAGCGCCGGCACGCAGTTCCAATACACTCCCGCCAGTGTTGCTGGGGTCAGCTACATGATCGCCGCTAACAACCTCAACGGAGCCGGAAAGTACTACTGCTATAACAGCGCCAAGGGCGGCCAGGTCGCCGCGGTCGCTACGGCTACCAGTTTTGCCACTGCGATTTGCTGACCCATGTTCGTACCGACGGGTGGGGCGTTGCTCGGCCGAGCGCCCCACCTGATCCACCGGTGGGTGGAACATTCAATCGAAATATTTTCTCCGATTCCTTAAGTCGGTTCGTTTCCCGCCGATCAATTAGTTGAATCCCTCTTCGGACTGGCAACCATTGCCGTGTCCGCAACTACTCGAGCCTTGGAGGCTCTCATGAACACCTTGCTTCCCGAGCTGTGGCAAACACGCGCAACTGCCCATGCTAAAGCCAAGAGCGACAAGGGCTTCACCCTGATCGAGTTGCTCGTGGTGGTCGTGATCCTCGGTGTTCTGATCGCCATCGCGATTCCGCTCTACCTGAACTACCGCAAGGGCGCCAATGACGCGTCCGCACAGTCGGATATGAGAAATGCAATCAACGTCCTGGAGCAGTGCAATACCGACAATGCGAAGTATCCGACAGGTGCCGTCGCGCAGACCGACGGGATCGTCGTGACCGTTGCGCCGGGTGCCTCCTGCCCCAATCAGACCATCAATCTCAGCGCCGGTACGAAGTTCCAGTACAAGCCCGATTCTACTGCCGGGGCCAGCTACATTATCGCCGCCACCAACGCCAACGGATCCGGCAAGTTCTACTGCTACAACAGCGCCAAGGGCGGTCAGGTAGCGGCGGTCGCGACGGCGATTGCCACTTCTGCTCTCGTGACCTGCTGATCCACGATCACACAGACGGGTGGGGCGTTGCTCGGCAGAGCGTCCCACCTGATCCACCCCGGCCAGGCCTGAACAATTCGAAGAGGTGACACGGATGACCACCGCTGAGCCCAGAGTGAATCGGAGAGGGCACCGGCATGGCGCCGCTGATCGTCGTGATCGCTCTGCTGGGGCTGGCGATCGGCTCGTTTCTGAATGTGGTCATCTCTCGGGTTCCGGCCGGCGAATCGCTGTGGCGGCCTCCTTCGCATTGCCCGGCGTGCGGACATCGGATCAGAAACAAGCACAACATCCCGCTGCTGGGCTGGCTGGTGTTGCGCGGGCGGTGCGCCGACTGCGGCGCCGGAATCAGTGTGCGATATCCGCTGGTCGAGCTACTGACCGCGGTGCTGTTCGTAGTGGTGGCGCTGCGGATGGCCCAGCTGAATCAGCTGGCGGCGCTGCCCGCCGTGCTGTACTTCACCGCGATGGGCATCAGCCTGGCGATGATCGACCGGGATGTGGGTCGACTCCCCAACGCCATCGTCTACCCGTCCTATCCGGTGCTGGCGTTGTTGCTGGGGATTGCCGCACTCGCCCAGCGCGACCCGGCCGCGCTGCTGCGGGCAGCCGTCGGCGCAGCGGCGCTGTTCCTCCTGTACCTGGTGGTGGCGTACGTGTACCCAGCCGGGATGGGTTTCGGCGATGTGAAGTTGGCCGGGCTCGTCGGCGGAGTGCTCGGTTTCATGTCCTACCCGGTGCTCGCGGTGGGTGCCTTCGCGGCGTTCTTCATCGGTTCGATCATCGGAATCCTGGAGATTCTCAGCGGTCGGCGCAAGAAGGGCAGCACCATCGCGTTCGGGCCGTTCATGATCATCGGCGCACTGCTGTCGCTCTTCATCGGCTCGGCGGTCTCCGAGTTCTACTCGAGGTTGGCGGTGGGCGGCTGACCGTTTTTCTGACTACCAAGCTGAGATCACCGATCATCACGCGAGAACAGGCGACCAACGTATGAAATTCCGCCACAAAGGGCGGGTCCAGCCGATCAACACGGATGGTCACGCCATCGGACTGGATCTCGGCGCCACCGCCGTTCGGGCTGCGATCCTGGCTCTGGACACCACGGGCGAACACCCGTCGGTGACGGAGCACGGCCTCGGCTCGGTGCCGCTGCCACCCGGGGCCATCGTGAACGGCGCGGTCGTCGAACAGCTCACCGTCACCCAGGCGCTCAAGCAGCTCTGGGAGGTCAATGACTTCAAGTGCGTGGAAGTGATCCTCGGCGTGGCCAATCCGCAGGTCGTCGTGCGCCCCTTGCAGATCCCCAACCTGAGTGCACAGCAGCGGGCCAAGGCGCTGCCCTTCCAGGCCAGGGAGGTCATCGCGCTGCCGCTGGACGAGGTGATCCTGGACTTCGCGCAGGTGGGACTTCCCGACCCGAAGACCGGCATGCTGACCGGCCTGCTGATAGCGACCCCCCGTAGCCCGGTGATGGCCGCTGTCGAAGCGGTCGAGCGGGCCGGGCTGAAGGTGGCCCGCGTCGACCTGTCCTCGTTCGGTGCGCTGCGCTCGATCGGCAATGAACACCTGCTGGTGCAGGCCGTCATCGATCTGGGCGCCCAGCTGACCTCGATCGTGATCCACAACAAGGGTGTGCCCCAGCTGGTCCGCACCCTGGCCCGCGGTGGTCAGGAGCTGACCGACCTCCTGATCGAAACCCTGCACCTGACCCCTGAGGAAGCCGAGAAAGCCAAACGCCAGACCGGCCTCCTCGGTGACCGCGATGCCACGTCCACTGCGCTGGAGGCCGGTATCCGGCCGCTGCTGGCCGAGATCCGCAGCTCGATCAACTACTTCCGGGCCGGCAGTGAGGGAGCCCAGATCGAAGCGATCTCGCTGACCGGGGGAGGCTCGGCGCTGCCCGGACTGGCCGCCCTGCTCGCGAAGCAGAATGGCGTGCCGACCGAAGTGATCAACCCGATGCTACACATCCAGAACCGTCGAGTGGCTGCGGAACCGGGCGTTGAAGAGTCCGATCTGGCCGCGAGCGCGGTGTCGATCGGGCTGGCTATGGGCGCGGCGGCATGAGCGAGCCTCGGCGAGCGAGTCAAGGGCGCCATACTGCAAATCCGCGAGGAACGAGCGGAGCGGCGGCATGAGTACGACTGTGCTGGAGCAGCCCACGCTCTGGACTTCGATGCCAGGGTGGGGAATCGCGGCCGACCTGATCCCACCGGAACTCATCAACTCACGCAAGCTCAAGTCACTGCGGAAGCTGATGGCGGCCGGCGTCGTCTTCTTGGTGGTAGTCGGTGCCGGCGGCTACTACCTGGCCGTGAAAGAAAAGGACGGCGCAGCGGCGGACCTTACTTCGGTACAAGACCAAACCACGCAGCTGCAACGGGAAGGCGCGGGCTACTCCGGCGTGATCGCTATCCAGGGATCGGTCAGCAAGGTCCGGACCCAGATCGCCCAGGTGATGACCGGCGATGTGGACCTGGTTGCATTGGTGGGCCAACTGACTGGCGCCCTGCCGGCCACGATGACCATCGGCCAGGTGGCGATCACCATCAGCCCGGCCGCGATTGCCGTTGCCGCACCGGGCGGCGGCCTCGACATGTCCGGGCTGCCCCGGATCGGCACGATCACGATGTCCGGCACCGGGCAGAGCCTCAGCGATCTGTCCGACTACATCGATGCGCTCAAGGTGATCCCCGGTCTGGTGGACGTGCTGCCGGTCTCGAACACAGTCTCCGAGACGGTCACCCAGTACAACATCACGATCGGGCTGACGAACGTTCTGCTCAGTCACCGTTTCGACGTCGGGGCACGGTGACGAAATGAGCACCATTGCGCAGAACAGACGGATTTGGCTCGGCGGCGGGGCAGTCGTGGCGGTGCTGATGGTGGTGCTCGGGTGGTTCTTCGTAGTCAATCCGGAGCTGGTTGCCGCTGATTCGACCCGAGCCCAGGCCGAGTCGGCCAGGCAGCAGAACACCGTGTTGCAGAACAAGAATGCCAAGCTCAAGGCCGCGAATGACAATGTGGAGTTGCTGCGGGCCGGCCTGGCGACCGCATTGGCCGAACTGCCCTACGACAGCGGACTACCCGAATTCACCCGCCAGCTTGCCGCGCAGGCGACCGCGAATTCGGTGGTGCTGTCCAGCGTCGTGGTGGGTGGTGCCACACCGGTGACCGCAGCCGTCGCGGCGGCAGCGGCGGGCGCCACTGATGCGACTGCACCGGCCGCGGATACGAGTGCACCGGTCGCGGATGCGGCAGCCACCGCTGGTCTGCTGGCGATAGCGGTCACCGTCGCCGCAACCGGACCCTGCGGCGGCGACATTGAGTTCCTGAAGGCGATTCAGGTGGCCGGGCCCCGCCGTGCACTGGTGACGGACGTTCAACTCGCACCGGTGACGGGCGCCGAACCGTGCGTCATGACGTTACAGCTCACCGTCTTCTCCGCGCCGCTGTCGCCCGAGGCCCAGGCGGCGCTTGTGAAGCTGCTCAGCGGCACGTAGCCGGGTGGGCAATCTGTGACGAATCCATGCCCGCGCCGGCGGCCCTCCCGGCTTGCCACCGCCGACCGGTGGGTCGATGGCCGACTGCGGAAACGGCGCCGACGCTCAGTGGGGCGCCATCGGCGGTCCCGCGACGAAGGGTTCGTGCTGCTCGAGACTCTGGTCGCGATCAGCCTGATCAGCGTGGTGATGGCCGCATTCACCACTTTTTTCATCAACTCGGTGGCATTCACCAACCAGCAGCGGTCCGCCCAGATCGCGACTACGATCGCCAACTCCGCCATGGACACGATCCGCGCGCTGCAGCCCTCCAAGGTGGAGACCCAAGCCGTGAAGACCAGCTCGCAGACGGTCAACAACGTGGTCTACAGCGTCGCGTCTACCTTCAGCATCTGTGCGATCTCGGCGACGGTTACGGTGAATGCGATCTGTGCGACCCGTGCACCACTGTCCACCGAGATTGGGTACCTTCGCGCCGTCGTCACGGTGACCTGGCCGGGTGCGAATTGCCCATCGAGAGTGTGCAGCTACGTGACCTCGACGCTGATCAGCACCGTCGATGATCCCAAGTTCGATCCGATCAAGCCCCCATCGCCGACCATGGACAAGCCCCTCGACCAGGTCTCCGCTGTCAACGACACCGTCAATTTGGTCCTCACTTCCACTGCAATCGTGCCGCCGCTCATGTACCAGATCACCGCCGGGACGCTGCCCGCGGGCCTGACCCTTGCTCAGGACACCGGCTTGATCAGCGGCACTCCCTCTGCGCAGGCGCCGAGCACATCGCTCAGCATGACGGTGACCGACGGGTTCGGCCGGATCTCCAACACTGTGAGCTTCACCTGGACCATTCTGGCCGCGTTGACCGCTGCCCCGCCGGTCAATCAAGCAACCATTCTCAACGTCGCCATCAGCGCGCTGACCGTGACAGCCAGCGGCGGCAGTCCTGGCTACACGTGGTCGGATCCGGTCGCGACCCTTCCGCCGGGCTTGACGATCAACGCTCAGGGCGTCATCTCCGGGACGCCGACCAGCGTCGGCGCGTTCCCGCTGCCGTTTGCGGTGACATTGACGGTCACCGACTCAAAGGGCCGGTCGACCCCGGTCATCTTTACCTGGACCATCAGCTATCCGCCGATTGCCGCCACCAACCCGGGAGCACAGACGAGCACGCAGGGCACTGCGGATGGGGTGACGCTCAGCGCGACCGGCGGGTCCGGCTCGTTCGCGTGGACCAGCGAGACGCTGCCCGCCGGGCTCACGCTGAGCAGCGCCGGGGTCATTTCAGGTACACCGACCAGCTTGGGTACGACGTCAGTCACCCTCGTGGTGACCGACACCAAGGTTGCCGGGTCGACCCAGACCGTGGCATTCAACTGGGTCGTATTCCCTAGGCCGTCGGTGGATTCACTCAGCAACCAGACCTGGACGGTTGGCAAGTCGGTGACGCTGACGTTGACGAAAAACTGCCCGAACG
Source organism: Mycobacteriales bacterium (assembly GCA_038245175.1). Classification (GTDB taxonomy): domain Bacteria; phylum Actinomycetota; class Actinomycetes; order Mycobacteriales; family Nakamurellaceae; genus Nakamurella. Next base: position 17,263 of record JBBRSR010000014.1, on the reverse strand, counting down.
TTCCCTGCACCTACGCGATGACCAACGGCCCCGCGACATTCGCGATCAGTAACAGCGGGGTGCTCACGGGAACTGTCACCAGCGCGGCCCAGACTTTCAGCGGGGTGACCATCAAGGTGACCGACAGCTCCGGCGCGATAGCGTTGAGTCCGATCTTCACGGTGACGGTCACCGCCGCGTCATCTGCCCCACTCGCTCCATCCGCGGTTCTCGCTGTCAACGGTGACGGTGCGGTGACGGTGTCGTGGACCGCGCCGGCAGGTCCAGTGACGTCCTACACCGCGACGCTGAGTTCCGGCGGCGCGTCGTGCACCACCACCGGGCTCAGCTGCGTCATCAGCGGCCTTACGAACGGAGTCGCCTACTCCCTCACAGTTACCGCGACCAATTATGTCGGTTCCGGTCCCGGCTCGACGGCCGTGACCGCAATTCCCTATCCGGCGGTGATGTCCGGGGCCAGCGGTATGACGCTCTGGCTCGATGGCGCCGACCCGGCCGTCCTTTTCGGCAGTAGCAATTCAGCCTGCACCGGGGTGGCCGCGACGACGACGATCGGCTGCTGGAAGGACAAGAGCGGGCAGGGGCAGAACTTCATCCAGACGAACACGGCGAATCAACCAGGCATCACCACTTGGAACGGCCTCAAGGCCGCCAACTTCGCCGATTCCAGCGATGTTCTCAACTCAGTCACGGCAACCGGCCAGTACCAGACCGTGTTCGTCGCCGCCAACATCACCAATGCAGCGAACATTGTGGACCTATTCGGCCGGGCCACCCAGGACTACAACGTGCGGGTAGGTTCCGGCGTCGGACGCAGTGAGACCGCCACAACCAAGCAGAACCAGAACGATTGGTCCTACAAAACCGACAACACCGGATGGCAGTTCGATTGGGCCAACGGGGCGCAGGGGGCCCAAGTGACTGTCCCGACGGCCGTGATCACCTCCGATCAGGCTGCCTCCGTTCAATCGTTCCAGGCAAGTGTCTCCAACACATTCATGAACCGCGGCGTGGTGGGCCAGATCGGCGACGTCATCACCTTCAACAACAAGGACCTCAAAGATACGGACCGGCGTGCGGTGGAGGAATACCTCGCCCACAAGTGGGGCGTGGCGATCACCCCGCAGGCTCCGACCGCAGTCGCCGCCGATTCACCGAAGAACAACCGGGCGACCGTTACCTGGACGGCACCCAGCTTCGATGGAGGTGCTGCGGTCTCCGGTTACACCGTGACATCCTCGTCAGGCGACCAGTGCACGACGACGGGCGCCCTATCGTGCAAATTCACCCAATTGGGCGGCAAGACATATACATTCACCGTTACTGCCACCAACTCGGTCGGGACCGGGCCGGCATCGGCCGCATCGAACACGGTAACTCCATGAGAACACGCGCAGTGCGCAGACGATTCGCCGCACGTGCAGACCATCTGCGGCAGCGAATGACCGGCGACGACGGCACCTCGCTGATGGAACTCATGGTGGGCATGGTGCTCATGACGATCTTCATGGGGATGTTCACAGGCGCGGTCGTGATGATGAACAGTGCGATGAACAAGTCGCAGGCGATCAACCTGGCCGCATCGCAACTGAATGTGGCCTTCGCGAACCTGGACAACACCGTGCGCTACGCCGCTGCCATCGGCACGCCGGGGCAGGGCGCATCCGGCGACTGGTACGTCGAGCTACGGACCACCACCACCGGCTCGGAGGTATGCACTCAGTTGCGGGTGGACTCCCAGAAGCTGTGGCGGCGGACCTGGAATGTGGACGGCACCGCCGTCACGGGTCTCACCGGCTGGTCCCCGATCGCATCAGGAATCAGCAACGGCAGCGTGGACCCCGACCCCAATAATCAGCCCTTTTACAATCCGGTGCCGACGGGTGTGTTCCAGCAGCTGACCGTCAATCTGACCTTGCCGTCCGGATCAGGGGCGTCGTCCACCACCTCGCAGTCCTCGTTCACCTTCACCGCGTTGAACAGCGTCCTGCCGGTGCCGCCTGGGATCTGCGATCAGTTGGGCCGGACATGACCAGGTTCCGAGTGTCGTCGCTGCGCCCTCCCGTGGGACGTCCGCCGAATGAGCGCGGCTCGATGGCGATCCTGCTGATGGTCATGCTGGTCGGCATGATGCTCAGCTCCCTGCTCGTCCCGATGATCATCACTGCTGACCGCACCACCCGGTTCGACATCACCCGCGTGCAGGCGCTGGACGCCGCACAGTCCGGTATCGATGTGACGCTCGGGGTGATCCGAGCGGCCGTCAACGGCACCGTAGGTGACAGCAGCAAACTTCCCTGCGGACCGCTCACGGGCACCGTCAACACGGGCAGTGTCGCGGAATACTCGGTGGTGGTGGAGTACTTCACGTTTGACCCGGTCAAACTGCTGTTTCCCGCGCCGGCCCCCGACGCCGTCAATGGCAGGATGTACTGCGTCGCCGGGTACGGTACGTACAGCACCGGGTTGAGCACCATCACCCCCAGCTTCGCCAGGTTCACCTCCACCGGCACCGTCGGGACCTCGACCAACGGCTCCACCGCCGGCCGGACGCTGACCGCGACATATGTGTTCCGTACCAGCAACGTGAACATCCCGGGCGGCACGGTGCAGATCTCGGGAGCGCCGTTGTGCATGGATGTGGGGTCACCGACGGCGCCCACCGGAACCCCGGTGACGCTGCAGCCGTGCACTGGCACTGTCACGGGTATTGCGCCGGGCGCACAGCAGGTGTTCGCCTATCGGACCGATCTCACCCTGCAGTTGAGTTCCTCTGTTACCACGGTCAATCCGAACGGTCTGTGTCTGAATTCCACAAGCACGCCGGCGGCCAGTGGCAACGCCATAAAGCTCTCCCAGTGTGCAGCGGTGGGCTCGCCCTCCCCGTACACCGAGCAGTGGAGTTACAACGACAACGGCCAGTATCAGGCAGCGCAGGCGGACTCGGCGACCACGGGCAAGCTGCCGGACCTATGCATGAACGTGAGTGGGCTGACTGCCGGTCTGCCTGTCGTCCTCGGTGGATGCGGGTCCGGCTGGGTCCCGTCACCGGCCGTCGGTTCCGGCGCGGCCACGCGACCGACGTCGAACACAGCAGGCATATCGACGTCACAATGGGTCAACTATTACGAGTTCGGCCGCTGCCTGGACGTCACTAACCAGCTCACAGCCAGCGCATTCTTGATCGACTTCCCGTGTAAGCAGAACCCCTTCCCGGCGGCCAAGACCTGGAACCAGCTGTTCGCCGCGCCGACAATCCCCGCAGGTCAAACTAGTGTGACCGGCCTGATCTCAACCAACAACGGCGCTAAATTCTGCCTTACGATGCCGGCCTCCACCGCAGCTCCGGCATATGTGACGGTCAAGACCTGCGACGGTAGTGCCGGGCAGAACTGGACCATCTATGGCGGCGACGTGTCGCTGAGTTACTCCACCATGTACACCATCGTGAACGGGACCGGGACCGGGGCCCTCTGCCTCGGCCTGGGTACTCCGACCGACCTGTACGCGACGTGGTCAAAGATCGATGTGGAGAGGTGCGACGGCTCCACGGAGCAGAAGTGGAATGGCAATCCGAACACCCTCGTGTCTGCGCTGCAGAACACCCATGAAAAGTAGCGCCGGGTTCATGCCAGGCCCCATGCGCTGGGTGAGTAGTGCCGTGGGGTCAGGCGATTCGAACCTGGTGGGCGGTCTGTTCGGATGTTTCGACGTGCTCGGCGTACAGGCCGCGGCACATTTCGCCCTGCGCGGTGGACATGTCGAGCCGTCCGGCGACGGTGTTGCGGTCGGCGAGGGCTTGGTAGTAGGCAGTGCGGGACGCGGCGGCTCGCCCGGTCTGCGCCAGCGGAGCCAAGGCGTCCGGGTTGAGTTGCGAGTTCATGCCGTCCCGGATGAGGGTCATGGCTTCGGTGCACAACTGCGAGACCCGCGATTGGGTGACCGAGAGTTCGATGGCGATGTCGCTCATCTGGCGATGCTCGAAGTAGTAGGCGACGACGACGACCCGCAGTCGTTCGGGCAGGGCGGCGATGGCGTCGTGGAGGTAGCCCAGCTGTTCGCGGTGCAACAGTATTTTTTCGGGGCACTCGTCTTGGCTGGGGGCGGTGGCCGGAAGCGAGTCGGTGGCGAAAGTCTGCAGGCTGAGCACGGTGCTGCGGGCGAGATCGGCGAACACTGCGTCGAGTTCTCGGGTGCTGATGCCGAGCGCATCGGCGATGTCCTCCGCGCGTGGTGGACGGCCGAGGGTCGTGGTGAGGTTGGCGCGGATCGACTCGACCTCGCGCCCACGGCCGCGTACCGATCGGGAAGCCCAATCCATGGCGCGGAGTTCGTCGACGAGGGCGCCGCGGATGCGGAAGGAGGCGAAGACCGGGAATGGGACGCCACGTTCATGTTTGTAGGCGCCGGCGCTGAGCACCAGAGCCATCATGCCCGCGGACGTCAGGTCATCGCGGTTGACGTGGGTGGGTACTTTGCGGGCACGTTCGGTCACCAGAACGCCGACCAGGCCGACGTGGTGTTCGATCAGGCTCCTGACGTCCGCTGCCATGGCGCGGAGACGGAGCGTGACCACCGCAGGACCCATCGGGTCGCCGGCGCCCTGTTGTGTCCTGAGGGCCGGATCGATCGACGCAGCGTTACCACCACGGCCACCCGTCTGGCTTGCACCCTGTTCGGTGACTTCACTCCTACGGACTGCTTGCGTGTTCACCTAGCCCCCAAGCACGAATGGAATTGCAACATCAACTCCCTGTAATCAAAAGCATACCCTGCGTGACCAACTATCGCAGGAAATTGTTGTGAGGCCGTCGTCGAAACGTGGTCGATTACCGCTGGCAATCAGGTGATTTCTGCGCTGTCAGCTCTGCCGGCCCGCATCCATCAGGGATTGCCCGATACGAGGGTGGTGACGCTAGCCGATGATGTGATCAAGGTCGCATCGCGCAGTGCCCGGTGATTTCGCGCTGTTGTGGCCGGGTGCCCTGAAGGCCTTGACTCTTCGGCGGCGCCGGGCGGGGATCGTCAGGCCGATTTTGAAGTTCCCCGGCCTTGCCCTGTAGAGTTCACCGAGTGCTTGCAGCGTGACCCACCGGTCGCAAGTCAGGCGCCATTAGCTCAATTGGCAGAGCAGCTGACTCTTAATCAGCGGGTTCGGGGTTCAAGTCCCTGATGGCGCACATCATCCCTGGTCAGAGGCCTGTTATTGCCCGACGGGCCTTATGTGGCCTTAGCAACGGAGGCAGGGCAGCACCCGGTGGCCGGCCGCGATCACGGCCCTGAGTGAACGGGTCAGGACAACGCGGTGATCGCGTCCGCCGGGTTGTCCACGGTGATCACGAGGCGGTCGAACGGCTGACCCGTCAGGTCGATGACCACGGCGGACCGGGGCCCACGGCAGACCGCGAACGTCGTCCGACCCGGTTCGCGAAAGGTGCCCACCAGGATCACTCCAGGACACCCCGTCCCTCAGCCCGTGTACCTCGTTCAGGCCATTTGCAACTTCGCGGACCCCGGTCACCGCGGCGCGCGGCACACTCACGTCACCGTGCAGCGCCTCGACCTTCTCGGCCGCTGACAACCGACACGGTGACGGTGCTCTGGCCGATCACGTGCTTCGCCATGACACGGGTCACCGGCCGGCGTGTGATCCTGGCCTCGGTGAGTCGACGCGCACGGCGGGTGTGTCGTCGTCGGACTCCTTTCCGGCGTCCCGGCCGATGGTGAACATGAAGAAGGCCACGATCGCGGCCAGGACGAGGAACCCGGCGCCGAACTCGAACGCCCGGGTGTAGCCGGCGGTCAGGGCGGTATTGATCCCGGCGGGAGTGCCTACGCCGTTGGCCGCGATGTACGCGGTAGTGGCCGCGACGGCGACGGTATTGAGCAGCGCGGTGCCGACCGCCCCGCCGACCTGCTGCGAGGTGTTGAGCATCGCCGAGCCAACTCCCGCGTCGGACTTGCCGACGCCGTGCAGGGCGGTGGTCGAGACGGGGACGAAGTTGAACGCCATGCCCACGCTGATCAGCAGCATGGCGGGAAGGACGTGGCTGGCGTAGGGCGAGTCGTACTCGAGGCGGGAGAGCCAGAACAGCCCGGCGGCACCCATGAGCAGGCCGGGGACGATCAGCGGCTTGGGGCCGACCCGCGGCAGTAGCTGGCTCGCGATCCCGGCGCCGATGATGATGCCGACGCTGAAGGGCAGGAACGCGAACCCGGCGACGATCGGGGTGTAGCCCTTGACGATCTGGAGGTAGAGGCCGAGGAACAGGAACATCGCGAACAGGCCGACACCCACGATGAGCTGCACGAGGTAGGACGCACCGCGGTTGCGTTCGAGCAGGATGCGCATCGGCAGGAGCGGGTTGGGAACACGGTTCTCGATCACGAAGAAGCTCACCAGCATCACGGCGGCGAGGCCGAACCACGCGAGGGTGGTCGGCTCGGTCCAGTGCGCGGACTCGCTGAACGAGTGCGGCGAGGCCTTGGTGAATCCGTAGACGAGCGCCACCAGGCCCACGGACACGCTGATGGCGCCCAGGACGTCGTACTGCGCGGACCCGTCGGCGCGGCTCTCGCGCACGAAGGGGATGGCCAGAAGCGCTGCGGCGATGGCGATCGGGACGTTGACCAGCAGGCACCAGCGCCACGAAAGGTACTCGGTGAGGATGCCACCGAGCAGTAGGCCGATCGCAGCGCCGCCGCCCGCGATGGCGCCGTAGACGCCGAACGCGCGAGCGCGCTCCTTCGGCTCGTGGAACGTCACGGTGATGAGCGACAGCGCCGCCGGAGCGAGCAGCGCGGCGAAAACTCCCTGGAGCCCGCGCGCGGCGAAGAGCAACAGGGCGCTCGAGGCGATGCCACCGAGTGCCGATGCCGTGGCGAATCCGATCAGACCGATGATGAAGGCGCGTTTGCGGCCGATGTAGTCAGCAACGCGGCCACCGAGCAGCAGCAGCCCGCCGAACGCCAGGGCGTAGGCCGTGATCACCCACTGCTGGTCGGCGTCGGCGATGCCGAGGTCCTTCTTCGCCGACGGCAGGGCGAGGTTCACGATCGAGGCGTCGAGCACGATCATGAGCTGGGCGATCGCGATGACTCCGAGCGCGCGCCAGCGCAGTGGGTCCATCGGGAGGCCGACCGAGGACAGCTGCCAGCCGTGCGTGTCGGTGGCGGTGCTGACGGGGTGTTCAGGTGAGGTGGACATGTGTGCAACGCTCCGTGTCTGTTGGGCTGATCGTGCTCGAGGTGCGTGCTCGGGGGGTCACAGTCGAGGCCCCGGATGGTGGTCGGCGGTGGTTGAGTGCCCGGTCGGTCCGCGTAACCACGTCACCTTCCCGGGCGCGACGACGAAGGAGGCGTCATCAACCACCACCGTGTGCCCAAACCGTTTGCTGAGACCCCGAGCTTCGATCATTCTCGCAATGTACTTGACTATCCTGGATATTGCCAACAACCTTGTATAGTCTGGGTGATGGGAATGAGCGCTGGACAGGGGAGTAGTCAGGGTGGTGGGGCGGGAGCCGCCAAGGGCTCGATTGGGCACGACGTCGACGACGCCATTCGTGATCGCCTCTCGAAACATCCACGGCGGCAACCTCACTGGCGCTCAACCGGCTCGAGGCGTCGGGGCACAGATCACGGCAGCCCCATCCGTGGCACCGGCGGAAGGTCGTGGTGGTGCCGACGCCGGCGTCCATCGCATCGGCCTATGAACACGCCAACATCGCCGAACGAGGGCTATTTCTAGAGCCAGTCTTTGCGTTTGAACAGGGCGTACAGGCCCACCGCGATGCCGATGACTACTCCGACCGACAGGAAGTAGCCCCATTCTTGTTGAAAGCCGGGGTAGGGCACGTTTTGTCCGAAGTACCCGGTGACCGCGGTGGGGACGGCGATGATCGCCGCCCAGGCGGTCAGCTTCTTCATGACCGTGTTCAGTCGGCTGTCCTGCAATGACAGATTTGTTTCGAACACGGTGGTGACCAGATCGCGCAGCGATTCGGTCCATTCCGAGGCGCGCAGCACGTGGTCGTACAGGTCGTCAAACCAGGAATTGAGTTCCTGGGGGGCTTCGAGGTCTTTGCGATGCCGCAGCACCGCGTTGACGACCTCCCGCATCGGCAACACCACCCGGCGCAACTCGACCAGGTCTTTGCGGACCCGGTAGGTTCGCTGTTGCACGCCCTTACTGAGCGCCTTGTCGTCGAACAGCTGGTCCTCCAAACCTTCGATCTGGTCGTCCAGGACCTGCACCGCCGCGAAGTGGCCGTCCACGATCTCATCCAACAGACCGTGCACCAACGCTCCCGGTCCGAACTTGAGCAGATCCGCGTTGTCCTCCCACCGCTGGACGACCGCGTCCATGTCGAAGTCGTGGCCTCGCCGCACGGTCACGATCCCCCGGTGCAGCACGAACGCCGATACCCGGCTGACGGCCAGGCCAGATTTCGACACATCGAAGGGCTGCGGCGCAGCCGGATCGTCAACTTGTTCGGCGGTTTTCACCGAGTAGGCGGTGATGAAAGTGTGAGAGGCATACCGGGTGGCCTTGGCCCGTTCCGCGTGAGCGACGGCGTCCTCGACCGCCATCGGATCCAACGTCAGCTCGTCGGCCAGGTCACGAAGCTGCTGGGAGTCGGGGTCGCAGATGTCCACCCACACCAAGCACCCGTCCTGCTGCAGATACTCGGAGATCTTCTCGAACGGAAAGTCCTCGGCCTCCAACTCTCCATTGCGCCACAACCGGCTCCGCACCTCGACCTCGCCCTGTGCCATGGCCATTACTGTGCCACCCGACTGGCCCACCTCGGCGGATTGGTCAGGGTCAGCGACCAAGGAGCTCGCGGGCTGCTCGACCGACAGCGGCTGCGGGCAGATCCGGCGGCCCGCCTCGACTGCTGAGACGACGACGATCAGCGCGTATTCCGGGCTTCTGCCCGCCGCTCGTTCTGCCGATTTTCGCGTCAGTGAGTTTGCAGATCGATTTCCGAGTGTTCGCAGGCGTGGTGACGGATTGATCGACGAACTGACGGTTGGCGGCTCCTGCTCGTCGGCGAGCCGGCGGCGGTTCGCGGGCGCGGAATGGGCCCGGACGGACCGGGTTCACGTCCCCCGGGGCGGTGCGAGGAGACGGCCCTGCACGAAGATCCCGATCAGCGACCGAGCGGGTGGGTCAGTGCCCGGCCGGTAGCCGATCGCGGAGCCGATCAGGAGGTCCAGCGCCCGCACCAAGTTCGTCTGATGCGGAGCCGGCCGCACCGACAGGTCCCAGTCGATCTTGACCGCCCGTTCCGCACCCCGGGTGGTCGGCGCTTACTTTGATGCGTACCGGCACCGAGTCCGTTCGGTGAGCTGAGGCGGAACTTGTTGCCCCAGATGCGATCTGCCCCGACTTGGACTGATGAACCTCACGGTGACGTTGACCGGCATCGGCAGTTCGGCTGTGCTGGCGCGTCAACAACTGTCTTCAGCTTTCCAGTCGCCGGACGATGTGGCGTGCTGTCCGTGACCGCGAGCTGTCGTGGCTGTATTGGCGGCGACGTTCGAACGTGCAGCAGCGGCATCGGCAGGCGGTTTCGTGATGGGCGGTTGCCAGAATGCAGCGGGTAGGCCGTCGATGTCCTGAGCGGCGTTCTCGAGGTCCGTGACGGCGGGGAGCATCGCGGCGTAGGTCGGGTTCCCGGGCGCGTCGGGTCGGTGGATCGCGGCGGCGTTGATCCGGGCGCGGCGGGCGATGGTTGCGCCGCGGTCGCCGGTGTAGCGGTAGGCGTCGAGCAGCAGGTGGAGTCGGCGCGGCCAGTCGTCGTGGTTGGTAAATCCCTGCGCTTCGGCGAGGTGCCAAGGGATGCAACGGTACCCAGTACCTGCGGTGTAGGCGAGGTCGACTTCCCGCGTGGACGGCCCGGCGGTGTCCCAGTTCACGAACCCGACGAGCCCGTGGTCGTCCCATACGGCGTAACTGTCGAGCACGCCGGCTTCGTTGATATCTCACGCGGCGTAAGCAGCGGTGCCGTTCTCGTCGGCGTCGGCGGTGAAAGTGTCGAACCGCCCATCGCCGTCGTTGTCGAAGGCGCGGCAGTCACTGACGCCGTTGTGGTTCATGATTCTCAGCCCGCACACGCCGGCGACACCAGCGGTCACCCAGACGTTGTCGGTGCCGCTCCAGCGGCCGGACCAGGCAGGCTCTGCATTGCCGTCCATCTCTGGACCCGGTGCTCGGCGCAGTCGCAGGACGGCATTGAACTGTCCGTCGCGACAGGCAGCCGGTGTCCGGGGCGCGGCCCGTTCATAGACCGGTATCGGCCGATACGTGCCTGCTTGAGCGATTGTGGGCGTCGCGATACGCTCTGGGCGTAGCCGTGGCCACCTTCGAGTAAGCCGCGGCCAGAGATATCAGGGAGTTCGGCGATGGCAGGTAGCTCATGTGGAAATTGCGGATCTGAGCTCGTCGAAGGCGCTCCGTACTGCGGCCATTGCGGTGCTCCAGCCGGGATTCAGCTCCAAACCCAACCGCCCTACCCGTCGTTGGACGACCAATTTGCGCAAGGCCGCTATGGGTGGCCCCAACCCACTCTGCCGTCCCAGCCGCCGCAACCGGCGCAGCAGGATGCACAGGCCCTGGCCACGCCGATCTATGTGCATCCGGTTCAGCCTGGGCCGACCGAGGTTGATCCGTTGGTCGGCGCGGCATCGCCGAACCAGACCTATCTGGGCGGTCGCCTTGCGTACACCGACAACCAGACCGACTTCAGTCCGCTGACCAATCCGGCGCTCCTGCGATCCCTGGCTGCGCGGTTGGTGGCGGTGATCTTCACCTGGTCGATTGGCGCTTTCCTGCTGTTCCTCATTTTCGGAATCGCCGGTTTGTCGCAGATCGCCGGTCAGGTGAGCTCGTTCAGCGACCAATCAGCATCGTCCTCGTCCGGAGTGTTGACAACCTGGTTGTGGCTCAACGTGATCTGGTCGATCGTGTTGTTGTTCTTGTTCTGGCTGGTCAAGGTCCCGGCGCAGCTATCCGAATGGATGCTGACCGTCGACGGGAAGGGCGGCTCGGCACTAGCGGCCCTCGACCACATGTATGCGATCATCCAGGCACGGCGTACGCCGATCGGCAGCATCGCGGTGGTGCAGGTATCTCCCACGGGGCAGGCCCCGCGCGATTATTTGGAAATGGTCAGCGGACTGTACCGGGGTTGGGTCGCGTCGTTTGCCTATGGCTCGGACCTGTTCATCGGTTGGACGTTTTGGGTGAGCATCTCGCCGGCCCGGTGGGTGCTGATGAATCTCGGTCAGATTTGGCGCGGCATCACTCTGCGCCAGTCCTCGTTTTACGGCGGACTGTCCAACGACACGGCCAAAGCGATGCGCGAGGTAATGCACAGCGCGGTCCGCCAGGGAGTGGACATGGCAAGTGAAGAAACGGCGGCAGTCGGCCAAGGCGTCATCGGGTATTCCGTTCCGGTCGTTGCTGTCCAGGGCTGAGTGCCCCGGTGCCCGACACAGGCGTCATCACCGGGCTTCGCCCGTTGCCGCAGACCTATACTTTCGTCGCTGACGACGGCCTGCTCGCTCCTGCCTCCGCCTACTTCGGAATCCGAATCGACTCAGCGGTCAATCTCGCGGAGTCGCGAGAGTACGCCGGGCTCGACCGTGTCGGCAGACTCCACCTCGCACTGTCCGAGCAACATCAGTTCTTCAGCGGATTGCTCGGTCTGCACGGTCAGGCCGCCTTCGACCTGCGGATCCTTGCCACACCGGACAGGCCCGCACTGGAGATCGTGGTCATCGGCAGGACATGGGGAGCGACCGAAGGCGCGGCGCGCGCGAGCGCGGAAGCCATCCGCGGACGGTTACGAACCTCGATTCCACGCCACCTCAATGCCTCGGTCATCGACACCCGCGATGAACTCTTCAGAATGCTCGCTCCGTTTCACGGCCAGCGGGTCGATGCCGCTCTGATCACCAAACGGGAGTTGATCGGCGTTCCCTCCAGGCGCGACGCGGGCCGACCATATTACTTCTCCATTTCGCCGTTCAACTGGGTCGAGACCCAGTGGAATCCGCTGTTCGCCGCGCTCACTGCCGCAGCAAGTCCGGTCTCGGTGTCGGTCGGGCTGTTCCCGGTTGCGACACCCAGGGACTTCAACCAGAAGCTGGCCGACGAGGCCACCTTTTACAGCCGGTTGGCGCGCGAGGATGAACGCAAAGGCGGTCTTTACTACGGATCGCAGAAGCTGCCGCCGGATGCTTTCGCGGTTGAGGCGGAACGGGTCTTCCATGACTACCTTCGGCGATGCGGGCATGCCGCCTTCGACTTCCGGGTCCAGGTGACTTCGCCCGCGCTGCCGTTGGGAATTGTCGAGGCGGTAGGTACGGCGATCTCGGCTCCGGAATCCAGAACCGGATCCCACCTCGATCAGGATCGGGTCGCCGCGGGATTCGAGACGCGCTGGCTGACCGGCCAGTACGGGAGCGAACTGGCCCAGTGGAATCTTGCGGCTGTCGACACCGGCCGCTCCACCGGCCGACCCGATATCTGGGCTCACCCGGCTGCTCCGGCGAGCTTCCTGTCTCACCTGAGTCAGCTCGGCGACGCAGGCGACGCGGCGTGCCTGTTCCGGTTTCCGGTCGCGGTCGACGGCACTGTGCCGGGCTTTCCAGTCAGGCGCGGACAGTTCGGCAACTCGGAGGCCTACCCGACGACCGGCCCAGCGATCACGATCGGGAACCTGCCCGAAACAGGAAGGGCGCTACGGCTACCGCTGAGCGCGTTGACCAAGCATGCGTTAATCGCCGGCTCGACGGGTAGCGGCAAGACAACCACCGTCCTCGAATTGCTCCGCCAGCTCTGGGTGGACCATCAGGTCCCGTTCCTGGTCATCGAGCCGGTCAACTCGGACGCAGACGATTATCGGCGGCTGCAATGTGTCCCGGGCTTCGAACGACTTCGGTTGTTGACCCTCGGGGACGAGGATTGTGCGCCGCTTCGGTTCAACCCGTTTGAAGTTCCTCGGGGTGTGCTGGTGAGCGAACACGCCGCCAACCTCTTGGCGTGTTTCAAGGCCGCATTCGGACTGTGGGAGCCGCTACCGTCGATTTATCAGGACGCACTCAACTCCACCTACCTCCGCGCCGGAATCCTGAATTCGGAGCGGGCGAGCGGCGAGCAACGAAACTGGCCAACTGTGGTTGAGTTCCTGAAGGCGATGGGCGCGGCGACCGCAGACCTGGGATACGCGGGGGAAGTCAAGGCAAACATCGAGGCCGCGTCGATTCGGCGTGCCCAGCAGCTCACGTCCGGCCCGGCTGCCTCGACCTTCATGACTGATCAGAGCCTCGACATCGCCGCTCTGCTCGCCATCCCGACGATCATCGAACTCAAGTCACTGGGCAACGGCGACGAACAGGCGTTGATGATCGCGCTGTTGCTGAACGCGATGACCGAGCACTTCCAGGCCAACCGTCTCGGGCAGTCAGGATTGGCCCACATCACAGTCATCGAGGAAGCTCATCGACTGCTCTCCCGGACGCAGCGGGCCGGCGGAAGTGATGCAGCTCGGGCCAAAGAACAGGCCGCCGAAGCGTTCGCGAACACGCTGGCGGAGAACCGAAAGTACGGCGAAGGCGTCATCATCGCCGAACAGATCCCCACGAAGTTAGTCGTTGACGCGGTCAAGAATACGAATTTGAAGATGATGCACCGCCTCACCGCAGAGGAAGATCGCGACTATTTGGGCGAATCGATGGGACTCGATGATTCACAGAAGCGTTTCACAACACGATTGGCTACCGGCGAGGCCCTCGTGTATAGCGATCAATACGCCGAGGCGGCCCACGTGACGGTGGTTCCCTCTGTTCCGTTCGGGCGCCCGCCCGCCGCGCCTAGAGTGGCGTCGCCGCCATTCAATTCATGCGCACCATGTCGGTCGAAATGCCTCTACCGCGGGGCTGCCCTTTCTTTGGTCAGGCCGGGACAACTGCGGGACGAATTGACCTCAACGCGTCGTGCATTGACCACTCCAGGTCTCACACCTGAAGAAGTCGCCGCACGGTGGGAAACACTTGTCAAACTGCTCCGCGAGACTGTGAAAACCTTCGCAGCGTTGCCCAATCTCGAGCCCGGCCTCTCGGACGCCGCCTACTGCTTGTTCCTCCACAGCGTGTGCGCCGAAGACATGAACCACTCCCCGGAGTGGCCACCAGCCGTCGCTCGCCGTTTGGGCCTGTCAGATGACGCCGTAGAAGTGGGAGCGGAACGTGTCTAGGGAATGGGACGAGAACAACTCCGCGTCAGAGGTCCCGCCGCCCAAGGATGAGCCGGCAGACGAACCGCCGCCGGATGTGCCCCCACCGGATCAACCCCCGCCGGATGTGCCGCCACCGGATCAACCCCCGCCGGATCAACCCCCGCCGGATGTGCCCCCACCGGATCGACCCCCGCCGGATGTGCCGCCGCCGGATGTGCCGCCGCCGGATGTGCCGCCACCGGATCAACCCCCACCGGATGTGCCACCACTCGACGGTCAGCCGTCTGGATTCAGGTCGCCTGCAGATCGTCCGGTTCCATCGGTAGAGTCTCGAAAGCTAGATGAAGTCGACGAAAGGGCTCAGGACTTCGAGGCCGCTGTTCGGGGCGGTCTCGAGGACAAACTGGCACAAGACGCCACGTCCGATCAGTTTCCGCCCGGCTACGACCCCCTCCACGGACAATCCGCAGAGGAGTACCTGGACAACTACTCGACCGGTTTTGATCCGAGCGGCAAACCCGCTTGGGATTGGGATGGGCAGGCTCCGGATCACGGAGCAGTTCCTGGTACGGAGAACCGAACTGAACTTGCGGTAGGCGAGCGAGTCGACCGCTACGGTAGCGAGGACGGCCATTACATGTCCCCTTACGGCACGCCCTATCCGGAGCGTTCACTTCCGGCAAGTAGCGTTGCCGGGCCTTACAGCGAGTATGAAGTGATCAAGGAAGTGCCCGTAACAGAAGCTGTAGTCGCGCCGGCCTTTGGCGAACCGGGTCTTGGTGATCAGTTCAGGCTGGATCAAAGCGTCAAATGGTACGTGGACAACGGCTACCTGGAGGAGGTGTTTCGGTGAACGCCAACCAGCTGATCACTGCCATCGAGCAATCGAGGCAGAGCCATCACTTCTCGATCAATTTGTCGCCGCGCAGGCAGACCGGGCTCCCCAATGATGTATTCGTCATGGAGCCCACCGACGACCTTCAGCATTGGGTGGTCTACTACACCGAGCAAGGTGAGATCTGGGATCGCCACCAGTTCGACAACGAAGGGGCGGCGTGCGACTACGTATATTCGATCCTGAGTCGCGAGCCCAACCCGGCAACTCGAGGCCCCCTCAGCCAGGAGGAACTTCGAACCGCGGACACGCTTGCTCGTGAGCGAGTTGAGCGCAAACGCGCACGGTTGATCGCTCTCGGGTTGGATCCAGTGACCGGAGCACCTACTCCGCTTTGACCGGAAGCGCCTCGCGCCTGCCGGACATATCCGGCCTCTCGATTCCTATCCCGGCTGCCAGGACGAAGCGCCGCAGCTTGGTCGTAGGGGAATGACCGAGTTGGCGGCGCCATCCGCTGCGCTGCCGCCCCGTGTGTCCCGGATAGCTTGTCCATTCACCCGGACCCTTCGGCCGTCGGGTTTCCAGCTACGAGTCAGCCCGAGATGCTCGGCCGATCGGGATCTGCTGGGGGGAACCCCAAAAGTGCAGTGTTGACGAAACCGCTGAATGGGCGGAGCCTGATTTTCACCTGCGGAAAGGGGATTGACCCGTGTCCTCCGACGATCAGTTCACGGCCCTAGGCCCGGCCGCCGTTGGTTTTCAGACCGACGGGGCGAATATCGATGTCGGTGCTGACATCGCCGGGCATTCCGCGGGTATTCGCGGGCGCGCGGACGACGGCCCAGGAGTCGCCGGAGCCGGGGGCTATACAGGGGTTGTCGGTACCGGCTGGCTTCGCGGAGTGCACGGCCGTGGGTCCAGTCGCTACGTTGGCGCTGACAGCACGACAGGTGTATTAGCGGAGGGCTACGGCGGAGCTACCGGGCTCACCGGTTTGGCCTTTTCCTCCGCGGCTCGCGGCCAGCTCGGTCCGGTCGCGGGTGTCATCGGGGTGAGCAATGCCCAGAGTGCCGAGGATCCGAATGATCCAACTCGAAAACGCGGGGCGTCGGTGGTCGGCCTGAGTCGACGCACCATCGGGCAGTTGATCGACACGCCAGAGCCGTTGCCGCTGCCCAACCCCAACGACCCCGCCGATGGCGAGGGCACGGCCGTCTGGGGCGCCAGCGGAAGCGGGACGGGCGTCCACGGTCAGAGCCAGACTGGCCGAGGCGGCGTCTTCGAATCAGCCGGTATCGCCCAGTTGCGGTTGGTGCCGCACTACGATCCGGACAACCCCGTGATTCCGACGTCGGGCAGCTTCGGTGACCTGTACGTGGTCGTCTACGGCGACATGTCGTCCACGGCCACCACTGGAATGTATCTATGTGTGGCGCCAGGCGACGGCACGCCCGGCAACTTCGCTGCCTGGGCGCCATTCTTGTTCGGCCCGCCAATTGTCGCCGGTCCGTAGGATCACCACCACGAACGCGAGATCCACCGAGGCGGCCGGCGTTTCCCGTGCCGTGCGGACCCTTCAGTCCGCCTGGCAACGGTCTGAACTGTCACTGACCGCATTGTGTGAAGCCCACGCCGACCTGATGATCGACGATCATCCGCACCTCGCCGGGCGCCTGCGGGACGGCCCGTCCGTCGTGCGTCTGAACGGGCAAACGCACTTCCTTCCACCGCCGGCTCAAGTGTCGCGGGAGGGTACTCACCTTCTCCTGCAGTCGCTGCCCAACGACTTCGCGGTTGAAGTACCGGCCTTCGAGCCGACGATAGCTGTCGCTGCGCATGTTTCGGCAACCCTCACCGCGTTGCATCCTTTCTGCGACGGCAACGGGAGGGTGGCCCGTGCTGTGGCCTGCTGGCTGTTGTGGCGGGAAGGATACCGGCGGAGGCGGGGGACCAGCCTGACGGAGGAATGCCATCGAGATAGGGACCGCTATTTCCAGGCCTTGAAACGCTACGATTCTGCGCCTCAACTGTGGTGCGGCCTCCTGGAGGAGGCTGTCCACGTCTGTTTCTATCGCGCTGAGGGACGACAAACTGCGCCTCGTCGGCCCGCTCCGCCGCTGACTCCGAGGATGACTGCAACGGTCGGCACGTTTTCTTGACTCAGCGAGTTCATGGCGTG
>JBBRSR010000013.1:0-104972 GCA_038245175.1 Mycobacteriales bacterium | reverse complement strand
CGCCGAGGGCTACCTCGTCGAAGGCCAAAGCACCACCAACTGGCAACAAGCCCTCGCCCAACTCGCCCTCGTCTACCCCGAACGAATCGAAGCCCACCTCTAAAAATCTCAGCTATTTACACAGACAACTTGACAAGTCCGGCAGGCCACCACGATGATGGCCGAAGCCGCCGACACCCCCGGCGACCTGCGCGGTCTCGGGCAACGCCGATTCGACACCCTGACCGACCTCGCCCATGACATCCTGACCACCGGGACCTGGACCGGGACCGGATCCCGGCCCCGGACCGACACCGGTTGCGGTTCCGGATCGGGATCGGGCCCGGGCCGGGCGGGGCCGGGCGGGCCGGCCGGGCGACCCCGGAAGTCGGCGTTCCTGATCAACGTGACCATCCCGGCCGGCGCGTTGGCCGGGATCGATGATCACCCCGGCTGGATCAACGGGTTCGGACCGATCGACGCCGCCACCGCCCGCCGCTTGGCCGCCGATGCCACGTGGCGGCGGATCGTCACCGACCCCTTGTCCGGGAATGTGCTGGATGTGGGGCGGACCCGGTACCCACCACCGCCGTACCTGGCCGATCACGTGAAAACCCGAGACCGCACCTGCGTCACCCCCGGCTGTGACCAGGACGCCGACCGCTGCCACCTGGACCACCGGGACCCCTACCGACCCGGCCGGCCGACCGGTGGTGCCACCAGCGCCGACAACCTGAACCCGCTGTGCGAACATCATCACCGCGCGAAGGATGGCGGAGGTTGCCACCTGGCGAAAACCAGCGATGGCAGCTACGAGTGGACCACCGCCCTGGGCCGGACCTACAGCCAACCCCAGGAGAACCTGTACGAAGACGGCGACCACCTGTCCGTCTTCAACTCCCACCAGACCGACCCCACCATCCCAGCCTGGGCCAAATCCCGGATCAACGGCGAACCAACCACCCCAGCCCCGACCGCCCACCAGGCCAACGATGACCCAATACCGTTCTGACCAGTGCCGGTACCAACGGCGCGCTGTGGCGTCAGCTGTCGACGCTCGGTGCCGCCCAACTGGTCGGAACCACTCGCACTGCGCCGGTCGACGCCGAGGTTGCCATGTGCGCGTAGGCCCGAAGTGCTTGGGAGACAAAGCGTTCCCGGTTCTTCGGCAGCCACGGCGACTCGGCGGCGTTCATCTTTGCGCGTCGCTCGGCCAATTCCCCATCGGGCACATTGAGCCGGAGCATCCTGGACTTGATGTCGATTTCGATCTCATCACCGTCCTCGATCAATCCGATCGCGCCGCCGCGGGCCGCCTCCGGCGAGATGTGACCCACCGAAACACCACTCGAGCCCCCGGAGAACCTGCCGTCGGTAATCAGCGCGCACACCCGACCCAGGCCCATCCCCTTGATGAACGACGTCGGGTACAGCATCTCCTGCATGCCCGGCCCCCCGGTCGGGCCCTCGTAGCGGATGACCACCACATGCCCGGGCTGCACCTTCTTGCCAAGGATTCCCTCGACCGCGGCCTCCTGCGATTCGAAAACGATTGCCTTGCCGACGAAGTGGAACAATTCCTCGTCGAAGCCCGCCGTCTTCACCACGGAGCCGTCCTCGGCGATGTTGCCGTGCAGCACGGCCAGTCCGCCGTCAACGGTGTAGGCATGGGCGCGGTCGCGGATGCAACCACCTGCAGCGTCCGTGTCCAGGGTGTCCCACCGATTGCTGGTGGAGAATGCCTGGGTCGTGCGAACACCGCCGGGCGCCGCATGGAACAACTCGAGCGCACGCTCGGATGCCTTGCCACCACGCACATCCCACTCGTCCAGCCAGTCCTGCAGATTGGCGGAATGCACGCTGTGCACGCTGGTGTCCAGCAGTCCAGCGCGGTTCAGCTCGCCCAACAGGGCGGGGATTCCGCCCGCTCGATGGACATCCTCCATGTGGTAGTCGGGGTGGTTCGGCGCGACCTTCGACAGGCACGGCACTTTCTTGGACAGTGCATCGATATCGGGCAGTGTGAAGTGGGTTTCGCCCTCGATGGCTGCCGCCAGGATGTGCAGCACGGTATTCGTGGACCCACCCATCGCAACGTCCAATGTCATCGCATTGGCGAACGCGGCCCGGTTGGCGATGTTGCGGGGCAACGCCGATTCGTCGTCCTGCTCGTAATACCGCTTCGCCAGGTCGACGATGACCTCGCCGGCCCGCAGGAACAGGTCCTTGCGGGCGGTGTGGGTGGCCAGGGTGGAACCGTTACCCGGCAACGACAGTCCGAGCGCCTCGGTCAGGCAGTTCATCGAGTTGGCGGTGAACATTCCGGAGCAGGACCCGCAGGTCGGGCAGGCCGAGCGTTCGACCTCAGCCAGATCATCGTCGGAAACCGCTTCAGCGGCGGAGGCGTTGATCGCGGTGATCAAGTTGGTCGAGGTGTGCGCGACGCCGTCCACGATCACGGCCTTGCCGGCCTCCATCGGACCACCGGACACGAACACCACAGGGATGTTCAGCCGCAGCGCGGCCATCAACATGCCGGGGGTGATCTTGTCGCAGTTCGAGATGCAAACCAGGGCGTCGGCGCAATGCGCGTTCACCATGTACTCAACCGAGTCGGCGATCAGCTCACGGGACGGCAGCGAGTACAGCATCCCGCCGTGGCCCATCGCGATACCGTCGTCGACAGCGATCGTGTTGAACTCCTTGGAGACGGCCCCGGCTTCCTTGATCGCACCCGCCACCAGATCACCCATGTCCTTGAGGTGCACGTGCCCCGGCACGAACTGGGTGTACGAGTTGGCGATCGCGATGATCGGTTTGCCGAAGTCGCCATCGCCCATGCCGGTGGCGCGCCACAGGGCGCGGGCACCGGCCATGTTGCGGCCATGGGTGGACGTTCGAGAACGAAGCGGCGGCATGGTGACTCCTGCACGGCGAGTGTCGATGAGCTAGCGGTGGTTCGAACTTCGGTCACAGCGAGGGCCTGGTGGGCACGCTTCGCCGACCGGACTACTGGCTTGACGCCGACATTACTCGCGTTCGCGGGAAGAAACGTCGCCGGAAATCCCGGTCACGTCAATCGCTGTCACATCAATTCCGGTCACATCAATCCCTGTCACATCAATTCCCGTCGCTTCACCTGGGACGACCACCTCCACATCCTCGCCCTCTTCCGCGGCGTCGCCGGGCGCCGGCTGCTCACCGAGCGACAACCGGCCACCCGAGACAGCAGCGAGCCGCGACAGATCCCGCGGACGCACCATCGGCAACCGGATCCGTTTTCCGTCCATCGTCACCGCGATCGCCCAGCGTGGACCGTGGAACTCGAATCCGTCCAGGTCGGCCCACAGAATCCGGCGCCGCCCGCGCAGGTTGTAGACGGTGATCGCATGGGCGTCGGCGGCCGTCCGGGTCCACAGCGCATAGAACAACGCGACGATCGGTATCAGGTAGAAGACAAGGGTCCAGCGCTCGGCGGTGGCCAACGGGGTCGTGATGATGAACAACAGCACCGGCAGGAACAATGCACTGGCCGGTTGGCGGAACAGCGCACGGTCTGGGTGTGACATGCCTCCATATTTGCATCAGCCGCGGCGGGGCCGCGCCCAACAGGTTCGGCGGTCTCACTCGTAGCCCCGGTATCGCGCCTGTTCCGGCAACGACTTTGACACCTACCGGGCAGTACCCCTACAGTTGGCAGCGTGCATAACCTGCTCCTCGTAATCATTTAGCGCGCCTCGCGGCACTACGCGACGGCGCGCAACCCCTTCGTCACCGCACTCGGTGGCTGGGGGTTTTTTATTGCCCGAGTTCCTCGGCCAACTCACCCCCGGCCCGGAGCGTCATCCAGGAACCACGAGTAGCCAGCAGTTTCTCTTGACAGCAGTGAGAAGGTCCTCATGACGCACAGCCGACCAGCGTCGGTCATCCCCGCAGCGTCCGCACACCCGAATCCTGTTCCGGGAGCGGTTGCGACGCACGATCGGACGTCGGTGCCGGGCCCCGGGCCCAACCCGGCCCACAACCACCCAGGCGTCGGCAAGTCCGCGCCAGCGGTCGAATACCTCAGCGGAGCCGCCTCTGTCGTCCGGTCTCTGGAAGAGGCCGGCGTCGACGTCGTCTTCGGCATCCCCGGTGGAGCGGTTCTGCCGGTCTACGACCCACTGCTCGATTCGACCAAGGTGCGACACATCCTGGTCCGCCACGAGCAGGGCGCCGGCCACGCGGCCACCGGTTACGCGCAGGCAAGCGGTCGGGTCGGGGTCTGTATGGCGACCTCCGGCCCCGGCGCGACCAACCTGGTCACCCCGATCGCCGATGCCCACATGGACTCCGTGCCGTTGGTGGCCATCACCGGTCAGGTCCCCCGTCCGTCGATCGGCACCGACGCCTTTCAAGAGGCCGACATCTGCGGCATCACGATGCCCATTACCAAACACAACTTCCTGGTCACCGACCCCGCGGAGATCCCGCGGGTGATAGCCCAGGCGTTCCACATCGCCTCGACCGGTCGACCGGGCCCGGTGCTTGTGGACATCCCCAAGGACGTCCTGCAGGCCAGCACCACATTCAGTTGGCCGCAGGACGTTTCCCTCCCCGGTTACCGACCGTCGGTCCGACCGCATGCTGGTCAAATCGGCGCGGCCGCGAAGATGATCGCCGCCGCCCGACGACCGGTGCTCTACGTCGGGGGCGGTGTGCTGAAGGCGCATGCCAGCGCCGAACTGATGGTGCTCGCCGAACTCACCGGCATCCCCGTCACCACCACGCTGATGGCGCGGGGCGCGTTCCCGGATTCGCACGAGCAGCACCTGGGCATGCCCGGTATGCACGGCACGGTCGCCGCCGTGGCCGCCCTGCAACGCGCTGACCTGCTGATCGCGCTGGGATCCCGCTTCGACGACCGGGTCACCGGCAATCTGGCCTCGTTCGCACCCAACGCGAAGGTCATCCATGCCGACATCGATCCGGCCGAGATATCCAAGAACCGGTACGCGGACGTGCCGATCGTCGGCGATGCGAAGGACGTCATCATCGAACTGATCAAGGCCATCACGGCCGAACAGGCCGCCGGCGTGCTTGCCGACATGACCGCGTGGTGGGCCGAACTCGATGATCTGCGAGCCACGTTCCCGCTCGGCTACGACGAGCCGATGGATGGCACGCTGGCGCCGCAATACGTGATCGAACGGCTCGGTGCCATTGCCGGTCCGGACGCCATCTACGTCGCCGGCGTCGGGCAGCACCAGATGTGGGCGGCGCAATTCGTCAAGTACGAAAAGCCGTACACCTGGCTCAATTCCGGCGGTCTGGGCACGATGGGCTACGCGGTCCCCGCCGCCATGGGCGCCAAGGTCGCCAAGCCGGATGCGGTCGTGTGGGCCATCGACGGTGACGGCTGCTTCCAGATGACCAATCAGGAGCTGGCCACCTGCGCCATCGAGGGCATCCCGATCAAGGTCGCCATCATCAACAACGGCAACCTCGGCATGGTCCGGCAGTGGCAGACGCTGTTCTACGGCGAGCGCTACTCGAGCACCGATCTGGGCACCCATAAGCACCGCATCCCTGATTTCAAGCTGCTCGCGGAAGCGATGGGCTGTGTCGGGCTGCGCTGCGAATCGAAGGAAGACGTGGACCGGATCATTCACGAGGCGATGGCGATCAACGATCAGCCGGTGGTCGTCGACTTCACCGTCGGCAAGGACGCGCAGGTCTGGCCGATGGTCGCGGCGGGTCAGGGCAACAGCCAGATCGAGGCCGCCCGCGGCATCCGACCGCTGTTCGACGGAGTGTGACGTGAGCAGACACACCCTCTCGGTCCTTGTCGAGAACAAGCCGGGCGTGCTGGCACGGGTCTCGTCGCTGTTCTCCCGGCGCGACTTCAACATCCACTCACTCGCGGTCGGGCCGACCGAGAACCCCGAGGTTTCGCGGATGACGATCGTCGTCGAGGTCGAGGGCCTTCCGCTGGAGCAGGTCACCAAACAGCTCAATAAGCTGATCAACGTGCTCAAGATCGTCGAGTTGTCCACCGACAATTCGGTGCACCGGGAGCTGATGCTGATCAAGCTGCGCGCGGACGCGACCGTCCGGGCGCAGGTGGTCACCGTCGTCGACATGTTCCGCGCGCACATCGTCGATGTGTCGACCGACTCACTGACCATCGAAGCTACCGGCACCACCCCGAAACTGGAGTCGCTGGTCAAATTGCTGGAACCGTTCGGCGTCCGGGAAACGGTGCAGTCCGGGATGGTCGCCCTCGGCCGCGGACCGCGGTCCATCACCTCGGCCAGTGCCCGCACCGAGTAGTCGGATGTCACCGCCTCCCTGACCCTGCACGCGCTGTCGGCAAACCCGCAGCTGTCGCACGACCACCCCTGTTCCCGAACACCAGTGAACCGCATTCGAAAGGACTGACCAGCAGATGGCCGCCGAGATTTTCTACGAAGACGACGCAGATCTGAGCCTTATCCAGGCCAAGAAGGTGGCCGTCATCGGCTATGGCTCGCAGGGCCACGCGCACGCCTTGAACCTGCGCGATTCCGGTGTCGATGTCCGGGTCGGCCTGAAGGAAGGCTCGAAGTCGCGGGTCAAGGCCACCGACGAGGGCCTGCGCGTGGTGACACCCGCGGAGGCCGCGGCCGAGGCCGACGTGATCATGATCCTCACCCCGGATCACGTTCAGCGTCACGTGTACAAGGACTCGATCGAACCGAATCTCACGACGGGCAAGACCCTGGCCTTCGGTCACGGCTTCAACATCCGCTACGGCTACATCAAGCCGCCGGCCGATGTCGACGTCATCATGATCGCTCCGAAGGGCCCCGGTCACCTGGTTCGCCGTGAGTTCGTCGACGGCAAGGGCGTGCCGGACCTGATCGCCGTCGAGCAGGACCCGTCGGGCACCGCCCGGGCGCTCGCGCTGTCCTACGCCGCCGCCATCGGCGGCACCCGGGCCGGCGTCATCAAGACCACCTTCAAGGAGGAGACCGAGACCGACCTGTTCGGTGAGCAGGCCGTTCTCTGCGGTGGCATGTCGCGGCTTGTCGAACTCGGTTTCGAGACGCTGATCAATGCCGGCTACCAGCCGGAGATCGCCTACTTCGAGTGCCTGCACGAGCTGAAGCTGATCGTCGACCTGATGTACGAGGGCGGCATCGCCAAGCAGCGGTGGTCGGTCTCGGACACCGCCGAGTACGGCGACTACATCTCGGGCCCCCGGGTGATCGACGATCGCGTCGCGGCCAACATGCAGGGCGTCCTCAAGGACATCCAGGACGGAACCTTCGCGGCGCGCTTCATCGCCGACCAGGATGCCGGCGCGCCGGAGTTCCTGGCGCGACGCGCCGAGGAGGCCAAGCACCCGATCGAGGCCACCGGCAAGACGCTGCGAGGGCTGATGAGCTGGGTCAAGGCCGATGACGATTACGCAGGGACGGCAGCGCGCGACTGATCTGGCAGATCCCAGATAGCACGTGCTGCGGAGCGCAAAGAGCCCCGGTCGAACCATCCGACCGGGGCTCTTTGCCGGGTTACCGCTGACCGCTAGAAGGTCTTGCCGCCCTTGACCCGGAACCAGGTCAGGGAGCCGTTCGATAGCAGGAAGCCGATGATCAGGCCGGGAATGACCAGGCTGACGAGCGAGCTGGGCGTGAAGTAGATGAACATGCCGACAATCTGGATCAGGATCGCCACACCGGCGGCGATGACCAGGATTCGGGAGTCCTTGCCGGCCAGGGCCTGGCGAGCGCCGAACAACATCGCCAAGTCCATGGCGATCCCGACCAAAGTGAGCGCCGTCAGCAGCGCTGTCAACCCCGGGCTGAGCTTGGCAGCGCTGATGTTGCCGATGGAGAGTGCATTGAGCAGAAATCCGACGCCGCCGATGATGAAGCCGAGGACGCCCGCCGCGGTGACGATGCCGGGCCGAACCTGTGCGGCGAGTTCGTACTGATGCTCCGCCTGATATTTCGGCGACGGCATTCGACCGGACTTCTCATTCGGCACGGGCGGGACCGACATCGGCACTCCTCAGGCATCCAGATGCTGTGGGATCACAGTCGTCCCGCGCCTACGCAGGCTATCGGATCGAACCGTCAGCGGGCGGCGATCCATCGGACGACGGCGTGACCCGGATGATTCTGAGTCGAATACAGTAACCGAAGCGCGCTACCCGATGATATTTCCGAGCAGGCGAGCCATCTTTGGCCCTCTCTGGCTACCCGGTCACCCATTTGGCCGTATCTGAGATGCGGAGTTGGCACAGTCGAGTCGATAGCATTGGGCAGAAGCTTTACCCAGCGCGGCTGAGTTGTGCGCATCCACTAGTTTCACCTCGTTTCCATCGGAGTTGTCCTGTGCCTTTGCCCGTTGTCCTGATCGCCGAAGAGCTTGCCCCCTCAGCCATCGAGGCGCTGGGCGCAGGAGTCGAGGTGCGTCATATCGACGGCGCCGATCGGGCGGTGTTGCTGCCCGCGTTGGCCGATGCCGACGCCATTCTGATACGGTCCGCCACCCAGATGGACGCCGAGGCACTGGCCGCCGCACCGAAACTGAAAGTGGTCGCCCGAGCGGGCATCGGACTGGACAACGTCGACGTTCCGGCGGCGACCGCCCGCGGTGTCCTCGTCGTCAACGCCCCACAGTCGAACATCATCTCCGCCGCCGAGCAGGCCGTCGCGTTGTTGTTCGCCGTCGCTCGGCGCACCGCGCAGGCCAATGCCTCGATGCAGGCCGGTCAATGGAAGCGGTCCCAATACACCGGCCTCGAGGTGGCGGACAAGGTCGTCGGCATTGTCGGCTTCGGCCGGATCGGTCAGCTCTTCGCGGCCCGCATGGCGGCCTTCGACACCACCATCATCGCCTACGACCCTTACTTGCAGCCGGCCCGCGCCGCCGCCCTCGGCGTCAAGCTGGTCGACCTGAAGACACTCCTCGCCCAGGCCGACATCATCTCCATTCATCTGCCGAGAACGCCGGAGACGATCGACCTGATCGGCGAGCCGGAGCTCCGGACGGTCAAACCCGGCGTGATCATCATCAACGCCGCGCGCGGCGGGCTGGTCAACGAACAGGCGCTGGCAGATGCGGTGCGTGAGGGACGGGTCGGCGGTGCCGGCATCGATGTGTACACCAAGGAGCCGGTGAGCCCGGAGAACCCGTTGATCGGTGTGCCGAACATCGTCCTGACCCCCCATCTGGGCGCCTCCACCCAGGAAGCGCAGGACAAGGCGGGCACTGCCGTCGCCCGGTCCGTCAGCCTCGCGCTGCGCGGCGACTTCGTACCCGATGCGGTCAACGTCGCCGCCACCGGCCCGGTGAGCGACGAGGTGCGGCCGTGGATCAGCCTGGTCTCCCGCCTCGGTCGGATCCTCACCGCCATCTGTGGCGCCGTTCCGGCGGAGGTCGTGGTCGAGGTGCGAGGAGACCTGGCCGATCAGGACACCACGATTCTCGAGCTGGCCGCGGTTCGCGGCGTCTTCGGCGACGTCATCGAGGAGACCGTCACCTTCGTCAACGCGCCGACCCTGGCCGCGGAGAACGGCCTGACCCTGAGCAGCCTGCGCACGGCGGAGATCGGCGACTATCGGTCCGCGGTCACCCTGCGCGCGGCGATGGCCGACGGATCCGCGCGTTCGGTCTCCGGCACTCTGTCCGGCGCCGGTCAGGTCGAGAAGTTGGTCGAGATCAACGGGCGGCACTTCGACCTGCGCGCCGCCGGCAACCTGCTGGTCGCCGCCTACCCGGATCGGCCGGGCGTGATGGGAACGGTCGGTGTGCTGCTCGGCAACGCGAACGTCAACATCGAGGCCGCGCAGATTTCGCAGGAGATGGCCGGTCACGCCTCGATCATGGTGCTTCGGGTCGATGATGTTCTGGCGGGTGAGCTGCTCGCCGAATTGGGCACTGCGATCCAGGCCAGCGCCATTCGGGCCATTCGGGCCTGAAGCAGTAAGCACCGAAATATGGGCCCTGGATATGAGCACTAAATGAACACTTCGACAGGAGAATCATGAAGCTGGCGGTCATCCCCGGCGACGGCATCGGCCCAGAGGTCGTCGCCGAAGGTCTGAAGGTACTCACCGGGGTCGTCCCCGACGTCGAGGTATCAACCTACGATCTGGGTGCGTCCCGGTGGCACCGTACCGGGGAGTTGCTCCCGGATTCGGTGTTGCGCGAATTGCGCCACCATGACGCCATTCTGCTCGGCGCGGTCGGTGACCCCACTGTGCCGGCCGGCATCCTGGAGCGCGGACTGTTGCTGCGCATCCGGTTCGAACTCGACCACCACGTGAACCTGCGCCCGGCGCGGCTCTACCCCGGCGTGGCCGGACCGCTGGCCGGCGATCAGGCCATCGACCTGATCGTGGTCCGCGAAGGCACCGAGGGTCCGTACGCCGGAAACGGTGGCCTGCTGCGCAAGGACACCCCACACGAGATCGCCACCGAGGTGTCGGTGAACACCTACTTCGGGGTCAAGCGGGTCGTCGCGGACGCATTCAAGCGGGCGCAGCGGCGGCCGCGGCACCACCTGACCCTGGTCCACAAGACCAACGTGCTGACCTACGCCGGCCAGCTGTGGTCGCGGGTCGTCGAAGAAGTCTCGATGGAGTACCCGGAGATCACCGTGGCGTACTGCCACGTCGACGCGGCGATGATCTACCTGGTCACCGATCCGGGCCGATTCGATGTCATCGTCACCGACAACCTGTTCGGCGACATCATCACCGACCTGGCCGCCGCGGTCTCCGGCGGCATCGGACTGGCGGCTTCGGGCAATCTGGACGCATCCAGGGTGAACCCGTCGATGTTCGAGCCGGTGCACGGCTCGGCTCCGGACATCGCCGGCACCGGGACCGCGGACCCCACGGCGACGGTGCTGTCGGTGGCGCTGCTCCTGGACCACTTGGGGCTGCCGGACTCGGCGCGCCGGGTGGAGGCGGCGGTCGCCTTCGACCTGGCCACCAGGCAGCCGGGATCGGCCGGCCGGACCACCGCGGTCGGCGATCGCCTCGCGGCCCTGGCCTCCAGCTGATCTGCGGTTCATCAACGATGTGCCGGTGGCTGTCCGCTCATTCGTGTCCGCTTCACCCCTGTCCGCAAACAGCGCAGAATGGCGTGCCCCAGTCATGACCTCGATACCGACCGTCGCCGACCTGACCGTGCCCGGTCCGCTGCGGATCTCCCCACTCGGGGACCGCTTCCATCTGTTCGACACCACGCTGCGCGACGGTGCCCAGCGGCAGGGCATCACCTATTCGGTCACGGACAAGCTTTCCGTGGCGACGCTGCTGGACGAACTCGGTGTCGGATTCATCGAAGGTGGCTGGCCGGGTGCGATGCCCAAGGACACCGAATTCTTCGCCCGCGCGGTGTCCGGTGAGCTTTCGCTGACCGCGGCCAAGCTGGTCGCCTTCGGGTCCACCCGCAAGGCGGGGGTGCGGGTTTCCGAGGACGCCCAGGTACGCGCGTTGCTGGACTCCAGGGCGCCGGTGGTCACGCTGGTCGCCAAGTCCGACCTCCGGCATGTCGAGCGGGCGCTACGCACCACACCCGAAGAGAACCTGGCGATGGTCGCCGACACGGTGGCCTATCTGGTCGACCACGGGCGCCGTGTCTTCCTGGACTGCGAGCACTTCTTCGACGGCTACGCCCACGATCGCGACTACGGGGTCAGGGTCGCCGAAGCAGCTGTCAAGGCCGGCGCCGACGTGGCGGTGCTCTGCGACACCAACGGCGGCATGCTCCCGATGGGGGTCCATCAGGTCGTGACCGAGGTACTCGCCCGCACCGGGTTCCGGTTGGGCATCCACTGTCAGGACGACACCGGATGCGCCGTCGGCAACACACTGGCCGCCGTTCAGGCGGGCGTCACGCACGCCCAGTGCACCGCCAACGGATATGGCGAACGGGCCGGCAACGCCGACCTGTTCGCGGTCACCGGCTCGCTGATCACCAAGCTGAACCTGGCGGTTCTCCCGGCGGGCGCGCTGGCGGAGATGATGCGGGTGTCGCACGCCCTCGCCGACCTCGCGAACATCGCCCCGAACGCCCATCAGGCCTACGTCGGCGCCTCGGTCTTCGCACACAAGGCCGGGCTGCACGCGAGCGCGATCAAAGTAGGACCGGAGCTCTACAACCACCTGGACCCTGCGGTGGTCGGCAACGAGATGCACATCCTGGTCACCGAGATGGCCGGTCGCGCGTCGATCGAGCTCAAGGCCGCCGAGTTGGGGCTCGACCTGACCCACCATCCCGAGGTGGTCACCACGATGGTCCGTACGGTCAAGGATCGGGAAAGCCAGGGCTGGTCCTATGAGGCCGCGGACGCCTCGTTCGCGGTGCTGGTGCAGCGCGAGCTGGCGACGGCAGCCGGGCTGCCCGCCGCGCCCGTCTTCGAGATCGAGTCCTACCGGGTGATCGTCGACGGCGGGGACTCCCGCGATCCGGTTGCCCGCGGCACCCGCGCGGAGGCGACAGTGCGGGTGCTCATCGACGGTGAGCGGCACCTGGCAACCGCGGAGGGCAACGGCCCGGTAAATGCGCTGGATTCGGCGTTGCGGCAGGCATTGTCGACATCGTTCCCGATCCTGGACGAGGTTCGTCTCGTCGACTACAAGGTGCGGATTCTGGCCGGTGACACCGGTACCACGTCGGTCACCCGGGTGCTGGTCACCTCGGCGTCGGGCGGCGTCGAGTGGACCACCGTAGGGGTCCATTCCAACGTCATCGAAGCCTCCTGGCTGGCGTTGGTCGACTCGCTGCAGTATGCGATCGCGCCGCAGTAGTACGTTCAATCGATCGAGCGAGACTATCCAGCGCTGCAAACATCCAGCGCTGAAACTGGGGAGAACAACGTATGCGTTTGGGTCGTATTGCCCATCCGGAGGGTCTGGCCTTCGCCGCCATCGAGCAGGGCGCGGGGGACGAGTGGATCGCCCGGGAGATCCTGGACCACCCGTTCGGTACTCCGGAGTTCTCGGGCCGGTCCTGGCCGTTGGGTGACGTCCGGCTGCTCGCGCCCATCCTGCCCTCCAAGGTGGTGGCGGTCGGCCGAAACTACGCCGACCACGCGGCCGAGCTCGGCAACACGGTGCCCGACGAGCCGATCATCTTCCTCAAGCCGTCGACCTCGGTGATCGGGCCGAACGCGCGGATCCTGTTGCCGCCGTCGTCGGCCAGGGTGGATTTCGAGGGCGAACTGGCTGTGGTGATCGGCCGGCCGGCCCGGGACGTGAAGGCGGAGAACGCGGCGTCGGTGATCCTGGGCTACACGATCGCGAACGACGTGACCGCGCGGGACCTGCAGAAACTGGATATTCAGTTCACCAGGGGCAAGGGTTTCAACACGTTCTGCCCGCTCGGCCCCTGGATCGAGACCGAGTTGGACCCGGCTGACCTGGCGCTGCGTACCGAGGTGGACGGCGATGTTCGCCAGGACGGTCACACCGGTGACATGGTGCACAAGGTCGGCGCGATCATCGAGTTCATCTCGGAGATCATGGATCTGCTGCCGGGCGACGTGATCCTGACCGGCACGCCGGCCGGCGTCGGGCCGCTGGCTGCGGGAGAGACGGTCTCGGTGACCATCGAGGGCATTGGCACCCTGTCCAACCCGGTCGCGTACCGGCCGTGACCTCGACACCGCCGGCCCCACCCGCCACTCCCGTGGTGGCCCGCTTCTGCCCGTCGCCGACCGGGACCCCGCATGTCGGGATGGCTCGCACCGCGCTGTTCAACTGGGCCTTCGCCCGGCATCACGGCGGCACCTTGGTGTTCCGTATCGAAGACACCGACGCCGCCCGGAACACCGAGGAGTCCTACAACGCTTTGCTCGACGCCATGCAGTGGCTTGGCCTGGACTGGGACGAGGGGCCGCTGGTCGGCGGCCCGAACGGCCCGTACAAGCAGAGTGAGCGGGCCGACATCTACGCCGATGTCAGCGCCCGACTGCTGGCGGCCGGGCATCTGTACGAGTCCTACTCCACCGCTGAGCAGGTCAGCGCCCGGCACGTCGCCGCCGGTCGGGATCCGAAGCTGGGCTACGACGGCTATGACCGCGATCCGGCCGGGGCATTCGTCCGAGCGGCCAAGGCGGACGGTCGGCCGGCGGTGTTGCGGCTGCGGATGCCGGACGGCGATCACAGCTTCACCGACCTGGTTCGCGGGCCGATCACGTTTCCGGCCGGCTCGGTGCCCGATCCGGTGCTCGTTCGCGGCAACGGAGAACCGTTGTACACGTTGGTGAATCCGGTCGACGACGCGCTGATGGGGATCACCCATGTGCTGCGCGGCGAGGATCTGCTGCCATCGACGCCGCGGCAGATCGCCCTGTACCTGGCGCTGGCGGAGATCGGCGTCGGTCACGGGGTGCCGGAGTTCGGGCACCTGCCCTTCGTGATGGGGGCGGGCAACAAGAAGCTGTCCAAGCGCGATCCGGAATCGAGTCTGTTCCATCATCGGGACGCCGGTTTCATCCGCGAGGGCATGGTCAACTACCTCGCGCTGCTCGGCTTCTCGCTGGGCGGCGACCGAGACGTTTTCTCCCCGCAGGACCTGATCGACGCCTTCGACATCTCCCGGGTACTGCCCAACCCGGCCCGGTTCGACATCAAGAAGGCCGAGGCGATCAACGCCGCGCATATCCGCTTGCTGGCCCCGGCGGAGTTCGCCGAGCGACTGGTTCCCTACCTGCAGGCGGCCGGCTCGCTGCCGGCGTCGCCGTCGGCGGCCGATCTGGATCTGGTGGCCGCGGCCGCCCCGCTGGTCCAGGAGCGGTCAAACCTGATGGTGGACGCCGCCACGATGCTGGCGTTCCTTTTCACCCCGCAATTCGTGGTCAATCCGGTGTCGGCCGCCAAGACCCTCGACGCCGCAGCGGTGCCCACCCTGAATGCGGCGATCGCGGCCCTGACCGAGCTGCCGTCCTTCGACCCGGCGGCGATCGAGAGCGCGCTGAAAACGGCGCTGATCGACGAGCTCGGCCTCAAGCCTCGGGTGGCGTTCGCGGCGGTCCGGGTGGCGGTGACCGGAAGCACCGTGTCGCCGCCGCTGTACGAATCGCTGGCGCTGCTGGGCGGCCCGGTGTCGCTGGCCAGACTGGGCGCCGCGTTGGCCATCGCGAGCGGCTGACCTGCGGATTCGCTCAGCCGGGGCCGAATCTGTAAAGTAATGACCCGTGTCCGCAGGGCTTCCCGGCGGGCATGGGACAGGCTTTCGGGTCAGTCCTTTGGGGTATGGTGTAATTGGCAACACTAGGGATTCTGATTCCCTCATTCTAGGTTCGAGTCCTAGTACCCCAGCGTTATCCAGGTGGTTCTGGTTAATGCAATAACTGAAAGATGCATTGCTTCTTGGCCCCGTCGTCTAGCGGCCTAGGACGCCGCCCTCTCACGGCGGTAGCGAGGGTTCGAATCCCTTCGGGGCTACACCAGCGAAGACCCCCACGATCCACGGATCGTGGGGGTCTTCGCTTGTTTCCGGGCGTTCCTACAGCCTGGCGGTCAGCGCATCCGAGGCGGCCAGCAGATCGCCGGCCCAGCGCTCGCCGGGCCGTTTGCCGATCCGATCGACCGGACCGGACACCGAGACGGCAGCGATCACCGTGCCGTGCTGGTCACGAACGGGAGCGGACACGCTGGCCACTCCGGGTTCCCGCTCGGCGATCGACTGGGCCCAGCCGCGCCGGCGTACCTCGGCCAGAATCCGTTCGGTGAACGTCGAGTCGGCCAGCACGGCGCGGGCGGTGGCCGCGTCCGCCCAGGCCGCCAGCACCTTGGCGGCGGACCCCGCGGTCATCGGCAGGGACGCGCCGAGCGGGACGGTGTCGCGCAGCCCCGACGGCGGTTCCGCGACGGCGATACAAATTCTGGTCAGCCCGTCCGCGCGATAGAGCTGCACACTTTCCCCGGTCCGATCCCGCAGCTTGGGCAGTACGTGGGCCGCGGCGGCCACCAGCGGGTTTGGCGCGACCGCGGCCAGCGCCGCCAGCAGCGGTCCCGGCCGCCACCGACCCTGCGGATCGCGGGCGAGCAGCCCATGAATCTCCAGGCCCACCGCCAGCCGGTGCGCGGTCGCCCGTGGCAGTCCGGTCGTGGCGCAGATGTCCGCCAGACCCGACGGCGTCGCAGCCACTGCCCGCAGGACCTCGACCGCTTTGTCCAGCACGCCGATACCGCTAGGCTGTCCCATGCTGCGATACTAGAATCCCGAATGCTGAGATGTCCAACTTGCTGCGGCCGGCCTTCGGGGGTGCAATGGGTTCGCTGCGCTCCACCGTGCGCGCAGTCAATGGTCTGAAGGGTGAACTGTGATGGGTCGGACAATGGCCGAAAAGGTGTGGGACGCGCACATCGTGCATCGGGCTGCAGGAGAACCCGACCTGCTGTACATCGATCTGCACCTGATCCACGAGGTCACTAGTCCGCAGGCCTTCGACGGTCTTCGGCAGGCCGGCCGGCCGGTTCGGCGAGCCGATCTGACGATTGCGACCGAGGATCACAACGTGCCGACCATTGACATCAAAGCGCCGATCGCCGACCAGGTTTCGCGCCTGCAGGTGGAAACGCTGCGCCGCAACTGCGCCGAGTTCGGTGTTCGGCTGTTCCCGATGGGGGACGCCGAGCAGGGCATCGTGCACGTGGTCGGTCCACAACTCGGTTTGACCCAGCCGGGCCTCACCATCGTCTGTGGTGATTCGCACACCTCCACCCATGGCGCGTTCGGCGCGCTGGCCTTCGGGATCGGCACCAGCGAGGTCGAGCATGTGATGGCCACCCAGACCCTGCCGCTCAACCCGTTCAAGACGATGGCGATCACCGTCGAGGGCGAACTGGCGCAGGGGGTCAGCGCCAAGGACATCATTCTGGCGGTGATCGCCCAGATCGGTACCGGTGGCGGTCAGGGCTATGTCCTCGAGTACCGCGGTTCGGCGATTCGCGCACTGTCGATGGAAGCGCGGATGACCATCTGCAACATGTCGATCGAGGCGGGCGCCCGAGCCGGCATGATCGCCCCGGACCAGACGACTTTCGACTACCTCCAAGGCCGCGACCATGCGCCGGCCGGAACCGACTGGGACGCCGCGGTCCAGTACTGGACGTCGCTGGTCACCGACGATGATGCGGTCTTCGACGCCGAGATCGTGCTGGATGCCGGTGCATTGAGCCCGTTCGTCACCTGGGGAACGAACCCGGGCCAGGGCCTGCCGCTGTCCGGCAAGGTGCCGGACCCGGCCGAGGTCGGCGACGACGGTCAGCGGCTCACCATGGAGAAGGCGCTGGAGTACATGGCCCTGACCCCGGGCACTCCGCTGCGCGAGATCGCGGTCGACACCGTATTTCTCGGCTCCTGCACGAACAGCCGGATCGAGGATCTGCGGATCGCGGCCGGCATCCTGCAGGGCCGGCGGATCGCCGACAATGTGCGGATGTTGGTCGTGCCGGGCTCGATGCGGGTCAAACTGCAGGCCGAATCCGAGGGTCTGGACCAGGTGTTTCTGAACTTCGGCGCCGAATGGCGCAACGCTGGCTGCTCGATGTGCCTCGGGATGAACCCGGATCAGTTGGCGCCGGGGGAGCGCTGCGCGTCAACATCGAACCGCAACTTCGAAGGCCGACAGGGCAAAGGCGGTCGCACCCACCTGGTCTCGCCACAGGTTGCCGCCGCCACGGCCATCCTCGGGACGCTGGCCTCACCGGCCGACCTGCCGCCGGTGCCGGCGCTCGTCTGAGCGATCTTGACCACCGGGCGCGCGGACCCGCGTCGGCGCAGTCCAGAAGAGCCCAACCAGTACCGCCTGATCAGTAAGGGACCTCGGCCATGCAAGCATTCATCTCACATACCGGTGTCGGCATCCCGTTGCGCCGCAGCAATGTCGACACCGACCAGATCATTCCGGCGGTCTACCTCAAGCGGGTCACCCGAACCGGATTCGAGGACGGACTGTTCGTCAGCTGGCGCAGCGATCCCAGCTTCGTACTCAACCAGGACGCGTTCAAGGCCGGCTCGGTGTTGGTGGCCGGGCCGGACTTCGGCACCGGCTCATCTCGCGAACACGCGGTCTGGGCGCTGATGGACTACGGAATTCGGGTGGTCATCTCCTCGAAGTTCGCCGACATCTTTCGGGGCAATTCCGGAAAGGGTGGCCTGGTCGCCGCCGAGGTCAGCCAGGACGACGTCGAGCTGCTGTGGAAACTGCTGGAAAACGCGCCCGGTACTCAGGTGTCGGTCGATCTGGAAACCCAGACAATCGCCGCCGGTTCGCTGACTCTGCGCTTCGAGATCGATCCGTACATCAGGTGGCGACTGCTCAACGGCCTTGATGACATCGCCCTGACCCTGCGCCACGCCGAGGAGATCAGTGAATTCGAATCAACCCGTCCAGCGTTTCTGCCGACCACCGGTTGATCCGCGCCGCGGCTTGATCGGTGGCCTCGGACCAACCGCGCCCTGGCCGGGTTGATCTTGATCGCTTGACGAAAGTCGTTCCATGGCAACAGTTCTGGACTTTCTCGGTGGGGCTTCCGGTCGCTAAGCCGTTGCGGCAAGGGATGTCGACAAGGCCGGACCAGGCATCAGAGAGGTGGCCCGGGGGGAGTCGAGATGCCTACCCGCACAACAAGTTTCTTCCCTGACCTGTAGATTTTTGGCTCGATCAAGCCTACCGTTTGGCTTCAGTCGGCTCGTACAACCCGCGGCCGTGGAGTCCTGGGAGGAATCTTGAACAAGACCGATCTCATCAACAAGCTGGCTGAGCGACTTGATGGGGACAAGAAGACTGCGCAGGCTGCGGTCGAAGGCATGATCGACCTGATCCAGCGTCAGGTCCACAGCGGCGATACCGTGTCCATCTCCGGTTTCGGGGTCTTCGAGAAGCGAGCGCGCGCAGCGCGAACCGCCCGCAATCCGCGGACCGGCGACGCGGTCAAGGTCAAGAAGACGACCATTCCCGCTTTCCGCCCGGGCAAGTACTTCAAGGACGTCGTCGCCGGCGCCGTCAAGCTGCCGAAGTCGGTCGGTGCGGTCACCTCGGCCCGCGCGGCCGCCGCTGCCGCGAAGGCCTCGACCGCCGCGAGGCCATCGACCGCCACCCGAGCGAAGGCCGCTCCCGCCACCAAGCCGGCTACCGCGGCGAAGGTGGCACCGGTGGCCAATGCGCCCGCCGCGCGCGCCGCCACTGGCCGGGCGGCAGCCGCGAGACCCGCCGCTGTCAAAGCCGTTCCGGCCAAGGTGACCGCTCCCCGGGCGGCGGCCGCGAAGGCAGCCACGACGGTGAAGGCGCCGCGGTCCCGAGTCGTCAGCAGCCCGGCCGCCGCGAAGCCGGCCGCCGCGAAGCCGGCCACCGCCAAACCGGCTCCGGTCGCCAAACCGGCCGCGGTCGCCAAACCGGCCGCGGTCGCCAAACCGGCCGCGGCCGCCAAACCGGCCGCGGCGAAAGCGGCAACGGCGGTCAAGGCAACGACGACGCGAGCCGCCAAGGCGACCGCCACCGCCGGCGCCGCACCGGTCCGGAGGGCACCAGCGGCCAAGAAATAGCTCGCCGCTTGCAGATAGCGGGCGGGAGTTGCGTCAGGTCGGCCCGCATGCCCGGGCAGCTTGCCGCTACGAAACGACCGGCGCCGGATACGGGTCGGCCTGCACCATCGTCGACCCGTCGAAGGTCAGTACCCAGTAGGCACATTTCGGCGTGCTGGTCTGGCCGATCTTCATGTCGGCGAGGCTGGCCAGGCTCTTGATCACGCCGGGGATCACTCCGCCCTGCGAGCACACCGCCACCGGCTGACCGGCTTTGGCCAGATCCGTCAGCCGTCGTCTGGCCGCTGCCGGGTTGTGCCGGTAGGAGTCCTCGCTGAATGCGTCATCGGGCTGCACGGTGACATTCAGGACTGCGGCGAGCGGCGCGACCGTTGCGCGGCACCGCTCGATCGGAGCGCTGGACACCCACACTGGTCCGAAGGGTGCCAATTCGGTCTTCAGGGCGATGGCCTGCTTCTGCCCCCTGGCATCCAGCGGTCGGCTGGCGTCATTGCCCTCCCAGGATTCGCGGATGCCGGCGCGGGCATGGCGGATCAGCACGACGCTGTTCAGCGTCGGCGGATGCAGCGCGAAAGTATCCAGCACGGCGTTGTCGAATTCGTAACTGAACTGCTTGCGCGCATCGGCGAGGCTGAGCCAGCGCAGCTTGTCGACCTCCTTGTTCGGGGTGAATTCACCGCCGATGACCTGTGCCGCGAAGTAGGCCACGGTCTTCGGCCCGGCCGACACCACGTAGCGCACGGTGGTCAGGCTCCGACCCAATACAACCTGAAACCCGGTCTCTTCCAATACCTCTCGGGCAGCAGTCATCGGCGCCGTCTCGCCTGGATCGGCCTTGCCCTTGGGCAGCGACCAATCCTTGTATCGCGGACGATGCACGAGCGCGACCTCGACGCCGTTCTTCGCCGATGGTCGCCAGAGCAGCCCACCGGCGGCGATGACCGGCGTGGTCACTCGGCACCGGCGCCGCCCCGGAGCAGCACCGTCTGCATGTCTCGGCCGCCGGACTCCGGCGACGGGTGCCAGCCGTCCGGACCGAGCAGCCAGCACTTGATGTCCGGTCGGGTGATCAGCGTGAGGAGCTTGGCCATGCGCTCGACCGCCGCTGGGTCCTTGACCTGGACCAGGGCTTCTACCCGGCGATCCAGGTTGCGGTGCATCATGTCCGCGCTACCGATCCAGTACTCGGCGTTGCCGCCGTTGGCGAAATGGAAGATCCGGGAGTGCTCAAGGAACCGGCCGACAACCGAACGCACCACGATGTTCTCGCTCAGTCCCGGGACCCCGGCCCGTAGCGCGCAGATTCCGCGGACCGTGATGTCCACCCGGACGCCAGCCATCGAGGCGCGGTAGAGCGCGTCGATCACCTGCTCGTCGACCATCGAATTCATCTTGAACTGGACCAGTCCGTGACCGCCGGCCTTCACATGCTCGATCTCGCGGTAGATCCGGTGCACGATGCCGTTCCGGATGGAATGCGGCGCCACCAGCAGGTTTCGGTATTCGGTCTGCCGCGAGTATCCGGTGAGAACGTTGAACAGATCGGTCAGGTCGGCGCCGATGTCCGGGTCG
Source organism: Mycobacteriales bacterium (assembly GCA_038245175.1). GTDB lineage: Bacteria > Actinomycetota > Actinomycetes > Mycobacteriales > Nakamurellaceae > Nakamurella. The sequence goes on along the minus strand of JBBRSR010000013.1, from coordinate 83,882 downwards.
GCCGTCAACAGGCCGAGGTCCTCGTAGATCCGCGCGGTCTTCGGGTTGTAGTTGCCGGTACCGATGTGGCAGTACCGCCGGATGGTGGTGCCCTCCTGCCGGACGACAAGTGCCGTCTTGCAGTGGGTTTTGAGGCCCACCAGCCCGTAGACGACGTGCACGCCCGCCTTCTCCAGCGCCTTGGCCCAGGAGATGTTGGCCTGCTCGTCGAACCGCGCCTTGACCTCAACCAGGGCGACGACCTGTTTGCCGGCCGCCGCAGCCTCGATCAACGCCTCGACGATGGGCGAGTCGCCGGACGTCCGGTACAGCGTCTGCTTGATGGCCAGGACATTCTTGTCGGCGGCGGCCTGCTCGATGAATCGCTGCACCGTGGTGGCGAAGGATTCATACGGGTGGTGCAGCAGCACATCACCGTCGCGCAGCGTCGCGAAGACGCTCTTCGGTTTCTCCCCGTCCGCGAACGCCGGATTGGTGGCCGGCACGAAGGGCGCGTCCTTGAGATTGGGTCGGTCCAGCCCGTACAGCTGGAACATGCATGACAGGTCGAGCAGCCCGGGTACTTCGACCGCGTCGGCCGGGTCGACGTCCAGCTCATTGATGAGCAGATCAAGGATTCGCTCGCTGGTCGTGTCGGCGATCTCCAACCGTACCGGCGGGCCGAAGCGGCGCCGAGCCAGTTCGCGCTCCAGCGCCTGCAACAGGTCCTCGTCGCGGTCCTCGGCGACCTCCATGTCGGCGTTACGGGTGACGCGGAAGACCTGGTACTCGACCACCTGCATGCCCGGGAACAGGATCGCCAGGTGCGCCGCGATCAGATCCTCCAGCGGCAGGTAGTCGTCCTCGCCCCGGCGGACCCGGACCAGCCGGTCGACGTTGTTCGGCACCTTGAGCCGGGCGAACCGCTCGGCACCGGTCTGCGGATCCCGGACGATGATCGCCATGTTCAGACTCAGGCTGGAGATGTAGGGGAAGGGGTGCGCGGGATCGACGGCCAACGGCGTCAGCACCGGGAAGATGTGGTCGACGAAGTAGCTCTGCAGCCGCTCACGGTCCTCGCCGACGACTTGACCCCAATGAACCAGATTGATCCCGGACTTGGCCAGGGCGGGCAGAATCTCATCGGTGAAGCAGCGCCCGTGGCGTTCGACCAGCTCCTGGGTGCGCGCGGAGATCAGCGCCAGCTGTTCGCCGGGGTTGAGCCCGTCGGCGCTGTTGACGGTCAGGCCCATCTCGCGGCGGCGCTTGAGCCCGGCCACCCGGACCATGTAGAACTCGTCCAGATTGGCGGCGAAGATGGCCAGGAACTTGGCGCGTTCGAGCAGCGGCTGCTCCGGGTCCTCGGCCAGCGCGAGCACCCTGGCGTTGAAGTCGAGCCAGCTCAGCTCGCGGTTGGAGAAGCGATCCGGCGGGAGCTCCACGTCAACGGCCAGATCAGCGTCGGCGGCCTTGTCCAGATCGTCGGCCAGCCGGGGAAAGTGCTCCGGTTGTACGACGTCCAACGGTCCGGCGGCTTCCGACCCGGCTGCCTGACGGGCCTCGGCCGATGTGCGAGCGAAGGCGCGTCGCGCGGCCGGCTTGCGGCCGTTCGTGGCCGCGGAATTGGGTTCGGTGGTGGTCACGCCCGCCATTGTCTCCCCTTCGGACCGCGGACAGGCAATGGCCCCGCCGAAACATTTGACGACAGCTGAACGAATATGTGGCGGGCGGTCCCCGGCCAGTGGGGCGACAGCCGGTGGTGCCGCGAATTAAGGTACTGGTGACGCCGGTCCACGGGGTCTGACGTCAAGGGAGTCGGATGACCAAGAGTGGGTTTCGGGCGGACAAGGACAACGGCTGGATCCTGCTGTGCCGGGCTCTGTTCTATCCGATCACCGCAGCCCTGGGTCGGCGCAAGTTCGTCGGCCAGCAGGAGTTGCGGATTCCCAGCGGTGTGCTCGTCGTGGCCAATCACATTTCGCATCTGGATCCGGTCTACGACGCGGTGTATGTCCGCAAAGCCGGGCGGTGGCCGCATTTCATGGCCAAATCCTCATTGTTCTCCAAGCCCATCGCCGGCACCGTGCTGCGCGGCACCCATCAGATTCCGGTCGAGCGTGCCGCGGGCGGGGCCGGCCAGCTGAGCCTGGCGGCGGCGACCGCGGCGTTGGCGGCCGGCCAGGTGGTGGTCATCTACCCGGAGGGCACCATCACCCGCGACCCGGGCCGCTGGCCGATGAAGCCGAAGGCCGGCGCCGCGGTGCTGGCGCTGTCCGGCGACTTCCCGGTGATCCCGCTGGTCAATTGGGGCGCGCACGAGGTGTTCGTGCCCTACGTGAAGAAGGGCCAGTTCAAACCGTTGCCGCGCAAAGACGTCCGGGTGATCGCCGGCCCGCCGATCGACCTGTCCGCCTACCGTAGCCAGCCGATCGACGCCAGAGCCATCCGCGACGTTTCCCTGCTGATCATGAGTGCCGTCCGGGACCTGCTCGCCGAGGTTCGCGGTGAAGTGCCGCCGACGACGTTCTTCGTTCAGCGAAAGACCGCAGACGGCGACAATCTTGGATTGTCCGAGTCCGCCGACACCGATGATCCTGGATCGTCCTCGCCCGAAGGCACCGCTGAAGACGGGTCCGGCGCTCCTTCGTGATCGCCGTCGACCGGGTGGCGGTCCTCGGAGCCGGTTCCTGGGGAACCACCTACGCCAAGGTGTTGGCCGACGCCGGTCGATCGGTTCGGTTGTGGACCAGACGCTCGGCGATGGCCCGGGACATCAACACCGATCACGTGAACCACGACTACCTGCCCGGGATCGAGTTGCCGGCCGGGCTGACCGCCACGTCGGATGTGGAGATCGCCCTGCGGGGCGCTGACGCGGTGGTGTGCGCGGTGCCCAGCCAGGCGCTGCGCGAGAACATGGCGGTCTGGCGCGACGTCTTTCCGCCGGTGGTTCCGGTGGTCTCGCTGGCCAAGGGTGTGGAGATCGGCACCGGCCTGCGGATGAGCGAGGTGATCTGCGGCGTCGGGCACATTGCCGCGTCCAGGGTGGTCGTGCTCAGTGGACCCAACCTGGCGCTGGAGATCGCCCAGGAGCAGGCGACTGCGACGGTGATGGCCTGCATCGACCACGACACCGCGGTCGCCATGCAGCTGGCCAGTGCCAATTCCTACTTTCGGCCTTACACGATCACCGATGTGGTCGGCACCGAGATCGCGGGTACCGGCAAGAACATCATCGCGCTGGCCTGCGGCATGGCCGAAGGGCTAGGGCTGGCGCAGAACACCCAGGCTTCGCTGATGACGCGTGGGCTCAACGAGATCACCCGGCTGGGCGAGGCCCTCGGCGGCCAGATCCGGACGTTCGCCGGCCTGGCCGGCATTGGCGACCTGATCGCGACCTGTACCTCCCCGTTGTCCCGTAACCGCAGTTTCGGTGTGCGGCTGGCGCAGGGAATGGGTGTGGAGGCGGCGCAGGCGGCCGGCAGCGGGCAGGTCGCCGAAGGTGTGATCAGCTGCCGATCGTTGCGCGATCTCGGGTTGCGACACCAGGTGGCGATGCCGATCACCCAGGCGGTCTTCGAGGTCTGCTATCACAACATGCCGCCCAGTGAGTTGGTCAGCACGTTGATGCGCGCGGACTACACGCCGGAGTAGGACACCTGAAGTCAACCTGGGCGACCGTAGGGTGATGGCCATGACCGAAGATCGCATCCGGGTGGCCGTCGTATTCGGGGGACGCAGTGGCGAACATCCGATCTCCTGCGTTTCGGCCGGCAGCGTGCTGGCCCATCTCGACCCGGAACTGTTCGACGCCATTCCGATCGGCATAACCCCGGACGGCACCTGGGTGCAGGTGGCCGCGGGCACCTCCCTGGCCATCACCGATGGCCGGCTGCCGCAGGTTCCGGTCGGGCCGGCGCTGGTGTTGTCGGCCGATCCGGGTCAGCGCGGACTCCTCCCCGTGTCGGGCGAGGACGGCGCCCTGATCGTGGACGTCGTCTTTCCGGTGCTGCACGGTCCCTACGGCGAGGACGGCACCATCCAAGGTCTCATCGAGCTGGCCGCGTTGCCCTATGTCGGGGCCGGCGTGCTTGCCAGCGCAGCCGGGATGGACAAGGAGTTCACCAAGAAACTGCTGGCCGCCGAGGGTTTGCCGGTCGGCGAATACGTGGTGCTACGCCCGGCCCGGGCCACGCTGTCGTTGGACGAGCGGGGCCGGCTGGGCCTGCCGGTGTTCGTCAAACCTGCGCGTGCCGGTTCCAGCCTGGGGGTCAGCCGGGTGGACGACTGGGCCGATCTGGACGCGGCCATCGCCGAGGCCCGGCTGACGGATCCCAAGGTGCTGGTCGAGGCCGCGGTGATCGGCCGGGAGATCGAGTGCGGGGTGCTCGAATATCCCGACGGCACCATCCGGGCGTCGTCCACCGCGGAGATTCACCTGGGCGGCGGGTTCACCTTCTACGACTTCACCGCCAAGTACCTCGACGACGCCGCGACCTTCGACATTCCGGCGCAGTTGCCGGCCGAGGTGACCGCGCAGGTGCAGGAACTCGCCGTCCGGGCCTTCACCGCGCTGGACTGCCAGGGTCTGGCCCGGGTCGACTTCTTCGTCCGGGAGAACGGCGAGGTGTCGATCAACGAGGTGAACACGATGCCGGGGTTCACCCCCATCTCGATGTTCCCGCGGATGTTCGGCGCCGACGGGGTCGGCTACTCGGAGCTGCTCACGGTGCTGATCCGGACGGCGATCGCCCGCGGTGTCGGTCTGCGCTGAGCCGGGATTTTGGGGTATTGACGTCTACCTAGCCCTAAGTAGTATAAGAGTATGGTTGCCCCGCGGATGACCCACTCCACCCAGGCGGTACTGCGGGTGCTGCTCGAGGACCCGACCCGCGGGCGGTACGGGCTGGAGATCGGCGGCGCGACCGGACTGCCGAGCGGCACCATCCATCCCATTCTGGCCAGGCTGGAGAACCTGCGCTGGGTCGACAGTTCCTGGGAGGAGATCGATTCGCACGAGGAGGGCCGGCCGCGTCGCCGGTACTACCGGCTCAACGACCATGGCATCGCCGAGGCTCGGGACGCGCTGGCGCAGGCCGACGTGGCCCGCGCCAGGATCATCTCCCGCTTGCGGCCGATCGGGGAGACCACATGACCGGCGCGGCGGCGACGCCGATCCGACGGCCGGGCCGCCTGGCGGGCGGGCTGGTCTGGCTGACCGTGCGGCTGCTGCCGCCCGGTCATCGGGACCGGTATTCCGATGAGTTCCGCGCCGATCTGTGCTTCCTGAACGGTCGCCGACAGATCACCGAGGCCGGCAGCCAACTGGCCGGTGCACTGTCCCTACGACACGTCTTGAAGGAGCACGAAATGACGTCAAACCTGAAGTCAGCGAAATACTGGAAGTGCCACCTCGGGCGCCACCAGTATCAGCTCGTCGGCGATCAGAACCCGGAGAACCTCAGGTCCATGCACCTGGAGTGTGCGCGCTGCCTGAAAATCAAGGAAATCAAGGAGTACACGCCCAGCGACGGCAAATGGCTCAGCGGCGGTGGGTTGGGCGGCATCGCCGGCTAGCAGACCCTGCTGATCACTGCTTCCACTCGGTTGTGTTCGTGGGGCCGGTGAGGAGGGCGGTGGGTTCGGATCCGCCCTGATCGAGCCGGAAGGGCGGGTACTCGTCCGTCATCAGCGCGGTGTAGGCGACCACCCGATAGATCCACCGGTTGAACCCGATGATCAGGTCGAACAGCGCCGTCGGGTACTTGCCGGTGAACAACAGGATGAAACCGGTGATGACCACCAGCAGTCCGAGGACCCCGCCGGTACCGATCGGGTCGAATCCGAACCGGTCGTTGCCGAGCGAACTCCAATCCCACCAGTTGCTCAGCAGCAGTCCGATGATCAGGAAGTGCGGGATGGCCAACAGCCACTTCACGAGAACCAGCGGCCGGGAGAGGCTGGTCGGGTAGGCGATGTCCAGCGTCGCGGGGTAGTCCCAGGCGGCGCCCAGCGTGAACGGTGGGTACTGATCGGTGCCGATACCGCCGTTGACGGCGTAGTAGGACACCCGCCACGACCAGCGCAGCACACCACGATTGAACTCGAACAGCGAGCGTGGATAGACGCCCGTGAAGAGGATGGCGACGCCGGCCATCAGGGTCGTCACCACCGCAGCCGGCCACAGGAACACCAGCACGACGAAGTGCGGGAAGGCCAGGAACCACTTGACCAGCCACTTCCAGCGCGACAGATCTGCGTCCAACCGGGCGTGGAGTGCGACAGGCCGGTCCGGGCCCGCGGTCGCGACCGAATGACCGACCGGATCGCTGAACCCCAGGGCGGTGTCGGGACTGTGAGGTCCGGGCCAGTTCCCGTCACGATCGCCCCGCCGACGGGAGGCCCCGACGACGATCAGCACGACGGCGCCGGCGGTGATCAGCAAGCCCAATCCCAGCAGGATGACTGCCAGCGGAATCAGGAAGCCGGCGCGGACGCCGACGGTCACGGACGCGGCGACCCCGGGTGAGCCGTCGGCGTTCATCACGACGACCGCCCAGCGGCCGTTGACCGCGGTCCAGCTCAACTGCTGGGTACCGGGACCGCTGGCGGTCGCCGCCCAGAACGTCTGTGCGGTCGGCGGCGTCGCGGCGGAGGTCCCGGCAATGCTGCGGTAGGTGGGAGTGCCGCCGTTGGTGAACGAGGTGATCTCATCGCGGCCGACGCCGCTCAGGTAGCCGTCCACGGCTGCGGCCGGTCCGACGCCGGCGAAGATCTGCTGGTCGGAGCTGCCGGCCGTGACAGTGATCCGGATGTCGGTGTCCAGATTGTCGATCACCCAGGACGAGGTGTTCAGATCGGCGGTGAGCGCCGGGCTGCCGGTCGTGATGGCCGCCGTCGGGCTGTGCAGTTGGGGCAGGTTCACCGAGAAGTAGCCGGCATCGTCCCGGCCGGCGGCATAGGCGATTCCGAGGGCGCCGCCGCCGAAGGCCAGGCCCAGTCCAGGGAGCAGCATCAGGCACCCGGCGACCAGCGCGACGATCCGGCCGGCTCTCATCGGGGTGTTTTCCGCGTGTCGTACAGGGTTGGTCATGATGTCAAACTCATTTCGGGTGCCGAAATCTTCGTGTTCGATGGTGTTGTTGTTGCGGTTGTTGCGGTTGATGCGGGTGCGCCGGGACCGGCGGCCGCTCGTTCGGCCCGTTGTTTGATGCCGAGCAGCATCCGTCTGCTCATCAGGCAGCTGACCAACGCGGCCGGTTGGACGATCAGCGGCGCCCAGCCGCGGGTGTAGTGGTAGCGCTCGCGCACCACGACCCGGGTCGTGCCGTTCGGGGCCGGGATCGCCAGGAACGCCCAGCTGAATTCGTACGGCATCGGGGCCGCACCCATCGGGATCCCGCCGCACAGCACCAGCGCCCGCCGAGGCTCGACGACCGCGACGGTGAGGGCTAGCTCCGGGGCCAGCAGCACCACGTCGCCGACGGCGACGTCCTGCCACTCAGGGTGAATCTTGTCGGCGCTGTGAATATCGCAGTTGACCAGATTCTCCAGGAAGTCGTAGGAGTAGAAGCCGCCCTGGGCCTGGCCGATCTGGGCGAGCCAGGGCCACACGTCGTCCGCGGCGGCGCGGACGGTGATCGCCCGGGTCGCGGACACATTCGTGATCGGCAGCAGTTCATCGCCGGGCAGCACCATTGCCGACTCGGCGTCGGTGGCGCCCCACCGGAAGTACCGTTTTCGGAGCGCGGCGGCGGCGGCGATCACAGTTCCCGCGGCGAGGGCGCGGATGGCGAAGGCCGCCCTCGGCTGGTCGGTCAACGAGACCGGGACGATGTGCAGTTCGTTGCTCACTGTGGTGGCACGACCGTTCAGTGTTGCGGATGGAACCCGTCATCCACTCTGGATGGCATCCACCACTTGATCCTGCCCGTCGCCGAGGTCGGCCGGCAGAGCACAAGGTCCCCCCGGCGTGGGCCGATGGACACCCGGGTGGCCATCTGTACGGGCCGATGGCCACCTGCGAACGGCGTGCCGAGGTGCCCCCGCTCAGCCGGTGACCGGCGCGGCTCGGTGCTCCAAGAAGAAGCGCGTCATCTCGGCGGCGGCGTCGGGACCCTGCGGGTCGGTGTAACTGCCCACAGGGTTGCCGCCGAGCCAGGCATGGCCGGCGCGCTGGACGATCCATGACTCGGCGATCACGGTCCCGTCCGCGTCGGTGTGCACGGTCCGGGTGTAGGGGCGCCCGCTCCCGTCGGCACCCACTGTGGTGGTGACCCGGATCTGGGCGTTCTTGCTGCCGGCCAACCGAGCGCTGATGATCTTGTCGGCGTTGATCGGCGCGACAGTGCCGTCACTGGCGCCGTGGAAGACGATGACGGGGACGGAGCCACCGGCGGTGGGTGTGCCGCCGGAGCCCATGGCGCCGAATGCCGAGGGAATGTCGATGGCGGCCCGGTGGCCGAGGCCGGAGTGCACCCCGGCCGCGGCGTAGACCTGCGGATACGTCGCGGCCATCACCGCGGCCATCGCGCCGCCGGCGGACAGCCCGGCCACGTAGACCCGCGCTGGGTCGATCGGCTGATCGTCGAGAATCTGCTGGGTGATTCCGGCGATGATGGCCGGTTCTCCGGAGCCCGCCTGCTGGTCTTCGGGCCGGAACCAGTTCCAGTAACCGCTGTGGTTGGCCGCCCGCGACTGTTCGGGATAGGCCACCAGGAAGGTGTGCTGCTCGGCGAGCGCGTTCATCCCGGTGCCGGCAGCGAAGTCGGCGGCGTCCTGCGTGCCGCCGTGCAGCATGACGACCAGCGGCACCGGGTCACCGTGATAGCCGGTGGGGACGTAGAGATCATACTTCCGGGCGCCGGACGGCCCGCTGTAGGAAAGGTGACGGACCTGGCCACCCGGCGCCGCCGCCGCTGCCGCCCTGGCCGCAGCGGTTCCCGCGTCTGTCTGGAGCCCCGTCGCCAATCCCGCGGTGAGATCGCCCGGCAGGTTGCGGTTCAGCCCGGCCGGCAGCTTTTTGAGCAGTCTGCTCAGGTCCGGCAGCGCACCGGTCGGCGCCGTTGCGGCGGCGGACGGCCGGGTGATCCCCAGCTTGGCGAGGATGCCGGTGGGATCCGGCAGTGTTTGACTGCCGGCGGAAGTGGCGGGCAGGTCGCGGTGCCGGGCAACCTTTTCGGCGTTGTCGCGGATGAGTCGCATCGCGCGGTCCATCGTCGCGGTCAGGCTTTTGGGCATGGCTGTAGTCCTTCTGGGTGTGTTGGTTATGCCGGTGGACCAGATGGTCTCCGGTGTTGATCGGCCGCCGAACCGGCGGTGCCGACCTGGATGGGGTTGCGGTCAGGTGGACCCAGCGGCGCTAGGTGGTACGGGCCGCCAACGCGGCCTTGACTTCGCGGGAGGCGCGGAATGCCCCCAGAACTTCGACCGATTCGATGGTGGCCAGCGCCAGTTCGGGCGAGACATCGTTGGCGATACTGCCCAGACCCAGCACCCGCAGGTGCACCGTTCGCCCGGCCGCCCGGAGTTCCTCGAGTTGGGCGCGGGTGTAGTGCAGCGAACCCAACTCAAGGGTGCGCCTGGCAACGGTGTCCCGAACGGCGCCGGAGCGTGTCTCCAGTTGCCGCCGGATGGCAGATCGGATGAAATCGGTGCGGTTGGCGTAGAAACCCTCGCCAACGAGCAGATCGATCTCGCCCAGATCAACCAGTCCCAGGTTGATGGTTATCTTTTCGGTCTTTTCGATCTCGGCCACCGAGCTCACTTCCCTTCACCGGTAAAACCATCCTATCACCATCCTGCGGGATGGCAAGAGGATGGCAGACGCGGCGTCGACGGCAGGGCACAGAAGCCCGCCAGCCGTCGAACGAAGCCTTCGGCTCAGGGCGTGTCGACGGGGTTGAGCACTCCGCCGGCGCATATCGCGCGGGCCGGCATCACGGTTTCGATGATGTTCGACAGTGCCTGCACGGCGCCGACCCCGGCCGAGTTGTCCACCGTCAGCGCGACCCGGCTGGACCGGTCGACGGCGATGTAGGTCGTGAGGTCGGCGGAGTCGAGCTCCAGCCAGGTCACCCCGTTGTAGGCGGTGAGCTGGGCGGTGCAGGTGAGTTCGGCCGGGTCGGTGATGCCGCAGCGAAGTACCACGGCGGGGGAGCCCCAGCCGGCGACTCCGGGTTCCGCGACCGCCATGGTCCGCCGGGCTCGACCGTCCAATTCGGCAGGCAGGGCTGCGTCCAGCGCGACACATCCAGCGCTGGTCGATCCGGGCTGCGGCACGATGCCGACCGCCAGCGGTTCGGCCGGGTCGTTGGCCACCTGATCGGCCACGTACCTACCCAGCAGGACGATCACGATGACGGCGATCAGCGGCAGGGCGATAGCGGTGATCAGGCGCCACCGCTTCGGCCTTGCGTCGACGTGCCCGGGGGGCACCTCCAACTCCGCTGCCGGTTCCAGCTCGGCCACGAGTTACAGGTGCACCACTGGGCAGGTCAGCGTCCGGGTGATTCCCGGCACGCCCTGAACCCGGGCCACCACCAGCTTGCCGAGCTCGTCGACCGTCTCGGCTTCGGCGCGAACGATCACGTCATAGGGACCGGTCACGTCCTCGGCGCTGGTCACGCCGGGGATCTCGGAGATGGCCAGAGCGACCGCCGCTGCCTGGCCGACCTCGGTCTGGATCAGGATGAATGCCTGCACCACGGTGCGCCTCTGTTTCCGCCGCACCCGATGGGCGCAGCCTGCCGCTGACAACGAAAAGTGAGCCGGATCAACTGTCGACAATGGGAGACTCTCCCACTGCAGACTCACCTTATCCGGTCCGTGTCCTGCACCATGGACCCTGCACCATGGACCCTGCCGCCCGGATTGGCGCGCAGCAAGTCCACATCTGATCAGTCAGCTTGTACCCGTCGCCCAGTTCGCCATCTCTTGGTTCGTCTTTTTCGGAGGCCGTCATCGCTACCTCGTCCGCCCGCTCCGCCGGCCCGCCACCCCGTGGGGCCGACCAGGCCATCACCGCAGTCGGCGAGTTTGCCCTGATCGATCGCATCACCGCAGGTCAAGTACAACCCGCCAGCACACTGATCGGGCCAGGTGATGACGCGGCCCTGGTCGCCGTCGCCGACGGACGAGTGGTCGTCAGCACCGACCTGCTGGTCGACGGCGTGCACTTTCGCCTCGACTGGGCCACCCCTGAGCAGATCGGCCGGCGTGCGGCGCTGGCCGCGCTGGCCGACATCGCCGCCATGGGGGCCGTGCCGACCGCGCTCGTGGTCGGTATCGCGGCGCCGCCGGCCACGGCCGCCGAGGTCATCATCGGCATCGGCAAGGGTCTGCACACGGTGGCCGCCGAAGTCGGGGCCGGGCTGGTTGGCGGCGACCTCACCCGCTCGGAAACCCTGACCATCGCAGTCACCGTGCTCGGCGACCTTCGCGGCGCGGCTCCGGTGCTGCGCAGCGGCGCCCGCCCCGGCGACCTGGTGGCTTTGGCCGGCCGGGTCGGTTGGGCCGCCGCCGGGCTGGCCGTGCTGTCCCGCGGATTCCGCTCGCCCGCAGCGATGGTCGGCGCCTACCGCGAGCCGCAACCGCCCTTGACCGCCGGTCCGCTGGCGGCCGATCTGGGCGCGACGTCGATGATCGATGTGTCCGACGGTCTGCTCGCCGACGTGGGCCATCTGGCCAGGGCATCCGGGGTATCGATCGACATTCGCTCGACCGCGCTGGATCTCAATCCGCGGCTGGTCGAGGTGGCCTCGGCGCTGGGGAAGGACCCGCTGGCCTGGGTGCTCACCGGCGGTGACGATCACGCGCTGGTGGCGACATTCCCTGCGGAGACGCCGCTGCCGTCACCGTGGCAGCTGATCGGGCGGGTCCTGCCCGGTACGGGAGTGACCGTGGACGGCAGTGCCTACGAGGGCGAAACGGGCTGGGACCACTTCAAATGATCTCCCCGTCGCTGCCGCTTGGCCTGGACCCCGGTTGGGCGCAGGCGCTCGCGCCCGCCGCCGGGCAACTGGCGGCGATGGGCGAGTTCCTGCGGGCGGAGGTGGCTGCCGGTCGCACTTATCTGCCGGCCGCCGACCGTATCCTGCGCGCCTTCCAACAGCCCTTCGACCAGGTCAGGGTGCTCATCGTCGGGCAGGATCCGTACCCCACACCGGGTCACCCGGTAGGGCTGTCCTTCGCCGTCGACCGGCAGGTCCGGCCGCTGCCGCGGTCACTGACGAACATCTACTCGGAGCTGAGCTCGGACCTGGGAATCGCCGTTCCGGCGCACGGTGACCTGGCGGCCTGGAGCGGGCAGGGTGTTCTGCTGCTGAATCGGGTGCTGACGGTTCGGCCGGGAGAGCCGGCCGCTCATCGGGGCAAGGGCTGGGAGGGGCTGACCGAGATCGCCATTCGCGCGCTGGTCGCCCGCGGCGGTCCACTGGTGGCGATCCTGTGGGGACGGGACGCGCAGACGCTGATCCCGATGCTCGCAGCTATACCGCACATCGATTCCGTCCATCCGTCACCGCTGTCGGCCAGCCGTGGATTCTTCGGGTCGAAACCATTCTCCCGGGCTAACGACCTTCTGGTGGCAATGGGTGGATCGCCCATCGATTGGCGCATCCCGGACTGAGAGAACACCATCATCGAGCCCGTGACCGGCCTATTTCCAGGGTTACCAGACGCGCCCAGATCGGCATACCCGACAAATCGCTCGGCAAAATGCCCTAGGGTCCAGCGGATAGCTATTCAACTAGTGGGAGTGCGCCAGAAAATGAGACTGATCGCCCGCGCCCGAACGGTGCGGTGGTCCAGCGCCACCGGATCAGGGTCGGGATCGCTGTTCGCCGTGGTTCTGGTGGCAGGCGCACTCGTGCCTGGCTGTGCCGCCCCGCCGGCCACGAGCGCGACACCGGGAGTCACCGTAGCCGGAAGCTCCGCTGTCGAGTCGGTGATGGGCTTCTCCGAGCCCGAGCCGGTGGATCCCACAGTCGCATTGACGGCCCTGACGCACGCCGTCCAGCTACATCCGGAGCGCTATGCCGGCGTGTCCACGACCGACGGAGCAGCCGGCTCACTGACCGCCACCGTGCACCTGGTCAAGGGTAAGAGCATCAGCGATGATGTCGCCGTTTTCGTCGTCGCCGCCAAGGATGCCGGGATCGCCGTCTCGGTCGATCACCAGGAGCACTCGCTGGCCGAGTTGACCGCGATAGCGGCCGGGCTACGCGCCGGGGAACCGTTCGCCGCCCAGGGCACCAATGTCGTTTCCGTGGGCATCAACCCGGACACCAATAGTGTCCAAGTCGGCGTCGGCGTCATCTCCGCCGACCTGCTCGCCGCTGCTGCCGCTGCCTACGGCGACCTGGTCAGCGTCGTCCAGGTCGGTGTCGGTCAGGGAAGTGTCGGTCAGGGAAGTGTCGTCTCCGGTGCGCCCGGCACCAACTGAGCGCGCCGCCACCTGGGTCGTCGCCGTGGCCGGCAGATCGGGATGTTGGCTCAGTTCGGTGAGCGCCAGCTGAATGAGCGGCAAAGCCAGCAGCGCGCCTGCCCCGAACGGGGTATCGGTGCCGAGGTCGACCACAGTCCGCAGTCCCAGCATCTCCTGCAGCCGACGACCGGCACGAGTAGGCGCCTGGCCTGCGGCGATGTACCAGGACTCGGCCTGCGGGGCCAGCCGGTGGGCAAGCACTGCGGCGACCGTTGCGGGTATCCCGTCGAGCAGGACCGGGGTCCGCCGGACCGCTGCCTGAGCGCAGAATCCGACCAGCGCGGCCAGATCGGCCCCGCCGACGGCCGCCAGTAGCGACACCGCGTCCGAGTCGCCGGAGCGTAGCCGGAACAGCGAATCTCGCACATCGGCGACCACCGACATCCAGGCGGTCACGTCGCGGTCCGATATCGAAACGGCCTGGTCGGGTTCCATGCCGGAAAGCGCGGCGGTCAACGAGCCGAGCGCTACCGCGTGCCCGGAGCCCAGCAGTCCCGGAATCAGCAGGTCGGCCCCGGCGTCGATCTCCTGACCGGCGATCGTGCGGCCGGCGCCCACCGCTGCGACCGCCTGTTCGATGGTCAGCACGTCAGCGGTTACCGACCTGTCATGGGATTGCCGGATCTTGAAAGGGCCGGGTCCGCCGGGACCGTCGAAGCGCAGCGCTAAATCTTCCTCGCGGACCCCGGCCCCAGCGGATTCGGCCAGCCGGCTGATCACGCCGCGGGTGTGGTCGAGGTCGGCCGGGCCACGATCGGGTCCGTCGTGATCGCCGGCGATCACCACCAGCCGCGGGCGGCGCGCCGGACCGCCGGCCGGCAGGCGCTGGGCAAACCACCGGGCGCCGTCGGTGAGCCGGCCCAGGATCGCCTCGACCGCCTCGGTGGGGGAGGGCGCCGGCGGTGGCGCCGCTGGGCCGATCGGGGAGACCAGGTCCATCGGGACCGCACTCGGGACAACGAGGTCTGCTGGTTCGGCAGTGCTGCCGTCCGGAATGTGGTCGTCCGGAATGTGGTCGTCCGGAATGGTGTCGTCCGGCGCGTCGAATGAGTTGTTGGACCTCCGGGAGAACGACGCCTCGGCGGCGGCGTCGTCCAGCTCGATGGTCGGCTCCGGACCAGTCCCTGGCCCGACCGTCCCGGGCGCGGGGTCTCCTCCAGGCACGCTGACCTCAGCGAACGGCGGCAGATCGTTGACCATCTCACTTCCCTTCCCGGATCACGCTACCGTCGGCGGCGCTGCTGATATTTCGCCGGGAGTCCTGAAATGCTTGCGGTCATGACATCGCATCCGCATCCGCACCCGCGCACTCGGGGCTTGGCCGAGAGCAATCGCGTCGAAGCCTTCAGCGACGGCGTCTTCGCCATCGCACTGACCTTGTTGGTTCTGGACCTGCATGCGCCGGAGGTGGAACACGGTGGGTTGGCGGCAGCCCTGCTGGACCAGTGGCCGGCCTATGTCGCCTACCTGGCTGCCTTCTTCAACATCGCGGCGATCTGGATCAACCACCACGATCTGTTCACCAAGGTTCGTCAGGTCGACATCCAGCTGATCTGCGCCAACCTGGTGGTACTGCTGGTGGCGTCGCTCTTTCCCTGGCCGGCCGCGGTGATGTCGGCCGCGGTCCGAACCGGCGATCACGGTGACCAGGTCACCGCGATGGTGCTGTACGGAGCGATCGGGTTCCTGGTGCCGTTGGCTTGGATTCTGCTCTACGGCTATCTGACCCGGTCGCCGGAATTGCTGCACGACGCCGCCGACGTCAGGTACGCGCGGACGGGGGTGCGCCGATCCATGGTCAGTGTCGTCGTCTATCCGATCGCGATCGTGCTCGCGTTCTTGGCGCCGATCGCGGCGCTCGTGGCGTTCGCCGCGCTACCTGCGTTCTTCATCGGCAGCCTGCTGTTCCAGAAGGACCGATAGTTGCTGCGGACCACCGAAAACCACCCGGTACTGGCCTCGGCGGGAAGCACGCGGCATGCTGGACAGATCAGCACCAGGCAACGATGCCGAACAGGAGGTGATGGCGGATGCCCGAATTCACCGATCCGGTCGAATACGCCGAGATCCGGGCTATCGTCCGGCAGATCACCGCGCAGTACGGTGGCGCCGACTACGCCGAACACGGTCGACGGGGCGAACCGCAGCACGCACTGTGGAAAGAGCTGGGCGATGCCGGGTTCATCGGCATCAACGTGCCGGAACGGTTCGGCGGCGGCGGCGCCGGCATGTCCGAACTCGCGATCGTGGCGCAGGAAGCCGCTGCCGGAGGTTGCCCGCTGCTCCTACTGCTTGTCTCCAGCGCCGTCGCGGTTGAGGTCCTGAAGCGGCACGGCAGCCCTGAGCAGCAGGAACGCTGGCTGACCGCCCTTGCGGACGGCCATACCACGGTAGCCTTCGCGATCACCGAACCCGATGCGGGCTCGAATTCGCACGGGATCATCACCACCGCCCGGCCGGACGGCGACGACTATCTCATCAGTGGGTCCAAGTACTACATCTCCGGCGTCGACTCCGCCGCCGCCATCCTGACCGTCGTCCGGACCGGCGTCGACGAGGTCACCGGCAAGGCGCGAATCAGCATGTTCATGGTGCCCACCGACGCCGCCGGGTTGAGTTGGCAACAGATCGAGATGGCCGCGCAGATTCCCGATCGCCAATTCACCGTGTTCTACGATGACGTCCGGGTGCCGGCGACCTCGATGATCGGCGGCGAAGGCGCCGGGCTGATTGCGCTGTTCGATGGGCTGAATCCGGAGCGGATAGCCTCGGCCGCGCTCTGCGTCGGCATCGGCCAGTACGCATTGGACCGGGCCGTGGATTACGCCCGCAGCCGCACGGTGTGGCGGGGGGTGCCGATCGGGGCCCATCAGGGGGTTTCGCACCCACTGGCCAAAGCCAAGGTCGCCGTTGATCTGGCCGCCCTGATGATGGCCAAGGCGGCCTGGCTGCACGACAAGGGGCTGCCCGCCGCCATCGAGTCCAACATGGCCAAGTACGCTGCCGCCGAGGCCGCCGGCGCCGCAGTCGACGCTGCGATCCAGACCCACGGCGGGAACGGCCTGGCCGCCGAGTACGGGCTGATGCCGTTGTACGGAATGGCCCGGCTGTTGCGGATCGCGCCGGTGAACGCCGAGATGGTACTCAACTACATTGCCCATCACTGCCTGCAGCTGCCCCGCTCGTATTGAGCTCTCGACAAGGATGGATTTGTGACTCTCACGCCGATTCGCCAGCAATTCCTGATCGCCGCCGAAGCCGCCGCCAGATTGCTGGCCCACCCGCAGGTCGACAGGCAATGGAATCAGCCCAGTGCGTTGGCCGATTTCACCGTTCGCGGCCTCGCCGGTCATCTGGCCCTGCAGATTCTGTATGTGCCGCGTTCGCTGGCGGCCGAACTGCCACACGGCCGGCCGGTCACCCTGGCGGAGCACTATTCCAGGGCCGCCTGGATCGGCGCCGGTCTGTCCGATGACGCCAATGTCGCCATCCGGCAGGTCGGCGAAGAGACTGCCCCTGGCACGGCCGCCCAGCTGGCGGCGACGGCCACCGCCACCATCAACGTGCTTCGGGATCGCCTGCAGCTGGAACTGGCGGAGCGGGTGGTGTTCCTGCCGTGGGCCCAGCGGATGCTCACGCTCGACGACTTTCTGCTGACCAGATTGATGGAACTCGCGGTGCACTCGGATGACCTCGCGGTCAGCGTGCACGTGCCGACCCCGGTGCTGTCCGCCGAAGCGCTCGAGCCGGTGCTCGAGTTGTTGACCGCGCTGGCCGTCCGTAGGCACGGACCGCTGCCGATCTTGCGCGCGCTGACCAGGCAGGAACGCGCGCCGCTGTCGATCGCCGCTTTCTGACACGGCCAAACCCGATGGCCGCGCCGCCTAAACTGGCTGGGTGACTGCTTCCCGGACGCCCGCCCTCGACCTGCCAAGCCACTATGACCCGGCAGCCGTGGAGGTAGCGACCTACCGCCGATGGGAGGCGGCCGGCTATTTCACCGCCGACCCGCAGCAGGTGCTGTCGGGCGCGAAGAAGCCGTTCACCATTGTCCTGCCGCCGCCCAACGTCACCGGCAGTCTGCACGTCGGGCACGCCCTCGACCACACCATCATGGACATCCTGTGCCGTTGGCATCGGATGTCCGGCGATGAGGTGCTGTGGCTGCCGGGCATGGACCACGCCGGCATCGCCACCCAGAACGTGGTCGAGAAGCAGTTGGCGATCGACGGCAAGACCCGGCACGACTTCGGCCGCGAGCTGTTCATCATGAAGGTCTGGGACTGGAAGGCCGAGTCCGGCGGCTTGATCCTGGGCCAGATGCGCCGACTCGGCGATTCGGTCGACTGGACCAGGGAGCGGTTCACCCTGGACGACGGACTTTCCGAGGCCGTCTCGACCATCTTCAAACGGCTCTATGACGATGGTCTGATCTACCGGGCCAACCGAATCACCAACTGGTGCCCGGGATGTCGTACCGCGCTATCGGACATCGAGGTCGAACACTCCGACGACGAGGGCGAACTGATCTCGATCCGTTACGGATCAATCGAAGGTGCGCCCGGGGACACGAACGATTCTGTGGTGGTCGCCACCACCCGGGTCGAGACCATGCTCGGTGACACCGCCATCGCGGTGCATCCGGACGACCAGCGTTACGCCCACCTGATCGGCCGCACGGTGCTGCTGCCCATTGTCAATCGGCAGATCCCGGTGGTGGCCGATGAACACGTAGACCCCACCTTCGGCACCGGTGCGGTCAAGGTGACCCCGGCGCATGACCCGAACGACTTCGAGATCGGACTGCGACACCATCTGCCGGCCATCACTGTGCTCGACGAGGCAGCCGACATCGTCGGCACCGGAACAGTTTTCGATGGCATGAATCGCTTCGTGGCACGCGGTGCGATCAAGGAGGAACTGCGCAGGCAGGGCCGGATCGTGGCCGAGAAGATTCCGTACGTGCATGCGGTCGGGCATTGCTCGCGCAGCGACGATGTGATCGAACCCCGACTCTCGTTGCAGTGGTTCGTCAAGGTCGGTCCGCTGGCCAAGGCGGCCGGAGATGCGGTGCGCGACGGGCGGACCGCGATTCACCCGCCCGAACTGGCGACCAGGTACTTCGACTGGGTCGACAACATGCACGACTGGACCATCTCCCGCCAGCTCTGGTGGGGGCATCAGATTCCCGTCTGGTACGGGCCGGACGGCGAGGTGCGCTGCGTCGGGCCGGATGACGAGATCCCGGGCGACGGCTGGACCCAGGACCCCGACGTGCTTGATACCTGGTTCTCGTCCGGTCTGTGGCCGATCTCAACGATGGGCTGGCCGGCGAAAACCGCTACCCTGCAGGCGTTTTACCCCACTTCGGTGCTGGTCACCGGTTACGACATCCTGTTCTTCTGGGTGGCCAGGATGATGATGCTCAACCTGTACGCGATGGATGGCGCGCAGCCCTTCGACGTGGTCGCCCTGCACGGCATGGTGCGCGACGACCGTGGCCGCAAGATGAGTAAGTCCCGCGGCAACGTGGTCAATCCGATGGACTGGATCGACACCTACGGCGCCGACGCGGTCAGGCTCACCCTGGCCCGCGGGGCGAACCCCGGTGCCGATCAGGCCGCCGCCGCGGAATGGGTGGCCGGTTCGCGCAACTTCTGCTCGAAACTGTTCAACGCCACCAGATTCGCACTGATGAACGGTGCGCGGGTACCGGACGCGCCAGTTGACCGCGCGGCGCTCAGTGATCCGGATGGGTGGATTCTGGACCGTCTCGACGAGACGGTCACCGCGACCGGCGGCCTGCTCGCCGACTTCCAGATCGGCAAGGCCGCCGAAGGTCTGTACCACTTCGTCTGGGACGAACTGTGCGATTGGTATCTGGAGTTCGCCAAGGTGGCGATCTACGGGGACGAGTCGCAGGCCGAGCCGACCAGGCAGGTGCTCGGCCACACGCTGGATACCGTCCTTCGCCTGCTCCATCCGTTCATTCCCTTTGTCACCGAGGAACTCTGGAAGTCGCTCACCGGCGGCGAGTCCATCGTGATCGCCGACTGGCCGACGGCTTCCGGCGTCGCGGCGGACCCGGCGGTGGCCGGCCGGATCGCGCATGCCCAGCACCTGATCACCGAGGTGCGCCGGTTCCGGACCGACCAGGGTCTGCGGCCCAGCGCGAAGGTGCCGGCCGCATTGACCGGCCTGGACGCCGCCGGGCTGGCCTCGCTCGAAGCGGTGATCCGGTCCGTGGTTCGGCTCACCGAGCCCGAATCCGAGTTCAGCTCGTCGGTCAGTGTGCAGGTCGCCGTCGGCCAGGCCGGTCAGGACGTCGTCACCGTCGACCTGGACACCTCCGGGACAGTTGATATCGGCGCCGAGATCGCCCGGCTGAACAAGGATCTCGCGGCCGCCGAGAAAGAGATCGGAGATACCTTCGTGAAGCTCGGCAATACCGCATTTACCGACAGGGCCCCGGTGGCCGTCGTCGACAAGATTCGCGCCCGGGCTGCCCGGGCGACCGCCGATATCGAGCGGATCACCGCACGACTGACCGAGCTTGGTGGCAAGTGATGAACCGCACTCCCGACGACGACGAGTTTCCCGAGCATGCCGCCCGCAACGAGCGGGACGGAAGTGGCGACTACGAGATCAGCGAGTACGACGAGGTCTGGGCCGAGTTCGATGGCCGCGCCGCCGCCCACGGTGGTGCCGCATCGGCCATCTTGGAGCCCGATCCCACCGGCGAGATCGCCGACGCCACAGCGGATCTGGACGACCAGACCGACGAGTTGGCCGACCCGGACCACGTTCTGACCGTCGATGAGGTCGAAGAGATCCTCAATCGACGCTGGCCGGAGTCGAAGATCGAGCCGTCGCTGGATCGGATCACCGCGCTGCTGGATGTGCTCGGCAACCCGCAGCACAGCTTCCCGGTGATCCAGGTGGCCGGCACCAACGGCAAGACCTCCACCGCCCGGATGATCGACGCGCTCCTCACCCGGATCGGCGTGCGCACCGGGCGGTTCACCTCGCCGCACCTGCAATCGGTGACCGAGCGGATCAGCCTGGACGGAGCGCCGATCTCCGGGCCGGGGTTCGTGCACGCCTACGCGGACGTGGCCCCGTTCATCGAGCTGGTCGACGCGGCCCAGGTCAAGGCCGGCGGGATCGAGCTGTCCAAGTTCGAGGTGCTGACCGCGATGGCATATGCGGCCTTCGCCGACACCCCCGTCGATGTCGGCGTCATCGAGGTCGGTCTCGGTGGGCGCTGGGATTCCACCAATGTGGTCGACGCGCAGGTCGCCGTGATCACGCCGATCGGGCTGGACCACACCGACTACCTGGGCGAGACCATCGCCGAGATCGCCGGCGAGAAGGCCGGCATCATCAAGCCGGCGGCCACCGTGATCATCGGTGCGCAGACACCGGAGGCGATGGAGGTCATCCTGCGCCGCACCGTCGAAACAGACGCGACAGTGGCCAGGTACGGCAGTGAGTTCTCTGTGCTGGAGCGCGGTTTCGCCGTCGGCGGCCAACGGCTGAGCCTGCAGGGGCTGGGCGGGGTGTACGACGACATCTTCCTGCCGCTGCACGGACCGCACCAGGCCGAGAACGCTGCGGTCGCGTTGGCCGCGGTCGAGGCGTTCTTCGGCGCCGGCCGGGGCAAGCAACTCGACGTGGCCGCCGTGCAGGACGGCTTCGCGGCCGTCTCCTCGCCGGGCCGGTTGGAGCGCGTTCGCACCGCTCCGACGGTGCTGATCGACGCGGCCCACAATCCGCAC
Organism: Mycobacteriales bacterium; assembly: GCA_038245175.1. Classification (GTDB taxonomy): domain Bacteria; phylum Actinomycetota; class Actinomycetes; order Mycobacteriales; family Nakamurellaceae; genus Nakamurella. The sequence goes on along the minus strand of JBBRSR010000013.1, from coordinate 62,639 downwards.
GGCGCGCGGGCACTGGCCGCCGCGCTGGCCGACGAGTTCGCGTTCCCGCACCTGATCGGGGTGGTCGCCGTGCTGGGCGACAAGGACGTTCGCGGGATCCTGCTGGAACTGGCCGATTCTTTCGATGAGGTGATCGTCACCGTCAACTCATCTCCGCGCTCGATGCCGATGGCCGATCTGGCCGAAGTCGCCGGGGAGGTATTCGGCGCCGAGCGGGTGCACACAGCCGAGGACATTCGTCAGGCGCTGGCACTGGCGATCGACCTGGCGCTGGCCAACAGTGCGCTCGAGGTCGGCCAGACCGGCTCAAGTGCCGGAGTGGTGGTCACCGGGTCGGTCGTTTCGGCGGGCGACGCGCGATCCCTGGCCGGGCGGCTGCCGCAGTGAACGCGCCGACCACGATCAGCGCGCCATGACCTCCGCGCAGCCGACGCCCGGTCGGCGGTCCGACCCGGAGCGCGGGTTTCGCGGAGTGATGTCGGGGGCGTTGATCCTGCAGTCGATCACCGTGTTGCTCGGCCTGCCGGTCGTGTCCAACGACCATGAGTTGCGCGCCTGGGAACTGATCGTCATCCTGGCGCTGGCGCTGGTGCTGATCCTGGCCTGCACGCAGGTGAAGAAGCCGTTCGCGGTACCGCTGATCATCGGCCTGCAGGTGGTGGCGGTCGCGTGCTGGTTCATCTATCCGGCGCTGGGCGTGATGGGGCTGATCTTCGGGGTTGCCTGGTGGACCCTGTTGCACTTCCGCAGCGAGTACCGCCGGCGGCTGGCCGAAGGTAGTTTGCCGGGCCAACGGCCGGAAACCGGCGACGTCGGCTGATCACCTTGTAGGTTGACTCTGAGCCCCACCCTGTGCGCCGGCACAGTCGCACTGACACGACACCCGGCGCACACCAATATCACCGCGTCCAACAATGAAGGAGCTGTCCTGGTGTCCGAAGGTACTGAGCGCAGTCTGGTCCTGATCAAGCCCGATGGGGTCGCCCGCGGACTCATCGGCGAGGTGATCGGCCGGATCGAGCGCAAAGGTCTCACAGTCGTCGCCCTCGAATACCGACTGACCTCCGTGGCGGTGGCGCAGGAGCATTATGCCGAGCACGTCGGAAAGGGCTTCTACGACAGCCTTGTCGACTTCATCACCGGCGGTCCGCTGGTGGCCGTGGTGATCGAAGGATCGCGGGCGATCACTGCCTTCCGCCAGCTCGCCGGGGGCACCGACCCGGTGGACAAGGCCACTCCGGGCACCATCCGGGGTGACTTCGGCCTCGAGGTCCAGTTCAACATCGTGCATGGCTCGGACTCGCCGGAGTCGGCCGAGCGGGAGATCGGCCTGTGGTTCCCGAATCTGTGACGCCCGTCGAACCTGACGTCAGCATCTCCCGAAACGGCCTCCCGGTCGGCATAGTCGCCCGCCGCGTCGGCCCGGGTCAACCGGGAGCCGTGGTCGGCGAACGGATCTCGTCCCTGGCTTCGGACAACCACTTCGCGGCTGCGCTGCTGACGCTGTGGCACAAGGTATCTGCCGCCGGCGGCGCGGTTGGCTTCGCGGCGTCCGCCGAGCGCAGCGAGATCGCCCCGGTGGTCAGCGAAGCCGTCAATGGGCTGCGTGCCGGCACCCGGCGCGCCGTGGTGCTGACCGAGGGGACGCGGCTGATCGCGGTGGCTTTCCTGGTGCCCGGGTCACTCCGGATCCGGCGGCACCTGGCCGACGTACGCAGCCTGATGGTCGATCCGGACTACCAGGGTCGCGGGCTGGGGCGCCGGTTGATGGACGAGGTCGCGGCGCTGGCGGGCCAGATGGGTGTATCCATCCTCACCCTGGGGGCCAGGGACGGTCAGGGTCTCGACCGGTTCTACGTCGGTCTGGGCTTCACCGAATACGGCCGGCTGCCCGACTCGGTTCGCCTCGGCGAGGACGAGAGCCGCGACGAGATTCTGTACCGGCGCACGCTGGACACCGCTGAAGACTGACACCGCTGAAGACTGACACCGCTGCCAACTGATGGAGCCCGACCGATGTCCGATGGTTTCTCGCTGATCGACCTGTCCCATGCGATCACCGACGGGATGATCACCTACCCGGGAATTCCCGGGCCTCGACTCGGCTCCCATTTGACATTCGAGGAATCGGCCGGCCACTACGCGCCGGGTACCGAGTTCTCCATCGGCACCATCGCGATGGCCGCCAACACCGGCACCTACCTGGACACCCCGGCGCACCGTTTCCGCGGCGCTACGGACCTGTCGACGATGCCGCTGGCCCGGATGGTCAACCTGGCAGCAGTGGTGTTGTCGCCGCTCGTGTCACGGACCGATGAACTGCCGGTGGATGGTCGCCCCGAGATCGGGGACTTGGGGATTGACGGCCTGGATCTGGCGGGTAAGGCGGTGCTGATCCACACCGGTCACGCCCGTCGATGGGGGACCGACGACTACTTGACGAACCATCCTTTCCTCAACCGGTTGGCTGTCCAGCAGCTGATCGCCGCGGATGTCGCACTGGTCGGCATCGATTCGCTGAACATCGACGGCACACACACCGGTGAGCGGCCCGCGCACACCGGACTGCTCGCGGCGGGGATACCGATCGTCGAGCACCTGACGAATCTGGATCTGCTGCCGACGAGTGGCTCGCGCTTTTTCGCGCCGCCGCCGAAGGTGGTCGGCATGGCGACCTTCACTGTTCGGGCATTCGCTATCGTCGGTGTCATTGTTGGAAACGGCCTGGAAGGTGCACCCGAATGAAACTCTCCACTGTGCTGACGACGGTGGCCGCGACAGTGGCCTCGGCCGGGCTGGGTGGCGTCGGCACCGACCCGCAATCCGACTATTATCTCGGCCTGCGCAAACCCTCCTGGCAGCCACCGCCGGCGGCGTTCGGACTGGTCTGGACACCGCTGTACGCCGACATCGCGATCACCTCGGCGCATGCGCTGGATCGACTGGCCGATCAGGGCCGGAGCGCGGAACGGCAAGCCCTGCGCAATGCCCTGATCGTCAATCTGGCCCTGAACACCGGCTGGTCCTGGTTGTTCTTCAAGGCGAGGCAGCCGTGGCTTGCGACGGCGGAGTGCGCGGTCCTGGCGGTGAGCTCGGCCGATCTGGCGCGTCGCATCGGCCGGGCCGACCGCCGGGCAGGGGTGGCGCTGTCCCCTTACCCCCTGTGGTGCGGGTTCGCCACCGCGCTGAGTCTGGCGATCGCGCGGCTCAACCCACGGACATAGTGGTCGAGATCTGATCGGCGGCTCAGCGGCCGGCCACCCGCGGCCGCCGAAGGATTGCCCACCCCAGCAGCGCGGTGCCGACCAGCAGGACCGAGATGGCCAGCAGAATCGGGATCGTCAGGTTCAGGCCGGTGCTCGCCAACTCCGCGCAACCGGTGTCGGATCCGAGCGGCGACGGGGCAATCGTGGTGTCGGCCGCCGGTCCGGACGGACACCGGGCCAAGGCCCACAACATCGCAGAGGTGACCACGTGTCCCCTCTCGTGACAGTCAGCAGTAGTGCCACGATAGCCGCGGTTCCGCCGAGAAAGCTGTGAACGAGGCGTGTGATCGTGGAGTCGACCGCGCGCTGTGGGATACTGGGCTTGGTTGCCGGCGCGAAACACCCACGGTGGATGTTTGCGCACTGGCAGCCCGGCCAGGTCGGGCCGGGGCACTGCGACGCACATGGTGAGTGAGACGCCGTGGTGCGCGTGTGGGCGCCCCAGGCTGATCGGCTGTGATCCACGCCAAAGAAGACTTCCCGCGCTGCGTGCAGCGCGGACACCAGCTGATCCAAGGTCACCGAGCGGACGCGCCTGATCGACGCGCCCGGTGGCTTGGGAGGGATAACTAAAATGACTGAGACAACTGGAATTGCGGTCCGCCTGAACGAATTGCTGGCGGATCTGCCGGCCAAACAGCGGATCCATGAGTTGGCCAAACGGGCCGGTGTCACCTCCAAGAGACTGCTCGCGGTGTTGACCGAGATCGGTTCGCCGGCCGGGTCGGCGCAGGCGTCGATCGATGCCACCACCGCCCGGGCCGCGCTGTCCGCGCTGTTTCCCACCGAACTCGAGCAGCCGTCGGTGCACCCAACGGAGCACCCAGCACAGCCTCAAGCAGAGCCTCCAACAGAGCGGCCCCGGGTCACCGCCGAGCCATGGGCGCCGACCTTTCTGGCCGCCGTCCAGGCTCCGCCGTCCGGTGTCCCGGAGCCCATCGTCAACGAGCGGCTGGCGACCGCCCTGGCCGGCCTGCCGGCTCGCTCCCGGGTCCATGAACTGGCCAAACGCGCCGGAATCAGCGCACGGGAGATGATCGCCACGCTGGCCGACCGCGGCGTCGAGGTCAAGTCCGCCAACTCGGTGATCGCCAAGCAGGTCGGCGAGGAAGCCCTCATGGCCCTCCTCGGCACCGACTCCTCGACCGCTGCGGCGAATTCCTCCGCAACCGTCGATCAGGCGCCCGAGGGTGGCTCGCCGGATACGGCCGTGGACCCGACCGCCGAGGAGGCCGGCCGCCGCCGGCGGCGTGGTCGCCGCGGCCGTGGCCGCAACACCGATCGGGACACCGCCGAACAGCTCGACGAAACGGCCGACGCCCCGACCGGCGGAGCGCCGGGAGCCGAAGATTCCGCCATCGCGGCCGTAGCCCCGGCGACCGCTGACGACCAGGCCGACGAGCCCGACGATGCCGCCGACGAAGACGACGAACCCGCCGGCGAGTCCGCTTCGGGTGGCAGCCGCCGGCGTCGGGGCGGTCGGCGCCAAGGCGGCAACCGGCCCGGAACAGCTGTCGCCGAGGCAGGCACCAGCGCGGGCGCCCAGAGCGATACCGATGCCGCGGAGGCAACCGACGAGGTGACCGAGGACGAGGACGGCGAGTCGGACTCCAGCACCGGCTCGAGCGCCCGTCGGCGTCGCCGGCGCCGTCGCGGTGGCGCCGGCGAGGACCCCAACCGGCCCGACGATCCCGCCGACACCGTGGTGCACGTGCGCGAGACCAAGCCCGTTCCGTCGGCCGAGTCGCAGGTCCAGGGCGTTCGCGGGTCCACCCGGCTGGAAGCCAAGCGGCAGCGCCGCCGGGACTCGCTGCAGACCCGCCGCCGCCCGCAGATCCTCACCGAGGCCGAGTTCCTGGCCCGCCGGGAATCGGTCAACCGGGTGATGGCGGTGCGCCAGCGCGGTGATCTCGCGCAGGTCGCCCTGCTCGAGGACGGCGTCCTGGTAGAACACTTCGTCTCCCGGGCCGGCACCGCTTCGATGATCGGCAACGTCTATCTCGGCCGCGTGCAGAACGTCCTGCCGTCGATGGAAGCGGCATTCGTCGACATCGGCCGCGGCCGCAACGCCGTGCTGTACGCCGGCGAGGTCAACTGGGATGCCGCCGGTCTGGCGGGCAAATCCCGTAAGATCGAGACGGCGCTGTCCAGCGGAGACACCCTGCTGGTCCAGGTCTCCAAGGACCCGGTCGGGCACAAGGGTTCCCGGCTGACCACCCAGATCTCGCTGCCGGGCCGCTTCCTGGTCTACGTCCCCGCGGGCGGTGCGACCGGAATTTCGCGCAAACTGCCGGACACCGAGCGCCGCCGGCTCAAGGCCATCCTGGATCGCATCGTGCCGGCGGACGCCGGGGTGATCATCCGCACCGCTGCCGAGGGAGTGTCCGAGGAGGAGCTGGCCAGGGACGTCGAGCGGCTGCAGGAACAGTGGGCAGAGATCACCCGTCAGGCTCAGAAGAAGGCGTCGGCGCCACAGCAGCTGTACGCCGAGCCCGACACCCTGCTCAAGGTGGTCCGGGATCTGTTCAACTCCGATATCAGCCAGCTGATCATCGACGGCGACGACTCCTGGGACTCGCTCAGCAGCTATGTTTCCGAGGTCGCGCCGGAGTTGGCCGACCGGGTAGTCCGCTTCGAGGGAGCAACCGACGTGTTCGCCGCGCATCGCATCGACGAGCAGATCGCCAAGGCCTTGGAACGCAAGGTCTACCTGCCCTCTGGTGGCTCGCTGGTCATCGACCGGACCGAAGCGATGACGGTGATCGACGTCAACACCGGCAAGTACACCGGTTCGGGCGGCAATCTCGAGGAGACCGTCACCAAGAACAATCTGGAAGCGGCGGAGGAAGTGGTTCGCCAGCTGCGGTTGCGCGACATCGGCGGCATCATCGTGATCGACTTCATCGACATGGTCCTGGAAGCCAACCGGGATCTGGTGCTGCGTCGGCTGACCGAGTGTCTGGGCCGCGACCGCACCAGGCATCAGGTCGCCGAGGTCACCTCCCTCGGCCTGGTGCAGATGACCCGCAAGAAGATGGGCACCGGGCTGGTCGAGGCGTTCTCTGAGCCGTGCGAGCACTGCCACGGCCGGGGCATCATCCTGCGCGACGTGCCTGTCGACGCCGGTCTCGGGGACACCGGTGACCGCTTCGGCGGTTCCGATCGCGGTGGTTCCGATCGCGGTGGTTCCGAGCGTGGCGGTTCTGAGCGTGGCGGGGTGGCCCGCGGCCTCGAGGATCGCGGAGCCGCCGGGCGTCGCCGCCGTGGCCGCGATGGCGCACGGGAGCTGCCGGCAGCGGAGGTCGAGGTCGATGTGACCGCGGCTCAGCCGCAGGTGCCGGCGCCCCGCCGGGATCCGCGCGGCCCGAAGCCACCCATGTTCGCCGAATCCGACAGTGTCATTGCCGCCGGCACCGGCACCGGTACGGACACCGACATGGACATGGACATGGACACGGACACCGAAACGGACACCGGGTTCTCGCCGGTCGATCTGAGCAGCGAGCTGGTCGCCGAGCTCAACGGGTTGGTCGTGGAGGCGCCGGTTGGCGACGAGACCGGCCCCTATCCCGAGGTCGAGCTGGAATCCCTGCTGCCTGCGCCCTCCTCGGACACCGATGAGCACGAGGGTGGCCAGGATCGCCAGGGCAGCCGTCGGGGTCGCCGGCGGGGTGGCCGCGGGCGTGATCGGCGAGATGCGCTCGACGGGGCCGCGGACGCGGCCGAGGAGGACGGTGACCTCGACGGCAGCGGCGTCACCGACGACTCCGTCGATGGATCGAGCCCCGAGGATCAGGCTGACCAGGTCGAGCTTCCGCACAGCGAAGACCTCGGGCATCCCGCCGCAGATCAGAACAACGGCCAGGACAATGGCGGCCAGGAAATCGCTCCGGAGCTGCCGCTCGCGGTGGTGATCGAGCCGGTCGCCGCTGCGGTCGTCAGCGGGCCGGCCGCTCCCCGTCGACGTCGGTCAGCGTCCCGGCCCGCCGGGCCACCGCAGGTGTAGCGGCCCGACCGGGAGCCGGTTTGCCCTGACCGGCTCCCGCCGCGTACTCTGAACCGTCGGCCGTCGTTCATCGGCGGCCTTTCGATTGCTCGGATCAGAATTTCCTCGGGCCTGCTGTTCATAGGGGTCCGAACCACTGTGTGAAACAAACGATGCATGACTGACTTTTAGGAAGGCGCGTCCGCGATGTACGCGATCGTTAAGACCGGCGGCAAGCAGTACAAGGTTGCCGAAGGCGACGTTATCGAGATCGAGAAGCTCGACGGGACCCTCGGCACATCCGTGGACCTCGCGGCGGTTCTGCTCGTCGACGGCGCTGACCTCACCACCGACGCCGATGCGTTGGCCAAAGTTTCCGTTTCCGGCGAGGTCCTGGCCCACACCAAGGGCCCGAAGATCGTCATCCACAAGTTCAAGAACAAGACCGGGTACCACAAGCGGCAGGGCCACCGCCAACCGCTGACCCAGGTCAAGGTCACCAGCATCACCGTCGGCTGAAGGTAGGCGAAACATGGCACACAAGAAGGGCGCGTCCAGTTCCAAGAACGGTCGCGACTCCAATGCCCAGCGGCTCGGGGTCAAGCGGTTCGGTGGCCAAGAGGTCAACGCCGGCGAGATCCTGGTCCGCCAGCGCGGCACCAAGTTCCACCCCGGCGTCGGAGTCGGCATCGGCAAGGACGACACGCTGTTCGCGCTGAGCGCCGGCGCGGTTAAGTTCGGCCTCAAGCGCGGCCGTAAGACGGTCAACATCGTTGACCCGGCGGCTGCCCAGGTCTGACCTGACGCAGATGAGTTTTCCCTGACGAGGGGCGGGTTCGGAGCAACTCCGGACACGCCCCTCGTCGGCATCTGGGCAGAAATGCCCGCACCGCAACGTTGACACTCAGGGATCGTCCGGACCGGACGTTCGCCAGCGCCGCGAGCGGATCAGTGAAAGGAGGAGGCATGGCCAGGTTCATCGACCGCACAGTTCTGCATCTGCAGGCGGGGGATGGTGGCAACGGCTGCGCCTCCGTACATCGCGAGAAGTTCAAGCCGCTCGGCGGACCGGACGGCGGCGATGGCGGCAACGGTGGCGACGTGATCCTGGTCGTCGATCCCAACGTGCACACGCTGCTCGACTTTCACTTCCGGCCGCACGCGAAGGCCGGCAACGGCAAACCCGGTGCCGGGGACCATCGCAGCGGATCGCAGGGGGAGTCGCTGATCCTGCAGGTGCCCGACGGCACCGTGGTGCTGGACGGTGCCGGCCGGGTGCTGGTCGATCTGATCGGCGCCGGTGCCAGCTATGTCGCGGCCCAGGGTGGCCGCGGCGGGCTGGGCAATGCCTCGCTGGCCTCCCGCGCACGCAAGGCCCCCGGCTTCGCGCTGCTCGGCGAGGAGGGCGCGGATGCCGAGGTCACCCTCGAACTCAAGTCCGTCGCCGATGTGGGCCTGGTCGGGTATCCGTCGGCGGGTAAGTCCTCGCTGGTCTCGGTGCTGTCGGCGGCCAAGCCGAAGATCGCCGACTACCCGTTCACCACGCTCCAGCCCAACCTCGGGGTGGTCACCGCCGGCGCGGAGGTTTTCACCATCGCCGATGTGCCCGGGCTGATCCCCGGCGCGAGCCAGGGCAAGGGACTCGGCCTGGAGTTTCTCCGGCACATCGAACGGTGTGCGGTGCTCGTCCATGTGGTGGACTGCGCGACCTTCGAACCGGACCGGGACCCGGAGTCCGACATCGCCCAACTCGAGCATGAGCTGGCCGAATACACCCCATCGCTCGGTTCCGACCTGGCCGACCGGCCGCGGGTCGTGGTGCTGAACAAGATCGACGTGCCGCAGGCTCGTGAATTGGCCGACCTGGTCGCCCCGGATCTGCGGGCGGCCGGGTACCAGGTCTTCGAGGTCTCGACCGCCACCCACGAGGGCCTGCGCGAGCTGACCTTCGCGCTGGCCGATGTCGTGCGCGCCGACCGGATCGCGCGCCCGGCGGCGTCCGCGGAACGGATCGTGTTGCGGCCGAAGGCGGTCAACGAGGCGCAGTTCACTGTCGAGATCGACCCCGAAGAGGACGGCGGGTTCATCGTCCGGGGCACCCGACCGGAACGCTGGATCAAGCAGACCGATTTTACCAACGACGAAGCCATCGGCTACCTCGCCGACCGGTTGGCGCGCCTGGGTGTGGAAGAGAAGCTGGTCAAGATCGGTGCGCAGCCGGGTGCGCCGGTCACCATCGGCCGGGTCACCTTCGAATGGGAACCCACCACGTTGGCCGGCGTCGACCTGCAGCCCACCGGGCGCGGCACCGACCTGCGGCTGGAGAGCAACGATCGGGTCGGCGCGGACGAGCGCAAGGCATTGCACCGGCTGCGGCGAGGGCTGGACGTCGAAGACCACCAACTCGACGATGCGGACATCGATCGGCTGCGCGCGCGGCTGGGTGTCGGCGATGACTGAGTTGGCCATCGATCCAGCCGTGACCGGCGAGGGTGGCTCGGCGACCCGCCGAGCAGTCGCCGGCGCCAGGACGATCGTCGTCAAGGTGGGATCGTCCTCGATCACCACGTCGACCGGCGGTCTGGATCGTGGCCGGCTGGACGCGCTCGTCGATGCGGTCGCCGCCCGGCAACTGGCCGGTTCCCAGGTCGTCCTGGTGTCTTCCGGTGCCATCGCAGCCGGGCTCGCCCCGCTCGGGCTGCGTCGGCGTCCCCGCGATCTGGCCACCCAGCAGGCCGCGGCCTCGGTGGGGCAGTTGCTGCTGGCCGAGCAATATGCCGGCTCATTCGCCCGATTCGGGCTGACCGTCGGTCAGGTGCTGCTCACCTCCGATGATGTCGTTCGGCGCGCGCATTATCGAAACGCCCAACGGACGATGTCCAAGCTGCTGCATTTCGGCGTCGTTCCGGTGGTCAACGAGAACGACACCGTCGCAACCCACGAAATCCGCTTCGGCGACAACGATCGGCTGGCCGCGCTGGTCGCGCACCTGGTCGGCGCCGACGCGCTGGTCCTGCTCTCCGATGTCGACGCCCTGTACACCGGCGACCCGCGGTCGGCCGGGTCGGCGCGGATAGCCGAGGTCAGCGACACGGCGGTGCTGGCCGAGGTACAGATCGTTTCCCCCAGCAGCGATGTCGGGACCGGCGGTATGGCCTCCAAACTAACCGCGGCGCTGACCGCGACCGGCGCCGGCATCCCGGTCCTGCTGGCCTCAGCCGATGACGCCGCCGCGGCGTTGACGGTTGTCGGGGAATCGGCCGTCGGCACCGCGTTCGCGCCGGCCACCAGACGCACCAGCGCCCGGTTGTTCTGGTTGCGCCATGCCGCCACCTCCGCCGGGACCATCAGCCTGGACGCGGGGGCGGTTGCGGCGGTCATCTTGCGCCGCAAGTCGCTGCTGCCCGCCGGAATCACCGGTTTCACCGGCGATTTCGAGTCCGGTGACGTGGTGGACCTGGTGGGTCCCGACTCGCGGGTGGTCGCCCGCGGCTTCGTCGGCCACGACGCCGTCGAGTTGCCGGCCATTATTGGCAAGTCGCTGCACGATCTGCCGCCGGAACGCCGCCGCGAGGTCGTGCACGCGGACGATCTGGTGGCGGTATGACCGCCATCTTGAGTAATGGAAGAGGGAACCGGTGACCACAGTTCTGAATCCCGTCCAGAGCGCGACCGCCGCGGACGTACTGGACTCGGCGCGGCGCGCCAAACAGGCCGCGCGCGCGGTAGCGCTCGTGTCAACGGCCACGAAAAATGCTGCGCTGCAAGCGATGGCAGCCGCGCTCCGCACACACAGCGCGGAGATCCTTGCGGCGAACGCCGTTGACGTGGCCGCGGCCGCGGCGACCGGGACGCCGGCGGCGCTGATCGACCGGCTGCGGCTGACCGTCGAGCGCGTCGAGGGGATGGCGGTCGGGCTGGAAGAGCTGATCGCGCTGCCCGACCCGGTGGGTTCGTCGGTGCGCGGATCGGTGCTGCCCAACGGGCTGTCCCTGCAGCAGGTCCGGGTGCCGCTGGGGGTGGTCGCGATCATCTACGAGGCGCGGCCCAATGTGACCGCCGACGCCGCCGGGATCGCGTTGAAGTCCGGCAACGCCGTGCTGCTGCGCGGCTCGGGTTCGGCGTACACCTCCAACGCCATACTCGTCGAGATCCTTTCCGGCGCAGCGACGTCGGCCGGTGTGCCGGCGAACACCATCCAATTGGTGCCCGGCACCGACCGGGAATCGGTCAAGTACCTGATGACCGCGCGGGGCCTGGTCGACGTGATCATTCCGCGCGGTGGCGCCGGACTGATCAAGGCGGTCGTCGAGGGTTCGACGGTGCCGGTGATCGAAACCGGGGTAGGAAATGTGCACGTGTACGTCGACGCCTCGGCCGATCTGGAGATGGCCGAGTCGATCCTGCTGAACTCCAAGACCCGCCGCCCGAGTGTCTGCAATTCCGCGGAGACCCTGTTGGTGCACGCCGATATCGCCGCCGTCGCGGTACCCCGGCTGATCGCCGCCCTCCAGCGCGCCGGCGTCACCATCCACGCGGATGCCGCGGTGGCCGGGTTGGCGTCTGGCACGGTACCGGCGACCCAGGCGGACTTCGACACCGAGTATCTGTCGCTGGACATGGCGGCCGCCGTGGTGCCGTCGCTGGATGCGGCGCTGGACCACATCGCCCGCTATTCGACCGGACACACGGAGGCGATCGTCACCTCGGACCTGGCCAGTGCCAACCGGTTCACCGCCGAGGTCGACTCAGCGGCCGTGATGGTGAACGCCTCGACCGCGTTCACCGACGGCGGCCAGTTCGGCTTCGGCGCGGAGATCGGTATCTCAACCCAGAAGCTCCACGCCCGTGGACCGATGGGGCTGGCCGAGCTCACCAGCACCAAGTACGTGGTGGTCGGCAACGGTCAGGTGCGTGGCAACTCGTGACCCAACGGCTGCCGACTGCCACCGACCTGAACACCAGCGGGGCCGATCCGGACGGACTGCGCCGCCGTCGTGTCGGCGTGATGGGTGGCACCTTCGATCCCATCCACCACGGTCACCTCGTCGCGGCCAGTGAGGTCGCCGACCGCTTCGGTCTGGACGAGGTCATCTTCGTGCCGACCGGGCAACCGTGGCAGAAGCACGAGGTCAGCGCGGCCGAGGACCGCTATCTGATGACCGTGATCGCGACCGCCGCGAACCCGCGATTCTCGGTGTCCAGGGTGGACATCGACCGTCCGGGGCCGACCTACACCGTGGACACGCTGACCGACCTGCGGGCCACCGACCCGAATGCGGAGTGGTTCTTCATCACCGGTGCGGACGCGCTCACCGCGATCATGTCCTGGAAGAACGTGGACCAGCTCTTCGGGCTGGCTCATTTCATCGGGGTCACCCGACCCGGCTACAGCCTGTCGGGTCTGATCGTCCCCACCGGCGCGGCCACCTTGCTCGAGGTGCCCGCGCTGGCCATCTCGTCCACCGACTGCCGGACCCGGGTCCGCGGCGGAAGTCCCGTTTGGTACCTGGTACCCGACGGTGTGGTGCAGTACATCGCCAAACACCATCTGTACCGACAACATTCACCTGATCGTCAACATCAGGCGGGGGTTGTCGGGGTTCCGCCGCCTGGTTCAGCGAGTCATTCCGTACTCGATGAACCAGCCGCGGAAAGCCCGAACGTCCGTCTTGAAGGAGTGCAGTGACCGCAACAGATGCCGCCCGCCAACTGGCGCTGCTGGCCGCCCACGGTGCAGCCGAGAAGCTCGCCCAGAACATCGTCATCATCGACGTCTCGGATCGGTTGGCCATCACCGACTGCTTCGTGATCGCCTCCGGCGCCAACGACCGGCAGGTCCAGGCGATCGTCGATTCCGTCGAAGAACACCTCCGGCTGGGTGGCTTCAAGCCCACCCGCCGCGAAGGTGGGCGGGACGGCCGCTGGGTGCTGCTCGACTATCTGGATGTCGTCGTGCACGTACAGCACAGCGAGGAGCGGGTCTTCTATGCGCTGGAACGCCTGTGGAAGGACTGCCCGACCTTCGCCTACGCCGAAGGTCCGGACGGACCCAATTTGACGGTCGCCGACCTGGCCAAGCAGGCCACGCCGGTCGCGACGCCCAGCGCGGCGCTGGCCGAGGTGGCTGCCGCGGCCGCCGGCGTGCAGACCGGCTTCGAGGGTGGCTCGGCAGGCCTGTCCGTCCGGGGCGCCGACGACTTCGGCGCCGCTGATTTCAGCGACGCCGATGGTGCGGGCGACGACGAGCTCGGTGAATACTTCGACTCCGGCGCCGACGACGACGAGGACCTCATCGTCCCGGGCGGCGTGCCCGGTGTCGAGGTCGACGACGAAGACGACGCCGACGATGTGCCGTTGGGGCACGGGTGACCCTGCAGTCCCTGGTGTTGTTGCGGCACGGCCAGACCGACTGGAACGTGGACTTCCGGATGCAGGGCCACACCGACATCGCCCTGAACTCGGTTGGCCGCTACCAGGCGATGGCGGCGGCGCCGTCGGTGGCCGCGATGGGCTCGGAAGTCATCGTGTCCTCCGACCTGGTGCGCGCGCGGGAGACTGCGGCGCAGGTGTCCGCGCTGACCAATGATCCGGTCGACATCGATTCCCGGCTCCGCGAAACCAACCTCGGCGTATGGGAGGGCCTGACCCGGGACGACGTCATCGAGGGTTGGCCGGCCCTGTGGGCGGATTGGCGCAGCGGCACCGCGGACACTCACCCGCCCGGCGGCGAATCCCGGTGGGAGGTCGCCCAGCGGGGCGCGCAAGTGGTCGGCGAGCTCGACCACGGATCTGCATCCAGCGCGTTGCTGGTCGCGCACGGTGGTCTGATCGTCGGACTGACCGGCCTTCTGTTGGATCTGCCGGCCGAGTTGTGGAGCAAGCTCATCGGTGTGAACAACTGTCATTGGGTGGTTCTGCATCGCCGCTGGGGCAGCTGGTCGCTGCATTCGTACAACGCGGGCCTGGACGGTGTGGTGATCCCGGGTGCGGAGGACGAGGTGCCCGGTGCCTGAACCGATCGATGTGCCCATCGCATCCGCGGGCATCCGGCTGGGTCAATTCCTCAAGTACGCCGGACTGATCGACTCCGGGTCCGAGGCGAAGGAATTGCTTGCCCAGCACCAGGTCCGGGTGAACGGCCAGGTCGACATCCGGCGCGGCCGGCAACTGGTGGACGGCGACGTGATCACCCTGGGCTCCGGCCCCACCACTGAATCGGCCCGCGTGGTGATCGGTTCGGCATAGCCGGGCAGTTCGCCAGGTAGAGCAGATCCACGGCCGGCATCAACGGAATTGCCCGGACCGTCGCCGCAGGGAGTTATGCACAAGCCGGATTTCATCCACAAATGCGGCGATCGTTCGGCGGGCGCGGCGGCGATGTTCCTACGGTGTGCTGATGGCGCCACCCACCGATCCGACCCGCAGGCTCCGGCTGCTGGCGGCGCGGCCGGTGCGCGGTGCATCGCCACCCCTCGGCGGCTGGGTGCCGACCTGGCCGGCCGACGAAGAGCCCCACCGCGAAGAGTCCCACGACGATCCCGACCAGGAGTCACCGCCCGCCGACCAAGCCGTCATTTCCGAGCCGGCTGCCGGGGCATGGGGGAATCGTCGATGGCGGCTGCCGTCCCTGCCACGCTTCGGTCGGCTGCGAGAGCGCTGGATTCCGGAATCGCTGAGGGAAGCGCGCGTCGACCCTGGGCGTTCCGGCTCCCTGGTGCTGTCCGCGCTCGCCCTGGTTGCCGCGTTGGTCGCCGCGATCGGTGTCTGGCTGGCCCGGCCGACCCCTCAGGTGCTGCCGGCGGTCACCGTATCCGCGGCGGTCGCCCAGGACGCCTCGGTTGCCGCCGCCGTATCGAGCCAGAGCTCAGCCACCAGCACGCCGCCCGCCACCGTCGTCGTATCGGTCACCGGCGCTGTTCGCCAACCCGGACTGGTGACCCTCCCGGCCGGTGCCCGGGTGGCCGATGCCATCGCCGCGGCCGGTGGGATCGAGGCGGGCGTGGACCTGACCGGTCTCAACCTGGCCGCCCGGCTGGCCGATGGCGATTCCGTGGTGGTCGGCGGCGATCGCCAGGGTGTGCAGGGCCCACCCGGCAGTGCCGGCACCGTCGCGGTGGCGGGCGCCGCCGCACCGCTGGTCAAGCTCAACACCGCTGACTCGGTGGCGCTGCAGTCGTTGCCGGGAGTCGGTCCGGTGATGGCGTCCAACATCATCGCCTGGCGCGATGCGAACGGCCCCTTCACCGCGATCGATCAGCTGCAGGAGGTCACCGGGATCGGTCCGACCCGGTTCGCCACCCTCGCCCCGCTGGTGACCCTGCAATGAAAGTGGCGGGCGATGACGAGGCGAAGCCGCCGGTGGACATGCGTCTGGTGGCCGCGGGTTCGGCGGTCTGGGTAGGCTGCCTGATCGCGATCTGGGCCGGCCCGGCGGCGGGCTGGGGTACGGCCGCAGTGGCCCTGGTCGGTGCGTTCGCCATCAGCCTCAGCCGCACGGTCGCCCGCGCCACCGGGATTGCAGTGGTGCGCGGCGTCGTCGTCTGCCTCATCTGTCTGGCTGCTGCGGCCGCTGCGGCCGCGGTACGGCTCGAATCGGCCACCGACAATGACGTCCATCAATTGGCGGCAGGCGGCGCCTGGGCCGATGTAGTGGCCGTGATCGACGGCGACCCGTTGCCCTTGGCGAATCGGCTGCCCGGCGCACTGGCTGGTTCGACGGGAGGCCGATTCCTGATTCGCGCCACCACCGAATCGGTGACCGCCGGCAACCGGAGCTGGCGGGCCGCCGAGCCGATCACCGCCTTCGTCGTCGGCTCGGACTGGGCCACAGTCGTTCCGGGACAACATGTCCGGACACGTGGGCGGTTGGGTGTCGACACGTTCGACGGTTGGCCGACGCTGACCCTGACCAGCGAGGTCGCCCCCACCACGGTGGCACCGGCGCCCTGGTGGCAGGACGCCGGCCAAAAGATCAGGGCGGCGTTCATCCGGTCGAGCAGCGCCGTCGGTGGAGATGCTGCGGGGCTGCTCCGCGGCCTGATTCTAGGGGATCGGACGGGGATCTCGCCGGCCCTCACCCAGGACGCCAAGATCGCCGGGCTGACCCATCTGTTGGCCGTCTCCGGCTCCCATTTCGCCATTCTGTGCGGCGTGGTGGTGGCCCTGTTTCGCCGCGCCGGCCCGCGGGTCACCGCAGTCGCCGGGTTGGTCTTCCTGGTCGGGCTGGTCATCGTGGTCCGGCCCAGTTCATCGGTGCTTCGGGCGGCGGTGATGGGCGCGCTGACCCTGGCGGCGCTGGTCCTGGGGCGCAATCGATCGGTGTTGCCGGCGCTGTCCGCGGCGGTGGGGGTGTTGTTGTTCCTGCAGCCCGAGCTCGCCGTCGACCCCGGATTCGTGTTGTCCGTCCAAGCGACCGCCGCGATCATCCTGGTGGCACCGGTGTGGTCGGCCACCCTGCAGCGCCGGGGATGGCCGGCGGGGTGGGCCGACCTCGTGGTGATCCCGTTGGTCGCCCACCTGGGCACGATCCCGGTGATCGCCTCGTTGTCCGGCAGCATCTCGCTGGCCGCCTTGCCCGCGAACATCATGGTCGCGCCCGTGGTCGCGCCGGCATTGCTGCTCGGCGCCGTCGCCGCGGGAGTGGCGCCGTACTGGCCCGCCGGCGCCGGCGTTCTGGTTCACCTGGCCGCCCCGCCCGCGGACTGGATTGCCTTCACCGCGCATCTGACCGCGGGCTGGCCCTACGCGGTCCTTCCCTGGCCGTCGTCGGTGCCGGGGGTGCTGGCGCTCGCGATGCTGGTCGGGCTCGGGGTGTTGGCCATGCGGTTGCGCAAGGTGCGGGTGCTCTTCGTCGCCGTACTGGCCGGCGCGGCGGTCGTCCTGATCCCCACTCAGGCGTTCTCGGCGACCTGGCCCCCGCCCGGCTGGCTGATTGTCGGCTGCGAGGTCGGCCAGGGGGACGGATTCGTCTTGGCCACCGGCGCACCCGGCGAGGCGATCGTCTTCGACAGCGGTCCGGAGCCGAGTGTGATGAATCGCTGCCTGCAACGCCTGGGCGTCACCGCGATCCCGTTCGTCGTGCTGACCCACCTGCACGCCGACCATATCAACGGGCTGCGCGGTGTTCTGATCGATCGGGCGGTGGCCGCCGTGGGTCTGGGACCGAGCCGAAACCCGCCGGCGGCGTGGGGGATTGTGCACGACGCCGCCGATGAGTTCTCCGTGCCGGTGATCCAGCTCGGTCTGGGTGAACGGCTGACGGTGGGCCGGATTTCGCTGACGGTTCTCGGACCGGACCCGGCCCGCCTGTCGGCGGCGCTCGGCCCGAACGACCAGTCGGTGGTGGTCCTGGCGCAGGTACAGGGCCTGCGTCTGCTGTTCTCCGGTGACATCGAGGAGGCTGCGCAGCAGGCCCTGCTGGACTCCGGACAGGATCTGCGTGCGCAGATCCTGAAACTGCCGCATCACGGCTCCGCGAAACTGCTGCCGGCTTTCGTCCAGGCGGTCGCGCCCTCGGTGGTGATGATCGGGGTGGGAGTGGGCAATGATTTCGGGCACCCGAGTGCGTACGCGCTCCGGCTGGTCCACGACTCAGGCGCCGCCGTCCTGCGTACCGATCAGAATGGAGATATCGCGGTCAGCCTGCTGGATGGCGTGCTCAGCTCGTCGATCAGGGGTGCATCGGTGGTACAACCGCGGGTGCAGCCGCCCGGCGGCGATCGTCGGCGGCGTGCCGACAGATTCAGAACAGCGGGAAATCCTCCAGGTCGGCGCGCGCGGCTTCGAGCTCGTGCGCCAACCGGTCGGCGCGTTCCTGAACCTGCTGTCGTTGTTCCGACAATGCCTGGGCGACAACGGTGTTCAACTCAGAGTGGCCCAGGGCGCCGACGAGCTCCCAGGCCCGAGCCGGACGGACGGGCACTGCCTTGATCAGCGACCGAGTGCCTTGGCGCACTTCCAACTGCCAATCGGAGTTCTCCGGCCCGGTGGTGGAGATGGTGATCGTCAACGCCGGGCGACGGGGACGCTGGGCGCGCCTATCGCCGGGTGCGACCTGGCTCCTGGTCCGCCCAGATGGGCTGGGCTTCCCGGAGGCACCCGATTCTACGGCCGGATCCGGCACTGCGACCGGTTCGGGCTCGGATATCCCGGGTCCAGCGATCCCGGGCTCGGGGATGGACGGTAGGGTCGGCGCCTCGGGAACCGGCCGCGCTGAGGGCGCGGGCTTTGCCGGCGACGACGTGCGGGTAGCACCGCGTGGCGCCCGGATTCTCTTGGTTGCCGAAACCGGCTCCGGTGCCGTCTGGGTCCGCCGGATCGGACTCAGATCCGCGGGGGCGAAAGGGATCACGTCCCGGGCACCGCCGACGGAGACCTCCACCTGGATGAACTCGGCACCGTCGATGTCAGGATCGCCGACCGCGCGGACCCGGCCGGCCGTGCCTTCGGGGAACTGACCCATCGGGACGATGCCGACCCGAACCGACCGGCCGGCGGCCACCGCAGCCCGCGTCGCCGCCACATCCAGCGGCGGAAACGTCACTCGAGAACGCGGTGGCATCCGGACTCCTTCGACAACGGTTGCTATGCCTCAAAACGTACCTCACCTACCGGACAGCCGTTCGATTTCTACGGTCAGCGCATCAATTTCTTCGCTGGCGTTGCAATCCACGGGTGCGAATCGGGCGGTACTTTCGCCACCGGAACATGGCCGCGCCGGCGCACAGACCCCAGACCAGGAACCACGGATCCCAGAAGAACGCGTGCCACCGGATCGCGTGCAGGTCTGCCGTCGGGCCTGCGTGTATCACGTCGGTCACCACCAGAAGGCCGCCGATCGTGAGCAGGCCGTCGTACACCGTGAGGATCACCGCGGTCGTCCAAGCCCCGATCTCGGTCAGCCGGGCGATCAGTCCCGTTGACCGGGAATTGGGCAGCCGGCCGCCGACGACGACCAGCGGCAGCACCGCAGCGATGAGCTTGAGCAGGACGGTCAGCCAGACGACGGCGATCAGGGCAGGCGAACCGGACCGACCAGCCTCGGCGAGCCGGCCACCGATGGTGTCCAGCAGGCCGGTTCCGCCGAGGCCCCAATACGCGCTGACCGCGGCGAAGACGGTTCCCAAGATGAAAGCTGCAGTCGCCCAGGCCATCCCGGGCCGCCGCGGCCGGAGCGATTGGCCCGGACCGCGGAGGTCAGTCAAACGCTCGCGGCCCATCACGTCGAAACCGCAGCCGCAGCCTTGGCGGCGCCGGGCAGCGCATCGGCGATGTGTTGCAGCGCCAGGTCATCGTGCGCCGCGGAGACGAACCAGGCCTCGAACGCCGATGGCGGCAGGTAGACACCTGCGTCCAGCATCGCGTGGAAGAAGGCGCCGAACTGAGCGGTCCGCTGGGTGCGCGCCTGGTCGTAGTCGCGCACCTCTTCCGCGGTGAAGAAGATCGAGAACAGGCTGCCGACGCGCTGCACGCGGTGGCTCACTCCCGCCGAGTACAGGGCGTCCGAGGTCAGCTGGATCACCGTGTTCGCGGCAGTGGTCAGCCGGCCGTAGACGCCGGCGTCGAGTTGCCGCAGGGTGGCCAGGCCCGCCGCGGTGGCGATCGGATTGCCCGACAGGGTGCCCGCCTGATACACCGGCCCGTGCGGCGCGAGCAGCGCCATGATGTCGGCGCGACCGCCGAAGGCGCCGACCGGAAGGCCACCGCCGATCACTTTGCCGAAGGTCATCAGGTCGGGCTGCCAGCCTTCGACCGCGCCGTCCAGGCCGAACATGCCGGTGGGGGACACCCGGAAGCCGGTCATCACCTCGTCGGTGATCAGCAGCGCACCGTGCCGGTGGGCGATCTCGGCCAGCCCCTGATTGAAGCCGGGCAGCGGCGGGACCACGCCCATGTTCGCCGCAGACGCCTCGGTGATGATGCATGCGATCTGATCGCCGGCAACGTCGAAAGCTGCTCGGACGGCGTCGATGTCGTTGTACGGCAGTACGATGACATCGGCGGTGGTGCTGGCCGGCACGCCTGCGGAGTCGGGCAACGCGAACGTCGCGACGCCCGATCCGGCGCTGGCCAGCAGAGCATCGACATGACCGTGATAGCAACCGGCGAATTTGACGACTTTGATCCGGCCGGTGAAGCCGCGCGCCAGTCGCATGGCCGACATGGTCGCCTCGGTGCCGGAGGAGACCAGCCGAACCTGCTGGACCGGGGCGATCCGGGAAACGATCTCCTCGGCGAGCACTACTTCACCCTCGCCGGGCGTGCCGAAGGAGAAGCCTCGGCTCATCGCGGCGGTCACCGCGTCCACCACCGCGGGATGCCGATGACCCAGGATCATCGGGCCCCAGGAGCCGACGAGATCGACGTAGGTGTTGCCATCGGCGTCGGTGATCCAGGGACCCTGGCCGGCGGCCATGAATCGCGGAGTTCCGCCCACGGACCGAAAGGCTCGGACCGGTGAATTCACCCCACCGGGGGTGACCACGAGGGCCCGATCGAACAGCGCTTGACTTCGGGCTATCGACCGCTCAACCATGGGTGGTCCTTTCTTCGTTCAGCCAGCCGGCCACTTCGCTGGCCCAATAGGTCAGCACGATCTGCGCGCCGGCCCGGCGGATTCCGATCAGCGACTCCAGAATGGCCCGCCGCCGGTCGATCCAGCCATTCGCCGCGGCCGCCTCGATCATCGCGTATTCGCCCGACACCTGGTATGCGGCAACGGGTACCGGGCAGATCGCGGCCGTGTCCGCGACGATGTCCAGGTAGCTCATCGCGGGTTTAACCATGATCAGATCGGCGCCTTCGGCCAGGTCCAAGGCAACCTCGCGCGCCGCCTCCCGGCGGTTTCCGGGGTCCTGCTGGTAGCTCTGGCGATCGCCGATCAGCGCGGAATCGACCGCCTCGCGGAATGGACCGTAGAACGCGGAGGCGAATTTGGCGGCATAGGCCACGATCGCGGTGGCGGTGAATCCGGCGGCATCCAGAGCGCCGCGTACCGCGGCGACCTGCCCGTCCATCATTCCAGAGGTGCCGACGACGTCCGCGCCGGCGGCGGCCTGGACGACACCCATCTCCTGATAGCGCAGCAGCGTCCCGTCGTTGTCCACCTCTCCGTCGGAGGTCAGCAGGCCGCAGTGTCCGTGGTCGGTGAACTCGTCCAGGCACAGGTCGGCCATCAGCACCAGCTGGTCGCCGACTTCGCTCTTGATGTCGCGCAGCGCGACGTTGAGAATGCCGTCGGGATCGGTGGCGCCACTGCCGATCGCGTCGCGCACCTGCGGCACTCCGAACACCATGATGCCGCCGACGCCCAGTTCCGCCGCTCGGGCCGCGGCCTGTTTCAGCGAATCGCGGGTGTGCTGAACCACGCCGGGCATCGAGCGGAGTGGCACCGGCTCGGTCAGGCCCTCCTTCACGAACACCGGCAGCACGAGATCGGCTGGGCTCAAACGTGTCTGGCTGACCAGTCGGCGCAGCGCCGGCGTCCGTCGCAGTCGCCGGGGGCGAACGTGCAGCATGGGCGGGGGGAACGGAACGGACACCAGGGCTACCGGGCCTTTCGATGGGAGCGAGCGGCATCGACCAGACCAGCGGCCATGGCGCTATCGGTGGGCGCGTTGGCCACGAAGGTCACCGACAGGCCGGCGGCGGCGGCCGCCGCCGCTGTGGTCGGACCGATACAGCCGACCAGGACATGCCGTGGTGGGTTCGTGGCATGGGCCAGCGCGGTCGCTGTCGACGGCGACGTCAGCAACACCGCCTGGTAGAGGCCGGCGTGCAGGTCGTGCAGCACCTGGGACGGGACGGCCCGAACCTGGGTCGTGTAGGCGATCACCGAATCCACTGCGTAACCCCGGGTGCCCAACGAGTCGGCCAGCGTCGGCAGCGAGATCTGCGAGCCGGGCAGCAACACGCGCGACCCGGGATGCGTGGGCTCGGGCCAGATCTCGGCGAGTACGCTCGCCGATCCACCGCGTTCCGGGCTTAGTCGAACCGGCAACTCGGCGGCGCGGATCGCAGCCACGGTGGCTGGCCCGACAGCGGCGATGCCGGTCCCTGTCGGAATGGCGGGGCTCAGTCGGAGCTCGTCAGCCCGGTTCACGATGGCGGTGACGGCGTTCACCGAGGCGAAGCCGACCCAGTCGTATTCGCCGGCGGCCAGCGCCTGTACGGCGACATCGAGTGCGGCCGGGTCGGAGGACTCCTGGATCGAGATGAGTGGCACCGCATGGGCGGTGGCGCCCAGCTGACCCAGGATTCGGGCCAGCGGAGCGCTCCGGCCCTGGGCCCGCGGAAGCAGGATCCGATAGCCGGCCAGCGGTGTCGAAGGCTCGCTCACGAGGTCTCTCCGCTCGTTCCTCGCGGATTGACCTCGTGCTGCCCATTGTTCGCTCGCCAAGGCTCGCTCACGAGGTCTCTCCGCTCGTTCCTCGCGGATTGACCTCGTGCTGCCCATTGTTCGCTCGCCAAGGCTCGCTCACGAGGATCCCTCCCAACAGTGCGGCGGCGCCGTGGATCAGCACCTCCCGGCCCAACTCTTCACCGATCGCGGCGGCGTCCACGACCTGACCCCGGCGCGCAGATCGGATCTCGCGGCTGCCGTCAACGGCGATCACCGAACCGGTGAGAGTCAGTTCACCGCGGTCAACCGTGGCCAGGGCGCCGACCGGGGCGCTGCAACCAGCCTGCAGCGTGGCCAGGAAGGCCCGTTCCGCCGCGGCGGCGGCGCGACTGACCGGATCGTCAAGCAGACACAGACCTGCTGAGTACCAGGCATTCTCGTCCCGGCATTCGATGGCCAGCGCGCCCTGGCTGGGCGCCGGCAGGAACTGATCAGGGTGGAAAGTCTCGGTGATCGCGTCGAGCCGACCCAGCCGAGCCAGGCCGGCCCGAGCCAGCACGACGGCGTCCAACGTGCCGCCGGAGACCTGCCTGAGCCTGGAGTCGACGTTTCCGCGGATGGCGCGGACGTCCAGGTCCGGGCGCAGCCGGAGCAACTGGGCCAGCCGGCGCGGCGATCCGGTACCGACACTCGCCCCCGTTGGCAGCTCGGCCAGAAGGAGGCCGTCACGGGCGCACAGCGCGTCGAACGGGTCCTCCCGAACAGGCACCGCGGCCAGCCTGATGCCGGCGGCGGTGGCGGTCGGCAGATCCTTGTACGAATGCACGATCAGATCGACGGTGCCCGCGAGCAGAGCCTGGCGAATAGCGGTGACGAAGACGCCGGTACCGCCGATCGTCGCCAGCGGGCCAGCGTTCACGTCACCTTCGGTGCGGATCAGCTCCAACTCGCATCGGAGACCGGCGACCGACTCCAGTTGGGCCGCAACGTGCTTGGACTGGGTGGTCGCGAGCACACTGCCGCGGGTGCCGAGCCGCAGGCTGGTGCCCGCCGTCATTCCGGTGCTGCCCGACCACTGATACCCGACGCCCGGAGCGCAGCGGGGTCGACATCCAGATCGGCCCAGTCGTCGGCCGAATCGACGGCGCCGGTGGTCGGTTTCACGCCCCGCAGGTTCCGGCAGCAGCCAGCGGCGCAGCGGTCCGGCGCAGGCCCCAGCTCGGTGATCGCGGGCTTGGCCCGGGAGGGGTCCAGGCGCTCCGCGACCAGATCGGCCATCGCCGACACGAATCGCGGATCCGTCCCGGGCGTGGCCACCCGGCTGAAGAACAGGTGGTGCTTCTCGGCGGTCTCCTTGGCCTCGTTGTCCAGGTCCCAGATCACCTCGACATGGTCGGACACGAAGCCGATCGGCACGACCACGACCCCACGGATGCCGCGGCCGGGCAGCGCATCGATCACGTCGTTGATATCCGGCTCCAGCCAGGGCATCTGGGGTGGACCGGAGCGCGACTGGTAGGCCAGCTCCCAACCGATCGTCGTGTCGACGCGCCGCTGCACCTGCTCGATCACCTCTCGGCACGCCGCATGGTGCTGGGTCACGTACGCCCCGAGGTTGCCCGGACCGTAGCTGGCGGCCGGACCGGAGGTTTGCGCCATGGTCAGCGGGATGGAATGTGTGGTGAAGACGACCCGCAGGTCAGCCGTGGGGACACCGGCGGCGCTGGCCGCCCGCAGCGCGTCGGTGACGCCGTCGATGAACGGGTCGAGGAAGCCCGGCAGGTTGAAGTACACCCGCAGCTTGTCGATCCGGACCTTTCCGACCAGGTCGGCGTCGACCAGTGCCCGGCCGAAATCTTCGCGATACTGCCGGCAGGACGAATACGAGGAGTACGCCGATGTGGCCAGCCCGAGCAGCCGCGGCTGACCATCCCGGTGGGCCTGCCGAACGATGTCGGTGAGGTAGGGCGCCCAGTTGCGGTTGCCCCACAGCACCGGCAGGTCGATTCCCCGGCGAGCAAGCTCTTCCTGCAAGGCGGCCCGCAGCAGCCGATTCTGCTCGTTGATGGGTGACGCGCCGCCCAGTGCCTCGTAGTGATGCGATACCTCGATCAGGCGCTCCTCGGGGATACCGCGGCCGCGCGTGACGTTGCGCAGGAACGGCATCACGTCCGCCGGCGCCTCCGGGCCGCCGAAGCCGGCCAGCAGAACCGCATCCCAGCCGGGCTCGCTGACACTGCGCACATCGTGTTCGATTCGCGTCTCGGTCATCGGAGCACCTCGATGACGCCATCGACGTCGATCAGCCTGCCGGTGAAGAACGGGATCTCCTCCCGCACATGCAATCTGGCCTGCGAGGACCGCAGATGCCGCATCAGGTCGACGATGTCGTGCAGTTCGGTGGCCTCCAGGGCCAGGATCCACTCCCAGTCGCCGAGCGCGAACGCGGCGACCGTATTGGACAGCACCTGGTTGTATTCCCGGCCCATCACTCCGTGCTCCACCAGCATCGAGCGGCGCTCGGCCTCGGGGAGCAGGTACCACTCGTAGGACCGGACGAACGGGTAGACGGCCACCCATTCGCGGGGCGGCGCACCGGTCAGGAAGGCCGGCACATGGCCCTTGTTGAACTCGGCCGGCCGATGCAGTCCCATCGCAGACCAGGCCGGCGTCAACGACCGGCCCGCCGCCGTCCGGCGAAGCCGCCGCCCGGCGTCCTGCAGTGCGTCCGCGGTCGGCGCGTGCCACCAGATCATCAGATCGGCGTCGGAGCGGAGTGCGGACACATCGTAGAAGCCGCGGATGACCACGTCCCGGGTAGCCAACTCGGCGACCAGCGCGGCGAGTTCGTCCCGGGCGGTCGAGGCCGGCACATCCAGGTCGGACAGCCGGGAGTACACCGCCCAACCGGTGTAGCGGATCTGGTCGTTGATCTGCCTGGCGGTCGGCTTGGCGGGGGCTTCCTCGGTTACTACGAGGGGTGCCGCCGGGGAGGTTCCGGCGGCGGGGGCGGGTTGGGCGGTGCTCATGACTGCCATTCTTCCCTACTCGCCATTCGACCCCTGCTCGCCGGTACCGGCGGTCAGCTCAGTGGCGAGCTCGTCGGCGACCCGGCGGGCATGGCTGACAACTGCCGCCAGCCCGGTCCCGGCGAGCCAGCCGCCGGTCACCCCGCGGCCGCGCAGCGCCGGTATCGCCTGCTCGACATGGGACCGCTCCGCAACCGATGACCAGCTGGTCAGCGCCCAGTCCTCGACCTGGTCGGCGCTCAGCCGGACCCCCAGAAGATCGCCGGCGTCCGCGCGGGCCAGGTCCGGAAACTCCTGCGCCGCAGGCAGTTCGGCGCCGTCGCCGCGGCCGTAGGACAGTCGCAGCACATGCCGCCCTGGCCCGGCGGCCGCAGCCAGCCAGGCCCATTTCGCGGTGCCGTGGGTGAGCGCCTTGGCCCGTACTCCGGGCGCGTCGGCGGCGACCAGTACGCCGCTGCCACGCGGTGCCCGGTCGAGCTCCTCGCTGCGGACCACCATCGTGCACAGCAGTACCGAGCTGCCCGCCGTCCCGATCGATCGCTCGAGTCCGAGGAGGATGCCGGCTTGGCGGGCCGGAGTGGCGATCACCACACCGCGAGATCGGACCCGCGTTCGCCCGGCCGACCAGGCGACGGTCGTGGTGTAGCCGGCGCGCGCCGACTCCACCGATTCGGCGTTCGCGTCGGTGACGATGATCCCGCCCGCCCGCACGATCGCGTCGGCCAGCGCAAGAACCAGCTCGTACATTCCGCCACGCAGTCCGGCGACCGCAGAGCCGGCCGGCCCGGCGTTGCCGCGCAGTGCGCGCGCGGCCGCCGCGAGCGAGCCGTTGGCGCGCAATGCCTCCTGGGCTCGGACGGGCAGGTCGGCGATCGCGAAAAGGCGCGGGTCGGTGGAGTACACGCCGCCGACGACCGGCTCGACCAACCGCTGTAACACGCGGCGACCGAGCCGCCGCTGCACGAGTTCGCCGAGCGAGCCGGCGGATCGGCCGACCGATGCGGGTGCCAGCCGGTCGAACAGCGCCCTGACCGAACCCGACCAGCCGATCACCCGCCGGACGTCGCCTGCGGTCGGTCGGCCGGGGATCCCGAGCCAACCGCCGCCCGGCAGCGGGGCGGCGCCGGACCGGTGTCGAACCCAGGCCGGTGGCCGACCAGGCTGGACCACCCGGTCGGACAAACCGAGGTCGGCGATCAGCTCGGACACCGCGCCGGTGGCGAGCGCGAACGATTCGGCGCCGGCATCCAACGCCAATCCGCCGACGTGGTGCCGACTGACGGTCCCGCCCAGCGTGGCCGATGCCTCGACCACCAATGGCCGGAGGCCCTTGCGGCTCAATTCGTAGGCGGTGACCAGCCCGGCGATGCCGCCGCCGACCACCACCACCTGGGCGACGTCATTCGACCGTGCCGTGGGCGTCAGTGCTGCGGCCACGGCACGTTGTGGACGAAGTCGACCAACCGGGTGAGCACTCCGGGGTCGGTCTCCGGCGGCACCCCGTGACCGAGGTTGACGACGTGTCCGGGCGCCACCGCGCCCAGCCTGATGACCTCTCTGGTGTGCGCGTGCAACACGACATCGCCGGCCAGCAGTAGGGCCGGATCGATGTTGCCCTGCAGTGGAACCCGTCCACCGAGGCGGGCGTTGGCCACGTCCAACGGAATGCGATGGTCGACGCCGACCACGGTCGCGCCGGCGTCCCGCATCGCAGGCAGCAGTTCGCCGGTGCCGACGCCGAAGTGAATCCGCGGAACCGGTAGGTCGCTGACCGACGACAAAACCGCAGTCGAATGCGGGGCGACGTAGTCGATGTAGTTGGCCAACGACAGGCTTCCCGCCCAGGAGTCGAAAAGTTGAACCGCAGAAGCGCCGGCCAGCACCTGGGCGCGCAGGAAGGCCGCGGTCGTGCGTGCCACCCAGGACGCCAATGCGGCCCAAGTCTGTGGTTCGGAGTACATCAACGCCTTGGTGCGCAGGTGCTCTCGTGACGGACCGCCCTCGACGAGGTAGGACGCCAGGGTGAACGGTGCCCCGGCGAAGCCGATCAGCGGGGTCGAGCCGAGTTCGGCGACGCACAGGCCCACCGCGGCCGAGATGGGCGCCAGCGCCGCGGGGTCGAGTTCCGGCAGGCGTGCGACATCGGCGAAGCAACGGATGGGCTCGGCGACGACGGGACCCACCCCGGCCACGATCTCCACGCCGACACCGGCCAGTTTGAGTGGGACGACGATGTCGCTGAAGAGGATGGCCGCGTCAACGCCATGCCGGCGGACCGGCTGCATGGTGATCTCGGCCGCCAGGTCGGGCCGCAGGCAGGCGTCGAGCATCGCGATGCCGCGGCGCAGCTCGCGGTATTCCGGCAGTGATCGGCCGGCCTGCCGCATGAACCACACGGGGCGGGTGGCCGGCTGCTCGCCGCGATAGGCCTGTAGGACAGGAGAGTCGGTGGTGCGGCCATCGGTGAGCGGGTGTCCCGCGTCCAGCGCAGTGGATTTCGTCATTTGGCTCCCATTCTGTCTCATCCGAGTGGCGGCTCGGGTCGCAGTTCGGGCCAGGGACGAGGTTGGCGGGCTGGCCGGGCTGCCGAACCGTTGTGAGTTCGGCCGGAATTCGAGGCCATCTTCGCAGGTCGAACCGGTTTTGTTAGCCTCCCCTTACTGGCAGCTCGACAGGACTCGACAGTACGATTCAGAGCGTGCTCATGGTCCTCGGCGTCTCTCATCGTGATCTGGCGCTGGAGGACCTGCAGCGACTGTCCACCGGCGCGCAGGATCTCGGGCCGACGCTGGTGGAGAACGGACCGATCAGCGGCGCCGTGGTACTGGCCACCTGCAATCGTGTCGAGATCTACCTCGATGCCAGATTGTTTCATGATGCCGTCGAGACGGTGACCCGCGAGCTCGCGGCCGCCTCCGGTTTCGCGCAGGAAGCCGTGGCCCTGCAGCTCAAGGTGCGGGTGGGTGCTCCAGTCGTCGCCCACCTGTTCACCGTCGCGGCCGGTCTCGATTCCATGGTGGTCGGTGAGGCCGAAATTTCCGGTCAGGTTTCCCGGGCGCTGCGTCGCGCACAGAACGATGAGACTGCCTCCGCCACCCTGAATCTGTTGTTCCAGAGCGCAGCACGGGTGGCCAAGAAGGTCAGCGCCGGCACACCGCTCGGCGCCGCCGGACGTTCCATCGCCTCGGTTGCGCTGGACGTCGCCGAGGCGCAGGACGGGCAACTGGCCGGCAAGCAGGCGCTGATCATCGGCACCGGCGCCTACGCCCGAGTGGTCGCCAGCGCGCTGCGTGCCCGCGGCTGCGTCGACCTGCTGGTGTTTTCGTTGAGCGAGCGGGCGCAGGCGTTCGCCGCCACCCACTCGGCCCGGCCGGTCGAGGTGCTCGACCTGCCCGTCGCGCTGGCCGAGGTTGATCTGGTGGTGGCCTGCAGTGGTACCACCGGCGGCGCGCTCAGCCCGGAAATGTTCGCGGCGGGGCGTCGCAATCGACCATTGACGGTGATCGACCTCGCGTTGCGGCCCGACATCTCGGCCCAGGTGCGCGAACTCCCCGAGGTCGATGTGATCGATCTGCTCACCGTTTCGGCCAACGCACCGGCTGAGCAGTCCGACGCCGTCTCATCCGCGCACGACATGGTCATCGCGGCGGTGGCCGAGTTCGAGGACAATCAGGCCGTCCGCGCGCTCGATCCCGCTGTCGTCGCCCTGCGCTCCCATGTGACCGGCATGGTCGATAAGGAAATGCTCCGCCTCCGCGGCAAGTACGACGACTCGATCGCCGACGATCTGGAACTGGCCATGCACCGGGTCACCCGGTCGCTGCTGCATACCCCGACGTTGCGGGCCCAAGAACTCGCCCGCACCGGTGATGGGGCCGGTTATCTCGCGGCGCTGCACACGCTGTTCGGCATTGAGCTCACCAGCAACTGACTGTCGGACCTGGCTGGCAGGATGAGGTCATGAGCCCGACCATTGCCCCGCCGCTGATCCTGATCAGTGGCGACGAGCCGCTACTCGTCGATCGGGCGGTCACCGCGGCCATCACCCAAGCGCACCGGGCCGACCCGGATGCTGAACGCCGGGAAGCGCAGGCGACAGAGATCAATTCGGCGGAGTTCTTCGACCTGGTCGCGCCGAGCCTGTTCGCCGAGCCGCGGGTCGTGGTCATTCGCAACGCGCACGAGGCGCTCAAGGAGTTGGCGACCGCCCTGGTCGGCTATCTGCTGGATCCGGTGGACGGGGTCACCCTGATCATTCAGCACGGCGGCGGAGCGCGGAACAAGGCGCTGACCGACGCGTGCCTGAAAGCCGGCGCCAAGCCGGTGCAGTGCAGCAAGCTGACCAAGCCGGCCGAACGCATCGATTTCGTCCGGGCCGAGATCCGGTCGGCCGGTGGCACGACGACCAACGAGGCGGTCTCCGCGCTGGTCGACGCAATCGGCTCGGACCTTCGCGAACTTGCCGGCGCCGCCGGCCAGCTGGTGGCCGACACCGGCGGCCTCGTCGACGAGACAGCGGTCCGGCGTTATTACAAGGGCCGCGCCGACGTGACCGGCTTCACGATCGCCGACAAGGTGATCGCCGGCGATATTGCAGGGGCACTGGAAGCGCTGCGCTGGGCGTTCGGGGTCGGAGTGGCACAGGTGCTGATAGCCGACGCGCTCGCCGACGGGGTGCGCACCGTGGCGAAGGTCGCCGGTCAGGTGGGCAGCTCCTACCAATTGGCCGGTCAGCTGGGCATGCCGCCGTGGAAGGTGGAGAAGGCGCAAACCCAGGCCAGGCACTGGTCACCGGCCGGGCTGGCGCGTGCGGTCGGCGTGACCGCGCGGCTCAACGGGGAAGTCAAGGGCCTGGCCGCCGATCCGGACTATGCCCTGGAAAAGGCCATCATGGACATGGGACGGGCCCGGCGGATGCGCTAGCCGCCCGCGGCACATCGGTCGGCCGGCGGAACGTCAACCGAAACAACAATCGGCGGCACCGGAGATCAGTCCGATACCGCCGAGATGAGGTGCTATGCGAAGACGTGCTCGAGATGAGGGAGTGAAGTCAGAGGGCGTTGACCTTGACCGCCATCGCCGACTTGCGATTCGCGGCCTGGTTGGCGTGGATGACACCCTTGGAAACGGCCTTGTCCAGGCTGCGCGACGCGGTCAGCAACTCCTGCTCGGCCTGCGCCTTGTCACCGGCGTCCGCAGCCGCCCGGAAACGGCGAACCGAGGTCTTCAGCTGCGACTTGACCGACTTGTTGCGCAGACGCGCCTTCTCGTTGGTCTTGATGCGCTTGATCTGGGACTTGATATTTGCCACGCGGCGTTGCCTTCATTTCTTTTCGTCAAGGGGTGTTCGCAGGGGCGTTCCCATAGCTGCATGAGAACTGGTGTGCTCCGCGCACACGAAGGATCAGAATAGCAGCCAAGCTTGAGCTGACCCAAATTTCGGCTGGGCTCACCCGGTGCCGGGGGTGCACACCAGATCAGCCGGATCGATTTCGCCGGCCGCGGTCAGTGCCGCGGCCGCCCACCCGACGACCCCCGAATCACGCGGCATGTCCTGGTGCCGGATGTTCGTCTGGGGACACACCTCGTTCAGCACCACCGTCCGGACCCGATCGGGCGGCCCGACCGGGATCTGCGACCGCCAGGGCGTCACGATCAGATCACCGGAGGTCACGGCCACCGCATACCGGACAGCGCCGTCCAGGTCACCGCCGGCATTGAGGTCCCTGATCAGTGCAGAATCGGCCGCCTGATCCGAGCATGCCGGGCAGGCGCCGCCCGGGATCGAGGCGATCAGCGGCGAGTCGGTGCCGTGAAAAGACGGCGAGATCAGCACCGCCGTATGCAGTTGCCCGGCGAGTCCGTTGCGCCGCAGGGCGGTGCGCAGTACCAAACCGCCCTGGCTGAACCCGACGGCGTCGACCTGTTCGGCGCCGGTGTGCGCCCGGACGTCCGCCAGCACAGCGGCGAAGGCCATCGCTGAATCGCCGACCGCGGCAGTGCCGAATAGCCCGTAGTTCGCCCCGTAGACGCACAATCCATCGGCGATCAACGCGGGAGCCAGCACCGCGAAGTCGATGCTGATCTGCGAAAACGTGCCGTGCAGCAGGATCACCGGGCGCCTGTCCGAGCGGCAGGCCGGGTCGTTCACCCCGTTGATCCCGACCGCCGGCAGCGTCAGGGGCGCCCCGGTGGCCGGGCGGCTCGCGTTGCTGGGGCTGGTGCTCGGGCCGGCGGGCGTGTTGGTGGTGACCACACCACTGGAGACAGCACCGCTGGAGACTGCACCGCTGGAGACAGCACCGCTGGAGACCACACCCGCCCCGGATTCCGGCGCCGCCGAGCCGGATTGGGTGTTCGAGCAGGCAACGAGCACCAGCAGTGCGGCGGCGCCGGCCGCCGACCGGCCGAGCCGCCGCCCGAGACGACTGGTGCTCATGGCGTTCACGCTAGTGCTGCCCTCCCATCGGCCGCCGGTACCGTTGCCGACATGCCCACCCGCAGCGACACCTCCGCCGCGGCGCTGGCCGCCTTACTGCTGGTCGCCGGTATCACCCACTTCGTCAAACCAGAGCCCTACGTTGCGATCGTGCCCCGTCGGCTGCCGCGTCCCGACCTGCTGGTCGCGGTCAGCGGTGCGGCGGAACTTGCCTGCGC
Source organism: Mycobacteriales bacterium (assembly GCA_038245175.1). Classification (GTDB taxonomy): domain Bacteria; phylum Actinomycetota; class Actinomycetes; order Mycobacteriales; family Nakamurellaceae; genus Nakamurella. The sequence goes on along the minus strand of JBBRSR010000013.1, from coordinate 30,359 downwards.
CGCACTCATCGCGCATCCCCGGACCAGGCGATTCGGCGGGCCCGCCACCGCGGCACTGTTCATCGGGGTGTTTCCGGCGAACGTCACGATGGCGCTCAAGAGCACGCGCCGACCGGCCTGGTACCGCACCCTGCTGTGGCTGCGGCTCCCGCTGCAGTGGCCGCTGATCACCTGGTCCCTCGGCGTCGGCCGCGGAGCCTGACCCGAACCCCGAGGATGGCGTCCCAGCGCGGTGCGCGTGGGACGATGGGGTGGTAGTTGCGCACCTCGGCCCTGACCGGATGTGCCGACCGACCCATCCGACCAGCAGGAAGACGGAAGTGACCCAAGCTTCACGCGCGCACAGCACCTTCACCCCGCCCGAGCGCATCCGTAATTTCTGCATCATCGCGCACATCGATCACGGGAAGTCGACGCTGGCCGACCGGATGCTGCAGCTCACCGGAGTGGTCGACGGTCGTGCCATGCGCGCGCAGTACCTGGACCGGATGGACATCGAGCGGGAGCGCGGTATCACCATCAAGTCGCAGAACGTCCGGCTGCCGTGGGCGGTGACCAACGAGGCGGGGGTCAAGGAGGAATTCATCCTGGACATGATCGACACCCCCGGGCACGTCGACTTCACCTACGAGGTATCGCGATCGCTGGCCGCCTGCGAGGGTGCGGTTCTGCTGGTTGACGCAGCGCAGGGGATCGAGGCGCAGACGCTGGCGAACCTGTATCTGGCGCTGGAGAACAACCTGGCAATCATCCCGGTGCTGAACAAGATCGACCTGCCGGCCGCCCAACCGGAGCGGTATGCCGCGGAGTTGGCGCACATCATCGGCTGCGATCCGGCCGAGGTGCTGCAGGTCAGCGGCAAGACCGGGCAGGGGGTCGAGGCGCTGCTCAACAAGGTGGTGGCCACCGTTCCCCCACCGACCGGCAAGGCCGATGGCCCCGCCCGCGCAATGATCTTCGATTCGGTCTACGACATCTACCGCGGCGTCATCACCTATGTGCGGGTCGTCGACGGCCGGATCTCGCCCCGCGAGCGCATTCTGATGATGTCCACCAGGGCCACCCACGAATTGCTCGAGGTCGGCGTGATCTCACCTGAACCGGTGCCGACCAAGGGACTCGGTGTCGGCGAGGTCGGCTACATCATCACCGGGGTGAAGGACGTGCGGCAGTCCCGGGTCGGCGACACCATCACCTCCGCGGTGAAGGGCGCCACCGAGTCGCTCGGCGGTTACCGCGACCCGCAGCCGATGGTCTACTCCGGCCTGTTCCCGATGGACGGCTCGGACTTTCCGCTACTCCGTGACGCACTGGACAAGCTCCGGCTCAACGATGCCGCGCTGACCTACGAACCGGAGTCGTCCACGGCGCTCGGATTCGGCTACCGCTGCGGGTATCTCGGGTTGCTCCACCTGGAGATCACCCGGGATCGACTGGAGCGCGAGTTCGGCCTCGACCTGATCTCCACGGCGCCCAGCGTGGTCTATCACATCCGGATGGACGACGGTTCCGAGCATGTGGTGACGAATCCCAGCGATTGGCCGGTCGGCAAGATCGCCGAGGTCAAGGAGCCGATCGTCCGATGCACGATCATCACGCCGAGCGAATACATCGGCGCGATCATGGAACTGTGCCAGTCCCGCCGCGGCTCCCTCGGCGGCATGGACTACCTGTCCGAGACCCGGGTGGAGCTGCGCTACACAATGCCGCTCGGCGAGATCATCTTTGACTTCTTCGACGCCCTCAAGTCGCGGACCAGGGGCTATGCCTCGCTGGACTACGAGGAGATCGGCACCGAGGCCGGCGATCTGGTCAAGGTCGACATCCTGCTGCAGGGCGAGCCGGTCGACGCGTTCTCGGCGATTGTGCACAAGGACGCCGCCTATGCCTACGGCGTCTCGATGACCGAGAAGCTGCAGAAACTGATCCCGCGGCAGCAGTTCGAGGTGCCGATCCAAGCGGCGATCGGCTCCCGGGTGATCGCCCGCGAGAGCATCCGCGCGATGCGCAAGGACGTCCTGGCCAAGTGTTACGGCGGCGACATCACGCGTAAGCGCAAGTTGTTGGAGAAGCAGAAGGAGGGCAAGAAGCGGATGAAGATGGTCGGCCGGGTGGAAGTTCCGCAGGAGGCTTTTATCGCCGCGCTGTCTACCGATGCGCCGTCCGGCAAGGACGCCCGGAAGTAACCCGAGACAAGGAGTGCGGTAGGTGAGCTGGCGGGGTGTGCTCGACGCTGTCGATGCGGTCGAGTCGTGGATCGTCCTACTGCCGAGCTATGTCCAGATCCCGCTGATGCTGGCCGTCTTCCTGCCCATCGCCTGGTACGGCGCCCGGCTGATCGACCGGCTGGTCGAGTTCGTGCTGCGCAAGCATCACGAGCGCGGCGAGAGCGATACGCCGGCCCGAGCCGCTGGTGGGTCCCGATGAGTCGGCCGTTGCCGCAGCAGACCCGATTGTTGATGAGCCTGATGCTGGGTGCGCTGGTCGTGCTGGTTGCCGCATACGCCATCTGGGGCTAATCCAATTCAGCACCCAGTGCGGTTCCAAGGACTGCGCTCCCCGGCGGCAGGGTGCAACGGTCGTCACTGTGAGCGATCATTAGTCCCTATGAGGTTGCGACAAATACCCCAAATAGGGGACGGTAGTCCCTGTCAGGCGCTGCTGATCTGACGTGAGTCATTCCATCGCGAGGCCGTCTCGCCATCGTTGGAGGACGTCATGATCAGCAAACTTCTCGTTGGGGTGCTAGCGGTACTGGTGGTGAGCCAGACGGCAGGGCCTGCCTCGGCCGGGTCGGTGGGCACCGTTGCCAGGGTCCGGGCCGCCGGGGCGGTGATTGCCGCGGCGCCGGTGAGTGCGACCGACCCGTCGAAGATTCCGCACTATTTCGGTCCGTACCCGAACTGGGCGAACAGCCCTCAGGTGCTGGCCGATGCGATCGTGTCGGTCAGCCTGGGCACTCCGACGCCGGTGTCGTTCGGAAATCCGTTGACCGAGCGCGCCAATGCAACGGACTATGCGACGCCTCCGGGGACCCTCGGTCCGGTGTTCGTCGTCCTTCCCCATGCGCCGTTGCCGGCAGGCACGCTGCAGATCTTCCAGATCTGGAACCAGGGGACGCCGGGGGCAAGTCCGACGACCTCTGCGGGAAACCTGTTCCACGCCTATGTGCTGCGCCCGACGGGCGCGGCCAATGCCTACACGGTGCTGTATGACAGCGGTCAACTGACCGTCCCGGTCCCGACGGTCGCGACCGGGGAAGTCGCGACGTTCGCCACTCCGGGCGTCCCGGTGCTGGCCGGCGATGTCCTGGGTTTCTACGGGGAAGGGATTCCGGTCGACACCGGTGTCACGCTGAACCCGGACATTCTGAGCTATCCAGCCACGGCGGACTCGACGCTGTTGAGCAACCTGGCACCCGCGGCGACGAGCACGGTGACCCTGGGTGTCGACGCCGGGTTCCCGCTCTACTCGCAGGATCGCACCTATTCGTTCGCGGCCAGTGTCACCCCACCGATCCCGGCACCGGCGCGGAGGCAGCCGCAACAGTGGACCCGAAGACGGGCGCCATCACCGGAGTGACCGTGACGAGCCCGGGCAGCGGGTACCTGGTCCCCCCGACCGTCACGATCACCACCGCCGCGGTCGTACCGACCACCGTCGCGAACGCTAGCGCCCAGATCTCCGCCGGCGTCCTCACCGGCGTCACGGTGAACGAGACCGGTTTCGGGTTCACCGCTCCAGCCGTCACGTTCACCGGAGGTAGCCCCACTGCGGGTTTCACGGCGACTGCGGTCGCCAGCGGCGGGGTCGACAATCTCACGCTGATCAACGGCGGAACCGGCTACTCGATCAAACCGATCGTCGAGTTCTCACTGCCGCAGCAGCCGACCGGCACACCGGCCACCGGCACCGCGACGATGGACGCCAATGGTGTCGTCACATCGGTCGAGCTGGTCAGCCCCGGATCCGGCTACACCGCCGCCCCCACGGTCACGATCCGCGACGCGAACCAGGTCAATCCGACCGCCGCGACCGTCGAAGCGACGATCGGCATCGCCAAGATCGACCTCACTTCCGGTGGGCAGGGGTATGACTCCGCTCCCACGGTGACGATCAGCGACACCCTCGGGGTCGCCGACAAGGGCGCCAGCGCGACGGCAACCGTTGCGGTCAGGGGCGCCGTCACCGGCATCACTGTCACCACACCCGGCGCCGGGTACCTCACGCCGGGCCTGAAGAAGTTCGTCGACACGCTGGCGGGCCTCGGCCCGAACGCGGCCAATGACCTCGGCCAGTACATCCCGATCGCGGTCCCCGATACCACCACCTACCCGGGCACCGACTACTACGAGATCGCCGTCGTCCAGTACCGGGCGAAGTTCCACAAGGACCTGCCCGCCACCCTGCTCCGCGGCTACGTCCAGCTCTCCACCAGTGTGGTGCCCGGCAACCGGGTGCCGTTGAGCAACGCCAACCTCGACCCGACGGTCGCCGCTACCCCGATCACCGGGTTCACCGGTGTCGATACCCCGCACTACCTCGGGCCGACAATCGTGGCGACCAAGAACAAGCCGACCCGGATCCTGTTCCGCAACCTGCTCCCGACCGGCGTCGCCGGTGACCTGTTCCTGCCCGTCGACACCTCCCTGATGGGCTCCGGCCCAGGCCCGGACATGATGACGTTGGGCGCCAACGGGGTGCCGATGGATATGGCCGCGGATCAGGGCAGCGTGCTGGATGGTGTGCGGAACCCGATGTGCGGCGAGACCCCGAAGCCGGCTACCTGCTACTCGGAGAACCGCGCCACCCTGCACCTGCACGGCGGCATCACCCCGTGGATCAGCGACGGAACCCCGCACCAGTGGGTCACCCCGGACGGTGAGAACACCGCCTACCCCAAGGGGGTGAGCGTGAGCAACGTTCCCGACATGCCCGACCCGGGCCCCGGCGCGGAGACGTTCTTCTACACCAATCAGCAGAGCGCACGGCTGATGTTCTACCACGACCACGCCTGGGGGATCACCCGGCTGAACGTCTACGCCGGTGAGGCAGCCGGTTACCTGCTGACCGACGCCACGGAGCAGAGCCTGATCGCCCCCGGAGGCGCTCTGGACGGGCTGGGCCTTGGCTCGCCGCTGATCGTGCAGGACAAGACGTTCGTCCCGAGCGCGGCCACGATGGCCCAGGTCGACCCGACCTGGAACAGCGCCAAATGGGGCGGCGAGGGCAGCTTGTGGACCCCGCACGTCTACATGCCGGCGCAGAACCCCGGCGACCCGTCCGGCATGAGTTCATTCGGGCGGTGGATGTACGGCCCCTGGTTCTGGCCGCCCGCTAAGGATGCCAAGTACCCGCCGATCGCGAATCCCTACTACGACGCGACCTGTGACCCCAATGTCCAGCCGTTCTGCGAGCCCGCGCAGATCCCGTCGACCCCGAACGTCTCCGTCGGCATGGAGGCCTTCAACGACACCCCCATCGTCAACGGCACGGCCTACCCCACCACCACGGTGGACCCGAAGGCCTACCGCTACCGGATCCTGAACGCCGCCAACGACCGGTTCTGGAACCTGTCCTGGTACGTCGCCGATCCCAGCACCGGCACCCTGAGCGAGGTCGCGCTGAAACCCGCCGAGGTGGCGGCCGCGCAGACCGACCCGAATGTCGTCCCCACACCGGACACCACGAAGAGCCCGGCCGGCCCGGACTGGGTTCAGATCGGCACCGAGGGTGGGTTCCTGCCCGCGCCGGTTGTCGTGCCGGCCCACCCGACGACCTGGATCACCGATCCCACCCGGTTCGACGTGGGCAACGTGGATCAGCACTCCTTGCTGCTGGCCCCGGCCGAACGGGCCGACGTCGTCGTCGACTTCTCCCAGTACCGGGGCAAGACGCTGATCCTGTACAACGACGCCCCCGCCGCGTTCCCGGCCCGCGTTGCCGGGTACGACTATTACACCGGCGGGCCCGACCTGAGCCCGGCCGGCGCCCCGACCACCCTGCCCGGCTACGGCCCCAACACCCGGACCGTGATGCAGGTCAAGGTATCCACTGCCGCCCCGGCGGTCGCCTTCGACCGGCCCAACACCACCGCCGACCGGATGGGCGCGCTCAACGCCGCCTTCGCCCACCACCTCGACGCCGCCGGCAAACCCGCCGGGGTGTTCGAGTCCGGGTCCAACCCGATCATCGTCGGCCAGGCCGCCTATAACCAGACGTACGGCACCAGCTTCGTGGGCAGCGGTTATTGCAGCAGCCCGACCAATCCGGCAGCCAGGTGCGACGGGTACGCCCGCATCCAGCAGCAGGGTGGGGACCCGTTCAAGTTCGACACCCTGTCCGGCAACCAGCTGGCGATACCTCTGCAACCCAAGGGCATGCACGATGAGATGAACTCGGCGAACTTCGACGAGTGGGGACGGATGACCGCCAACATGGGCCTGGAGGCACCGGGCGCCACCCCACTGTTGCAGAACATCATTCTGTATCCGTTCGTGAACCCAGCGACCGAAATACTCGACTCGACCGGGCTCCCGAGCAGCCTGAATGTGACCCCGATATCGTCAGCGGCCGACGGAACCCAGATCTGGAAGATCACCCACAACGGGGTGGACACCCACCCGATCCATTTCCATCTCTATGACGTGCAGTTGATCAACCGGGTCACCTGGGACAACATCATCATCCCGCCCGACCCGACGGAGCTCGGCTGGAAGGACACCGTCCGGGTCAGCCCGCTCGAGGACACCATCGTCGCCGTCCGACCGATCGTGCCGACGCTCCCATTCGGGATCCCCGACAGCCACCGACCGCTCAACCCGATGATGCCCATCGGCGCCACCGGGTCCGTCAACGGCCCGAACGGGACCGAAGCCGGCTTCAACAACACCGACGCGAATGGCAACCCCATTGCGCCGATCGTCAACCAGGTCGTCGACTTCGGGTGGGAGTACGTGTGGCACTGCCACATCCTCAGCCACGAGGAGATGGACATGATGCGCCCGGTCTCGGTCCACGCGGCCAGAGAATTGCCCGACGCGCCCATACTGTCGTTCACCCGCGGCAGCGTCATCCTGAAGTGGACCGACGGCACGCCCGTCGACTACCTGCAGCCGATCAGCTGGGGCAACTCGGGAAAGGCCGAGGTCGGCTACCGCATCGAACGGGCCGAAGTCACCGATGGTGCTCCCGGTCCCTACAGCCTGATCGCGTCCCCGCTGGCGAATGCGGTGACCTATACCGACAACCCGCCGGACCCGACGACCACCTACGCCTACAAGGTGACGGCCTGGAACGCAGCCGGTGATTCGCCGTCGAACGTGATCACCGTCGACGGACTACCCAAGGCACCGATCGGGCTGACCGCAGTGGTGCAGTCAGCTCCGCAGTTGCCGGCCGGTGCGCAGGTAGCCGTGAACTGGACCAACCAGGCCACCAACGCGATCAGCGTGGTCGTGGAACGGGCCACCGGCGCCGGAGCCTTCAGCGTCGTCGCCACGCTGGCCCCGACCACCGCGAATTTCGTGGACACCACCGTGGTTCCGGGTGACTACAGCTATCGGGTCAGCGCCGTGAACGCCGTCGGTCCATCGGGGTACGCCGGCCCGGCCGCCGTCACCGTTCCCAAACCGGGGTCCACCACGGTCGTGCTCAACACCCCGAATCCGTCGGTCGTCGGTCAGAACGTGACCTTCACCGCGACGGTCTCCCCGGTCCTGGCCAGCGGACTGCCGACCGGCACCGTGACCTTCACGGTGAACGGAGCCACCGCGTCGGTGGCGCTGGACGCCGCCGGCGTGGCGACTTTCTCCACCGTTGCGCTGCCGGCCGGGACGCATGTCATCACCGCCGACTACAGCGGGGATCCCGTGTTCCAGCCCAGCACCGGCTCCGCGACCCAGACGGTGAACAAGACTGCCACCACCACCCTCGTGGTCAGCAGTCTCAACCCGTCGACCGTGGGCCAGGCGGTGACCTTCACCGCAACGGTCAGCCCGGCCGCGGCCACCGGCGCTGTCGTGTTCACCATCGACGGCACATCGACCAGCGTGCCGCTGGTCGCCGGTCAAGCGACCTATACAACGTCCGCGCTCGCCACCGGCGGTCACGTCGTGAGCGGCGTCTACAGCGGCGACGCCGCGTTCAGGGGCAGCACCAGCGCCACGTTCACCCAGAGCGTCGGCCCGGTGCTGCGCCCGACGACGACGGTGGTGACCAGCAATAGGGTTCCATCGTCGACGTTCGGGCAGGCGGTCACCTTCACCGCCACTGTGCGGCCGGTCACCGGAGCCGGAACCCCCGCCGGCACGGTCCAGTTCAACGTCGACGGGGTGAACATCGCCGGTGTCGCGACCCTCAACGCGCAGGGCAGCGCGACTTACTCGACCGCCGCGTTGTCGGCCGGCAACCACAACGTTGTCGCCACTTATAGCGGCTCAGCCGTGTTCGGCGGCGGCGGGAGCGCGACCTTCATCCAGGTCGTCAGACGTGCGCCCAGTACGACCGTCCTGGCCGGCAGCCGCAATCCCGCGGTCTTCGGCCAGACCGTGACCTTCACCGCTCGGGTATCCCCGGCGGCGGCGGTCGGCATGGTCACGTTCAACATCGACGGTGTCGCCTTCGGCGGCCCGGTGAGCCTGGATGCAACCGGCAGGGCCACCCTGGTCACCAGCACCTTCGCAGTCGGCATGCACACCGTGTCGGCGAGTTACGGCGGCTCGAACAACTACCTGCCGAGCAACAGCGCCAACCTGACCGAAACCGTGAACAAGGCGGCCAGCAGGACGGTCGTCACCACCAGCGGCACTCCGGCGGCCCGCGGTACGACCGTTGTCTTCACCGCCACCGTCAGCGCGGTAGCACCCGGTGCGGGGGCCCGCACCGGCACCGTGCAGTTCCGCATCGACGGGGCCAACGCCGGTGCTCCGGTGAGTCTCAACATCGGCGGTCAGGCTTCGTTCGCCATCAGGACGCTGGCTGTCGGCAGGCACACCGTGTCGGCCGTGTACACCGGGAACGCCAATTTCAACGGGAGTACCAGCGCTGGCATCACCCAGCGAATCCGGTAGGCGTTCGGCGCGATCCCGCCGGATAATCCAGGAATCGGCCCCGCGGAATCCGTCACCACCAACGGTGGTGACGGATTCCGCTCACCGAGCAGCATCCACTGTGAGTGCTCAGCGCGATTTGTGCAGGGTCCAGGCCGCCGGCCGCTTGTCGCGAAACGCGAGGACGCCTTCCCGGCCCTCGTCGGAGGAGAACCCCCGAATCGATTCAGCGATCAGTTCCTCGAACCGGTGCGGCCACTGATCGGTGCCGCGGGCGGAATTGAGAATGGCCTTGGTGCTGGCCAGAGCTGCGGGTGCACCCTGAAGTAACCAGCTGACCGCCTGATCGACCCGCCGGTCGAGCTGCTCGATTCCCTGCCCGACGGCGTCGACCAGCCCGATCTCCTTGGCTCGCGCCGCGTCGAAGACGTGGCCGGTCAAGAAGAGTTCGCGGGCCGCGGACGGCGACACCCTGGCCATGATCGGCACCGAGATGACCGCGGGTACGATGCCCAGCCGGACCTCGGTGAACGCGAAGTCGGCGACGTCGACGGCCAGCGCCAAGTCGGCCGCGGCCAGCAGACCCAGACCGCCGGCGCGTGCGCGACCGGCGATTCTCACGACCACAGGTTTGGGTGCCTGGGCGATCAGCGTGAGGATCTGCGCGAGTTCGCGAATGCCCTGTTCGACCGACCGCTCCCGGATGTCCATGCCGGAGCAGAACACCGTGCCGGTATGGGTCAGCTGAATCACCCGTACCTTCGGCGACTCGGCAGCCCTGTTCAGGATGGAGATCAGCTGTGCGCGCAGGCCGATCGAGAGGGCGTTGCGATTGCTCGGAGAGTCCATGGTGACCACGCCGACGCCGTCGCGGAGCTCGTAGTGGACCAGTTCTCGCTCGCTCACAGCTGCACTCCACTCGTCCTCGTGGACTGCCGGTATGGCTCCCACTGTTCGCTCGCCGAGGCTCGCTAGTGGCCAGTCTCCTCCACCCTGCGGCTCCGGCTGGGCTCAGCCGAGCGCTGCCAGGAACGCATCGACCGATTGCCGGAACAGAGCGGGCTGCTCCACCCACGGAAAGTGGCCGGACTTCTCGATCACCACCGAGCGCGCGTTGGGGAACAGGTCGGCGACCGCGGCGACGCGAGCGACCCCGGCGCTGGTGTCCTGTTCGCCGGCGATGACCAGGGTCGGCGCCTGCACCCCGCGCAGCCGGTCGAGCAGATCAGCCGGTGCCTCACCGCTGAAGAATGCTCGGGCGGCCGCCATCGAGTACCGAAGTGATTCAGCGTACGACCGAGCCGTTTCGTCCCACCTCACGTAGCCGAGCGGCGCAGCGGCCCGTTGCCACGCACGGAACGTCTCGTCGCTGCTGGTGTCCGGTCCCGCGCGGAATGCCGACATCGCGGCGGCGAAAGACGGCTCCGCCATTCGGTTGTCGGCCAGCGTCGGGGACGTCCGAGGGCACGTCGACCAGGTCGGCGTCCGAGGACCGGCCAACCCCGCGCAGGTGCGGCCGCACCAGTTGGTATTGCTCGCTGAGCCCGGCGAGGTCTCCGAGATACCGCGGATGTGCGCCAGCGCCGCCGGCGAGCAGGATCAATGGTGGGGCGGTTTCAGGGCCGAACAGGTCGTAGAACAGCACATCGCCGACGGCGCCGTTGTAGTGAGGCATCTACCGCGCCGCCGCCTCGTCGGCGAGGTGCAGCAGGCAGTCATCGGCACCGTGGCGCGATCCCATCCACGGCGAACGTGGTCGGGGCAGCGATTCGTCGATCGGCATACGCATCGCATCATCTCCCGGTGGTCGGACGGCTCCATAGCCAGATCTTCTGTTAGGCGGAAAGTTGCGGTCCGCAGACACGCCTCAACTTTCCGCTCAATCGCGGCCATCAACAGATTCGACAGGAAACCATCCCTGGACCGGGGTGTCCAGTCGCCGAATCGCCGTCATCTGCAAGGGGTGGCCCGCGCCGGCATTGGTCCAGTTCGTGACGGGTACCGCATCGAGGTGACTGGGCCGCACACTGAGTGGGTGCCATCCACCCTGCCCGACGGCGATCCGGTGCCCGCCGACGGTGCATTGCCGGATCAGGCCTACGCAGGCCTCGAGGAGCGCGGGCTCAGCTTCTACGTGCACGTGCCGTTCTGCGCGACCCGGTGTGGTTACTGCGACTTCAACACCTACACCGCCGACGAGCTGCGCATGCCCGGAGACACCCGATCGTCGGCGGCTCCAGCGGTAGCTGTGCCATCGGCCGCCGACAGCTGGCTCGCCGCGGCGCTGGCCGAGATCGACCTCGCGGCAACCGTGCTGGGGGATGCCCGGCCGGTGTCCACGGTGTTCGTCGGCGGCGGCACTCCGTCGCTGATCGGGGCCGTCCGGTTGACTGCTGTGCTCGATCGGATCCGGGATCGGTTCGGTCTCACCGAGGATGCCGAAGTGAGCACCGAGGCGAACCCGGAATCGACCGACCGGGCCCTCCTGGACGGTCTCCGCGCGGCCGGGTACACCCGGTTGAGCCTCGGGCTGCAGTCCACGGCGACCCATGTGCTGCGCACCCTGGACCGTCGCCACACGCCCGGGCTGGCCTTCCAGGTGATCGAGCAGGCCACACAGGCGGGTTTCGATCATCTCAACCTGGACCTGATCTACGGCACGCCCGGCGAGACGGACCTCGACTTCGCCGAGTCGCTGCATGCCGTCGTAGCGGCCGGGGTCGATCACGTCAGCGCGTACTCGCTGATCGTCGAGCCGGGCACCCGGCTGGCACGGCAGGTGCAGCGTGGGGCTCTGCCGATGCCGGACGACGATGTGCTGGCCGATCGCTACCTGCTGGCCGAACAGATCCTGACCGCGGCCGGCTTCGCGTGGTATGAGGTGTCCAACTGGGCCAGGACCACCGACGCGCGGAGCCGGCACAACCTGGCCTACTGGACCGGCGGCGATTGGTGGGGCGTGGGTCCCGGCGCGCATTCGCACGTCGGCGGGGTGCGCTGGTGGAATCTCAAGCACCCGGCCCGGTACGCCGCGGCGCTCGGTGCCGGTCGGTCACCCGGCTATGCCCGTGAGGTGCTCAGCGCGCAGGCGCGCCGGGTCGAAGACGTGCTGCTCCGATTGCGCCTGGTCAGCGGACTGCCGCTGGACACGTTGAGCTCGGCCGGCCACCGCGAGGCGGCCCGCGCGGTCGACGAAGGCCTGCTCGACGGTCCGGCGCTGGACGCCGGCATCCTGCTGCTCACCGTCCGCGGGCGGCTGCTCGCCGACGGCCTGGCGTTGCGGCTGCTGGACTGACGCTGATGGCGTGACCACCGAGTGGTGGGAGCCCGGCACCCGCAGGCCAGGCACCACGCCTACGCCGTCGTCGACGTCCCGCGCAATTCGTCCAGGTCCAGGACTCGCACATGGATCACCGTGCGTTGCTGCAACGCCGCGCGCAGCGCCCGGTGCAACCCGTCCTCCAGGTAGATGTCCGTGTTCCACAGCACCGCATGCGGGAACAGGTCGCCGAAAAAGGTCGAATCGTCGTCCAGCAGCGTGTCCAGCCGCAGTTCGCGCTTGGTCGCGATGAGCTCGTCGAGTCGCACCTGGCGAGGCGGTACCCGGGCCCAGTCCCGGACGGAGAAGCCGTGGTGGGGGTACGGCCGACCATCGCGCACGTCCTTGAAGATCATCCGCTGAGGGCCCCTTGGTCGGCAACTGTCCGCCCAGCCTAACCGCCGCCGCCGTCCGCCCGGCCGACCCGACTACACTTGGCACTCCCGGCCGTGCAGCGCCAGATCGTCGCCGGACGCCGGATGATCGTCAGTTCGAGATCCACAGCGCCAGGGCCAGGATGTCAGATCCAGGGCCGCCAGCGTCTCGCCGCACCGGAGGAGGTTGGCCATGAGCGCCGAAGATCGCCGCTTCGAGGTGTTGCGGGCGATCGTGGCCGACTATGTCGCGACTCATGAACCGGTTGGCTCCAAAACCCTCGTCGATCGGCACCAGCTGGGTGTTTCCCCGGCGACCATCCGCAACGACATGGCCGTGCTGGAAGAGGACGGGTACATCGCCCAGCCGCACACCTCGGCCGGCCGGATACCCACCGACAAGGGCTACCGGCTCTTTGTCGACAAGCTGGCCGAGTTCAAGCCGCTGTCCGGCGCGGAACGCCACGCGATTCAGAAGTTCCTGGGCGAAGGTGTGGACCTGGACGACGTGCTGCAGCGCAGCGTGCGGTTGCTCGCGCAGCTCACCCGGCAGGTCGCCGTCGTGCAGTATCCGACGCTGACCCGATCGGTGGTCCGCCACGTCGAGGTCGTGCCGCTGGCCTCGCATCGGCTGCTGCTCGTCGTCATCACCGACACCGGCCGGGTCGAGCAGCGGGTCGTCGACCTGTCCGACGACGTGTCCGAGGAGGCGCTGGCCCTGCTGCGGATGAAGCTGGCCGAGGCGGTCACCGGGCGCCGCCTCACCGACGCCGCGCACGCCGTCGGGCAGCTGCCCACCCAGGTTTCGGTCCATTCGGCCAGGCTCTTCTCCTCGGTGGTCGCGGCGCTGATGGAGGCGCTGATCGATCATCCGGGCGATCGGCTGCTGCTGTCGGGCACCAGTCACCTCTCCGGTGCCTGGGTCGATCAGCCGGCCACGTTGCGGGGTGTCCTCGAAGCGCTGGACGAACAGGTGACGCTGTTGAAACTGCTGGCGCTGGTCACCACCACGGATTCGGTGATGGTCCGGATCGGCGAGGAGAACGACGACGCCAACCTGTCGGCCTCCGCTCTGGTCACCGCCGGCTACGGCGCCGGCGAGACCGTGATGGGCGGTCTGGCTGTGGTTGGTCCCACACGGATGGACTACCCGGGAACAATGGCGGCGGTGCGAGCCGTTGCTCGGTATGTCGGAGAATTGATCGCCGAGCGGTAGCGGTTCACTGCGAGCGCGCCGCGGGATTTCGTCGGCGCGGTCGCAGGCGTCAAAATGGCTGATCGTCACGGGCTGGAAACCACTGGCCTCGATTCCTGTGGCTTGGATTCCACTAGCCTCGATACCACTAGCAGTGCGGGACACTCAAAGCCCGCGGGAAAGGTCAGTGTGCAGAGGGTGGCTCGCGACTATTACCGGTTGCTGGGCGTTCGCAAGGACGCTTCGGCGGAAGAGATCAAACGCGCATACCGCAAGTTGGCGCGCGAGTTGCATCCCGACGTCAACGCCGACCCGGCAGCTCAGCAGAAGTTCAAGGAGGTGAGCACCGCCTACGAGGTGCTCTCAGACCCGGCCAAGCGGCAGGTGGTCGACCTCGGTGGCGACCCGCTGTCGCAGGGCGGCCCCGCCGGCCCGGCCGGTGGCGACCCGTTCGGCAACATGGGCTTCGGCGACATCATGGATGCCTTCTTCGGCGGCGGCGGCCGGACCCGCGGCCCGCGATCCCGCGTCCGGCAGGGTGAGGACTCGCTGATTCCGGTTGAACTGACCCTGGAAGAGTGCGCCACCGGCGTGGCCAAGGAGATTGCCGTGGACACCGCCAGCGTGTGCACGCTGTGCCATGGCGAGGGCACCGCGGCCGGCACCAGCCGCAAGACCTGCGACACCTGTAAGGGCGCGGGCGAGATCCAGCAGATGCAGCGATCGTTGCTCGGCCAGGTCGTCACCTCCCGGCCATGCCCGGTGTGCCGGGGATACGGCGAGGTCATCCCCGAGCCATGCCGACAGTGCAACGGTGACGGCCGCGTCCGCACCCGGCGCACCGTCCGCGCCAACATCCCGGCCGGGGTCGGCGACGGCATTCGGGTCAGGCTGTCCGGGCAGGGCGAGGTCGGCCCGGGCGGTGGCGCACCGGGCGACCTGTACGTCGAGGTCCGCGAGCTGCAGCACGAAATGTTCACCAGGGACGGCGTGGACCTGCACTGCACGGTGCATGTACCGATGACGGCGGCAGCATTGGGCACCTCGATGACGCTGGCCACTCTGCTGGACACCGAGGACCTGGACATCAAGGCCGGCACCCAGTCCGGGACCATCCTGACCATCCGGGCGCAGGGCATGCCGCGGCTGCGCGGAACCGGCTCGGGCAATCTCTTCGTGCACATCGAGGTCATCACTCCGACCAAGGTCGAGGGGCGGCAGGCCGAACTCCTGCGCGAGCTGGCCACGCTGCGTGGGGAGGAGCAGCCGGAGCTGGCCGAACGCACCCACGGCGGCCTGTTCACCCGCATCCGCGACTCGTTCGCCGGACGCTGACCGAGTTCGTCGACATCGCGCGATGACGGCTGACCTGATCCCCGCCGGGGCTCCGCTGTTTCACGTCGCACGGCTGCCGCCGGCCGGGCCGTTCGTGCTGGACGGGCCGGAGGGCCGGCATGCGGCGACGGTTCGCCGGATGCGGACCGGCGAGACGTTGGTGCTCACCGACGGCCTGGGCGGCTGGGCCGTCGGGTCGGTGACGTCGGCCGGCCGGGCCGAGCTCACGGTCGAGCTGTCCGCCGCGCGGGTCAGTCCGGAGTCGGCGCCGCGCGTCGTCGTCGTCCAGGCGCTCCCGAAGGGCGAACGGTCCGACCTGGCGGTGGATCTGGCGACCGAAGCCGGCGCCGACGTGATCATTCCCTGGGCCGCCGCCCGGTGTGTTGCCCGCTGGGTGGGGGAGAAGGCGGACCGCGGTGTGGCCAAATGGCGCCAGGTGGCGCATGAGGCGTCCAAACAGTCCCGTCGGACCCGATTCGCGCAGGTCGAGCCACTGTCCAGCACCTCGGATATCGCCGATCGGATTGCTCTGACGGTGCATCAGGGCGGGACGGCGTTGGTGCTGCACGAGTCCGCGGCGCGGACGATCGCCGGGGTCGGCCTGCCGGCAACCGCAGACCTGCTGCTGATCATCGGCCCGGAGGGTGGGGTCAGTCCGGACGAGCTGGCGGCATTCGCGGCGGCCGGCGCGAACGCGGTCCGGTTGGGTCCGCAGGTGCTTCGAACGTCCACCGCCGCGGCGGTGGCACTGGGTGCGATCGGCGTGCTGACCCCTCGCTGGTCCTGACGCCCCGCCGCCACCGCTGCTGGGCGCATCCCTCGCCCGGGTACCGTCTGCGGCTATGACCGACTGCATTTTCTGCGCCATCGCCGCGGGCACTATCGCCGCCGCTGTCGTCGCCGACACCGCCTCGACGCTGGCCTTCCGCGATCTGCAGCCCAAGGCGGACGTGCACGTTCTGATCATCCCCAAGCAGCACTACGCCAACGCCGCTGAGGTGGCGGCGGCTGATCCGGCGCTGATGGCCGCGATGGTGACCACCGCCTATCAGGTGGCGCAGGCCGAGGGCGTCGCCGATTCCGGCTACCGGATCCTGTTCAACACCGGCGCCGGAGGTGGTCAGACCGTCTTCCATGCGCACCTGCATCTGCTTGCCGGGCCCCAGCTGCCCGGATTCTGACCGCGGCCCGGTCCGCCGCCGACGCGGCAAACGGACCGCAACTCCGAACTCGACGCGGAAACTGCTGCCATCGGTGCGACTCTCGCCGGTAAGATCAGCAGCAGTGCGGCGGGGCAGCTGTCATCGCTCAGGATCTTCATCGGCTTGACCGGTCGCGACCGCACGGTCAGTTCATCACTTTCAGAAGGTAGGCAATACTCCAGGTGCCGGAATCCAACTCGGCCGCGGCAAGCGGTGGAACGGGCTCGACCAGCCGAGCCGACTCGCTCCCACTGACGGCGGCCCAGTTGTCCGCCGCCCAAGCCGCCGTCCCTTCACCACAGGCGGCCGATCGCACCGAGGCCACGATAGTGGTGGCCGACGAAACAGCGATGCTCGGTCTGCTCGGCTTTCGAGATGCACTCCTGCGCGAGCTGGAGGAAACCTTGGCCGCGGACATCCACGTGCGGGGAAACCGGGTCACCCTGCGCGGCGCTGCCGCCGATGTCGCGTTCGCCGAGAGGGTGATCGGTGAACTGCTCACCCTGCAGAGCGCCGGCTCCACGATCACCTCCGACGCGATCCGGCATTCCATCGGCATCCTGGCGCATGGCGCCGAGTCGCCCGCCGAGGTGCTCGGCCTGAACATCGTCTCCCGACGCGGTCGAACGATCCGCCCCAAGACGCTGAACCAGAAGCGCTACGTGGATGCCATCGACGCGAACACCATCACGTTCGGGATCGGCCCGGCGGGCACCGGCAAGACCTACCTGGCGATGGCCAAGGCCGTCCAGGCGTTGCAGGCCAAGCAGGTCAATCGGATCATTCTCACCCGACCCGCCGTCGAGGCGGGCGAACGGCTCGGCTACCTGCCCGGAACGCTGAACGACAAGATCGATCCGTACCTGCGCCCGCTGTACGACGCGTTGCACGACATGATCGATCCGGAGTCGGTGCCCCGGCTGACGCAGGCCGGCACCATCGAGGTCGCGCCGCTGGCTTACATGCGCGGACGCACGCTCAACGACGCCTTCATCATTTTGGACGAGGCGCAGAACACCACGCCCGAGCAGATGAAGATGTTCCTCACCCGGCTCGGCTTCGGGTCCAAGATCGTGGTCACCGGTGACGTCACCCAGATCGACCTGCCCAGCGGGCAGCGGTCCGGGCTGCAGGTGGTCCGCGACATCCTGCGCGGCGTGGATGACGTCCAATTCACCATCCTGACCTCGACGGATGTGGTCCGGCACCGTCTGGTGGGCGCGATCGTCGATGCCTACGAGAGCTGGGAAGGGGCGAACGCCGAGCCGCCCGGCCTGGTCCAGGACCGGCAGCCGGGGCGCCCGGCCCGCTACGGCGGTCACCCCGATGCCCGCCGGAGCGGGCCGCGAAATGATCGCACCGAACATCGCGGCCGTCCTGACGCCACCTCCCACGAAGCGGGTAATTCGGCCTGATGAGTATCGAGATTGCCAACGAATCCGGAGTCGGTGTCGACGAGACCGCCCTGGTTTCGGTCAGTCGTTACGCCCTGAACCGGCTCGGCATCAACCCGTTGGCCGAGCTGTCGGTGCTGTTGATGGACGTCGAAGCGATGTCCGAACTCCATCTGAAATGGATGGACGAGCCGGGTCCGACCGATGTGATGAGCTTCCCGATGGATGAGCTCGACACCGCCCGGCGACCGGACGACTCGGGCCCCGGTCCGGCGCTGCTCGGCGACGTCGTGCTCTGCCCGGAGGTCGCGCAGGAACAGGCGACCAGCGCCGGGCATTCCCTGGACGACGAATTGCACCTGCTCACCGTGCACGGCATCCTGCACCTGCTCGGCTACGACCACGTCGTGCCGGCCGAGGAGAAGATCATGTTCCGGCTCCAGAACGACCTGCTGGATTCCTGGCGTGAGGTCCGGGCGACCGGTGTGGCCAGGGCCCGACTGGCCGCGGTCGACGATGCGGTGCTCGGCGCCGTCGGACTTGCCGAACAGCCGGCCCCGGGTGTGCCCGACGCCGCAGAGAGCTGCTAGTGGCCGGCGGTATGAACAGCACCGACATCATCCTGCTGGTCCTGGCCGCCGGGCTGGTGCCGATCGGCGGCCTGTGCGCCGCGGGCGACGCGGCGATGACGATGGTGTCGTACGCGCGGGTCGAGGAGTTGCACCGGGAGAACCGGCGCGGGGCGGCGGCCCTGCTGGTCATCATCGGCGACCGGCCGCGCTACACCAACCTGCTGCTGCTGCTCCGGGTCACCGCGGAGCTGACCGCAACGGTCCTGGTCTCGACGGTCGCGCTGGGTGTCTGGGGCTTCAACGTCCTCGTCGGGCTGATCGTCGTGGTCGTGATGGTGGTGATCTGTTACGTGGTGATCGGCGTGCTGCCCAGAACCCTCGGTCGTCAGCATCCATACACCGTCGGGCTGCGGGCGGCCGGCGGCACCAAGGCCGTCGCCGCCGTGCTGTCGCCGATCGCGAACGTGCTGATCCTGATCGGCAACGCGATCACCCCGGGGCGAGGATTTCGTGAGGGCCCGTTCTCCTCGGAGATCGAGCTGCGTGAACTGGTCGACCTGGCCGGTGATCGCGGCGTGGTGGAGGAAACCGAACGGGAGATGCTGCAGTCGGTTTTCGCCCTCGGTGACACCATCGTCCGCGAGGTGATGGTCCCGCGGACCGAGGTCGTCTGGATCGAATCCACCAAGTTGGTCCGCCAAGCCCTGCACCTGTGCGACATCTCTGGTCTGTCCCGGATCCCGGTGATCGGCGAGAACGTCGACGATGTGCTGGGCGTCGTCTACCTCAAGGACATGGTCAAGCGCGCGCTCTATCTGCCGGAGGGCGACACCGGGCCGCCGCTGGCCGAGTTCATGCGGCCGGCCGTGTTCGTCCCCGAGTCGAAGAACGTGGACGCGCTGCTGCGCGAGATGCAACGCGACCACAACCACTTCGCGGTGGTCATCGACGAGTACGGCGGCGCCGCCGGCATCGTGACCATCGAGGACATTCTGGAGGAAATCGTCGGCGAGATCACCGACGAGTACGACGCAGACACGCCGGCGCCGATCGAACACCTTTCGGACAATCTGGTCCGGGTGTCGTCGCGGTTGCCGGTCGAAGATCTCGGCGAGATCTTCGGGGTGGAGCTACCGAGCGAGGACGTCGAGACGGTCGGCGGGCTGCTGGCGCAGCTGCTCGGGCGGGTGCCGCTGGCCGGCGCCGAAGCCTCCGTCGAGGGTCTGCTGCTGCAGGGCGAGCCGGGCTTCGATCGGCGGAACCGGCCGCGGGTGCAGAGCATCCTAGTCCGTCGGCTCTCCCCTCGGGAACTCGGCATCGACGAGGAATTAGGGGAGCTGGCGGAGTCCGCGGTCGACGACACCACGACCGGCGAACCAGTCTCGACCGACGGGCCCGAGTCCGCGGCTGGCGGGGACGCCGATCCCGCCGCCGAAGCAGCCAGGATCGGCAAGTCCAACGGCAAGTCCGCAAACCGGAGATCGGCCAAGAGATGACCAGCCCGCACCGCTCCGGGTTCGCCTGTTTCGTGGGACGCCCCAACACGGGCAAGTCGACCTTGCTCAACGCCGTGGTCGGCCGCAAGATCGCGATCACCTCGGACAAGCCGCAGACCACCCGGCGGGCCATCCGCGGAATCGTCACCAGGGATGATGCCCAGCTGATCATCGTCGACACGCCTGGCATGCATCGGCCGCGAACCCTGTTGGGGGAGCGGCTGGGCGAGATCGTCCGGACCGTGTGGAGCGAGGTCGACGTGATCGGATTCTGCATCCCGGCCGATGAGAAGATCGGCCCGGGCGATCGCCGGATCGCCGCCGAGATCGCCGAGCAGGCGCCCAGGACGCCGGTGATCGGCATCGTCACCAAAACCGATCTGGTGAAGCCGCAGCAGATCGCCGAGCAGCTGATGGCGCTGTCGGCGATGCGCGATTTCGCCGAGATCATCCCGGTATCGGCCAAGAAGGATTACCAGGTCCAGGCCCTGGTCGACCTCTTGGTGCAGCGGATACCGGAGGGGCCACGGCTGTATCCGGATGCCGAGCTCACCGATGAACCGATCGAAACCCGGATCGCCGAGATCGTCCGAGAGGCGACCCTGGACGGCGCCCGCGAGGAGTTGCCGCACTCGCTCGCCGCGTTGGTCGACGAGATCCTGCCGCGCGAGGGCTTTCGGGACATGCTCAGCGTCTTCGTGACGATCTATGTCGAACGGGAATCACAGAAGGCGATCGTGCTCGGCGCGGGCGGTGCGAAGCTGGCGATGGTCGGCCGTCGGGCCCGCGGCCAGATCGAGGCGATCCTGGGCAAGCGGATCTATTTGGACCTGCATGTGACGGTCGCCAAGGAATGGCAGCGCGACCCAAAACAACTGCGCAAACTCGGCTTCGACAAGCTCTGAGGCACCGTCCGGACATAGGGTGCCTGCATGGGTTCAGCAGACAATCTCACCGTCAAACAAGCCGTCGACGCCGGACGCGAGCAGTGGCTCGCCGACCTGATCAGGTGGCTCCGCATTCCGTCCGTCAGCGCCGACCCGGCGCACTACCGGGATGTTCGCGCCAGCGCCGAATTCCTGGCCAGTGCGTTGCGCGGCCTGGGCTTCCCGACGGTCGAGGTGTGGGCGGACACCGCGGCCCTGCCGGCCGTCTACGCGCACTGGCCGTCCGCGAACCCGCACGCGCCGCGGGTGCTGGTCTACGGACACCACGACGTGCAGCCGGCCGACGGCGAGGAGCGGTGGACCTACCCGCCTTTCGATCCTCGGGTCGTCGACGGGGTGTTGCACGGCCGCGGCGCGAGCGATGACAAGGGCAACATCTTCATGCACGTGCTCGGCCTGCGTGCGCACCTGGCCGCGTCCGGGCTGTCCGCGCCGGGGGTGCACCTGACGTTGCTGGTCGAGGGCGAGGAGGAGTCGGGTTCCCCGCACATCAGTGAGTTGCTCGCGGCGCATCGCGACCAGCTCGCGACGGATCTGATCGTGGTCAGCGACACCGGGATCTTCAACGCCCAGACGCCCAGCATCTGTGTCGGCATGCGCGGCGTCGTCGCCGGGGAGTTGCACGTGCACGGCCCGGATGTCGACCTGCACTCGGGTTCGTTCGGCGGCGCCGTGCTCAACCCGATCAGCGAGATCTCCCGGCTGCTGGCCGCGATCCACGACGACGATCGGCACATCACGATTCCGGGTTTCTATGACGGTGTGGTCGAGCCGACCCCCGCCGAGCGGGCGGCGACGGCGGGCCTGCCCTTCGACGAGACGGAGTGGATCACCGGCCCGGCGGCGTCCAGGGCTCCCTTCGGTGAAGCCGGCTGGGCCACGCTCGAACGGATCGGCAGCCGGCCCACGGCGGAGATCAACGGAATCTGGGGCGGCTACACCGGGCCCGGCGGCAAGACCATCGTGCCGACGGATGCGCATGCGAAGTTGTCGTTCCGACTCGTCGGCCAGCAGAATCCGACGCGGGTGCAGGAGGCGATCACCGCGTTCTTCGCCGCGCGGGCGCACCCGGCGGCGACCGTCGAGATGCACTGGGAGGGTGGCGGTGTCCGGCCGCTGTACGTCGATCCCGATCTGCCGGCCAATCAGGCCGTTGCCCGGGCCCTGAGCAAGGCTTTCGACGGCAAGCAGGTGCTGTTCACCCGGGAGGGCGGCTCCGGGCCGGAGACCGAACTGGCCGAGACGCTGGCGTCGCCGCTGGTGTTCATCGGGGTGATGACCGACTCGGACCAGATCCACGCGCCCAACGAAAATGCGCCGCTCGACCTGCTCTACCGCGGCTGCGAGGCCATCGGCTATCTGTGGGCTGAGCTGGCGAGCGCGGAGTTTCGCCGGTAGGTGAGCGCGAGGGGTCCCGCAGCGGGCGCGGCTAGTGTGGTCTGGTGCCTTCCACCGCCACCAAGTCTGCGAAATCCGCCACCCGAAGCGCTCGCCTGCGCATTCCGCGAGCCGACTATCCGATGTCCCGGCGCACCCTGGACAACGGCCTGCGGGTGGTGTTGGCACCGGACCGGACCGCCGGTGTGGTCGGTGTGGCCATCCACTACGACGTCGGCTTCCGGTCGGAACCGCAGGGCCGTACCGGGTTTGCCCATCTGTTCGAGCACCTGATGTTCCAGGGCAGCGAGTCGCTGCCGAAGCTGGAGCACTTCCGGCTGGTGCAGTCTTCGGGCGGGATCTTCAACGGTTCCACGCACACCGACTACACCGACTACTTCGAGGTACTGCCGGCCAGCGCGTTGGAGCGGGGCCTGTTCCTGGAAGCCGACCGGATGCGGGCGCCGAAGATCACCGCCGAGAATCTGGCGAACCAGGTCGATGTGGTCAGCGAGGAGATCCGGCTGAACGTGCTCAGCCGGCCGTACGGCGGTTTTCCCTGGATCACCTTGCCCCCGGTGCTGTTCGACACCTTCGCCAACGCGCACGACGGCTACGGCGCGTTCGAGGATTTGCGCGCCGCAACGGTCGCCGACTGCGCTGATTTCTTCGAGAAGTACTACACGCCGGCCAATGCCGTGCTGACCGTGTGTGGCGACTTCGACCAGGTGCAGGCCATCGATCTGATCGAACAGCACTTCGCCGACGTGCCTCATCGGCCGGCGCCGGTCCGCCCGTCCTTCGCCGAGCCGTGGCCGACCAGGGTCCGCGAGGCCGAGATCGTGGACCCGCTGGCTCCGGTCCCGGCGTTCGCCGTCGGCTGGCGGTTGCCGGACCCGGTCGCCGACCTCCGTGGCTATCTGGCCTGCGTGCTGCTCGGCGCCATCCTGTCCGAGGGTGAGGCGTCGCGGATGCAGTCGGAGGTGGTGGCCAAGGCCCAGTTGGCATCCGAGATCTGGGCCGGGCCCGGGCTGATGGGCGGCCCGCTGGACGCGCGGGATCCCGATGTCTTCGTGCTCGGCGCCATCCACTCCACCGAGATCGCCGCGGCCCGGGTGCTCGAGGCGGCCGACGAGCAGATCGCGCTGGTCGCCGCGAACGGTCCTTCGGAGGCCGAATGTGCCCGTGCCGCAGCACGTTTCACCGCCGCGTTGTATCGGGAGAATGACGGCATCGGCGCCCGGACGCGCAGTCTCGGCTCCCTGGAACTGCTGCACGGTCGAGCCGAACTGCTCACCGAAATACCGGGCATCGTCGGATCGTTGACGCCGGATGAGGTGGCCGTGGCCGCCGCCGGTCTGGATCCCGGCCGTCGGGCGATCCTGCGCATCGTGCCGGAAGGACAGCGGTAATGCCCAAACCGACCGCCCAGAAGTCCATCGTGAAGGCACCAGCGAAGCCCGATGGAAAAGTACCGGACCGGTTCGACCGGACGTTGAAGACGATCCGGCCGAGCAAACTAGCCCGCCCCCGCAGCGCCGACCAGATCGGCCGCACCGCCTTGGGATCGCGACCGATTCCGGAGCTCACCCAGGCGCTCAAGGCCCGGGTTCCGAGCACCGCGGCTGCCACCCTGGATTCGGGACTGAACGTTGTCGCGGTCCGCAAGCCGGGCACCCCGCTGATAGAGGTTCGACTGCGGATCCCGTTCGGCGGCAAGGGCTTGTCGGCTCGAGTGCATTCGGCCAGGGCCGAGGTTCTGGCCTCGTCGGTGTTGCTGGGCACCGAACGGCGGACCCGCGAGCAGGTGGACGAGGACCTGGGCACCGTCGGCGGCCATTTGGACGCCTCCGTTGATTCGCAGCGGTTGATGATCGCCGGTTCAGTGCTCTCGACCGGGCTCGAGGTGTTGCTGGAGGTCATGGCGGACTCGTTGACCGGAGCGGCGTTCCGGTCACACGATGTCGGCGGCGAGCGCGATCGGCTGGTCGAACAACTCGCGATCGCATCGTCGCAGCCGTCCACTGTGGCTCGAAAATATCTGCAGCACAGGAGGTTCGGCGACCATCCGGCGGCCTGGGACATGCCGGACGCGACCGACGTCGCGGCCGTGACGACGGCCGGCGTGCGCGGGCTCTTCCGCCGTCAGGTGGTGCCTGTCGGATCGACATTGGTGCTGGTCGGCGACCTCTCGCCGGCGAAGACACTGGCCATGGTGGCAAAGGCACTGGGGGACTGGCATTCCGATCGGCAGGCCCTGGAGCTGTCCCCGCCGCCCCAGGTCGCTCCCGGACCCCTCGGGGTCTTCGATCGGCCCGGCGCCGTGCAGTCACAGGTTCGTTTGTCGGCGCCCGCGGTCGGCCGAGATCACGACGGCTATGCCGCCCAGCAGTTGGCCAATCTGATCTATGCCGGCTACTTCTCGTCGCGCCTGGTCGAGAACATCCGGGAGGACAAGGGATACACCTACAGTGCCTCGTCGTCGGTGCATTTCTGGCCGGGTGCCGCCACGGTCACCATCGGTTTCGACACCAACACCGAGTCCACCGCGCCGGCCGTGTGGGAGGCCTACTACGAGCTCGGCCGGCTCGCCCTCCTGCCGCCGACCGTGGACGAGGTCGAGTCGGCGCGGAACTACGCGCTCGGCACGTTGGCAACGTCGCTGGCCACCCAAGCCGGTTACGCCGCAACGATTTCCAGCCTGGCCGCCTTCGGCCTCGGCGCCGAATGGCTGGCCGGCCACCGCGCCAACCTGGCCCGGGTGACCGCGGATGAGGTGCACAGCCTGGCCCGGGCGGTGTTCGCGCCGTCGGCGTTCATGGGTGTGGTGGTCGGGGATGCCGCGCAGTTCGGCGCGGCGCTGTCATCGGTGCTCCCGGTTGAACTGCCATGACCGCGATGGATGAAGTCGGCGGCCCCGATGCCGGTGCCCGGCAGCTGGGGAACCCGGATCTCGGCGAGAACCCGGGCAGCGAAGGTCTCGGCGAGATCGATCTGTCATCGCTGGCCGCCGCCGCACGACCCACAGGCGGAATCAGCTGGCTCAACCGGCGGCTCGCGCCGACGCTGTCCAGGGGCACCGCCGACCGTGGGGAGGATCTGCGGGATCCCGATCGGGCCCGGCAGCACTGGGACCGGGCCAGGGTCCTGGTGGTCGACCGGACCGGCCGGGTCGCGGCCTCGGACATCCAGACCAGGGTTCGGCTGCAGTTCTCGCCCGGGCCGCAGTTCGGCCAGGCGCCGCCGGCCAATGCGGTGCTGCTCGGCGCTGTCGGCGACACCGACTATTGGGCACTCCCGGGCGAGGTTCCCGAGCAGCCCGCCGAAGAGTCCGATGGCTGGGGACGTACCGGCGGTGGCCTGCGCCAGTGGGGCGAGGTGCTCGACGACACCGAGGCCGGCCTGCTGACCTCGGCCGTCGCCGTCCTCACCTGGCATGCGTTGGCGCCGTTCTGCCCGAGGTGCGGCATGGCCAACCGACCCACCTCGGCCGGCTGGGCGCGAATCTGCGACAACAATCACCTCGAGTTCCCGCGGACCGATCCGGCGGTCATCATGCTGGTGCACGACGGTGCGGATTCCGCGGTGCTGGCCCGGCAGCCGAGCTGGCCCCGGCACCGGTATTCGGTGCTGGCGGGCTTCACCGAGGCGGGCGAGGCGCTGGAGGCCACCGTGGTGCGCGAGGTGGGTGAGGAGATCGGCGTCGCGGTCACCGACGTGCAGTACCTGGGCTCCCAACCGTGGCCGTTCCCGCGATCGCTGATGATGGGCTTCGCCGCCCTCGCCGACGAGGGCGCGCCGTTGCATCCCCGGCCCGGCGAGATCGAAGAGGCTCGGTGGGTGACTCGGGACGAGGTCCGCCGGGTACTGCGCGACGAGGCGGCCAGCCCCGAATTGCTGCTGCCGTCGGGTATTTCCATCGCCCGGCAGCTCATCGAGGGTTGGGCGCGCGGCTGAGACACCAGGCGATGTTTGTGGACAGCCGGTCATCTGTGTCGTACAGATGTGCGAGCATTGACTGATGCGAGCGGACCCCCTGGACGGATTGGACGACGAGCAGCGCAGCGCGGTCCTCGCGCCGGCCGGCCCGCTCTGTGTGCTGGCCGGCGCGGGCACCGGCAAGACCCGGACAATCACCCATCGGATCGCCCAGCTCGTCAGCAGCGGCCTGCAGACACCCGATGAGATACTCGCGGTGACCTTCACCAACCGCGCGGCCGGCGAGATGCGGCTGCGGCTCCGGGCGCTGGGCGTCGGCGGCGTTCAGGCCAGGACTTTCCACGCTGCCGCCCTGCGACAGCTGCGGTACTTCTGGCCGAAGGTGGCCGGCGAGCAGGTTCGGCCGCTGGTCGAACAGAAGCTCCGGCTGGTCGCGGGTGCGGCTCGGCGAGTGGGCGCCGCGACCGACGTGGCCACGCTGCGGGATCTGGCGAGCGAGATCGAGTGGGCGAAGGCCACGTTGCTGACCCCCACCGGCTATCCGGACGCGGTCGCCAGGGCCAAGCGGGAGACTCCGCTGGACGCCGAATTGATCGCCAAGGCCTTCGACGCCTACGAGTCGGTGAAGAACGATGCCGGCCAGCTCGATTTCGACGACATCCTGCTGAACACCTGCGGTGCGCTGGAGGAGGACGCGGCCATCGCGGGAGAGTTCCGCGCCCGCTATCGAAGCTTTCTGGTCGATGAATATCAGGACGTCACCCCGCTCCAGCAGCGGGTGCTCGACGCCTGGCTGGGCGGCCGGGACCAGATCACCGTGGTGGGCGATGCCAACCAAACGATCTACTCCTTCGCCGGAGCCTCGCCCAAGTACCTGCTGAATTTCGATCACCAATACCCGCACGCGCCGGTGGTCAAGCTGGAGCGCGACTACCGCTCGACGCCGCAGGTCGTGACCTTGGCGAACCGGGTCATCGCCGGCGCCACGGGGCCGACTGCCAAGTTCCGGCTGCGGCTCCGCCCGGTACTGCCCGACGGTGCGGAGCCGGTCTACACCGAGCATCCGGATGAGGCTACCGAAGCGCGGACGGTGGCCCAGCGGTGTCAGGCACTGATCGCCGGTGGTCTACCACCCTCGGAGATCGCTGTGCTGTATCGGATCAATGCCCAATCAGAGGCCTTCGAGCAGGCCCTGGCCGAGGCGAAGGTGCCCTACCTGGTTCGCGGCGGCGAGCGGTTCTTCGCGCGCGCCGAGATTCGGCAGGCGATGTCGGCGCTGCGCACCGCGGCGCAACGCGGTGACCCGGCCGAGCCGATCCGACTGGTGCCGGCGACAACGGCCGTACTGCGCGAGCTGGGATTGACCGAAACACCGCCGCCGGCCGGCGCGCTGCGGGACAAGTGGGACGCCCTGGTCGCCCTGGTCAGCGTGTCCGAGACCATTGCCGAAGCGGATCCGGCAGCCGGTTTACTCGCGTTGGTCGCCGAACTCGAGCAACGCGCCGAGGCCCAACATGCGCCGACCGTCGAGGGGGTCACCCTTGCGTCGTTGCACGCCGCGAAGGGCCTGGAATGGGAGGCGGTCTTCCTGATCGGGCTGGTCGACGGAACCGTGCCAATCCAGCATGCCCAGACTCCGGATGCCGTCGAAGAAGAACGTCGGCTCTTCTATGTCGGGGTGACCCGGGCGAAGCGGCAGATCTATCTGTCCTGGGCGCTGTCCCGGACCGAGGGCGGCCGCAAGACCCGGCGTCGCAGCCGGTTCCTGGCGGGCCTGGCGCCCGATGCTGTCCCGCAGAACCGCGCCGCCGGCCGGCACGCTCCTGGCCGATGCCGATTCTGCGCGGGTCCACTGTGCTCGCCGGTCGAGATCAAGACCGGGCGCTGCGCGAAGTGCCCGTCGACCGCGGACCCCGAGTTGGTGGATGAGTTGAAGTCCTGGCGCAAGACCCAGGCCACTGACCGGTCGGTACCCCCGTATGTGGTCTTCACCGATGCGACTTTGCTCGCCATCGCCGAACGGTGCCCGACCAACGACGCCGGCCTCTTGGCAATTCCGGGGATCGGTCGGGTCAAGCTGGATACCTACGGCGCCGACGTGATGAAGCTGGTTCTGGCCAGTCTGCAGCGGGTTGGTGCCGGCCGTAGCTGACCGCGATGGCGGAATTTCAAAACTTTCTCGGACCAATCTCGTTAAATCGGTTGCGCCGATCCGGAACATCGTCCTAGTGTCCTTAACGAGCCAAGGCAGCAGCCAGGCTTCGAATAGCCTCCCCGACGGGATGGCGGCAGCGAGAGGAGGGGCCCAGTGATCAGCATCAGCAAGACGCCAGACGTCGCCGGAACCCCGCTCGCTGTGGAATTGACCCCGCAGGGGGTTTCGGCCCGCGTCTGCGCGTTCCCGCGCCTGCACGGCAAGCCCAATTCCATCACCCGTCGGTTCCGGGAAGAGCATCTCGGCTAGGTTCCAGCCCTAGCGTCAGCGCTCACCTCCGGCCGCGGCCCCGCCCAATTTCGTTGGCGTCCGCGGTCTTTGTGTATCCCCAGCCGGCCCCATCAGGACTTTTCTCTTGATGTTCCGGCTAACCGGCTGGGACACAACCACGACACCACGGAGGTGATCGGCAATGTTGAACCTGCTTTCAGGCGAGGTCGGGGATTCGATATTCGCTGACGACCTGCCATGCCGAAACGGCGACCCGGACCTGTTTTTCGCAGAAACTCCAGCAGACCTGGAGCGGGCGAAGATCCTGTGCGGGGCGTGCCCGATCCGGGCACTCTGCCTGGCGAGTGCGCTCGAACGGCAGGAGCCCTGGGGTGTCTGGGGCGGCGAGATCTTCGATCAGGGCGTGATCATCGCCCGCAAGCGGCCTCGTGGCCGGCCGCGCAAGGTCGCCGCGTAAGCGGGCCTCGGCCGCAGCCGTTCCACCGGGCGGGCTGATTCAAGCCGAATCGGCCTGCCCGGAATTCCACCGAAACACCACACAACAACTCCGCGGGCGATGCCGCCTGCCCTTTTGACAAAGGAATCATCATGTTCGAACTACACAATCAGGTCCGACATCACAATCTGCCCGTGGAACACTGGCAGGAATTGCGCGAGCAGGCCGAGGAATTCCGGCGCGCTCGCCAACTGCAGGAAGATTCACGTTCGCAGCGCGACAGCGGTCGAATGCGGCGGTCCTGGCGGGCCGCTCGATAGTCCGCGCGAGATGACCTCGAATAGTGTGCGCGTCGTGTCAATGCTGACTGAAAACTGACCCCTTTTTGCTGGTTGAAAGTTGACCCCCCCTGCGGTTCTGGTTGTTGTTGTTACGCGGTTTTGGTGTCTGCTGTCGGGGGTGGTTTGCGGTGGGCTCTCGTTCGCCAGGAGTCGCCGTCGAGGGCGATGACGTGGGCGTGGTGGACGAGCCGGTCGATCGTGGCGGCGGCGACGACGTCATCGCCGAGGGTTTCGCCCCACCTCGAGAAGACCAGGTTCGAGGTCAGGATGATCGACCCGGTCTCATACCTTGACGCCACCAGCTGGAAGAACAGCGACGCCGCCGCCGCGTCGAACGGGAGGTAGCCAACCTCGTCGACGACCAGGACGCGGTAGCGGTTGAGCCGTTTCAGCTCTTCGACGAGCCGACCCCGGGTGTGGGCCTCGGTGAGGCGGGTGATCCAGCCGGTGGCGGTGTCGAACGCGACCGGGTAGGTCTGCTCGGCGGCTTTGATCGCCAACGCGATCGCCACGTGCGTTTTCCCGGTGCCGGGCGGGCCGAGGAGGACGACGTTCTCCCGGCGGGCGACGAACGTGCCGGTCGCCAGGTGCGAGATGACATCCCGGGTGCTCGCGGGGACCTGAGCGAAGGTGAAGTCCTCCAACGTTTTCAGCTGCGGGAACCGGGCGGCGCTGATCCGCATCCGGGTGCCGTTGACCGCTCTGGACGCGACCTGCCGGCCGAGCACCGCCGCCAGGTATTCCTCATGGGACCAGCCCTGCTCCCGGGCCTGGTCACCCAGCACAGCGAACGTCGGGACTTGTCAAGTTGTCTGTGTAAATAGCTGAGATTTTTAGAGGTGGGCTTCGATTCGTTCGGGGTAGACGAGGGCGAGTTGGGCGAGGGCTTGTTGCCAGTTGGTGGTGCTTTGGCCTTCGACGAGGTAGCCCTCGGCG
>JBBRSR010000012.1:0-106734 GCA_038245175.1 Mycobacteriales bacterium | reverse complement strand
GCTGGGTGCGGGTCCCGACCAGCCGAGCGGGTCAGTAAGGGCGAAGGCCCCCAACGGTTCTCTGACTGGTCAGAGCCGTTGGGGGCCTTCGTTGATCCGGCTGGATCAAGTGGTCTCGACCACTGACTCAGATGTCGTAGTACATCGCGAACTCGTGCGGGTGCGGGCGCAGCCGGATCGCGTCGATCTCCTCACGCTTGACCCGGATCCACATGTCGATCAGGTCGGCCGTGAAGACGCCACCCTCGAGCAGGTAGTCGTGGTCGGCTTCGAGATTGTTGATGACCTCGTCCAGCGACGACGGGACCTGCGGGATGTTGGCGGCCTCGTCCGGCGGCAGCTCGTAGAGGTCCTTGTCGACCGGGGCCGGCGGCTCGATCTTGTTCTTCACGCCGTCCAGGCCGGCCATCATCATCGCGGCGAAGGCGAGGTAGGGGTTCGCCGACGGGTCGGGGCAACGGAACTCGATGCGCTTGGCCTTGGCGTTCGTCCCGGTGAGCGGGATACGGATACAGGCGGACCGGTTACGAGCCGAGTAGACCAGGTTGACCGGCGCCTCGTAACCCGGGACCAGGCGGTGATAGGAGTTCACCGTCGGGTTGGTGAAGGCCAGCAGCGACGACGCATGGTGCAGGATGCCGCCGATGTAGTAGCGCGCGATGTCGGAAAGTCCGCCATAGCCCGTCTCGTCGTAGAACAGCGGCTTGCCGTCCTGCCACAGCGACTGGTGTGCGTGCATGCCGGATCCGTTGTCACCGAAGAGCGGCTTGGGCATGAAGGTGGCCGACTTGCCGGCCGCCCAAGCGGTGTTCTTGACGACGTACTTGAACAGCATCACGTCGTCCGCGGAGTGCAGCAGGGTGTTGAACTTGTAGTTGATCTCGGCCTGGCCGCCACCGACCTCGTGGTGGCCGCGCTCGATCTCAAAACCGGTGGCGATCAGGTTCGCCGTCATGTCCTCGCGAAGGTCGGCCTGCTGGTCGTACGGCGGGACCGGAAAGTAGCCGCCCTTGACCCGGGTCTTGTAACCGAGGTTGCCGCCCTCTTCCGTGCGGCCGGTGTTCCACCAGCCCTCGTCGGCGTCGACGTGGTAGAACGATCCGTTCATCGTGGTCTCGTAGCGCACGTCGTCGAAGACGTAGAACTCGGCCTCGGCACCGAAGAAACAGGTGTCGGCGATGCCGGTGGTGGCCAGGTACTCCTCGGCCTTGCGCGCGACGTTGCGCGGGTCCCGGGAGTACGGCTGCAGGGTCAGCGGGTCGTGCACGAAGAAGTTGCAATTCAGCGTCTTGCGCTTGCGGAACGGGTCGAGCCGGGCGGTCGCCACATCCGGGAGCAGCGTCATGTCCGACTCGTGGATCGACTGGAAGCCCTTGATGGACGATCCGTCGAAGGCCATGCCGGCGGCGAGGGACTCGACGCTGACCGTGGCCGCGGGGACGGTCAGGTGGTTCATGAAACCGGGCAGATCGCAGAAGCGGATGTCGAAGACCTCGACATCGTTGTCCTTGATGTAGGCGACTAACTCTTCGGGAGTGGAGAACACGCACGAGCTCCTTGTCGTTGGTGGCACAGCTGGGGCGAAACTGGGTGACGCGGTCGGGCGCAACGGTCATCGTCGAACGGTGGCAGGCGACACCGATTGTCTCTCTTGCGAGGGTGTCTTTGTGGAAAGCTAAGGCGAAGGTGTTGCTGCCCAGTCTCGAAATTGTTTCACCGACGTTAACGAGCCTGTGGTGAGGGGGACCTGAGGAGCCGGATCACCCATTCGGCTGCGGTCGGCGCACGCCGATCAGTGTGACCGATATCGTGCCCTCAGGGCGTGCCCGGAACCAGTGCTCGAAATCAGTCCCTAATATCATGGCCAGGTGACAGATCAAGCGCGCGAGGATTGGCCGGGGAGAAGACTCAACCTGCCCCCATCGGGCGTCGGCGCGATTGCCGGATTCGGTGTTCGGCTCGGCGCCTTCATCATTGACGTGCTGCTCGCCGCCGTGATCGCGTTGATCTTCACCTGGCCGGAGGCCCCCAAGAACTGGAGCTTGCTCGTCTGGGCACTGCTGACAGCGCTATCGGTGGGCACCGTCGGCGCCACCCCCGGTCAGTTCGCCCTGCGCATCCGGGTGGCCACCTTCCGTGCGCCGGGCAGCTCGACCGTGGTGGGGTTGTGGGCGGTCCCCCGGACGATCCTGGTCGGGCTGGTGGTTCCGGTACTACTGCGCGACTCGGACGGGCGGGCCCTACACGATCGGTTGTGCCACACCGTGGTGGTCAGGGCCGGATAGGGCACCGGCCCACCTAGCCGTTCGGGTGGCCTTTCAACGCCGACGAGCGGCGCGCTGCACACTGCGCGGTTTGACCCCGGCGGGCATCGGGCCCTTCGGCATACCCGTCTGCGGCGACCTTCCGGCCAGTGCCTTCAGCTTGGTGTCGATGGCTTCGACCTGGGCCGGTGAGATATTGCGGGGCAGCTTTGTCAGGGTGTAATTGAGCTTGCGCAGTGGTGTCTGCTTGTCCTCATTGCCCACGACGATGTCGTAGATCGGCACACTCTCGCCGACGATCCGCGCCACTCGCTTCTTCTCCTGGGCGAGCAGCGGAATGACCCGCTGCGGTGCTCCCTCGGCGACCAGCACCACCCCCGGGCGGCCGATCACCCGATGGACCGCGTCGAGTTGGGCGGTCCCGGCGACAGCGGGGGTGATCCGCCACTTGCCACGAAGATTGTTCTGCAGCGACCAGGCCGCCGCCCCCGGGTTCCCGTCGGCCTGCCGGTAGACGTTCGCCTGGACCCGTCGCGAGAAAATGAGCATGGCCACCAGTCCGCCGATCAGCAGACCGGTGAACGGACCCATGATCCACCAGAAGCCGCCGCCGAGGAAGCCGACCAGCACGCCGAGCAGCACGAAGATCAGCAGCGCGCCGATGACGTACGGAAGCAGCTTCTTGTCCTCGCGGCGCTGCATTTGAAACGCCTGCCAGAGCTGCTTGCGTCGCTCCTTGGAAGCGATCCTCTTGGCCGCCTTGAGGGCCTTCTTCTCTTCCTTGGTGGGCTTGCTCTTCGTCCCGCTCGCCGGTGCCTTCGCCATGGGTAAAGGATACGGCCCACAACGGGCTGGTGGCACCGTGCGAATCAGTTAACCGACGACGGCGGCCGACCCCTGCGCCCTCGCCTCGCTGGCCTGGCGATAGAGGCTGCCGGCCTTGTAGGACGAACGGACCAGGGGTCCGGACATTGCTCCGGTGAACCCCAGTTCGAGGGCCTCATCCCGCAGTTCGACGAACTCAGCGGGCTTGACCCATCGGTCGATCGGATGATGCCGCGGACTCGGCCGCAGGTACTGGGTGATCGTGATCAGATCGCACCCGGCGCTCTGCAGATCGCGCAGCGCCTCAGAGACCTCTTCGCGGGTTTCACCCATGCCCAGGATCAGGTTCGACTTGGTGATCATTCCGGCCGCCCGCGCCATCGAGATGACGTCGAGCGAGATGTCGTAGCGGAAGGCCGGTCTGATTCGCTTGAAAATCCGGGGCACCGTCTCCAGGTTGTGCGCGAACACCTCCGGTGCGGCGTCGAAGACCTGGCTCAGCAGTTCTGCGTGACCGGAGAAGTCCGGAGTCAGGATCTCCACGCCCGTCTGCGGGGCGTACTGGTGAACCTTGCGGATGGTCTCTGCGTACAGCCAGGCACCCTCGTCGGGCAGATCATCCCTGGTAACCCCGGTGATCGTGGCGTAGTTCAGATCCATCGTCTTGATCGACTCGGCGACCCGCCGCGGCTCATCGCGATCGAGCTCGCCGGGCTTGCCGGTATCGATCAGGCAGAAATCGCAGCGACGGGTGCATTGATCGCCGCCGATCAGGAAGGTGGCCTCGCGGTCTTCCCAGCATTCATAGATGTTGGGGCAGCCGGCTTCCTGGCACACCGTGTGGAGGCCCTCACGCTTCACCAGGGCCTGCATCTGGGTGTACTCCGGACCTGTCTTCATCCGGGTTTTGATCCACTCGGGCTTCTTCTCGATCGGAGTCTGGGAGTTTCGAACTTCCAGCCGAAGGAGCTTGCGGCCCTGCGGGGCAACGGTCACACGTTGTCCTTAGTCTCGTTCACCTTGGTTTCGACCGCCTCCGCGGCTTTGCCGGCCGCATTGGCGACATCATCTGTTGCTTTGCCCAGCTGGGAGCCGGCCGACTTCGCTTCGGCCTTGACGTCGGTTGCCGTGTCCGTGACGGCTTCCTTGACGTCGGTTGCCTTGGCGCCGATCGCGTCCTTCAGGTCGGCTGCCTTCTCGCTGACCGCATCCTTCAGGTCGGCCGCGCCCTCCTTGACCTCGGCAACCTTGTCCTTCGCCACTTCCTTGGCCTCGGCAACCTTCTCCTTGACCGCTGCCTTCGCTTCGGCTACCTTGTCGGCGGCAGGCTTGGGTGCAGGTGTGGGGCGGGGACTCGGCGCCGGTGGGGGTGTCGGCTCGCTGCGCACCGCGCGAATGGCAGCGACCACCGCGGCGGTCAAGAGGGCGAAGATCAGGATCTTGCGCAACTTGTGCGACTTGGTGGGCTCGACGGTGGCCGCCAGGCTGGTCAGGGATTTGGTACCGCGGTGGGCGGCCTTCTCAGAGCGAACTGCGAGCGCGGCGGTCCTGGCCGCTGTCGCTTCCGCCGCTCGGGTGGCGCTCGCCGCCTGGCGGGCACCCTTGGCCGCTGCTTTGCGGGCGCGGCGTCCGACGTCCTGTGCGCGGTCACTGATCGACTCCGAAACCCGCTCGACGAGCGGCGCTACGGCGTGTGAGGCGCTGCTGGCAAGTGAAGAGACCTTATCCGTGACGGAACTGGCTACCTCGTGACTGATCCCCGCCACCTTCTCGGCGACGTCGTGGCTGACGCCGACCACCCGGTCGGCGACATCGTGACCTGCGACAGAGACCGCGCCGGCCACGTCTGACGTCCGCGAGCTGATTTCGGACCCTACTGATTTGCTCATCTCATACCCCTTGACCGTCTTCGGTTGTGTCGTTCGCTGACATTCGTGCTGTCGTGCTGTTAAGTCATGCTGGTCACCCACCCCGGTTCGGCCGCGTCAACTGCCGTGCAATGCGGGGGCCAAGTGCCAGGAAACCCCATTATTGACTCTCCCGCCGACACTGACCTTCTCGGTCGGCTGGGTGGCCGTCAATTCGACCGCGAGTTCGCCGCTCAATGCCCTCACCAGCGTTGCCGCCATGATCGGCAGCACTTCGTCCACGGTGACGTCTCTACCCAACTCCCGGGTCAAAGATGTCACACCGGCGTCGCGAATTCCGCAGGGCACAATCCGGTCGAAAGCAGACATATCCGGGTTGCAGTTCAGCGCCAACCCATGCGTGGTGACGCCCTTGGCGACCCGTACTCCGATGGCGGCGACCTTGCGCTCCGGTCGCTGATCATCTGGCGGCAGCCAGACGCCGCTCCGGCCGGCTACCCGCATGGTGGGCAGTCCGAGGTCGGTGCAGACCGCCATGATGGCCTGCTCGAGCAGTCGGACGTAGGCGACGACGTTCATCGCTTCGGCGAGCTTGATGATCGGGTAGGCGACCAGTTGTCCGGGACCGTGCCAGGTGATACGGCCGCCGCGGTCGACGTCGATCACGGGTGTGTCATCCAGCGGCAGGTCCTCGGGCTGGGTCCGCCGTCCTGCGGTATAGACCGGACGATGCTGCAACAGGAACAGTGTGTCCGGCGCGGTGCCGTGGACCCGGGCGTCCGCGGTGGCGCGCTGCGCCTCCCAGGCGGTGGCGTAGTCGATCAGGCCCGATCGAACAATGGCAATCGGGTCGGTGCTTTCGCGCATGCAGGTCACGCTACGCGCTGGGAATTCCATGCGTCACGCCGAATGCCGGCGCGCGGGCATGGAAACATGGGCTCGGCCGCCACGGCCACCCGACTGTCAGGGGAACGATCACCATGGGTCTTGTTCGCTGGTTCCGGCTGAGCATCGGGTTGTTGCTGGTGGTCGGTCCGCTCTGGGTGTTGTTCAGCCGGCTCGATGCGATTTGGCGCGGGCACCCGGCGTACCCGGCGACGTTGCTGGTGACCGCCGCGGTTGGCCTGGCGCTCGTCGCCGTCGCATGGCAGCCCTGGCGCCGCGCGCCCGAGCAGGTCCGGGTACCCGATACCCCCCGGGAGCCTGACGTTTCCGTCGGCCCCCGGCGTCGGACCGGCGGCTGGCGGATCGCCGGCCGGGTGGTGATCGGCATCCTGGCTGTCCTGCTGGTTGGCGGGTTGGGCTCGCTCCGACCTTTCACCGCAGGTCCCGACGCCCTCGCCGCGGTGCGCAGCGACGCCGCCGTCAGGGTGGTCGACAATTCGACCACCATCGAGTTCGTCCCGGCGATCCTGGCTGCTCCCACCGTCGGCCTGGTGTTCTCGCCAGGTGCCCGGGTGGACGCGCGCGCCTACGCCACCCTGCTCCGGCCGGTGGCCGAGGCCGGTTACCTCGTGGTCATCCTCAAGCAGCCGTTCGGCCTGGCGATCACCCAGATCGGCCAACCCGCCGGGCCCATCGCCGATCATCCGGAGATCACCCGCTGGGCGGTCGGCGGGCACTCCCTCGGCGGTGTTGGCGCCGCCTGGTTTGCCGCTGACAACCCTGGCGAAGTCGACGGGTTGCTGCTCTGGGCCTCATTCCCCAACGACGACATGTCCGCCGACGGCACACTGCAGGTGGAGTCACTCTCCGGCAGCAATGACCTGCTCGCAACTCCGGCGGACATCGAGAAATCCCGGGCCAACCTGCCACCGTCGAGCACCTTCACTGTGATCGACGGCGGTGTGCACGCGTTCTTCGGAGACTATGGCGCGCAGCCCGGTGATGGACAGCCCACCGTTGACCGGGCAACCGCTTCGGCCCAGATCGTCGGCGCGACAACGCAGT
The DNA here is from genome assembly GCA_038245175.1 of Mycobacteriales bacterium. Taxonomy (GTDB): domain Bacteria; phylum Actinomycetota; class Actinomycetes; order Mycobacteriales; family Nakamurellaceae; genus Nakamurella. The sequence goes on along the minus strand of JBBRSR010000012.1, from coordinate 99,827 downwards.
TCCTGCGCAGGCTGGGCGCTGCGGCACCGGCCGGGTGAGCGGCGCTGGGGGAAACTTCGGTGCAGGTTGTGGATAACTTGGAAGTGATTCCGGGCTGACGTTCTACCGTGCGAACCATGACATTTCAGGTGGGTGAGTACCGGGCCGTCCGGCTGCTCGGCCATGGCGCTTCGGAGCGGATCTGGCTGGGGGAGCACGCCACCGATGGGACGGCGGTGGTGCTCACGATGTTTGCGCCGGAGCAGTCGACCACGTGCCGGCGGGAAGCCGAATTGGCGTCGTCGGTCGATCATCCGCATCTGATCGGCACGCTCGGGGTCGCCGTCGGCGACGATCGGCTCGCGATCGTCAACCGCTACGCCCATGGCGGCAGCCTGCAGGACGTGCTGGCCGCGGCACCGCTGACTCCGGGTCAGACGGTCACCGTGCTGGCGGCGATCACGGCCGCGCTCGCGGGTTGCCATGACATCGGCCTGGTCCACGGCGGTCTGTCACCCGCGCATATCGTCTTCGCGGCCGACGGCAAACCCCTGCTCGCAAGCCTCGGCGCTGTGCAGGCGGCGTTGGAAGCCGGCGTACCGGCACGCCTCGCGCCGCCCTATGTCTGCCCGGAGCTGGCGCGCGGGGGTGCGCCGACCGCGGATGGCGACATGTTCGCGTTGGGTTCGGTGGCGCTGCACTGTCTGACGGGATACCCGGCCTGGCCGGCCCAGGACCTGCGTGACGTCGTCATTCAGGCGACGCTGGGCCAATGGCCCGACCCGGCGCGGGCGGCCGGCGCCTCCGACGTGCTGGTCTGGCTGATCCGGCAGATGCTCAGTGACGAACCTGCGCGTCGCCCCTCCGCCGCCGCGGTGTTGCGCGAGCTACGCCGCGCCGAGCCGCCGCTACCCCTCGACCTGCCCGACTTGGTCGCTGGTGTCCAGCCGGCGCCGGCCGGGGCGCCTGAGCTGCCGCAGCCGGGGGAGGGTGGGCCGGTAGCCGGGCAGCCGCCGCCGGGCGCGGGGATCAGCTGGCTGGCGGTCGCGGCGGCACCTTCGTGGTCGTTCGTCGGGGCTGACTCGACGGCTGAATCCGCTGCCGACGGCGCTGCCGACGATGCTGATTCCGCCGATGGCGAGCCGTTGCTGCAGGTGGGGGCTTCGCACGGGGAGGGAGAACACCCGGAGCCGGCTGTGCTGGCGGACATCCCCCGGCGTGGACCGGGACGCCACGTGCGACCCGGTAGGCCGGGTCCGCCCGGCCGGGGTGATCGGCCGGCCGCGCATCGTCGGCGGGCGGCGACATCGCTGATCGTGGTCGTTGCCGTGACACTGATTGCCGGTGGGTCGGTGGCGCTGGGCCTGTGGTGGGCAAGGATCGACACGCCCGACTCCGCTGCCGAGCTGACGGCCATCAGTACCCTCGTGCACCCCGCGGACATGACGAACTCCGGTGGCCTGGGCACGACTACCGACACCCCCGCCGGAACGGGCAGCGCCGGGGCCGCCCCGGACCTGGCGGGTACGGCTGCCGGGGAGGCGAATTGGTTGGCGGTCATCCGAAACCTGGACCGGCTCCGCTCCAGCGCCTTCACCAACAGAGATCCCAACGCGCTCGGTTCGGTATACGAACCGGGTTCGGATGCGCTGTCGGCCGATTCCGAGAGAATCGCCGACCTCGCCGCGGCCGGCTACCGGGTGGACGGCGTCGAGCACGACATCACTGCGGTCGTCCGGCTCGATCAGCCAGGTTTCGTCCTGATCGTGACGGACTCTCTGCCGTCCTATTCGATCCGCGACAACAGCGGCGCGGTTGTCGGCCGGACCGGCCCACGGGCAGCAGGCTCCCGCACCGTCAGGCTCATCCAGGTTGACGATGGCTACCGCATCGCAAGTGTGAGCTAACCGGTCAAGGCCGTATCGATGTAGGTCACTCCAGGTATTGGCGTCCCGCAGGAAGTTGGTCCTGCCCTGCCGGGCCTGCCTCCGAGGCACTGTCGGTGGTCGGTCATACCGTGTGGACATGCGCTTGCTACATACCTCGGACTGGCACATCGGCCGGACCTTCCACGGCTACAACCTGCTCGGCGATCAAGAGGCCACGTTGGCCTCGATAGCTGATCTGGTGACCGAACACTCGGTCGACGTGGTCGTCGTCGCGGGCGATCTGTACGACCGGGCTGTTCCGTCGACGGACGCGGTTCAACTGGCCACCCGGGCGCTGCGCCGAATTCGTGACGCCGGCGCCGACATCATCATCTCGACTGGCAATCACGATTCCGCACCGCGCCTGGGCGCCTTCAACGACTTCCTCGCTGCCGGTGGTCTGCACATCCGGTCGGCGATCGCCGATCTGGCTGTGCCGGTCCTGCTCGCCGATGAACATGGCCCGGTCGCCATCTACGGCGTTCCCTATCTGGAGCCCGACATCGCCCGCCACGTGATGGGTGTTCCACAGGCACGTGGCCACGCGGGGGTACTCGCCGAGGCAATGGGTCAGATCCGGGCGGACCTGGCGGAACAACCGGCAGGCACCCGATCGGTCGTGCTGGCGCACGCATTTGTCGTCGGCGGCGCAGCCAGCGATTCCGAACGCTGCATCGACACCGAATTCACCGCAGCGGCGCAATCCAGGGTTGCCCCGGAATTCACGGTCGGCACCGTCGGGTCGGTTCCCGCCCGGGTGTTCGACGGCGTCGACTATGTCGCGCTGGGTCACCTGCACCGACGGCAACAGCTGGCACCGAATCTTCGGTACAGCGGTTCACCATTGCCGTTCTCCTTCTCCGAGGCTGGGCATCGCAAAGGCGTCTGGCTGATCGATCTGGATCGGACCGGGCTGGGCCAGGTTCGCGGCCTGGACCTGCCGGTCATTCGTGAACTGTCCACCGTCCGGGGTGAGCTGGCCGACATTCTCGCTGGTCACGCCGAGCTGCTCGGCCACTACCTGGCATTTGAGCTCACCGACCGGACGCGGCCGGTGGACGCGATGCGCCGACTGAAGGAACGCTTCCCGTACGCCGTCAAGCTGGAGTGGACTCCGGCGGGTATCCCCGCTGCCGGACCGAACTACCTGTCCCGGCAGGGGGTGCCGGACACGGACCTGATCGAGTTGTTCGTGCGGGATTGTCGCGGCCTGGGACTCAGCTCGGGCGAACAGGGGTTGGTCATCAAGGCGCTTACCCAGATCCGGGTGGCCGAGGCTGTTCGGTGAAGCTCCATTCGCTCGAATTGGTCGCCTTCGGCCCGTACGCGGACCGGGTGTCCATCGACTTCGACCGGCTCGGTGCGGACGGACTGTTCCTGCTGCACGGCGACACCGGAGCGGGCAAGACATCGCTGTTGGACGCGGTGTCGTTCGCGCTGTTCGGAACTGTCCCAGGTGCCCGCCAGGATGCGGGGCAGCTGCGCTGCGACCGTGCGGACCCGTGGTTGGAGACGAGGGTCACCCTCGAACTCACCATCGGCACGCATCGGATGCGGGTCAGCCGGACACCGAAGTACGAGCGGCCGAAGAAGAACGGTATCGGTACCACGCTGAACCAGGCATCGGCCAATCTGGTCTGGGTCGGAGTGGTGCCGCCAGGCACAGCACCGGGTGGGCTGGACCGGATCCCGGATATCGCCATCACGATCAGCGATCTGCTGGGGATGAACGCCGAGCAGTTCTTCCAGGTGGTCCTGTTGCCACAGGGCGACTTCGCCAAGTTCCTTCGTGCCGATACCGCCCAGCGCGAGCAGCTGCTGGAACAGCTGTTCAACACCGGTCGCTTCGCGCAGATCGAGGATTGGTTCAGCGATGCCCGCCGGATCAGCGGCGCCGAAGTTCGCGAGCAGCGCCATGCCGCCGGGGAGCTGGTGGCCCGGCTGGCCCAGGCCGTCGGCCAGGATCCGCCCAGCGAGTTCAGCACCGGCTGGCTTGCCGACATCCGCGATCGACTCGCCGACAACGCAGCACTGACCCGGCAGCAACAGCTGGTCGCCGCGGAGCTCGAGCGGATCGCCGTTGACGAACTTCGACAGGCCGAGTTCGACCTGACCCGCCTGACCAGATATCACCAGTTGGGCCAGATGTGGGAAACCGTCCGGTTAGCCGCGCCTGATCGTGAGCGGTGGCGGCGGGAAATCATCTCGGCGCAGCGCGCCGTGCCGGTCCTGTTGGCCGACCGGGGCCGGACGGTTGCCGGTTTGGACGTTGGCGCCGCCGCTGCCGCGGTGCTCTTTGCGAGCCGGCTGGTCAGCGAGCTCGCGAAGCCGAGCGACTCGGATCTGATCGGCCCAGCAGAGTTGTCCAGCCCGTCGAAGATCCGCGCGGCCGGGTCAGCGGTCCGGGATCGAGCAGGCGCCCTACTCGCGTTGATCGACGAATCGGTGGATCAGGACGCCGAAATCACTCAGCTCGCGATGCTCGACCTAGCCATGGGTGCGTCAGCGGAGCTGTACCGGCAGGTTGCCGCCGAGCATGCGCGGCTGCCTGGGCTGATCGACGTGTTGACCGACCAGATCTCGCGGAGCCGGGCCGCGGCCGGCGCGCTGGGTGAACTCGAGAAGCGGGCGGAGCGGGCCGCTTCGCTGGTGGTCACCGCCAAGCTCCTGCCCGGGGCCCAGCGTGCCCGTCGGCGCGGGGTCGATGACGCGCAGGCAGCGACCGACCGTGCCCAGCTGGCGACCGATCGGCGGCTGGACCTGACTCGGCGTCGGATCGAGGGGATGGCTGCCGAGCTGGCCGCCGGGCTGGTCGGTGATGCACCGTGCCCGGTCTGCGGCTCGGCGATCCATCCAGTGCTCGCCCAGGGCGAGGGCGCCGCGATCACCGCGGCCGACATCCATCAGGCCCAGCTCGCCGAGGCCGCGGCGGCGGATCTACGGGAGACCGCCATGGTCGTGCGGGCCGAGTCCGAGCAGGCGCTGGCGCTGATCGAAGATCGGCTGAACGGTCAATCGCCGGCCACGCTCGCCGCGGCCGCCAGGGCGGTCACCCGGGAATGGGACGAGGCCAGGGCAGCCAACGCGGCGCTCCCGGCCCAGGAGGACGAACAGCGGGATCTGAAGATCCGCGCCGAGCAACTGAGCACCAAACTCGCCGAGATAGACGCTGCCGACGTGGCCCGCAAGGTCAAGATCGAGCAGCTGACGGCCAACACCCGGCGCCGCGCCGGGAACCTCAGCGCGGCGCGGGCCGAGCATTCGGGTGTGCCGCAACGGCGCCGCCACCTGCTCGAAGTCGCCGACTGCCTCGACGGCTTGGCCGCCGCGGCGACCGGGGACATTGACGCGCGAGCCCGCCTGGCGAGCGCCGCGGCGGAGGTGTCCGCCGCGTTGACCGAATCCGGATTCGATGATCTGGACGCGGCCCGGTCGGCCGGCGCCACCGATGCGGTGCTGGTGGCGGCACTGCTGCGAGAGTCCGAGGACGCCGAGATCACGGTCACCGCACAACTGGCGGCCTTCGATCTGTCGGGTCTTCAGCTGTCTGGTGTCGACCTCCCGGGTGTGAATTTTTCTGGTGCAAAACACGCTGGTGTGAACCTTTCTGGTGTGAACCTTTCTGGTGTGGACCGTGCAGGTGTCGACCGGGCCGAAGCCGATGGTGGCTTCAGCCAACTGGATTCCGCGCAGATCGCCGCGTTCGGGCAGCGGGTCAAGACCGCGGACGCACACGCCCGGGCGGCCAAGGACGCGGCCAGCATCGCCTTTGCGGGAGCGACGGCGGCGGTGGCGTGCGCCGACGAGGTCGGTCAGCTCGCCGCTCGGCTGCGGCTGGTGTGGCTCGACCTCCAACCCAAGCTCGACAAGGACAGTGAACTCGGCGCGATGACCGATGTGATCCTGGGCAAGGGATCCAACCGGTTGAACATGTCCCTGCGCGCCTATGTGCTCGCCGCCTGGCTGAAAGAGGTTGCGGCGGCGGCCAATTCGAGGCTGAAGGTGATGACCAGCAACCGGTATTCCTTCGTGCACAGCACCGGCAAGGAAGCACACGGACGCAGCGGCGGACTGGGTCTTGATGTGCTGGACGAATACTCCGGCAAGGCTCGCGCAGCCAAGACCCTGTCCGGCGGCGAATCGTTCCTGGCCTCGCTGGCGCTCGCGCTCGGCCTGGCCGATGTTGTCGCCGCCGAGTCCGGTGGCGGCCTGCTCAACACCATGTTCATCGACGAGGGCTTTGGCACCCTGGACGCCGACACCTTGGATCTGGTGATGGAGACCCTGGACGCGCTCCGCGGCGAAGGCAGGGTGATCGGCGTGGTCTCCCACGTGGAAGAACTGCGACAGCGGATTCCCAGCCGGCTCACCGTGTTGCGGTCTCCCGCTGGTTCCTCGGTTCAGTTACACGTCGCATGATCGAACGCCGAGCATGATCCAGCTCATCTGCCGATTCGTCTCGCCGGCCGAAGGTTTCGAGCAGCGGTCCCGATACGCCGTCGCCTTGCTGTCCGCCCAGCCCACCTGTGATCGGGTCAGCCTGGCGCGGTCGACCGAGGACGCCGGCCGTTGGACGTTGACCGCCGAGTTCCCGAGCTTTTCCGGCTATCGGGCCGCCCTGAGCCCGTTCGACGTTCGGATCGTGGTCATCCCGTTCCTGTCCGAGGCCGACCAGACCGGTTCCGGGGTGCTCGAGGTGGTGCTGACCGCGCTCGACGGCGAGTTGACCGAACACGAGTCCGTGGTCGACCTGAGTGCCGGCCGGCCGGCCACGAGTGGCGGGGAGCATCAGCGCTGAAAGTTAGTCTGATTGTGTGATGCCGCCGGAACCCATCGTCGGCACACCGGGAGGCATGCCTGAGGTCGGGCAGCGCCGAGTTCGTTTCGAGGAGAATGTCGTTGGCTGCGTCAGTACTTGATTCCGTTGTCAGCTTGGCCAAGCGCCGGGGCTTCGTGTTCCCGTCCGGCGAGATCTACGGCGGCACCCGGTCGGCCTGGGACTACGGTCCGCTGGGCGTCGAGCTGAAGGAGAACATCAAACGCCAGTGGTGGCGGACGATGGTGACCAGCCGCGAGGACATCGTCGGGTTGGACTCCGCAGTCATCCTGCCGCGGCAGGTCTGGGTCGCGTCCGGTCATGTGGGCGTGTTCACCGACCCGCTGGTCGAGAACCTGGTCACCCACAAGCGGTACCGGTCCGATCACCTGCTCGAAGCCTACGAAGCCAAGCACGGTCACCCGCCGGTGAACGGCTGGGACGACATCCCGGATCCCGAGACCGGTGTCCGAGGTGGCTGGACCGAACCCAAAGACTTCAACATGATGCTCAAGACCTACCTCGGCCCGGTCGAGGAGGAATCCGGTCTGCACTACCTGCGCCCGGAAACCGCCCAGGGCATCTTCGTCAACTTCGGCAATGTCAGCACCGTCTCGCGCAAGAAGCCGCCGTTCGGCATCGCGCAGATCGGTAAGTCGTTCCGCAACGAGATCACCCCCGGTAACTTCATTTTCCGGACTCGCGAATTCGAGCAGATGGAGATGGAGTTCTTCGTGAAGCCGGGCACCGACGAGGACTGGCACCAGTACTGGATCGACGCCCGCACCGACTGGTACACCGACCTCGGAATCGCGCGTGACAACCTGCGGCATTTCGAACACCCCAAGGACAAGCTTTCCCACTATTCGAAGCGAACGGTGGACATCGAGTACCGGTTCGGCTTCCAAGGGTCCGAGTGGGGTGAGCTCGAAGGCATCGCCAACCGCACCGACTTCGACCTGAAGACCCATTCCGAGCACTCCGGCAAGGATCTGTCCTACTTCGACCAGGAATCGGGCGAACGCTGGACCCCGTACGTCATCGAGCCCGCGGCCGGCCTGACCCGGTCGCTGATGGCGTTCCTGGTCGAGGCCTACGCCGAGGACGAGGCGCCGAACACGAAGGGTGGCGTGGACAAGCGCACGGTGTTGCGGCTCGACCCCAGGCTGGCCCCGGTCAAGGCGGCCGTTCTGCCGCTGTCCCGCAACACCGACCTCTCACCCAAGGCGCGCGACCTGGCCACCGAGCTGCGTAAGAACTGGCACGTCGAATTCGACGACGCCGGCCAGATCGGCAAGCGCTACCGGCGCCAGGACGAGGTCGGCACCCCGTTCTGCATCACCGTCGACTTCGAGACCCTGGACGATCACGCCGTCACCATCCGGGAACGCGACTCGATGTCCCAGCAGCGGGTGTCGCTGGATCAGGTGCCCGGATACCTGGCCGGCAAGCTGGTCGGCAGCTGATCCCGCTGGTGCAGACCGAGTTTCCGTCCACAGCATCGCTCGTGCTGGCCCCTGGCTTGCGGGAGTCGGTGCTGGACGTGGTGGGCTGGACGGTACCTCGCCGTTCTTCCGGACCGCGATTTCGGCTACCCGTGGAGTGCTGCACCTGACGGTGCCTCGGGTGCTCGCGGCCGCGTGCTACTTGTGCAGGTCGCCGGGCCAGAGATACTTGTCCTCCGGTACGCCGGTCTTGCGAAACCACGCGTCGAGGAACCCCGACTCATCCTGGCCGGAAATCTCGGCTACCAGGGCCTCGAAGTCCGACCAGCCCGCGGTCTTCCCAGACTTCTGCTGCACCCAGGTCAGCAACAACTGACTGAATTTGGCCTGGCCCAGCTCGGCGCGCAGCGCGTGCAGGGCCAGCGGGCCGCGGCTGTAGACGTCGCCGAACTCGTTTCCCGGCCCCATGTCGACCAGTGGTTTCTCCCAGAAGGCCGGCTCGGTGAGGTAGCTGGCGATCTGGTCCCGGTAGGTCTGGTCAAGGTCTTCTTGCCGATCAGACTCCGACCACAGCCACTGTGCGTAGCTGGCGAAGCATTCGTTCAGGCAGATATCGGCCCAGGTCTTGACGACCACGGCATCGCCGAACCATTGGTGCGCGAGTTCGTGGACGACGGTAGCCTCGTCGACCCAACCGGGATAGATCGGTCTGGTCTGCGTTTCCAGTGCAAAACCGACCGGTTCGGCCATGTAGATGCCACCGGTCGAGCTGAACGGATACGGCCCGAATTTCGTCGCCAGGAAGCTCACGTACTGATCTGTTTTGTCGCCGAGATCGGCGAATCGACCGGCTCCAGGGCCGTAGGCGTTGATGATGGTCAGCCCGGAAGCACCGACCTTCGTGGTCATGGTGAACTTCTCGATGTAGAGCGTCGTCAGGTAGCTGGCCATCTGAGAGGTCTCGCCCCAGCCGAAGGCGGCGTATCCGGCGGGCGGGCTCGGCAGTCCTTCGGTCACCGGCAGCCCGTTGGAGATGACGTTCCACCCCTGCGGCACGAACGCGACCACCGAGAAGGCGGCGCGGTCGGTCGGGTGCTCATTGGCCGGGTACCAGGCCGAGGCAGACCCCGGCTCACCCATCACCGCGGCGCCGCCGGTGCTGGTCTTGTGCCAACCACCGTCGGCCAGCCCGGAGGTGCCGCCGGCGATCGGCTCCGGGTGACCCGCATAGGTCGCGATGACTGTCATCGCGCTTCCCGGGTCGAGCCCGGTCGCGGGGGTGATCACCAACTTCGCGTCGTGCCTGCTGAAACCCGCGGGCGCCCCGTTGACCGTGACGGAGGCTACGCTCATCGTCTGCTGGAGATCAAAACTGAAGCGGCCCAAGCGTTCCGCTTCGGTCACCGTCGCGGTGATCGTCGTCGTCGCGGCCAGGTCGTTGGTGGCCGGGTCGAAGCTGAGCGCCACCCGGTAGGCACCGACGTCGTAGCCACCGTTGCCGGCTGCCGGGTAGTAGGGATCGCCGGCGGACTCGGCGCCGGTCGCTCCGTCGGGTTTCCCCGAGGCCGCGGGTTCAGTACCGCTGGCAGGCACACTGCCGACCGGGGGCGGGTTCGGCAGTGTCGCCGCCGGGTCTGCCGACGACCGTCCACCACCCGGGGTTGACGTGGCCGAGGCGCTGCCGGGGATGGAGTTGTTCGGTCGGACCCCGACCACGACGGCGGTCGCAACGAGGGCGATGACCAACGCGACGGCCGCGAGTAACCAACCGGACCGGGAGCGGGACATCTTTCCGACGCTACCAACCGCGCCGGTTACCGCGGACGCGTTCGGATCCGCCGCCACCCGGAAGGTTGGTGAACGGGTATCCATGACAAATGTCACCGGCAGCCGGTGACAACTGGCAGGGGTGCCGGACGCGTTCAGCGGCAAGAGTCAGCGCATGCCCACGACGAGCATCAATCCAGCCGCCGTTCGCCTGAGCGGCCTGCACAAGAGATTCGGCCCGATCGAGGCCGTGCGAGGGGTGAACCTGACCATCGCGCCCGGCGAGGTCGTTGCATTCCTCGGCCCTAACGGCGCTGGCAAATCCACCACCATCGACATGCTGCTCGGCCTGACCAAACCGGACGCCGGCACGGTCTCCGTGTTCGGCAGAACCCCACAGGTTGCCGTCCGCCAGGGCCTGATCGGCGCCATGCTCCAGGCCGGCCCGTTGCTGCCCGAGGTGACCGTCGGCGAGCTCGTGGGCACCTTCGCGGCGTTGCACGCCAAGCCGATGACCGCCGCCGAAGCGATGCGGCGAGCCGACATCACCGACATCGCGCGCCAGCCGACCACCAAACTTTCCGGCGGACAGGCGCAGCGGGTGCGGTTCGCGCTGGCCCTGGTACCCAACCCCGACCTGCTGGTGCTGGACGAGCCGACGGTCGCCATGGATGTCGAGGTGCGCCGGAGTTTCTGGGCCTCGATGCGGGAGTTCACCGCCGAGGGCCGCACCGTGCTGTTCGCCACTCATTACCTTCAGGAGGCCGACGACTACGCGGACCGGGTGGTCGTGCTGGCCGGCGGGGCGGTGATCGCCGACGGAACCGGCGCGTCGATCAAGGCGCAGGTGAACGGTAGAACCATCAAGGCCACCGTCCCCGGTGTGTCGGCCGGGGACCTGAAGAGCCTCCCCGGGGTCGAAACGTCCGGGGCAGAGGGCGCCCAACTCGTGCTCGGCTGCACCGACTCCGATCTGGCCCTGCGCGCGCTGCTGAGCCGGTTTCCGCAGGCAAAGGACATCGAGGTCACCTCGGCCAACCTCGAAGAGGCATTTCTCCAGCTCACTCAAACCGGCGATTCGGCGCGCGCACTGGAAGGCATCGGACTATGACAATGGCCCTGCGGTACACGGGGCTGTCGGCCCGCACGGCATTCCGCAACAAGCGATTCCTGATCTTCACCATCGGTCTGCCGCTGGTCATGTACCTGATCTATTCGAACCTGTATGGCGGTCAGAACATCGGCGACGGCTACAGCGTCAGCGCCTATCTGATGGTGTCGATGGCAGCGTTCGGCGGTATCGGGGCGGCGATCAACACCGGTGCCCGGGTGGCGATCGAGCGTTCCACCGGCTGGAACAGGCAGCTCCGGTTGACCGCCCTGACGCCGCCGGCCTACCTGGTGGCCAAGGCCGCTGTGTCGATGCTGGTCTGCTTGCCGGCGATCGCGCTGGTCTTCCTCGCTGGTCGGGTGGTCGGTCAGGTTCACCTGACCGGCGTTCAATGGCTTTCGGCGGCCGTCGTCCTGTGGCTCGGTCTGATTCCGTTCGCCGTCGCCGGGTTGGTGATCGGTTTCGCGGGCACGCCGGAGTCGGTCCAGCCGATCTCGATGCTCGCGTACCTGGGATCGAGTCTGCTGGGCGGCCTGTGGTTTCCGCTGGAATCGATGGCCGGCTGGATGCAGGACGTCGCCAAATTGCTTCCCTCCTATCATCTGGCGGCCAATGCCCGCGCGGTGAGTGGGTACGGAGACTTCTCCGCTCCCGGTGTCCTGGTCCTGGCGGGGTGGACCGTGGCGCTGGGAGCGGTGGGAGCCTGGGCGTACCGGCGCAGCGGCCGCCGGGCCTGAGTCACAGATCCCCCGGGCGGCCGGATCGAGAACCGCGATCGCCCGGACAGTCCAGGATGAAGGGATGACCACGCGATTCGAGGGACAGCCGGTCACCGGTGACGACGTCACCGGTGACCGGCTGCGCGTGGTGACCAGCACGTTTCAGCATTCCCCGACGGGGCATGGGCGATGGCGGGTCGGTGCCGGATTCGCCCTGATCTACCTGCTGTTCCCGGCGTTGGAGCTGATCCAATCCGATCGGCCCTGGCCGCTGCGCGCGCTCGGTCTGCTGACCCTGGTCGGCTTCGGATTGATCTACATCTTCGCCGTGCCGTTCGGAATGCGCAGCACCGACCGGCGACGGCTGCTGATTCCGCTGAGTATGTTCGCGCTCAGCTGGCTGCTGGCACCGCTGATCGGGCCGGACCTGTCGGTGTTGTGGATCTTCGTCGGAGTGGCCGCCGCGGCGATGGTCAGCCTCGTCCAAACCCTCATCGTGGCCCTGGTTCTGGCCGTCGGCATGATCGGGCTGAGCCAGGCCTATGGTCAGGACCCGATCTGGGAATTGGCCATCACGCTGGTCGGAGTCAGCATGTGGATGGCCGGCTTCGTCCGCAACATCAAGATGAATCAGGACCTGCGTGAGGCCCGCGAAGAACTGGCCACCCTGGCCGTCGCCGCGGAACGGCAGCGGATCGCCCGGGATCTGCACGACATCCTCGGTCATTCGCTGACGGCCATCACGGTGAAGGCAGCCCTGGCCGGACGACTCGTCGAGCGTGATCCGGCCGCGGCGACCGTGGAGATCGCCGACGTCGAGCGGCTGGCCCGGGAGACGCTGGCCGATGTGCGGGCCACGGCCTCGGGGATCCGGGACATCTCGCTCGCCGCGGAACTGGCGATCGCGCACGCGGTGCTGCAGGCCGCCGGCGTCGTCGCGACGTTGCCGCAGGCCGTGGACGACGTTGACCCGGCGGGCCGTGAGGTCTTCGGCTTTGTGGTGCGGGAGGCGGTGACCAACGTCGTGCGGCATTCCGCAGCCACCCGGTGCGTCGTGACCGTCACCCCATCGTCGATCGAAATCCGCGACAACGGGCCGATTGCCGGCGCCGGCACCCTGCGGGATACGCGGCGGTTGCCGGGCTCCGGTCTGCGCGGCCTTGCCGAACGACTCGCGGCAGTCGGTGGAAATCTCACCGCCGGACCGGTCGCCGGGGTCGGTTTCGTGGTGCGGGCCGAAATCGGTGGCCAGACCACGGGCGTCGCTCACGTCGGTCGGATCTCGGGCGGGGTCGAATGATCCGGGTGCTGATCGCGGACGACCAGGCCTTGATCCGCGGCGCATTCGCCGCGCTGCTCTCGCTGGAGATCGATCTGGAGGTGGTCGCGACCGTTGCCTCGGGCGATCAGGTGGTCGCCCAGGCGCTGCGGACCCTGCCGGATGTGGCTCTGCTCGACATCCAGATGCCCGGCATCGACGGGCTGGCGGCCGCGGCCGCGTTGCGCCGTCAGCTACCGAGCTGCCGGGTGGTGGTGCTGACCACGTTCGGCCGGCCGGGATATCTGCGCCGGGCGATGGAAGCCGGCGCCAGTGGTTTTCTGGTGAAGGACGCGCCCACCGAGCATCTCGTCGACACCATCCGGCGGGTGCACGGCGGTTTGCAGGTGGTCGACCCGGTGCTGGCCGCGGAGTCGCTGGCCGTGGGGGAGTCGCCGCTGACCGGGCGCGAACGGGATGTGCTGGCCTCGGCCGTCGACGGCGCGACGATCGCGACCATCGCCGCGCGGCTGTTCCTCTCCGAGGGCACCGTGCGCAACTACCTATCCGTGGCCATCGGCAAGACCGGCGCCCGGACCCGCGGCGAGGCCGTGGTCATCGCCACCGAACGCGGCTGGCTCTGAACGGGACGTCGGCCTGCGGAAGCGTCGCGGGACGCTGCCTCCTGGCATCATCAAGGTGGGCGCACGCCCGGTGGCTTCCAGAAAGGGCGGCGGTGGAGATGGCGAACGGCAGGGTGTCGGTCGGTCGCCTCCTTGGTCGATACCTGGCCGGCGCGCTGCTGGTGGCGGTGTTGGTCGTCGGTGGGGTCGCGCTGCGGGTCGCGGTCACCGCCGGAGTCGATCAGCGCAGAACGGCGGACGCGATCGTGGTTCTCGGCGCTGCGCAATACAACGGCGATCCGTCGACCGTTTTCGCCGAGCGGCTCGATCACGCCGCTGAGCTGTACCGGGCAGGGGTCGCCCCGAACATCATGACCGTCGGCGGCAACCAGGCCGGCGACAACTTCACTGAAGCAGAGTCGGGGCGCAACTATCTGATCGCGGCCGGAATCCCGGTCGACTCCATCGTGGCGGTCGGTACCGGCAACGACACGCTGGTCAGCCTGCGGGCCGGCGCCGAAATCCTGAACAGCCGGGGCTGGTCCTCGTTGGTGCTGGTCACCGATCCGTGGCATGCCTACCGCGCCGGACTGATGGCCAAGGATCTGGGTTTCGCGGTACAGGTGTCGTCGGTGCAGCGGGGACCGGCCGCGAGTAGCGGCGTCGCGGGCCCCTACCTGCTCCGCGAGACCTTCGGCACGCTGTTCTATCGATTGATCGGTGGCTCGTCCGGCGTCGGCGGGCCGGTCGTTTGATGCATGTCGGCACTGTGACCCAGGTCGAGGTCGGAGCCGCGTGAGCCCGCTCTACCGGCAGGCCGACTATCAGCCCGCCGATGCCGAACGACGATTGGTCGAGGGACCCAAGGTCGCCGTGCTGGAGGTGGCCCGTGATCTGACACCGCGTGGCCCCTTCTCGCGTGACCGGGCGCGAGTCTTGCATTCGGGCTCCTTCCGGCGGCTGGCCGGCAAGACCCAGGTGGTGGCGCCCAACGAAGACGAGGTGCCGCGCACCCGGCTGACCCACTCGCTCGAGGTGGCCCAGATCGCGCGGGAGATCGGCTCGTTGCTCGGCTGCGATCCGGACCTGACGGACCTCGCCGGCCTGGCGCACGACATCGGGCATCCGCCGTACGGGCACAACGGCGAGTCGGCGCTGGACGACGTTGCCGACGAGGTGGGCGGGTTCGAAGCGAATGCGCAAAACTTGCGGCTGTTGACCAGGCTCGAGGCGAAGTCCATCGCGCCCGACGGCGAACCGCGCGGGCTGAATCTGACCAGGGCGGCGCTGGACTCGGTGATCAAGTACCCGTGGACCCGGCCGGCCGGCGGAGGCAAGTTCGGGGTGTACGCCGATGACCGGCCCGTCTTCGAGTGGATCCGGCAGGCGATGCCCGCCGGGGCGCGGACCCGCGCCCGGTGCCTGGAGGCGCAGTGCATGGACTGGGCCGACGACGTGGCGTACTCGGTGCACGACGTCGAGGACGGCATTCACGCAGGTCGGGTCAACCTGCAAACCCTGGTCGATGACCCCCAGGAGCGCCAGGCGGTCTGTCTCAGCGCAGCTGGCCTGCACTCGGGTGAGTCTGCGGCGGATCTGGAACAGGTGCTCGTCGACCTGCTGGCGCACCCCGTCGTGGCCCAGGCCTGCGATTTCCAGGGCACCCGGACGGGGGAGAGCGCATTGCTGAGGATGACCAGCGAGCTGACCGGCCGGTTCGCCACCGGTGCCGTCGCGGCGACCAGGGCAGCCGCAGGTCCTGGCCCCCTGCACCGCTACGACACCGACCTGGTGGTGCCCAGACTGATGGTCGCCGAGGTGGCGGTGCTCAAGGCCATCGCTCACCGGTATGTGATGGAGGACCCGATCCGGCAAGAACTGCAGACCCAGCAGCGGGTGCTGCTCACCGAACTCGTCGAGGCGCTCGTCGCCGCCGGTCCGGGCGCCCTCGACCGTGCCTTCCGGACGTCCTACCTGGACGCCGCCGACGACGCGGCCAGGCTCCGGGTGGTGATCGACCAGGTGTCGCTGCTCACCGACGAGCAGGCGTTCGCCCGCCATCGCCGGTGGGTCCGTCCTTTGGAACCCCGGCGACCGCTCCCGCGGTGAGTCGGTGTGCACACAGATCCGGGTCGGTGGCGGCCGCGACATACACTCGCTGACGTGGCCGGACGGATCGAGGAAGCGGACAAGGAACGAGTCCGCGATCTGAACCGGATCGAGTCCGTTGTCGGAGAGTACGTGGCGCTGAAACCGGCGGGCGGCGGGAACCTCAAGGGCCTGTGCCCGTTCCACGACGAGAAGTCGCCGTCCTTCAATGTGCGGCCCTCCCACGGCACCTACCACTGCTTCGGCTGCGGGCAGGGCGGGGACGTCTTCACCTTCATCGCCGAGGTCGAGCACCTGACGTTCACCGAAGCGGTCGAACGGCTCGCCGACCGGGTCGGCTTCATCCTGACGAGGGTCGAGGGCGGTAGTTCGGTGCGGGCCGAGCGCGGGACACGGTCCCGGTTGCTGGCGGCGAACAAGGCGGCCGCCGTCTTCTACGCGGCCAGGCTCGCCACCGAGGAAGCGGCGCCGGCCCGCCAGTTTCTCGCCGACCGCGGCTTCGACGCCGAGGCAGCACTCCGGTTCGGCTGCGGGTTCGCCCCGGCGGGCTGGGATGAACTCTTGAAAGCTCTGACCATGCAAGGGTTTTCACTCAAGGAGTTGTATACTGCAGGTCTGGCCCGGGAGGGCCAGCGCGGGCCGATCGACCGGTTCAACCGCCGACTGCTGTGGGCGATCCGCGATGCCGCCGGGGATGTCGTCGGGTTCGGCGCCCGCCGCATCTTCGACGACGACAAGGTCGAGGCCAAGTACATCAACACCTCGGACACACCGCTGTATCACAAGGCGCAGGTGCTGTACGGTCTCGACCTGGCCAAGCGGGAGATCTCCAGGCAGCGTCGCGCGGTCGTCGTCGAGGGCTACACCGATGTGATGGCGATGCACGCGGCCGGCGTGCTGACCGCGGTGGCGTCCTGCGGTACCGCGTTCGGGGATGAACACATCAGCGTGCTGCGCCGGTATCTGCTGGACGCCCATGCCGAGTCCGGCGCGGAGGTGATCCGCGGCGAGGTCATCTATACCTTCGACGGTGACTCGGCCGGCCAGAAGGCGGCACTGAAGGCCTTCGACTCGGATCAGCGCTTCGCCGCGAACACCTTCATCGCGGTCGCCCCGGACGGTCTGGATCCGTGCGAGTTGCGCCAACAGCACGGCGACACCGCCGTCCGGGACCTGGTCGAGGCGAAGAAACCGCTCTTCGCCTTCGCGATCAGGTCCACGCTGGACGGCTACGACCTCAACACCGCGGAAGGGCGGGTGGCCGCCGGGCGGGCCACCGTTCCGCTGGTGGCGCGGATCAAGGAATCCGCGCTGCGTGACGAGTACACGAATGAACTTGCCGGTTGGCTCGGCGCGGACCCGGCCGACATACGCCAGCGGGTGCGGGCGGTCGCGGCTGCGGATGCCCGCCCCACGCGCCGGCCCAACCGGCCGGAGACAGCGCCCGGTTCCGCCCGGCAAACGGGAACGGACAGCCTCAACGGCTCCAGGCAGGCCTCTCCGGCCGGGCTGACTCCCGCTCGTGCGACGGCCGCCGAGGAGCCGGCGTTCCGGCGACCCAACCCGACCGATCGGGCTACCTCGGCCGAGCGGGAGGCGGTCAAACTGGCGTTGCAGCAACCAGAACAGGTGGCCGGTGTCTATGACGATCTGCCGCTGGACAGCTTCACCGATCCGGCCTACGCGGCGCTGCACGAAGCGATCCTGGCCGCCGGTGGCACCGCGGCGGCACCGAAGGGGGCGGCCTGGATGGGCGTCGTCGGTGAGCAGCTGCCACCGGGCCCGCTGACTTCGCTGCTCACCGAGTTGTCGGTGGAGCGGCTCAAACAGCGCAGCGTCGAGCCCGATGCGCAATATGCCGGAGCGATCCTGGCCGCGATGGCCGAGCGGGCGGCGGCCGCGTCGATGCGGGAGCTGCAGTCGGCGATGCAGCGCGCGGAATCCGCCGGTGATCACCCGATGCGAGATCAGTTGGCCGCCGATCTGCAGGCGATGTCCACGTATCGGCGAGCGCTGGCCGATCGGGCGAACAGGCAGACGTCGTGATCTGGCCGTTCCTGCGGCAGCGCGTTCCGGCGGGTCTGATCGGCGTACTCGGCCCCGAGGAGATGGTGCTGGCGGCGGCCGATACCGCCGATGGCGCGCTTGCCGTCACCCGTTTCGGCGTGTGGGAGGTGCCCGCCGCAGGCGTTCCGGTGCTGCACGGCTGGCCGGTGATCTCCAAGGCCCGATGGCGGGCGCCGAATCTGGAGCTGACGATCGCGGATGTGGCCGGTGAACTGGGCGGTGCACAGCTGCTGGTCGACCGGCCGCCGGTGAGCTATCTGCTGGGCCAGCCGGGCAAACTCACCGACCTGGTGCACAGCCGGGTTCGGTCGGGGATCATCGCCGCCGATCAGCATCAGCTGCCCGGCGGCTCGGGGTGGATCGTGTTGCGTCGGGTGCCGGGACGAGATGGCGTCACCCCGCAGGTCCGACTCGATGATGGGACCGACGCCGGGCATCCGCTGCTCGAGGGCGCCGTCGCCGACCTGGTCGATGACTTGCTGGCCGCGTATCGGCCGCAGGGGTAGCGGTACAGCGGATCTAGCCGGGCATCCCGTCGCGCTCGCTCCGTCGGGCGAGGTGCTGTAGTTGGCGTTCATGCACACCGCTCACCCAGTCCCAGCCGTGCATGGCCGATGGGCCGACCCGCGGGTCGCTGGGAACCTGGGCGGCACGCAGGGCCTGCACGTACGCGCGATCCTGGCCGATCCGTGCGTGTAGCTGATCAGCGCCGCCGATCGACCCGTGACCGGGAATGAGGACTTCGACATCGCTCACGGCGCCCTCGAGCAGCCGCAGCGCGGCGAGGTACTCCTCGATCGGGTCCGCGGTGTCGTTCAGGTCGAGCATCGGGATCAAGACATCAGAAAGCATGTCGCCGGCGACGAGAACCCGGCGGTCCTCGATCACCAGCGCCGCATGGCCGGGGGCATGCGCATGATGCTCGATGATCCGGACTTCAGGGCCGTCCCAGGGAATCCGCACGGTTTCGGTGGGCAGGCCGCTGATCAGGCCGAGCAGGTCCAGCGGTACCCGTTCGGCGATGTCCGGCGGTATCAGCGCGGCGACGCGGGCCTGGAAACGCGCGTCCGACAGCCGATCTCGGACGATGGCCGCGCAGCGCGCGGTGGCGTAACGGGGCGCCGGGCCGAGGCTGGCGTGCCAGAGCAGGTGATCCCAATGCGGATGCGTCGAGAAGCCCGCCACAACGGGCTGGCCCGACTCGCGAAGGTCGTTGGCGAGGCAGGCCATCTCGTCGCCCAGTATCCCGGCGTCGATGAGCAACACGCCGGCCCGGCCCTGCACGACCACGGCGTTGCTCTGGCAGAACTCGCTCTCGTGGATCAGCACACCCTGCGCGGCCTGCCTCAGCACAGTGGCCCCTTCCGCACCAGTCGCCCATCTGCGCTGGCGCCGAGAGACGGATCACCAGGTCTTTCGCCGCTGATTGCGGCTGGTGACAGCGTCGTTACCAACACCGTGATTACTGGTTGCCGCGCCCGAATACGTTGTGGACGACGTTGGACACCTGGGCCCGGACCAGGCCGGCCGCACCCTGTACGGCGGGGTTGTCCTGGACCCGTTGCGACCAGCGCTTGATCTGCTCGTACCGCTCCCGGCCCGCGCGTGAACCAAGGACGTAACCAACGGCGGCGCCGGCGAAAAAGCGGATCACTTCACTACCCCTCACAGCTGTAAGCGCTACGGTCAACGATGTCAGCTTCTCCGCATCGCAGGTCTGTGACCTGCATAAAGCTCCCCCCGAGGGACTCGAACCTTCAACCTGCCGATTCTAAATTGCAGTCTTGCAGGGGGATGCGAATTGATGCGATTACGCTCAAATCCACGCTCAGACGGCCCTTGCGGACGTCTGGAGTTGCGGTCAATTGCGGAGTAAGTGGGTACATAAGTGGGTACCCATCACTTGACAACTGGTTACCTCTGTATTGCAAATCATCAAGCGAGGGGGTACCGTCCACGGCTGAACAGCAAGCCCTACACAAGGAGGTGTCGAAGAACCCACATGTCGAACATTAGACCCAACCGACCAGGACCAGTGTCGGGCATTGCCCGAGTCACCGACCCGGACGATGTCGGCACATGCAACGCCTGCGAGGCCACATCGGTGCAGCGGAAGCAGTACCGGATCCAGCGAGTCAGCGGTGACGGCATTCTGCGGACCATGCATCTCTGCGTGCCCTGCAGGGCCCCGCTGGAGACATTGCTCAAGCTGGCGCCCGAGCGTCGGCGAGTGGAGCTGAAGCTGGAGACCATCGAGTCCCTAGCACAGAGTCCGGAGCTGATCGCACAACGGGGACTGGGCCTGGGACTGGGATTGGTGCGCACAGGCGCGCAGGGGAGGCCCTGAGATGGCCCAGGACGCACCAACGCAGACACCCTGGGCAGTTGGCCCAGCCCCGGCCGTACATCATGGACCGTCCATGACAAAGGTTGTCGGAGCCTTGGTGGCCGCCACCTTCGCCTTCGGTGCCGGGCTCGGCATTCCGTTATGGGTTCAGGCGGCATCGACGCCGACAACCGTAGACGTGGCCGTGGTCGCCTCGGGCGCCCTGGAGACTGAGGCAGGCTGCGCCACCCGGAACCTGCAGGTCGGTGCCGACGTGCAGCTCTTGGGTGACACCGGCACTTTGCTGGCACGCACACAGATCGACAAGGCCACCATGGCCACGGACACGCTCTGCGTGTTCTCGGCCACCGTTACAGGCTTCGACGCCGCCGACTCCTACACCGTGAAGGTGGGTGGCTATGACGTCGACTTCACCGTCGACGAGGTTGAGTCTGGGCAGGTGTGGCTGACCGTGGAGTGACGAGCCTAGAACGACAAAAACGGCCCCTGCCTCCCGAAGGAAGTAGGGGCCGTTCTCGTTCTCGTTCTCGTTCTTGTGACTACTCTGACGCTGCGTGCTTGCCGAGGACTTGGTCATCCTTGGGCTCCTTGAGCCAGCCGGGGATGCGACCGCTTGCCTCAAGGACATTGATCAACTT
Organism: Mycobacteriales bacterium; assembly: GCA_038245175.1. GTDB lineage: Bacteria > Actinomycetota > Actinomycetes > Mycobacteriales > Nakamurellaceae > Nakamurella. The sequence goes on along the minus strand of JBBRSR010000012.1, from coordinate 79,020 downwards.
GCTCGCCCCCGTGGTGAACACAACCACAGTGGCCGCGGTTGCGGCAGCGACCCGATAGACCGTGGTGTCCCGGGGAAACAATTCGGGCAGAAGGGGCAGCGCGATGGCCGCAATGGCGACCAGCGCGACCAAGCCCTGGTATCCGGTGCGCAGCGCGCGGCGGGTGGAATCTTTCACTGGGCCACCGCCTGTGCAGCCTTGCCGAACGCTGCAGAGATCGCAGATGTTACGGCGCCGGCATCGACACCGCGAGCCTTCAGCTCGTCGGCGAGCGCGGGAATGAGCGCCGCCTTCAGTCGACCCAGGTCGCCGGCACCGACAACGCCGTTGGAGACTTCGACCTTGTTGACCTACTTGACGTTGTTCGGGGCGACAGGACTAAAGCTAGCACGCCAACTGGGGCCTTGGGTCTGGCGCGCGGGGAGACTGGTCGGGCACCCAGGGGACGAACAACCAGGCCCAAAGTGTTACACCCCCGTAAGCGTGAACTTTGCCAGCCCATTACTTAGGCTTGCCTAAGCCGATACGCCCAAACGGCTTAGGAGCGAGGGCGCCAACCCTCGATCGGGTTGCCGAAATCATCGATACCAGGCTCACGTATCAAATCGGTATCAATTCCGGGCCTGCGTGTGACGAGACGAAACCCATTCGAGCGGTCGTAGTGAATTACGCCAGTGCCATCGCCAGTGCTGGCGATGCGACGAACCATGGCGTCGCGCGAGTAGCGCGCACGCTTCGACAGCTTCGTGCCAGAGCGAAGCCGGGCCTCGTGTATCAGGAAGTGGTAGAGGAGGTCGTGGTTGTGCTCAACGGCCACCTTCCAAGGGATCAACGCCAGCGCCGCCGATGTCGGCGAGCGGACGTCGTAGCCATGCTTACGACGGAAGTAGTGGACCGCTGCCCCGGTGTAGTTGACACCGAGGTAGGTCTGAATGAAGTCGACCGCCTGCTTGTTTGTCAACCCCTTCCGGATTAGGGCATGCAAAAGCGACTCCGGAACCTTGCGGCCGGAGTCGTGTGGTGAGTCCCAGATGTGGGCCAGGTCGATCCCAAGAGACTGGGGGGTCGGTGCCTGGTCGCGGTCAAGCTCTAGTGGTTGGGTGTCAATGGTCTCGTCTGCCTCCTCGGGGCTGTCTTTAGGGCTCGCCGGGCCGTGTTTGTTCTCGCTGAGCATTATGTTGCTGATAATGACGACACCTTGGTCGTATTGTCAAGCGTGTTAACCGTTACAGCAAGTCTGCGACATCGTCGGCGACCGAGCCTCTCGCAACATAGGACTCTTGGGTTGTGCGAATGGAGGAGTGGCCGGCAAAGTCGGCGGCGACCCGGATGGGTCTTGCGTCGGCAATCGTGGTGATCACCGTCCTCCGAAGGCCGTGCATCGACAGCCACGGAAACCCGGCATCGTCGAAGATCTCACGGATCTTGTGAGTGGCATTCCCCTTGTCCCGCAATTGAAGTCGGTCCTCGGGCCGCTCCCAGCGGCCTGGGGTCGGAAAAACCGGCGCCATGTTAACGGCCAGATCGGCCGGCGCGAGCGACACTCCTTGCCGCCTGGCGCGGCGGCGGAGCAAAGCCGCAACCCGCTTAGGGCAGGGTAACCTTCTATTCGACGATGTGGTCTTTAGATCACCCCGCTCGGTTCCCCGGCCGGCGCCGATCTCACGTCCGATGCTCCCGGTAACTGAGACATGTGCCCGAGCGTTAGAGGCTTTCGCCTCTAGCGAAAACGAAACGTCGCACCAGCGAATGGCAAACACTTCACCTATTCGTAACCCTAAGCTCATATTCAATAGCACGGGGTCCTTGAGATCGTAATGTGCAGCCTTCTCGCTGCGGCAAAGAGCCCAGACGAGCTTGTGGATCTCCGGCACTGTGAGGGCTCGGCTCCTCTGCGGCACTCGACGGGACCGCGGCGGGGCGCTCTTGGCCACCAGGGCGCTAGGCCGGACCGGACTGACTTCGATGACACCTTCGCGCTCTGCCGCGCGAAAGGTTCGACGCAGCACTGTCCGCGACAGTCGGGCACTGCCGACACCAATCGTCTTGACCATGGCTGTCAGGTGTGCGTCGACGTCGTTCGCCGTCACGTCGGACAGACACATCTGCCCCAGGACACTGGGTTTGAGTCGCGTATCCGCATGGTTCCTGTAGACGTACAGGGTTGACTGCGCCAGGTCCTTGCCGCCCACCAGGGCGCCCAGAACCTCGACGGTCTTCTCGTAGACGGTGGAGACCTTGGGCAGACTGGCCTCTGCCTCGTCCTTCTGGCGCGTCATGTCGCGCTGCAGGCGATCCACGGCTGCCTTCTGCACCGCCGACGCCACCGCCTTCGGCGACGACGTCTTCGTCCAGGCATACACATCGACCCGCGGCCCGGCGCGGAAGGCGCCGGTTACGGGATCTCGTTTGGATGTGTCGATGGTCCGCATCCGAGTGCGGCACCGGTAGCGCACGACAGGCAAGGTTTCCCCTGGCCTGGCCGGCCGACTCTTGCCGCCGTCGACGACGTACGGGACCACTGAAATGGCGCCGATGTCGCCAGCGCCGGGGACGAGTTGAGGTCTTGGCATGACTGCGAGAATATCGTAAGTGGGTACATAAGTGGGTACCCAACCCCGGCCCCCAGACCGCCATACCCTCTGACCTGCGAAAAGCTCCCCCCACTGGACTCGAACCAGTAACCTGCCGATTAACAGTCGGCTGCTCTGCCAATTGAGCTAGAGGGGACCACCGCGTGCTGGTTTCCCGCAGCGCCTAGCAATACTAGCCCATGCCCGGAGCTCATTCGACCCGTGCGGAGGCGCCACCCAACGACCGCGGAGCCGTCGCCGGCGACGCCGAAATCACCGCCACGGCACACTGCCCGACGCTGGACCGGACAGCGATGACCGGTTCCGGTCGGGTCAGCGGCGCACCGTGACGGGGTGGCTGGTACTGCCGTCGACACCGACGGGCTGACTGGGCACGAACGTCGCGGTGTACGTGTGGGAGCCGTGCACGGACCTCGGAATTGGCCAGATTGCCACCCCATATCTCAGCGCCACCGTGGCCACCACCCGACTACCCTCGCGGATGACGATGGACCCCGTCGGCGTTCGCCCGTTGGTCAATCCGACCGCCGCGATGAGCGCGGCGGCGTGGCCGTGCCGGCCGATCGGGAGCAAGAAGGTGAAGGATTTGGCCTTCTCGACCACCACCTGCACCGCAGGTGAGTCCGCCGGGGGAGCCCCCGCGGCGCCGATGTAATGCGCAACGATCGACAACGTGCCGGGAGGCGTATCGGCTCGCAGGGTGAACGTCGCCTTGCCGTTGGCAATCGGGGCGGTGCCCAGCACGGCAGCGCCGGATCGGAACTCCACCGAACCGGTGGCGGGCCCGGCGGACGTGGTCACCGTGGCGGTCAGCGTTACCCGGTGGCTGGAGCCGTACATCTGGCTGGCGGCCGACGCGGACAAGGTCACCGCCGAGGTCACGGTCTTGGAGACCAACACCGCGACGGTGCGCGCCGGTACGGTGACGGCGCCGGTGGCGGGATCGAAAGCGGTGGTCTTCACCACCGGGTCGGCCCCGCCGGCCTGAATATCGGAGAGCTGGTAGTAGCGTCCGGCCAGCGCCGGGATGGTCTGCGTGCTGGCGGCTGGGCTGGCATTGAACACGACCAGGGCACCGTTGAGCGCAGGATCCACGTCCGGCCCGACGGTGTCGTCGATGTTCATCACGATGACGCCGGGGGTGGCAGTCGGCCCACTGCCGGGGAAGGTCAGCTTCTGGTTGATCAGGGCCGCACTACCAAGGCGGAACAGCGGGGTCGAGGCGCGCAGGCTCAGCAGCGCGTCGGAGTCGGCACTGGCACTGGCGATGTCCGTCGGCGTCGGCTTGAGCGCCGGGTCCGCCAGCAGCGGCTTGTCCGCCGGCCACTGGCTCTGATTGTCCGCGGCCGGCGGCAGGCCGCGAGCGAACCCGTTGTCCTGACCGGTCCAGTCGATGAAGTTGAACCAGTCGCCCGAGTTGTAACTGTTGTGGTCCAGCGACTTGCTGCGCAGCAGATCCGTCCCCGCATGCCAGAACGGGATCGCCTGCGACAGCGTGACGGTGGCCAGCGAGAGCGTGTTCATCCGAACCCGGTCGGCCATCGAGGTGGCGGTCGGAAGCTTGAGCGTCAGCATGTCGAACAGCGTCGCGTTGTCGTGGGCGTCGACGTAGTTGATGACCTCCTCGGGCGAATCCGCATACCCCGCAGGGGAGCCGTTGTAGTCGAGTTGATCGCCCCGCAGGATCGTTCCGTTTGCCGTCAGAAAGCTGTAAGTGCGCAGGTTTCCGGCCAGCCCGAGACGCAGAACGTCGGACTGTTTGGCCAGCTCAGCCACTTGATTTGCGGCGGGAATGGTGCCGAGCCCACTCGGATCGGTGCCTAAGCCGTTGCCGAAGCCTTGATTGCGGAAGGTACTGCCGTCGACCGGTGAACCGCCGTTGACGGCGTCCCGCAGCCGGTCGTTGAAGGTGCCGATGCCGGTGCCGCCGAGCTGGCCCTGCGTTGCCTGGACGAACAGCGCGTTGTTGGCCACCTCGCCGAAGTTCCAGCCCTCGCCGTAGAGGTAGATGGACTTGCCGTCGACACCGTCAGCGGACGGCGTCAACGCGTCCAGCGCGGCCCGGACGGCGAGCATGTTCGCCTTGGAGGCGTGGCCCATCAGGTCGAACCGGAACCCGTCGACCTTGTAGTCCTTGGCCCAGAGGACCACCGAGTCGACCATCAGTTTCTGCGCCATCTGGTGTTCGGTCGCCACGTTCTGGCAGCACGTCGATGTCTGGACGGCGCCCACCTTGTTGAGCCGTTGGTAGTAGCCGGGCACCACCTGGTCGAGCACCGAAGTCGGGGCTTGGCCGCTGGCGGAGGTGTGATTGAAGACCTGATCCAGGACGACCTGCAGCCCGTCCTGATGCAACGCGCCGACCATGCCGCGGAATTCGGCCACCCGGTCACCGCCGTCGGGGTTGGCCGCCAGCGCTCCGTCCGGGGCGGAGAAGTGGAACGGGTCGTAGCCCCAGTTGTAGCCATCCGTCGCGGCGACCGCTCCGACGCAGGCTTGCTGCTGGTCGGAGTCGGCGGCGAACGACGGTAGATCGCAGGCCGGCTTCGCCTGATCAGCGGGCAACTCCGGGACGCTGGTGTTGTCGAAGGTCGGCAGCAGATGGATCGTGTTCAACCCGGCCGCGGCCAACTGACGCAGATGCTCGGTGCCGGCGCCGTCGTAGGTGAAGGCGCTGTAGGTGCCGCGAGCCTGCTGCGGGACAGTGGTGTCACTGATCGAGAAGTCGCGGACGTGCAGTTCGTAGATGGTGTGATCGATCGGCCGAGCCACGACCGGCGACGGCGTGTCCGACCAGAGTTGCGGACGGTAGGCCGGGTCGGCCAGGTCGGCGGCGACCGAATACGTCGAGTTGGCCGTCAGCGCGACCGAGTAGGGATCGGTGACGTGGTTCGACTCGAGCTGATTCGTCGCCGGTGAGTAGACGCGCAGGTGGAACAGGTACCGAACGTTGCGCCAGGTCGGGTCACCGGTCACCGACCAGGTGCCGTCGGCGTTGCGGACGGCCGGCACCGCGACACCGTTGGGCGCCGTCCCATCGGCGGATCCGGCAAGTTCCAGCTCGACCGATTGGGCGGTGGGCGCCCACACAGTGAAGGTGGGGACGTCGCCGGCGAAGGACACCCCGAGCGTCCGTTGCTGCGCATCCACTGCGTACAGGTCATCCAGCACGCCGGGCAACTGGACCCCGGTCACAGCGGCCAACGTACTGTCCGACTTCAGCTCGCCGACGAGGATCTGGCCCTGCAGGATCGCCTCGATCGCTGCCCGGTCGAGTCCGACCGGGTGCAACGCCAGGTACCCGGTGAGCTCAGGGTGCGCACTGGTCTGCGCGGCGGTCAGCCCGGCCGGGTCGTAGGTCAATCCGACCGCGCTGCCATTGAGCGCGACCCCGTCCTGGACGGTGATGTCGGCGATCGGTGAGTGATAGAGCGCCCAGGTCTCGTCGGTGACCGAGGCCCCGTTGATCAGCAGGGTCGTCGGCCAGGCCAGCGTGTTCTGGTCCACCCAGAATGCCTGCAGCTGGCCACTTCCCGGCAGCGGCGGATCGGCCGCTGTGATGGTCAGGATATGGGTGGCCAGCACATAACTGAACGTCACCGGCTTGCCCGAGGTGCTGAACGAGTAGTTGGCGCCGCCGGGGACGCCCCCGACGCCATAGTTCTCGTCCCAAGCCAATCCGTGGGTGACCTTGGCCTCGTAGGAACCGGCGGGGATCCCGGTGGCGGTGAACGTGTAGATGCCGTCACCGTCCGGGTCCTGCAGCCAGGATCGCAGGCAGTCCGGCGCCCAGTCGCCGGGGCAGCCGATCTCGCTCTGGAAGCTGCCGGGCACCGTGATGATCGGTCCCTGCGCGGTGGAGCTGAAGTAGTGGGTGACCGGGTCGTAGTAGAAGGTGACCGGTCCGTCAGCCGCGACAGTGACCGGAACGTTGGCCCCGCCGGCAACGCCGCCCAGACCGTAATTCTCGTCCCAGGTGCCGTTGATCGCGACTTTGTACTCATAGCTTCCCGCGGGCAGCGTGAAGGTGCCGGACCAGATGCCGTTGTCCGCGCTGAAGGTCAGGTTCGCCAATGCGCAGTCCGGCGCCCAGTCGGCCGTGCAGCCGATCTCGGAGTCCAGCGACCCCGCGACGGTGACGGTGACCGGGGGAGCCGCTCCGGCCGCCGGTGGTAGGACCACGGCGCCGACGATGGCCAGCAATATCGCCACGGCTGACGAGATTCCTCTGAAGACACGCGAGCGGCGCTGCTGGGACATCGGGCGGTCCTTCCGACGAGCGCGACGATGCGCTCCTCACCCGGGGGACGTTAGTGTCACCCGACCGGCTCGGCAAGACGGGCACTCCACTCGCGGGACGAAGGCCGGGCGTTCGGTGCGGCCCGACCGACGGTGACCCGCCGACGAAGCCGTGATTGTCGGTGGCGGTGCGTAGCGTCTGGCTCATGCCCCGAACCCTCGTCGAACTACCCGCCCCGCCGGACGAACTTCGGCCGCCCGAACCTACCTACCTCGGACAAGACCGCACGGAACTGCGCTCCGAGGCCGAGCGCGCGCTGCGAGCGCTCGTCGGTGACGACCGGGCGAGCCTACGGGACGACCAGTGGCGCGCGATCGAGGCCCTGGTTGCCGACAGCCGCCGGGCGCTGGTGGTCCAGCGCACCGGCTGGGGCAAGTCCGCGGTGTACTTCGTGGCCACGGCGCTGCTCAGGGCCAGGGGCGCCGGGCCGACGGTGATCATCTCGCCCTTGCTGGCCCTGATGCGCAACCAGATCGAGGCGGCGGCCCGCGCCGGCATTCGCGCGGTGACCGTCAACTCGGCCAACCTGCACGAGTGGGGCGCTGTTCACGAGGCGATCCGCAGTGCTGAGATCGACGTGCTGCTGGTGTCGCCGGAGCGACTGAACAACCCGGGAGTCCGCGACGAGGTGCTGCCGACGTTGGCGGCCACAGCGGGCCTGGTGGTCATCGACGAGGCGCACTGCATCTCCGACTGGGGGCATGACTTCCGGGCCGACTATCGGCGTATTCGAACTCTGCTCGCCGAGTTGCCGGCCGGCATCCCGGTTCTGGCGACCACCGCCACCGCCAACACCCGGGTGACCGCTGATGTCGCCGAGCAGTTGGCGACCGGGACCGCTGGAGCGGGCGACGGCGAGCTGGCCGACCACGGCGTGCTCGTGCTGCGCGGCAATCTGGACCGGGAATCCCTGCACCTGGGCGTGCTGCGCCTGCCGGACCAGCCGACGAGGCTGGCCTGGCTGGCCGAGAACCTGGGCAAGTTCGGCGGGTCCGGCATCATCTACTGCCTGACGGTCGCCGCGACCGGTGAAATAACCGAGTACCTGCGCGGAGCCGGCTATGAAGTGGCGGCCTATTCGGGTCAAACGCCCCCGGCCGAGCGCGAACGGGCCGAGCAGGACCTACTGAACAATCGGGTGAAAGCCCTGGTCGCCACGTCCGCGCTGGGCATGGGCTTCGACAAGCCGGATCTCGGCTTTGTGGTGCATCTAGGTGCGCCGCCGTCGCCAATCGCCTACTACCAGCAGGTTGGGCGCGCCGGCCGCGGGGTCAGCGAGGCCACGGTCGTGTTGTTACCCGGGCGTGAGGATAAACAGATCTGGGACTACTTCGGATCGCTGGCCTTCCCGCCGGAAGGCGAGGTTCGGGCCGCACTCCGGGCGCTCGCCGCCAGCTCGGCTGCGATGTCGACGGCGGCTATCGAGACCCACGTGGGCCTGCGCCGGACCCGGCTGGAAACGATGCTGAAGGTGCTCGACGTCGAAGGCGCCGTACACCGGGTGCAGGGTGGTTGGGTGGCCACTGGGCAGCCCTGGGCCTATGACACCGACCGGTACGAACGGGTCGCGCAGACCCGCCGGGCCGAACAGGGCGCGATGATCGACTACATCTCCACCGATGCCTGCCGGCTGCAGTTCCTGCGACGGGCACTGGACGATCCGGCTGCCGAGCCGTGTGGTCGATGCGACAACTGCGGGGGGCTGACGCTGGCCGGTCCGCCCACCGGCCGGCGGGTGGAATCGGCCCGAGAGGTGCTCGACCGACCGGGGGTCACCGTCGAGCCGCGCAAGATGTGGCCGACCGGGATGGCGACCTTCGGGCCCGAACTCGCCGGGTTCGGCGGCAAAATTGCTGTGGCACAACAGTTTCAGCCAGGCCGCGCGATCGCCCGACTGGACGGGATCGGCTGGGGCACCGCGCTGCGGGATCTGTTGTCCGTCGGCGAACCGGACGGCGAACTGCCGGTGCCACTTCGTTTTCCGATGGCCGAGGTGCTCAATTCATGGCTGCGCGGTCCCGGGTCGGCGGACTCCGGCGGCCTCCCGGACGGGATTGTCTATGTCGCGTCGGTGACCCGTCCGCGATTGGTCTTCCACGTGGCCGGCGGCGCCGCCAGTCATCTGAAGATTCCGATTCTCGGGCGTTTGGTGCCTCGGGCCGATCGGCCACCGTCGTCCCGCGAGGTCAATTCTGCACAGCGACTGCGCGCTGTCGCGAATCGGTTCCAATTGACCATGGATTGGCCGCTCGATGGACTTCGGATCCTGCTGGTCGACGACCGGACCGATTCCGGGTGGACGCTGGCCGTCGCCGCCCGCGCCATCAGACTGTCGGGTGCCGCTGCGGTGCTGCCGTTCGTCCTGGGGATCGGCTGACTCTGTCCCGGGTCTCGTTGTGACTCCAACGGCCGGTCGGACGTTTAGCCGATGACGATTGGGGTCATACTTCCTTTTAAGAGATTGCTGCTCTCTTTTCCGGTCCCTGGGTCTTGTTTATCGGTGAGGTTGGTGTGCTGTGGAGTGGTGGGTCTGGTTGATCATCGTGGTGCTGCTGGCGGCGGCCGCCTTCGGTGGTTTCGTCGCGCTGCAGGCCAAACGGCGTCGCGGTGGCGTCATCATCGCCCGCGAGAATCGCCGTGGGCGGAAGAGTTCATGAGCGAGCCTCGGCGAGCGAACAGTGTGCTGATGCGAAGCAGTGAGATCACCAAGCGGGTAGTGGTGACCTTCGCCGGCGAGGACATCGCCCAGGTCAAGGACATCATCTACGCCGCGAACGGTGGCCAGGTCGGCGGCTTCACGCTCAACGGGCGAGGCTTCCTTGCCGGCCCGCTGAAGACGTCCCTTGCCTGGGCCTCGGTCGCGGCGTTGGGGCCGGATGCCGTCATGATCGAGTCCGATAGCGTGCTGACGAGTACGGAAGAGGTTCTGGCCAGCACGGGTACGGCCGGCGACGGTCAGCACGGCGACATTCTCGGTTCCGACGTGCTCACCGATGACGGCTCGAATCTCGGGCGGGTGGTGGACGTGATCATCGACGTCACCGGCGTGCATGGCGACCAGGCCGACGTCGTCGGATACGAGATCGCCCCCGACCCGAAGATGGGCGCCGCGGAGCGGCTGCTGATCCCGCTTCCCGACACGTTGGCCGCCTCCGGTGAGCACCTCATCGTGCCGGCCGCGGTCCGCAACTTCGTCAGCCACGACCTCGCCGGATTCGGCGCCGCCATCGTGGCCTACCGCAACCAACTGAACGGTCAGAGCTGATGCGATTCTCCGAGGCCAAGCGCCGCCCAGTAGTCAGCATCGCCTCCGCCGACACCGTGGGCAGGCTCAACGATTTCATCGTGGATCCGGCCGCGCGGCGGGTGGCCGGGCTCAAGTTGAAAGCGACGCCCGGTAACGGGGACCTACTGCCCTGGGCGAACATCAAAGGTTTCGGCGTCGATGCGATCACCGTTGCCGACTTGGACGCGATCGTGCTCGCGGATGACAATCTGTCTGCGCTCGGCGACAAGCATCACGCCCCTTTGAACAAGCGCGTGCTCACCCAGGCAGGCTTCGAACTCGGCGCGCTGCAGGACATCGACTTCGACCCGGACACCGGTGAGTTGGTCGCGCTGATTCTGGCGGATGGTGATGTCGAGGGTGCCAGGCTGGTCGCGGTCGGTTCCTATGCGGTGATCGTCAGGGCCTGACGGCGCTGAGCGGACCGATGGCCTGGCGCAGAGCTGTGACATTGTCCGCTGGAGGGCCATCTGTTTGAACTCTCATTGAAGCCGATGGTCACGCACAGCAGGGTCACAGCTTGGGCCCGCAGAGTTGACTTCAGTGCCACCCGAGCTTCGGGTGGCCGCTGAGGGAGTGGTACTGATGAAAACGAATGATCCGATGGCCGGCCATGGTCGGATGCGTCGGCGGGTTCGCGCGCTGACCGCCGGGAGTGCTGCTGTGGCCGGGAGCTCCGCGATCGCGCTGACCCTGCTGATCGCACACACCTCCGAGGCCGACAACACCAGCTCCACACCGGCTATAGTCAGCTCGACCGGGTCCTCCGCCGCGGCAGCGAACTCCGTCACCGCCGGATCGGCAAGCACGTCGGCCGGCACGACCGCCGCTCAAACCACGGCCGCGAGCACGACCACGGCCGCACCGACGACAACTCTGTCCACCTCGAGCGCACCCACGGCAACCAAGGCCAAGGCGAACACCGGCTCGGGGGCATCCTGATGCCCAGCACCGTCGAGGTGGACACCGGCACCAGGTATGACTTCGAGATCTGGTCCACAACCGGCACCCTGGTCGTCACCGATCCGGCAGCGATGACGAGGGCCCGTGCTGAACTGGCTGCCGAACTGGCGTCCATCGAAATCACCTGCAGCCGCTTTCGTGACGATTCGGAGATCAGCCGGATCGTCCGGCATCCTGGCGTCGAGGTAACCCTGTCGCCGGTGCTGAACGAAGTCATCACCCAAACCCTGCGGGTGGCCGCCGCCACCAACTATGTGCTCGACCCCACAGTGGCCGCCGCGGTGATTTCCCTCGGCTACGACCGGAGCTTCCCCGACATCCTCGCTGGTCGCGACCTGTCCGCCGGCCCTGGATCGGCACCGGCCGCTCCCGGTGCCTGGCGCATCCAGCACGACCCGGGGACGGCGACGCTGCTGCTTCCGATCGGGGTCGGTATTGACCTGGGGGCCACGGCAAAATCGCTGGCCGCCGACCGGGCCGTGCAGCGCATCGCCGCCGCCACCGGCAGCGGCGTCTTGGTCAGCCTGGGTGGCGACGTCGCGGTTGCCGGCGAACCACCGACTGACGGCTGGCGGATCGCCATCGGCGACGATCATCGGCACGCGGAAGAGCGTCCCGACGATCTGGTCGCCATCACCAGCGGCGGATTGGCCACTTCGTCGGTCGCCGTACGGCGCTGGCAGGGCCGTCTCGGCGAGGTACACCACATCATCGATCCGCGCACGGGCGCCAACCCGACCCCATACTGGCGAACGGTCTCGGCCACCGCCGGCAGCTGCCTGGATGCCAACGCCGCGGCCACCGCAGCCATCGTGCTCGGCGTCGATGCACCGAAATGGCTTGCTGAGCAGAACATTTCGGCCCGACTGGTCCACCTGGACAGCACCATCAGCCTGATCAACGGCTGGCCCACCCCGATGGCGCAGGTCAACCGATGAACAGCACGCTGATCTGGTACATCAGCCGGGCGACCGGAGTGGTCGCCATGCTGCTGTTCACCGCCGTGATGGTGCTCGGAATGGCCACCGCGGGCCGGGCCGGTGGTGGCGCCCTCCCGCGGGCGGGAGTGCTGCGGCTGCACCGCTACGTCTCGCTGCTCGCCACCGCCTTCATCACCGTCCACATCGCCACCGCGATTCTGGACACCTATGTCAACATCCGCCTGATCGACGTCTTCGTGCCGTTCGGCGCCGGATATTCACCGTTCTGGGTGGGCCTGGCCGCGATCGTGGTGGACCTGATGCTGGCGATCGGAATCACCAGCGCCTTGCGCCGGCATCTGTCCGAATTCGCTTGGCGGGCAGTCCATCTCAGTGCCTACGCGCTCTGGCCGATGGCAGTGCTGCACGGCTGGGGAACCGGCGGCGGAGACGCCTCCGCGACCTGGATGATCGCGATCGACATCGCCTGCATCGCAGCGGTCACGGTCGCAGCGATCGGCTGGCGGTTGCGCGCCCGCACCCACCCCGATACCGCCGCGCGCCTGGAGGGTGATCTGCGGCATGCCCGCGAAACCATTGGAGCTCACTCGTGACCATGATCGACACCACCCGCCCCGCCGTGCGAACAGCGACCGCGGCGCCGATCGGCGCCGCCCGACTGATCGGTGCCGGGACCGGCCCCGATCTTCAGAGCCATCTGGCGCGACTCGGCCCGCTCCCGACCGGCCCATTGCGCGCCGCGGCCCTGATCACGATGACCGAGGCCGTCGGTCTTGCCGGTCGCGGCGGCGGCGGCTTTCCGACCTCCCGAAAGATTGCCGGCATCGCCGCCTCTCGTCGATCTTCGGTCCTGGTGATCAACGCCTGTGAGGGCGATCCGACCGCGATGAAGGACGCAATGGTGATCGGCCGTTCGCCGCACCTGGTGCTCGACGGCGCCATCACGGTGGCCCAGGCCATCGGGGCGGGGCGCGTCGTGCTGGCTTCGCACCGCGGGTCGGATTCGGCCAGATTCCTCGCGGATGCGTTGTTGGAGCGTGGTTCTGCGGCGAAGCGGATGAAGGTCGTCACGGTTCCTGCTCGCTTCGTGGCCAGTGAGGCCAGCTCACTGGTCAACTATCTGAACAATGGCGACGCGCGTCCGTCGGGTCGGCTCGCACCGATCTGGGAATCTGGCGTCGACGCCCGGCCGACAATGGTGTTGAATGCCGAAACCGTTTCGCACATCGGGCTTCTCGCGCGGTTCGGGGCTGACTGGTTCCGGTCGGTCGGATCGATCGACGAGCCCGGCACCGCACTGGTGACGGTCAACGGTGCGGTGCGCCGGCCGGGTGTGGTGGAAGTAGCGAACGGCACGTCCATCGGCGACATCCTCCGTCTGGCCGGATCCGCGCCGGCCGGCTGGGCACTGATCGGCGGGCTCGCGGGTCGCTGGGCCGATCTGGCCACGATCGCCGACGTGCCGTTCACCACCGCCGCTCTTCGCAGCAACGGACTGACCAAGGGCGTGGCTTCGATCTCGGTCATCGGCGAGGGCGGCTGCGTACTGAACCAGGCGGCACGGGTGCTGGACTACCTCGCGGCGGCTTCGGCAGGTCAATGCGGGCCTTGTATGTTCGGTTTGCCGGCAATCGCGGCGGACATGCGGGCGCTGATGAAGGGGGACAGCGCTGCACTGGACCGGCTCCGTCGTCGACTGCCCGTTGTCAAGGGGCGAGGCGGCTGCGCGCACCCGGACGGGGCTGTCGCGTTCGCGGCCAGCACCCTGGGGGTGCTGACCGGACCGGAGTCCGGACATCTGCGCCGGCACCTCGCCGCCGGACCGTGCCCCGAGCGGGGTTCGGATATCCCACTGGTGAAGGTAGGTCACTGATGGCCAAGCAGCTCGCCCTGATCGTCGATCCGATCGGCTGCCGCGCGCACGGTCTGTGTGCGCAGGAACTGCCGGAGGCGATCGTCCTGGACGAATGGGGCTATCCGATACTGGCTGCGGGGCCGATCCCGCCGCATCTGTTGCGGCGGGCCAAGACTGCCGCAGCCGCGTGTCCGGTGCTGGCGCTCAAGTTGACCCGGGCGGGCTGAGCTCAGCCGCAGCCCGACCAGTGTCGCCACCCCGATCGGCCGGGTTGCATCGTCGGGTCTGACCGATACCTCCGTTCAGGTCGTTCCGCCGAGGTTGATTCGGCAGCAAAATGGGTACCGACCGGCTGTGTCTTCGATCGCACCGCCGGCCCTTCGGCGGTGCGCCAGGCACACTGAGAACGGGTGCCGCGGGTGCCCGGAGCGAACGGAGTTGTCTTGGTGCCCATCGAAGTCCTGGTAACGGGGGCGTCCGGATTCGTCGGTTCGCACCTGGCCACCGCCCTGGTCGAGCAGGGTCATCACGTTCGTGCGATGACCCGAAATCCGGATCAGTACACCGGTGCCGGCGACCCGATCGCCGGTGATGTCAGCGATCCGCAGAGCCTGGACGCACCGTTGGCCGGCGTAGAAGTCGCGTACTACCTGGTGCATTCGCTGGATTCGGACGACTTCCAGGAGAAGGACGCCGAAGCGGCGAAGGCCTTCAGCGCCGCTTCGGCGCGGGCCGGCGTCGATCGGATCATCTACCTGGGCGGCCTCGGTGAGGACGACGAGTCGCTGTCCGAGCATCTCAAATCCCGCCGTGAGGTGGAGCACCTGTTGGCCGGCGATGGTATCCCGGTGACCGCGCTGCGGGCAGCGGTGGTGGTCGGGCACGGCGGCATCTCCTGGGAGATCACCCGGCAGCTCGTCGACCACCTGCCGGCAATGGTCGCGCCGCGATGGGTGAACACTCGGACCCAGCCGATCGCCCTGCCAGACGTGATCAGGTACCTGGTCGGCGTCCTCGATGCGCCGCAGGCCCGCGGCCGCGTGTACGAAATCGGCGGGCCGGAAGTGCTCAGGTACTCCGACATGCTGCGCCGCGCCGCGGTCATCCAGAACGGGCGCAAGCTGCCGATCTTCACGGTGCCGCTGCTGACGCCGCGCCTGTCGTCGGGCTGGCTCGCGCTGGTGACCGACGTCAACCTGGCGACCGCCCGGAATCTCGTCGATTCGATGACCAGTGAAGTGGTGGTTCACGACCACTCGATCCTGGATGTTGTCCCCGGCGAACCCATGGGCTACGACGATTCCGTCCGACTCGCGGTGGCCGATCGTCGCAAAGCCGAAGCAGCGAAGGCCGAGGCGTCCCACACTCCGCAACCGGACACTCCGGCGCGATGAAAACCTGGCCGTCGCACTTCGGCCGGGTGGTCCGACCGGTGCTCATCGACAAGGTCGAACGCGATCACCGTCAGCCCGACAGTGAATTTCGTCGCCGCCGGATCGTGGTCGGCGTGGTCCTCGCCGTCGGTGCGACGCTGCTGGGTATTTCGCTGTCGGTGCGGCCCGGCAATCCCGCCTTCTATCCGCTGACCCTGACGCTGGCGGCAACCTGGATGGCGGGCAGCTTCGCCTCCGGGCCGCTGCATCTGGGGTGGATCCCGTTTCGGAATGGGCTGCGCCGGCCCATCATCGAGCCGATTTTGCTGGGCTTGGCGATCGCCGGGGTGTTTGTGGTGGGCGCGTTGGTGGTCCGCCAGATCGGGCCATTGCGGGATTTCACCGAGCACGTGCTGGCGCATGCCCGCTACGGCTCGCTACCGCTGGTCGCCCTGATCACCGTGCTCAACGGCATCGCCGAGGAGACCTTCTTCCGGGGTGCGCTGTACGCCGCGATCGGCATCCGGCATCCGGTGGCAATCTCCACCGTGATCTACGGAATCGTGACCACTGCTACCGGGAACCCGATGCTGGTGTTCGCGGCCTTCACCCTGGGGGTGATCTTCGGATTGCAACGTCGAGCCTCCGGCGGCGTGCTGGCGCCCATCCTGACGCACATCACCTGGTCGATGGTGATGCTCTTTGCGTTGCCGCCACTGTTCGCGTGAGCGGCGATGCCGCTGAGGCTGTACCCACGCGACGGTCTCTGATACACACAGATGATGAGCCGCACCGATATCGAGTGGCAGCGTTACGCCACCGAACTTGACGAAGTTGACCCCCTGCGGGACTTTCGTGACCTGTTCCTGCCCTGGGCACCCGGCGACATCGTGTCGTACCTGGACGGCAACTCACTGGGTCGCCCGCTCCGCGCGGTGCCGGCGCAGATCGCCACGTTTGTCGAGCAGCAATGGGCCGGTCGGCTGATTCGGGGCTGGACCGACGGCTGGATGGAGTGGCCACATCTTCTCGGCGATCGCTTGGGGGCGGCTGCCTTGGGCGCGGCGGGCGGTCAGGTCGTCATCGCCGATTCGACCACGGTACTGCTGTACAAGTTGGCTCGGGCGGCGCTGGGCGTGCGCGGTGACCGGGACGAAATCGTGCTGGACAGTGACAACTTTCCGACGGATCGGTATGTCCTCGAAGGTATCGCCGCCGAGCTGGGTCTGACACTGCGGTGGGTCGAAACCGATACGGCCGCCGGTCTGACCGTGGAGCAGGTAGTCGCGGTGGTGGGTCCTCGAACTGCCCTGGTGGTCTTCAGTCACGTCGCGTATCGGTCCGGTTTCATGGCAGACGCCACGGCCATCACCGAAGTGGCGCATGCGGCCGGGGCGCTGGTGCTGGCTGACCTGAGTCATTCGGTGGGCTCCGTTGTCGTGGAGCTCGATCGATGGGGCGTGGATCTGGCGGTCGGGTGCGGCTACAAGTACCTCAACGGTGGCCCTGGCGCACCGGCCTTCGCCTATGTCCGGACGGTGCACCAGGAGCGGTTGCAGCAACCGATCTGGGGATGGATCGGTCGTAAGGATGCGTTTGTGATGGGGCCCGGCTATGAGAAGGCCGACGGAATGCGGAGCTTTCTGTCCGGTACCCCACCGATCCTGGCCATGGTGCCGCTCGCGGCGTCGCTGGAAACGCTGGAGTCCGCGACGATCGAGGCCGTCCGGGCGAAGTCCGAGCTGCTGACCCAGTTCGCCATCGAGCTGTCCGACGAATGGCTTGGCCCGCTGGGAGTGGTCGTGGACACCCCTCGCGACCCGCAGCGCCGCGGCGGCCACATCACGTTGCGGCGCAGCGGATTTCAACAGACCAACGCCCAGCTCTGGGAGCGCGGGGTGATCCCGGACTATCGCGACCCGGACGCCATTAGGATAGGGATGGCCCCGCTGTCCACCAGCTTCGCCGAGGTGCACCTCGGCCTGACGGCCTTGCGGCATCTGCTCGATCCAACCGGCTGAGGTATCGACTGTGGGTATTTCTCCAGCGATCTGACGGTTGCCCGGGGCAACCGTCCGAGATTCCGGATTGCGCGTCGGCTTGAGGTGCGTAGTCGCACCTCAAGTCGACGCGTTGTTCGCTGCGGGGCTCCAGGTCAGCTCTTAACACTCGAGTTGCGCTAGGTGGGCTTGTTCGGGCGCGTCGTGGGTGGTAAGTCCATCGCCAGGGCGAAGGGATAGGTTCCGGTGGTCGTCCATGGTGAAATCGGTGGCCGTGTAGTCAATCACCCGGTCCGCGCCCAGCCCCATGACCATGTCCAAGTTGACGATGACCAAGTTGACGATGACCAAGTTGACGATGTCCAAGTTGACGATGTCCAAGTAGACCGTGTCGCAGACCGCCGTCACGTTGGCACCCAGACTTTCAACAACTGGACCGCCGCGGTGCCCTCGGTGTAGCCGAACACGTTCTCGCCGACCGAAAACGCAGTGACGCCGCTGCCGACATCCGCCACAATCCCGGCGAACTCATTGCCCAAGACAGTCGCCCGCGGTCTGATCAGTCCGGTGAACAGCCTCATGAAGAACGGCTTCGCAGCCAGGCACGCGCAGTCCGTCCGATTCACGGTAGTGGCATGAACCTGGACGAGCACGTCGGTGGCGCTGATGGCCGGCTTGTCCACCTCAAGGATCCGGACCACCCCCGGTGGGCCGTACCTGGTGTGGACCGCGGCCTGCATACAGGCACAGTAGCCCCGAGGCCTTCGACATTAGCGAAGTCCAGCAGTGCGTGCAGGGGGCCGACGCGGTTGAGTGCGCCGGTGGCCCAGTGCATCACGTCCCAGCCATGACAACTCGTACCAACCGCGCCCGACGGGCACAATCGAGCGATGTCCCCACCGGCGATGTCACCACCAGCGATGCCACAACCGTGGGCCGCCCGGGCTGCCGCGGCAGAGGATGCGGTGATCACTCGGCACCTGCGTCGGCTGTGGGGATTGCCGGGTACCGCACTCGGCGTGGTCGGCTGGCCACCGCGCCCGGGGGAGCGGCTCTTCGGTCGGTGGCACTACTGGTGGCAGGCGCAGCTGATCGACTGCCTGATCGACGCCCAGTTGCGCGAACCCACCCCGCTCAGGCGAGGACGAGTGGTGCGAACCGTTCGGGCGCAACGCATCCACAATCTGGGTCGGTGGACCAACGACTATTACGACGACATGGCGTGGTTGGCTTTGGCTTTGACCCGTGCACAAGCTGCCGGCCTCGTTCACCGACCAGCGGCTGTTCGGCAGCTGACCGAACGAATTCTGGGCGCGTGGTCTCCCGAGGAAGGTGGAATCCCGTGGCGGGTGGGCGACGACTTCCGCAATACCCCGGCGAACGGGCCCGCGGCGATCCTGTTGGCTCGTTCGGGTCATCTGGAACGCGCCACCGAATCTGTGGACTGGATTCGGCGTCGGCTGCACGATGAAGCGACCGGGCTGGTGCTGGACGGTTTGCATCCGGGCCGGCCGACTGAGCGTGATTTCTACACCTACTGCCAGGGCGTCGTGCTCGGCGCTGAGACTGAGATCGCGCTGCGCCAAGCTACCGAGAATTCGGCCGGGCATCGGCTGCGTGTGCATGATCTGCTCGTTGCAATTTCCCGGGAAATGTCCCGGGACAAAGTGCTTCGCGGTCATGGCGGCGGCAATGGGGGACTGTTCACCGGGATCCTCGCGCGGTATCTGACAGTGGTGGCTAACCGGCTGCCCGGCGATTCGGCCACCGATGTCGCTGCTCGCCGACTTGCCCGTGAACTGGTCCTGCGATCCGCGGAGTCGGCGTGGGCGAACGCTCAACGGATCGACGGATTGCCGCTGTTCGGAGCAGACTGGACGGTCGCCGCAGATGTCCCCGGCCGCGGCAGCAGGCCCGGCCGCAGGACGGCGGACGGTGCCAAAGCCTCGCCCGAGGCTGAGCGGGACCTGTCCGTGCAACTGTCCGGCTGGATGTTGCTGGAGGCGGCTGCCGCGCTTCCGGCCTGACGCGGTCTGCATGCTCAGCCGCCGGGAGCTGCACTGCTGGTGACCAGCGTCGCTGAGTTCGCCCGCCGGTCGGCCAGCATGATCAAGGTCGCGCCACCGGACTCGGCAGCCGCGGGACGTCGTCGTCGGGGTAGCCTGGCCGGCGCCGCGGCCGGACCGGCAGCCAGCCATGCCGCCGGCACATTCGCCGACTCATCGGCGGGTTGCCTGGTGAAGTGGTCCATTTCGATCAACGGTTGACGGTGCCCACGGCACAGCGGCAGCCGGCGATGCACGCGCTCGAAGGCGAAGGAGCACAGCACCACATCGATGCGCGAACCGCACATCGAGCAGGGCGGTCCGCTCGCAGGCGCGATGGGCTGAAGGGTCCGTATGTTCGAGTCGTTCGTCATGCTCGAAGGATGGCACGGGCCACCGACAGTGACCTCCAGAGTGAGAGTGGAGGTTGTCGATGCCCATCGAGATGCGTCTGAAACATCAACTGACGGGGTACTAGACATGAGCCGGTAGCACCCGGCTTCCGCAAATCTCGTAGGTTTGCACCTGCCTGACATCCTGTGTGTCACACCCGAATGCAATGGAGGAATTATGCCCACCCGCACCGCGCGTACCGCTTGGAACGGAACTTTGGAGAAGGGCGGTGGCCAGGTTGAGCTGAGCAGCTCGAAGGCCGGTACCTTCGATGTCTCGTTCCCGAAGCGAACCGCCGAAGACGCCGATGGAACTACCAGTCCTGAAGAACTGATCGCCGCGGCTCTTTCGTCCTGCTACGCGATGCAGCTGTCGGCGGTCATCGCGCAGGCCGGCGGCGTTCCGGACGCCCTCGAGGTCACCGCCGATGTCACCCTGGGTGCGGACAACCCCGGCTTCAAGCTGACCGGTATCAAGCTGACCGTCCGCGCCGAAGTAACCGGCCTGGACGCCGAGGGATTCGCAGCCGCGGCCCAGGCCACCAAGGAGACCTGCCCGATTTCCAAGGCACTGGCCGCAGTCAACATCACCCTCGACGCCGCGCTGGAAGGCTGACCGGCTCCAGCAGGACGGAACTGCACCGCCGCGCCGAGTCAGGACGCGGCGGTGTGGTCCCGGTTCAATGCCGGCGGGAAATCCGGCTGTGCGCCAAGGCCGCCCGTGCTGCGTTCGAGCCCGCCGCTCCATGCGCTCCGCCGCCGGGATGCGCGGACGATGAGCCCAGATAGAGTCCGCGAAACGGCGTCTCCGCCCGGCCCAGGCCGGGTATCGGCCGGAAGATCAACTGCTGATGGACCGCCGCAGTGCCGCCACCGATCGCGCCGCCGACAAGGTTGGCGTTCCGGGCCTCGAGGTCCAGCGGGGAGAGCACTCGCCGGGTGATGATCCGGTCGCCGAAACCGGGCGCATACCGCTCGATCCGGGCCTGCATCCGATCCGCCATCCGTTCGGCGTCCGAGCTGTCCCATCTGCCAATGATCGCCGACCCGCCCGACGAGGCGCCGGCATCGCCCCGAATGTGTTGGGGGACATGGGTATAGGCCCAGATCGACTCGGTGCCGGCGGGGGATCGCGTGGGGTCCGTGGTGGTCATCTGACCGAGCAACATGAACGGATTGGCCGGCACCAGCCCGGAATCCAGCTGCGCTGTCCAGGTGTTCAGGTCAGCGATCGAATCGACGATGTGTACGGTGCCCGGGGCGGCGTCGGGTGTGCTGGCCCACGGAATCGGCGAGCTCAGTGCGAAGTCGACCTTGACGGTGCCCGGATCCATGGTGAACTCCCGCATGCCCCGACGAGTTCGCGCGGGCAGTTGCTCGGGGCGCAGCAGCTCGCCATACAGACTGCTGGCCAGCACATCGGCGATCACCGCCCGCTTGGCGAGCACCACGTCGCCGTTGGCGGTGCGTACCCCGACGGCACGGTTTCCCTCCAGCAGTACCGCCGAGACCCGGGTGTCACAGTGAATCACGCCGCCACGAGTGCGGAACCGGTCGGCCATCGCGGCGCTGAGCGCGCCCGCGCCACCGGCCGGCGACGGGTACCCGACGTCCTGCGCGAGCATCGTGAGCAGCCAGCCGAACACGCCACTACCCATCGCGTTGACCGGAATGTCGCCGTGCCCGGCATTGCCGGCAAGCAGCAGTTGAGCCCCGGCATGGCCGAAGCGCTTCTGCGCCATGGTCACCACAGGTTCGAGCATCATCTGGACGAAACTCGCGCCACCTACCTGCCGCAGCCTACGGGCGATCGACAGGCCGCCTTTGACCGGCGGGAACGGTGACAAAAGGGCGTCAATGACGGCCGAACCTATCTTGTCCCACTGCCCGATCATGTTCAGCCAGGCGTCGCCGTCCCCGGGCAACGCCCGATCCAGGCCGGCGGCGGTGCGCAGCCGGTCCCGATGCAGCAACGCCCAGCCGCCGTCGGCCAGCGGAGAACCGAGCACCGCCGGGGCGTGCAGCCACTGCAGGCCGAATTGCTCCAGCTGCAGCGATTGCATCGCGGGAGAAGCCATGGTCAACGGGTAGAACGCGCTGAAGGTGTCGTGCACAAACCCCGGCGCGACATCGCTAGCGCTGGCCACCGCGCCGCCGATCCCCCGCTGCGCCTCGAGCAGCACCACGTCCCAACCGGCGTCGGCGAGCAGGTTCGCGGCCATCAAACCGTTGGGGCCGGATCCGATCACCACTGCGTCGTGCCGGCTGGCGTCTGTGCTCGTACTGCGGTCCTGCGATCGAGTGCCCATGACTGTCATCATGCCGACGCGGTGCCAGGCAGGCCCGGCTGGGCCCTGATCGAGTCCCGACAGGTTGGGTTCAGACGGCCTTCCACCAGGGTTCGAGCGCGACCGGATCGGTCAGGTCCAGACGCTGACCTGGCTCGGGAATCATCACCGAAACATCGTTGGCGTCGGCTGCGGCCAACAACCGGATGACGGGTTCGGACCAGGCGTGCAGCGCCAGGTCGAAGGTGCCCCAGTGGATCGGCAACAGGATGTCCCCCAGGACGTCCAGATGGGTCTGCACGGCCTCCTCCGGGTTGAGATGGATGTCTGGCCAGAGCGCGTTGTAGGCGCCGATCGGCAGCAGTGTGAGATCGAACGGGCCATACTTTTCGCCGGTCTCGGCAAAGGCGGGGGTGTAGCCGGTGTCGCCGCCGAAGAACACCCGGTGCTGGGGGCCGATCAGCGCCCAGGACGACCACAGCGTGTCGTTGCGGGTCAGTCCACGGCCCGAGAAGTGCCGGGCCTGGGTGCAGGTCACGCGAAGGTCGCCGAGCTGGTAGTAGCCGTCCCAGTCGAGTTCGATGACACGGTTCTCAGGGACGCCCCAGCCACGCAGATGGGCGCCGACCCCGATCGGCACCAGGAATGGCGCGGAGTGCTGATCACGAAGCGCAACAACGGTTTTTAGGTCTAGATGATCATAGTGATCGTGCGAAATGATGATCGCATCGATGGTCGGAAGCGCCTCCAGCGAGACCGGGACCGGATGCATCCGCTGCGGACCGACTACGGTCGACGGTGATACCCGCTCGGCCCAGACCGGGTCGGCCAGGATCCGCTTGCCATCGATCTCGATCAGCGCGCTGGCGTGCCCGAGCCAGGTGACGGCCAGCTCGGCGGCCTGGGCGGGCCAGACCGGGGTCTGCAGCGGCACCGGCGTGCCGGGCTTACCGATCGAGCCGCGGGTGAGCAGGCCTTTAAGCAGGCCGCCGGCTGAGCCAGGGGCCAGGGTGGTGCTGGGAAGGACGTTCTGGAACGCTTTTCCGTCGAAGTGCGGAGATCGACTGTTGGACGCGGCCAGGTCGCCACGCGAGGCGCCCATGGAGGTGCGCACGCCGGTGCCCTCGCGGACGAGGTAGCTGATGCCGAGCAGGGCGGCGGTGCTGGTGGCCAGGGTGCTGACGCGGCGGAGCGCCGAAGTCTGTCGCGAACTCATCTGTCCACTGTGCCAGAGGACCTCAGCGTGTCTGAGCCAAAAATCTGCCCACGGGGAAATAAATGCCCCGCCCTCCGTGTGGAGGACGGGGCGTGGGAGTGGCTTGTGTGGCCGACCCGGCGGCAGCCGTTACCCGGTCGCGGAAGAGTCAGCAGTAGCACGATCTGAACAGGGTCAGCAAGAAAGCGGCATCTGAGCAACGCGAAAATGCTGCGGAGCTACCCCGGCTCCGCGACGAAGATCCTGCACGAGCGGCCCGATCGGGCCGTCTGAGTACAGACTGCTCTAAGTTTCGCAGTTTGTCCACTACCCCGAAAGGCTGGTCTTCCGGTACCCGTTGGGGAGCCAAACTACTTACTTGTCAAGGACTTTTCACTCGAAGCGGTCAACCGGAATCTTGCGCGCGGCTGGCGCTCACGACGCGGCCGCCGAACCCGTCCTGCGGCTTCGGACGCCACGTCGCGTTCGCGGGACTGGCCAGCGGAGTGCACATCGACGCGGTCATCTTGTGGACCGAATCGTCCGGTCGAACCGTGCGGAACGCGCCCTGCCGGGCCGGTAGGCTGCACGGCGGGGCGGTAGCTCAGTCGGTCAGAGCAGCAGACTCATAACCTGCCAGGCGAGGGTTCGAGCCCCTCCCGCCCCACTGGTATTCAGTCAGCTCAGCGGCTTGCCTTCCGAGATCGTTCGGCAGCCCGTCCCAGCGAATCGGCCACGAGGTCCAGTTCGTCGCCAATATGCCGTGACGGGAAGCCTGATCGGACGGGAACGATCTTGATTGCCAGGAGCCGAATCGCCGCCGTAGAAGGTTCGGCTTGCGGTGTTGGCGCCGCAGGGTTGACTCTCACATGGTGTGAGGTGGGATAACGGTGGCATGTTGATCGGAGACTTTGCTCGACTCGGGCAGGTGTCGGTGCGGATGCTGCGCCACTACGACCAGATCGGGCTTCTGAAACCCGACAGCGTCGACGTGTGGAGCAGCTACCGCTCCTACTCACCTGAGCAGCTGTCCGTTCTCAATCGGCTGGTGGCCCTGAAAGACCTTGGCCTGAGTTTGGAGCAGGTGCGTCGCGTCCTGGCCGACCCGGTCGGCCTGGACGAGTTGCACGGCATGTTGCGCCTGCGCCGCGCCGAATTGGAGAACGATTTGCGTGCTGCCGGCATCCGGCTGGCGGCAGTCGAATCAAGGCTTCGGATGATCGAGATGGAGAACGAGATGTCCGCTGACTACGTCGTCAAACTGGTGCCGGCAGTGCGGTTGGCCGCCCTGACCAACACTCTGGACCCGGCCGAGCTGGGACAACATATCGGCCCGATGTTCGACCAGGTCCAATCACAGCTGGACGCGGCCCACGCCAGCCTGAGCACCCCGATCGCCACGTACGCAGAAACCGAGGCTGGCATGGATGTCGTCGTCGGATACGCATACGACGGCGCGGCCCTGCCCGGACTGAACATGGTTGACGTGCCGGCCGCGACCGCGGTGTGTGGTGTCCACCTCGGCGCCATGAGCAGGATCAGCGAATCGTGGCAAGCGCTGCACCGGTGGGTTGCCGAGAACAGATACGAGTATGCCGGCCCCTGCCGTGAGCTGTACCTGCAGGCAGAGTCGGAGGACCAACAGGATTGGGTCACCGAGCTCCAGCAGCCCGTGCACCGGGCCTGACCACCGTCTCGGGCGATTTATGCCTGCAGGGAGCCTGGCGGCGCGAGCGGATCATCAGGCTCTCTTTTGGTCCGGAATCGGTGAGAGAGTCCGTAGCATGCCTCTCACCTTCGTTGGAGTTCTCGACCGATCCGCTGTGGTCGCCGCGGTTGACCAGCTCACGGAGCTGGTGAGATCCGAGGAGGTCATGGCCGCCTGGGAACAAGAGTCGACATTGCCGGGTCTGACCGTTGGCGGCCTGACGCGTCACCTGGTCAGCCAGCCCGAGGGTGCGGTCCAGTTTCTGACCACATCCGGTCCACACGACGCCCCGGTAATGACCCTCGTTGGGCACTACGAACGCGTCGACTGGCTGCACGCGGCGGTCGATGCGCCGGAGAACACCTCGATCCGCGATGACTTCAATCAGATGGCAACGGCCGGGCACACCGAGTCGGTGCAGATCCTGGCCTGGTCAGGCAGCCAGTTGGCGGCGGCGATCGCCGCCGCCCGCCCGACAACGTACGTACCGTGGCAGGACTGCGCGTTGCCGACGGACGACTTCCTGGTGGTGCGGCTGATGGAGATCCTGGTCCACGCCGACGACCTGGCGTGCAGTGTCGGCATGGCAGCGCCGCGGTTCTCCGCAGGAGCACTTGAGCCCGTGCTCGCCCTGCTCGCGGCGTTGGCAGCACGACGACACGGCCAAGACGCCGTGCTGCGTGCCCTGAGCCGACACGAACGCTCAGTAGGTTCAATCTCGGCACTGTGAGCTGAACTCGTCGCAGACCTCAGCCATAGGGGGTGTTCGTCGCGGTATGACCCGAGTTCGAGATGGGCGACACATGGCGGAAGGCCGCGAGCGCGGCGGACTTATTCTGCTGCCGACGCCCGTTGGTCCCACGATCGATACCGATGTCAGATGGGTTCATTGGAGGTTCGGCTGAGTTCGCCAGTGGCGCGGGGCAGCAGAAATCGATGAGCTCCTCTGTTGTAGGTGGCAGCTCGGGCGCGGTCCCTTTTCAGGCGAATTGCCGGCTGAGAGTCGCGTGCCGGTTGACGTCCTTGTAGAGCAGGTAGCGGAACCGGCCGGGACCGCCGGCGTAGCAGGCCTGCGGGCAGAAGGCGCGCAGCCACATGAAGTCGCCTTCTTGGACCTCGACCCAGTCCTGGTTGAGCAGATAAACGGCCTTACCTTCCAACACGTAGATCCCGTGCTCCATGACATGGGTTTCGGGGAAGGGGATCGCTCCGCCGGGCTGGAAGTTGACGATGTTGACGTGCATGTCGTGGCGCAGGTCGGTGGGGTCGGCGAACCGTTGGGTGGTCCAGGCACCATCTGTTCCGGGCATCTCGATGCCCTCAATCTCGGTGTCGCTGGTGAAGAACGCGGATGGTAGATCGATTCCGGTAACCCGTTGATAGGCCTTGCGGATCCAGTGGAACCTTGCCGGGGCGTCGCCGGTCGCGTGGACCTGCCAGTCCGCGCCCGGCGGGATAAAGGCGTAGCCGCCCGGACCGAGATCGTGTTGCTCGCCGTCGAGGGTGACGACCAGTTCGCCCTCCATCAGGAATAGCACGCCTTCGGCGCCTGGGTCGGCTTCTGGGTGGTCACTGCCACCACCGGGCAAGACTTCGACGATGTACTGGGAGAATGTTTCGGCGAACCCGGACAGCGGCCGGGCGATAACCCACAACCGGGTCTTTTCCCAGAACGGCAGCAGGCTGGTCACGATGTCGCGCATCGTCCCCCGCGGCAGTACCGCGTAGGCCTCGGTGAAGACCGCTCGGTTGGTGGTGAGTTCGGTCTGGCCCGGGAGTCCCCCGGCAGGTGCGTAGTAGTTGGGCATCGTGATGGTCCTTCCTTCGGAGCCGCGGACGGCTTGCTGGTGATGTTGATTACGTTGCTGTGCAATGGATTTCCGTCAGACGCTGTTCTGGGCCCGACCCCGGAAGCGGCGCGATTGCACGCCGAGTAGCTTCGCCCGATCGTCCGCGGTGCGCCCGCCCCACACCCCGTAGGGTTCGCGGAAACGCAGCGCGTGGTCCAGGCAGTCGGTGATGACCGGACAATTAATGCAGACGGCTTTCGCCCGGTCGGCTCGGTTGTCCCTTGCGGCGTCCCGCTCGTTCGGCGGGTGGAAGAAGACCGAGCTGTCCATGCCGCGGCAGGCCGCGGCGCGCTGCCATTCCCACTGTTCGAGCTGCGCTCGGGGAAGACTATTGATGTCGGCCGTGGTGACTCCTTTCCTGGTCATGTCGGGCTTCGGGACATCAGGTGGTGCCGGGAGATCGGTGGGGTCTTCTGGGCTGATGTCAGGCCAGCAACACCCACAGCGCCACGACACCGAGCAGCACGATGGCCGCGCGGAGCAGGGCGGGTGAAAGCCTGCGGCCGACGTGGGCGCCGAGGAATCCACCGATCAGGGTGCCGGCGGCGATCAGGGCCGCTGCGGTCCAGTTGATCCGGTCGAACGCGACCACTGTGTAGGCCGCTGCGGCGACGACGTTGACGACGAGGGTGAGCAGGTTTTTCGCAGCGTTGATGTGCTGCATGGAATCCGGGAGCAGGATGCCCATGATGCCGATGAGTACGATGCCTTGCGCGGCTGCGAAATACCCGCCATACACTCCGGTGAGGTAGGTGCTGATGACCAGCACGATCATCCGGGTCCGGGTGATGTGGTCGCGGTCGCGGCCGGCCCGCTCGGCGCGCCGTCGGGTCCAGGTCTGGATCCGGGGTTGTCCGATGACCAGGATCAACGCGAACACCAGCAACACCGGGACGACTTTCTTGAACGTTGTCTCCGGCAGGTGCAGCAGCAGCCAGGCCCCGGTCAGGGCGCCGAGGAACGAGCCGGGTAGTTGCCAGCGCAGCCTGTTCCATTGGCCGCGAAGTTCCCGCCGGTACCCCCAGGTTCCAGACAGATTGCCGGGCACCAGCCCGACGGCGTTCGACATGGTGGCCACCACCGGCGGCACTCCGAAGGCCAGCAACGTCGGGAAGGTGACCAGTGTGCCCGACCCGACGATGGTGTTGATCGTCCCGGCCGCGATGCCGGCCAGGAAGATGCAGACGACTTCGAAGATGCTCACGCATTACAGCCGGTCGCTCTGCAGTGACCGGTATTCGCGCCAACCACCCCGCGCGGAGATGTCCACCAGGTCGGGGCTGCCCAGCATTTCCCGGCGCAGGACAACCGCCAGCGCGGCTCCGCCGTCGGCCAGTTCGATGACCCCGAGTTCTAGTTCCGCGGGTTCCGCGGGAATGAACTGGTCGCGGATGACGGTCAGCGGGACGTCGTAGAGCTCACCGGGCACGGCCACACCCCCATCGCCGACCAGCCACAGGGCGGGGAACCGGTCGCCGATGGAGTAGAAGCGGTACTTCGGAGCCGTCCACCACTCGCCCAGGAACGGGTGTTCGGCGATCGTGTGGTGGATGGGGCCGCCGCGCATTCCTCCGCCGTTCACGAACAGCGGGACGCTGGTGGTCACCATGATTCTCCTTCGGTGGTTGGGTGGAATGCCAACAGTTGTTTCTCGAGCCGGCCGCGACGTGCGCCGGCTTAGTTCACGGCCAGGTCGACGACGATGTTTCCCCGGGTGGCCTTGGAGTATGGGCAGCGCTGATGCGCCTGCCTGAGCAGGTTTTCGGCCTGGGCATGCCCGACGCCAGGCAGGTGCGCGGTGATCGCGACGGCGAGCGAAAATGCGCCGTCTTCCTTATTGAGGCCGACCTCGACGGTGACCGCGGAATCGGTCAGGGTGATGCCTTCGCCGCGGGCGACAACCTTCAGTGAGGAGTGGAAGCAGCCGGCCCACCCGGCGGCGAAGAGCTGCTCGGGGTTGGTCGCACCGCCGGGGCCGCCCTGTTCCTTGGGGGTGGCCAGGTCGACGTCGATCATTCCATCGGTGGTGCGGCTATGGCCGTTGCGGCCGTCGCCGGTGGAAACAGCTGCGGTACGGTAAACCTCGGGCACGGAATCAGTCCTGTCGTTGAATTGTGTTGTGGGGGAGCGGGAATCGTGGGTCCCGATCCGGTGGTCAGGCGCCGCCGCGGGTTAGTAGGTGCCCGCGGAATTCGTCGCCGGTCAGTTCCTGGCCACGCAGCCACGTGGCGCGGACGACACCGGCCAGGGCGCGCCCGGCGTATGGGGTGATGGCGTTCTTGTGGTGCAGTCGAGCTGGATCCACCACGAATGCCTCGTCGGGGGCGAACACGCACAGGTCGGCGTCGTAGCCCAGCGCGAGATGTCCCTTGCGTTGCAACCCAGCCAGGGCCGCCGGCTTTTCGGCCATCCACCGGACCACGTCGCACAGCGTATGCCCGCGCCGTCGGGCCTCCGTCCAGATCGCGGGCAGCGACAACTGCAGTGACGCGATGCCGCCCCAGGCCACCCCGAAGTCGCCGCTGTCCAGGCGCTTGAGATCAATGGTGCACGGGGAGTGGTCGGACACGATGCAGTCGATGTCGCCGTCGACCAGGCCCCGCCAGAGCTTTTCCCGGTTCTCCGCTTCCCGGATCGGTGGGCAGCACTTGTACTGGGTGGCACCGTCACCGATTTCCTCGGACGCGAAAACCAGGTAGTGGGGGCAGGTTTCGACGGTGATGTGGACGCCGTCACGGCGGGCGCTGCGGATCATCGGCAGCGCATCCGAGCTGGACAGATGCAGAATGTGCACCCGGGCACCGGTCCAACGGGCGAGTTCGATGACCTGTGCGATGGCCACATTTTCCGCACCCCGCGGCCTGGACGCCAGGAAGGTGTCGTAGCTCGCCCCCTGCGCGGATTCGGCGTGATCGATGGCGTCGGCGTCCTCGGCGTGCACGATCATCAACGCCCCGAACGACCGGATCATCTCCAGGTAGTCGTGCAGCTCCGCGGGTTGCAGGTGCGGGAACTCCGGGACCCCGGAGTGCAGCAGGAAGCACTTGAAGCCGAACACCCCGGCATCGTGCAGGCTGCGGAGCTCGGACAGGTTGCCGGGGATGGCGCCGCCCCAGAACCCGACGTCCACATAGGCCTGGTCCTGCGCTGCCTGGCGTTTGATCTCCAATGCGGCGACGTCCACGGTGGGCGGGATGCTGTTCAGGGGCATGTCGATGATGGTGGTGATGCCGCCGGCAGCGGCTGCCCTGGTGGCGGAGGCGAATCCTTCCCATTCGGTGCGGCCGGGTTCGTCGACATGCACGTGGGTGTCGACCAGGCCGGGGAGTAGGACGACGTCCTCGCCGAGGTCGATCTCCCGGTCGGCGGTCAGCTGCGAGTCGTAGGGTTCGATCGCGACGATGCGCCCGTCGCGGATGCCCACGCAGCGGGCCACCTCCCCGGCGGCGGTGACCGCGCGGCGAGCCCGGAACAGCACGTCAAGCTGGATCATCGTTGATCCACTCCTTCAGGTCGTTGGCCGACTGGTTGGGTCAGCCAATCGCGGGCGATGAGGCCCGCGGTGGTGTGCAGTAGGTGCGCTGCGTTGGTCATGCAGCGGTCCGGGTCGGGTTCGATGTCCAGCAGCGCGTAAGCGCCGCTGATGCCGGCGTCGGTCAGTTCGGTGGTGCTGAGCAGGTTCCGCCCGGCGACCGCGATCACCGGTATTCCGGCCCGGCGGGCGGCGGCGGCGACCCCGGCCGGCGCTTTTCCGTGCAGGGTCTGGGTATCCAGCGAGCCTTCCCCGGTGATCACCAAGCGGGCGTCGGTCAGCTGCCGGTAGAACCCGGTGAGTTCCAGCAGCAGGTCGATACCGGGCCGGGCCTGGGCGTGCAGCACGGCGAGGGCAGCAAACCCGACGCCACCGGCGGCGCCGGCGCCGGGCAGATCGGCGGCGGAATGCCCGGACGGCGCCTGATCGGCGTGCATGGCCCTGGCAAGGGTGGTGGACCACCGTTGCAGAGCCGCGTCCAGGTGGGCCACATCATCGGGGGTGGCACCCTTTTGTGGGCCGTACACGGCGGCGGCCCCGGTCGGGCCGAGCAGCGCGTTGTCCACGTCGCTGGCCAGCACGAATTCGGTGGTTGCCACCGCCGTGTGCAGTGCGCTCAGGTCCACCCGGTCCAGGTGTTCCAAAGCCCCGCCGCCGGCGGGAAGCTCACGGCCGGCTACGTCCAGCAGCCGGGCGCCGAGCGCGACGAGCATCCCCGCGCCGCCGTCGGTGCTGGCACTGCCGCCGACGCCCAGGATCACCCGGTCACAGCCGGCGTCCAACGCCGCCGCGATGAGCTCACCGAACCCGGCGCTGCTCGCGGTCAACGGCGCGAGTCGTCCTGCCGGCAAACGGTTCAGACCGCAGGCGTCGGCGAGTTCGACGACCGCGATCCCGTCCCGGACCGCGTACCCGGTCACCACCGGGTCGCCGGTGGGACCGGCGACCGTGACCGGGACGAGCCGGTAGCCGGCGCTGACCGCGGCGTCCAGGGTGCCGTCCCCGCCGTCCGCGATCGGCACGGACACCGTTTCCACCTCCGGGACAGCGGCGCGGAGCCCCGCGGCGAGCGCGGCCGCGACCTCGCTGGCCCGCAGTGAGCCCTTGAACTTGTCCGGCGCGAGCAGCACGTGCATGACCGGGCCGCTCAGTCCAGCATGGAGATGACGGCGGTGGGGGCGTCCTGCGCGGACAGCGCGAGGTCCTCGAACTCCACCACGTTGTCGATCTCGGTGCCCATGGAGATGTTGGTGACCCGCTCCAGGATGATCTCCACCAGAACCGGAACCCGGTGCTCGACGATCAGCTTCTTCGCGGTCTCCAGTGCGGGGAGGATGTCGGCCGGGTCCTGCACGCGTAAACCCTTGCAGCCCAACGCTTCCGCGACTTTGACGTGGTCCACTCCGTACCCGGCGATCTGCTCGGTGGACGGGGTGTTGACGTTGTCGAACGCCAGTTGGACACAGTAGTCCATGTCGAAACCGCGTTGGGACTGCCGGATCAGGCCGAGGTAGGCGTTGTTCACCAGCACGTGGATGTACGGCAGGTTGAACTGGGCGCCGACGGCGAGTTCTTCCATCATGAACTGGAAGTCGTAGTCGCCGGTCAGGGCGACGACGGTGGCGTCGGGGTCGGCGGCGCACACCCCGAGGGTGGCGGGCACGGTCCAGCCCAGTGGGCCGGCCTGGCCGGCGTTGATCCAGTGCCGTGGTTTGTACACGTGCAGGAACTGGGCAGCGGCGATCTGCGACAGGCCGATGGTGGAGACGTAGCGGGTGTCCTTGCCGAAAGCCTTGTTCATTTCCTCGTAGACCCGTTGCGGCTTGATCGGGACGTTGTCGAAGTGGGTGCGGCGATGCATGGTGCGTTTGCGTTCCTGGCAGGCCGCCACCCACTCCGACCGGTCCGGCAGCTCCGCCGCGTCCCGACGCTCGCGCGCCACCGCAACCAGTTCGGTCAACGCGTACCCGGCATCGGACACGATCGAGTAGTCCGGCGGGAACACCCGGCCGATCTGCGTCGGTTCGATGTCGACATGCACGAAGGTGCGGCCTTGCCGGTAGACCGACAGCCCACCGGTGTGCCGGTTCGCCCACCGGTTCCCAATACCCAGCACGTGATCGGAAGCCAGCATGGTGGCGTTCCCGTACTGCTGGGAGGTCTGCAAACCGGCCATCCCGGCCATCAGCTCGTGGTCGTCCGGGATGGTTCCCCAACCCATCAGGGTCGGGATCACCGGGACGTTCAGCAGCTCCGCGAGCTCGACCAGCAGGTCGGAGGCGTCGGCGTTGATGATGCCGCCGCCGGCCACGATCAGCGGCCGCTCCGCGGCCTGCAGCATGTCAAGGGCCTTGACGGCCTGCGCCCGGGTGGCTCTGGGCTTGTAGACCGGCAGCGGCTCGTAGGTGTCGACGTCGAAGTCGATCTCGGTCATCTGCACGTCGAACGGCAGGTCGATCAGCACCGGGCCGGGCCGACCGGAGCGCATCAGGTGGAAAGCCTGCTGGAACGCGCCGGGCACCTGGGCGGGCTCCATCACGGTCATCGCCATCTTGGTCAGTGAGGAGGCGATGGTAGCGATGTCGACAGCCTGGAAGTCCTCCTTGTGCAGTCGGGCGACCGGGGCCTGACCGGTGATGCACAGGATGGGGATGGAGTCCGCGGCCGCGGAGTACAGACCGGTGATCATGTCGGTTCCGGCCGGGCCGGAGGTACCGATGCACACACCGATGTTGCCGGCGGTGGCCCGGGTGTACCCCTCGGCCATGTGTGAGGCGCCCTCGACGTGCCGGGCCAGGATGTGGTTGATCCCGCCGTGGTCGCGAAGGGCGGAGTAAAACGGGTTGATGGCGGCGCCGGGCACTCCGAAAACGGTTTTCACGCCTTCCTTTTCGAGGATGGCAACAGCGGCGTCGATAGCGCGCATGCGGGTCATGGGTTACTCCTGATCAGCTGGTGAGGGTGTGGTTGGTGGTGTTCTCAGGGTCTTTTCCGGACAGGCGCAGTACCCCGCGCAGCAGGGCGGAGTGGTCCAGTCCGCCGTCCCCGGAGGCGAGCGCGGACGCCATCAACTGGGCGACGACGGCGCCGAGGGGGATGATCACCCCGGCCTCCCGGGCGGCGGCGGTCACGATGCCCAAGTCCTTGTGGTGCAGGGCGATCCGGAACCCCGGGGGGAAAGACCGGGTGAGCATGTTCTGCCCCTTCTGGTCCAGTACCTTGCTACCGGCCAGCCCGCCGCCCAGAACCTGCAACGCGGCCTCGAGGTCGACCCCGTAGGCCTCCAGGAACGCCACCGCCTCGGCGAGCACCTGGATGTTCGCGGCCACGATGAGCTGGTTTGCGGCCTTCACCGTCTGGCCGGCGCCGCTGGGCCCGACGTGCACGATCGTTTTCCCGACGGCGGCGAAAACCTTCGCCGCAGCCTGGAAGTCGGCGGCCTGGCCGCCGACCATGATCGACAGGGCCGCGTTGACGGCGCCGGCTTCACCACCGGACACCGGCGCGTCCAGCAACCGGAAACCCCGGCCCCGGGCTTGGGCGGCGAGTTCGGTCGTGACGTCAGGTCGGATGGAGGAGAAGTCGATGATCAACGTGCCGGGACGGGCGTTCTGGAACACCCCGCCGTCGCCGGCGAGTACCTGTTGCACGTCCGGCGAATCCGGGACCATCACCGCGACGATGTCGGCGCCGGCCACCGCATCGGCCACGGATCCAGCCCCCTGACCACCGGCGGCGATGAGTTCGTCGATCTTGGGTTGGCTGCGGTTGTAGCCGATCACGTCGAAACCGGCGGCGACCAGATGGCCGGCCATCGGGCCACCCATGATGCCCAAACCGATGAAAGCGACTGTCGTCATTGACTTCTCCTCAAGGTGAATCGGATAGCAGGGGGTGTGATGGTCAGGATCGGGTGCGGCGCTGTTCGCGCGGCAGCCAATCGAAGCTGTCCAGGGTGGCTCCGCGGGGCTTGTATTCCAGCCCGACATACCCGGCGTAGCCCGCGCCGCTCAGCGCCGCGAGATGCCCGGCGATGTCCAGCGTTCCGGTGCCCGGCTCGTTGCGCCCCGGGCTGTCCGCGATCTGTACGTGACCTACCCGGGCGGCGTGCGCGGTGATCACCGCGCCGATGTCGTCGCCGTTGGTGGCCAGGTGGTACAGATCGCACAGGAATTTCACGTTGGTGGCGCCGGACTCCCGTTCCACCCGATCCAGCACCCCGATCACATCGGCGGCCGTCAGCAACGGATACCGCGGGGCCCCGCTCACCGGTTCGACGAGCACCGTCGCGTCGATCACCGCGGCGGCGGCGGCCGCGGCCGTCAAATTCTGGATGGCGACGTCGTCCTGTTCGGCCTCGGTGGAGTCGTCCAGCCGGTTACCGTAAAGGGCGTTGAATGCCTTGCAGCCCAACCGGTCACCCAGGCCGATGGTGACGTCGATGTTGTCGACGAACTCGGTGGATCGGGCGGGCCAGGACAGCAGTCCGCGATCGCCGCCGGGCATGTCGCCGGCGAAGAAGTTCAGTCCGATCAGCTGCACCCCGGCGTCGGTGACAGCGCGAGCGAAGGCGTCGACGTCACCGTCGGCGGGTACGGCCGTGGTGAACGGCCACCAGAACTCGATGGCATCGAAACCGGCGGCGGCGGCCGCGCCGGGTCGCTGCAGCAGCGGCAGCTCGGTGAACAGCATCGACAGGTTCGCGTCGTAGCGGAAAGCGGGTGCGGTCATCTCGGGGTGTCCTCGTCGGTCGATGGAGTGGATGGTGTCGGCAGAGGCCGGCGCTGGGCGAGCGCCTCCAGGGTTGCGCGGTCCACCCCTGTTCCGGAGGTGACCTCGGCGTCGTCCAGGGCGCCGCAGTGCAGGCCGCGGACCACGAAAGCCGCCAGTGCCTGCGCGGTGGCCGGTTCGTCCATCACCCCGCTGGCCTGGTGGGTCAGGTAGTTCCGCAGCCGAGAACCGGCCGCGGGCAGCCCCGCGCGGTAGAAGGTGTAAGTGGCCAGGTACCGGGTGGCCAGGTGGCCGGGGTGCATGTCCCATCCCTGGTAATAGGCGCGTTCCAGCGACCGCTGCACCAACTGGGCGTGTAGCCGCATCGCGCTACGGATCTGCTCGGGGGTGCCGGTCGGGAAGATGTTGGTCGACCCATCGCAGATCCGCACGCCGGTGCCGGCTGCGGCGACCTGCATGACGGCCTTCGCGTGGTCGGCCACCGGGTGCGCCAGGCTCTGCTGGCCGGCGGCGACGCCGCAGGCTGCGCTGTAGTCGTAGGTGCCGTAGTGCAGCGCGCTGCATCTGGCGCCGGCCGTATGGATCATGGTTGCGACGGTTGCTGTGCCGTCAGCGCCGAGAATGCTTTGTGGGGTTTCGATCTGGATTTCGAATCGCAACTCCCCGGGCCGCAGGCCGTGCGCGCGTTCCAGTTCCTCGCACACCGAGACCATCGCCCGGACCTGGTCCACCGAGGTCACCTTCGGCAAGGTGACAAGGAACCCGGCCGGCAGGCCACCACCGGCGGCCAATGCGCCGGACACCACCAAGTCCAAGGTGCGCAGGCCGCGGCGGCGGGTGGCCACTTCCAGGCTCTTGAACCGGATACCCGCGAACAACGGTCCATCCGGCGTGCGGAGCAGCTGACCGAGCAGCACCCCGGCGGCTGCGGCGGCCGCGTCCTCCTCCGCATCCGAACGCCGGCCGTAGCCGTCCTCGAAGTCCAGGCGCAGGTCCTCCACCGGTTGCTCGGTCAATTTGGTCCGCACCCGGTCGAACACGGAGCGGTCCAGGTCAGGGCCCAGGCCGGTGACGTCGGCGGCGGCGGAAGCGTTGGCCGCATGGGCGTCGAGCAGGTCCAGCGCGATGCCGCCCCACCGCCCGGGGGTGTGGGCGTCGGCGTCCGCGGCCGACACGTACACGGTGTGCACCGGCTGCCGGGTGCCGGGGTCTCCCGGATACCGCTGGGCCAGCTCCCTGTCCGCGGTCGCCAGCTGCCGGTCGACTCCGGTCAGGAAGTCCTCGGTCAGCGACGGCGCAAGCACCGAGGCGACGTCGTTGCCGTCGGCCACTATCCTCACCTTATTTCGTAGTATGAAAGATTAACTTCACTATATGGAATAGTACGTGAGCGATGGGGATGGGTCAAGGTGAGTGCGGTCTCCGGCCGCCCTGCGTATCCTCAGGGCCGGTCGACGGCGGCCGCATAGGCGGGCAGCGTCAGGAAATCCGCGAAATCCGCAGCCAGTGCCACCTGCTCGAACACCTGCCGAGCGAGATCGAAATGACCTGCTGCATAGGCGGTCTCACCGATCTCGGCCGAGACGGCGGCCAGTACTTCGGTGGCGATGGCCCGGACCAGGTCGGCGGTGACCGTCGTGCCCGTCTCCAGTCGCGTCTGGTTGTGCACCCATTGCCACACCTGGGACCGGGAGATCTCCGCGGTCGCCGCGTCCTCCATCAGGTTGTGAATGCCGACCGCGCCGTTGCCGCCCAACCAGGCCTGCAGGTACCGCAGGGCCACGTCGATGTTGTTTCGCAACCCTGCCTCGGTCGCCGCGCCCGGCACGGAGGCCACATCCAGCAGGTCCGCGGCGGTGACGGAGACGTCACGGAGCCGCCCGAGCTGGTTCGGCTGGTCGCCGAACGCCCGGTCGAACACCGCCCGACAGACCGGCACCAGGTCCGGGTGCGCCACCCAGGACCCGTCGAACCCGTCCACGGCCTCGCGTTGCTTGTCCTCGGTCACCTTGGCCAGTGCCCGTTCGTTCACCTGCGGATCGCGGCGGCTGGGAATGAACGCAGCCATTCCGCCCATCGCGAAGGCACCCCGCCGATGACACGTGGCGACCAGCAGGTCGGTGTAGGCCCGCATCATCGGCGCCGTCATGGTGACCGCCGACCGGTCGGGCAACACGAACGAGGCGCCCGCGTCCCGGAAGTACTTGATGATGCTGAACAGGTAGTCCCACCGGCCGGCGTTCAGGCCGGAGGCGTAATCACCGAGCTCGTACAGGATCTCGTCCATCTCGAAAGCGGCCGGGATGGTTTCGATGAGCACGGTGGCCCGCACCGTTCCGTGCTCGATGCCCAACCGATCCTCGGCGAAGGAGAACACGTCGTTCCACAACCTGGCCTCCAGGTGGCTTTCCAACTTCGGCAGGTAGAAATAGGGCCCGCTGCCCCGGCTGATCAGCGCCTTGGCGTTGTGGAAGAAGAACAACCCGAAATCAACCAGGGCGCCGACCGTGGGTGCACCGTCGACCAGCAGGTGCCGTTCATCGAAGTGCCAGCCCCGGGGGCGGGCCACGATCACCGCCAAGTCCCGATCCGTGGCCAGCCGGTACTTCTTGCCCTCCGGCGAGGTGAACTCCAGCCGGCGGCGGATGGCGTCGAACAGGGTGACCTGGCCACCGACGACGTTCGACCAGTGCGGGGTGTTCGCGTCCTCGAGATCGGCTAGCCAGACCTTCGCACCGGAGTTCAACGCGTTGATCGCCATTTTCGGTTCCGGTGGCCCGGTGATCTCAACCCGCCGATCAATGAGATCGGCAGGAGGCGCCGCGACCGTCCAGTCCCCGTCACGAATCCATTGGGTGTCGGGCAGGAAATCGAGTCGACCGGTGCGGGCGGCCTCGGCGCGCCGCTGAGCCCGGCGGGCCAGCAACTCGTCCCGGCGGCGGCCGAACCGTCGCTGCAACTCGGCGACGAACGCCAACGCGTCGTCGGTCAGGATGTCGTCGGAGCGCGGTACTTCGGGACCGCGGACCGTCACGGCCACAGGGTCGGTGCTGATATCAGTCACTGCTCTCTCGCTTTCGGCTGGCACTGGTCTCTCGCTTTCGGCTGGCTTCCCGTCGGACTGGTCGGCCGGATCGGCTTGACCGCCACTCACGCGGGTGGTTGGTGGTCAGCGACCCGCGGCGTCCTGGGTGATGACACCCTCGGCGCCGCCGCTGAGCCGCCGGATCGCGGCCGCGACGGCCGGGGCGACGGTGGGGTCGAACACGCTGGGCACGATGTAGCTGGGGTTCAGTTCCTCCGGTGTCACCGCATCGGCGATCGCCTCGGCCGCGGCGATCAACATCTCCTGGGTGATATCGGAGGCACCGGTGTCCAGCAGGCCCCGGAAGAACCCCGGGAAGGCGAGGACGTTGTTGATCTGATTCGAGTAGTCACTGCGCCCGGTGGCGACCACCGCCGCGTGTTCCCGGGCCGCCAGCGGGTCCACCTCCGGCACCGGGTTGGCCAACGCGAACACGATCGCACCGTCGGCCATGGTGGCAATGTCGGATCCTTGTAGCAGGTTCGGTGCCGACACCCCGATGAACACATCCGCGCCTTTAAGAACATCGACCAGGGATCCGGTGAGACCGTCCGGGTTGGTGTTGTGCTGCAGCCAGCGGCGCATGTCGTCCCGCGCCTGGCTGCCCGGGTGCACGGCACCGTTCCGGTCGCAGCCGACGATGTTCGTGGCGCCCTGCGCCTGGAGCAGCTTGATGATGGCGGTGCCGGCGGCGCCCACCCCGGAGACAACGATCCGCACGGTAGACAGGTCCTTGTTGGTGACCCGCAGGGCGTTTCGCAGTGCGGCCGCCACCACGATCGCGGTGCCGTGCTGGTCGTCGTGGAACACCGGAATATCCAGCAGCTCCCGCAACCTCGCCTCGATCTCGAAACACCGTGGGGCGGCGATGTCCTCCAGGTTGATCCCCCCGTACACCGGGGCGATCGCTCTGACGATCTCCACGATCAGATCGGTGTCCTGGGTGTCCAGGCACACCGGCCACGCATCGACCCCGGCAAACTGCTTGAACAGCGCCGCCTTACCCTCCATCACCGGCAACGCCGCGGCCGGCCCGATGTTGCCCAGCCCCAGCACGGCCGACCCATCGGTGACCACCGCAACGGTGTTCCGCTTGATCGTCAACCGCCGGGCGTCGGCCGGATTCTCCGCGATCGCCATACACACCCGGGCCACTCCCGGGGTGTAGGCCCGGGACAGGTCGTCTCTGGTGCGCAGCGAAACCTTCGGTGTCACCTCGATCTTCCCGCCCAGATGGATCAGGAAAGTCCGGTCGCTGACCTTGCGCACGGTGAACCCAGCGGGCTCCCCGAGCGCCGCCGTGATCCGGTCCGCGTGATCGGAATCGGTCGCATCGCAGGTAACGTCCACGACCATCGCATCATGGTGGGACTCGACCACGTCCAGCGCCGTCAACGACCCGCCGGCGCGGGTGACCGCCGTCGTCAACTGGCTCGTCGCGTCGGTCGAACTCGGGCACTGCACCCGCACGGTAACCGCATAGCCGGGACTGGTCGATGCCATCTACTTCTCCTTGTTGGTAAACTATTTTTACAATGTGAAATGCACTCAGGATGGGCGCCGCACGAAAGGACTCAGCCGTGACCGCTGGCACCGAAAAAAGGCTGCATCCGGTACCGGATGCCGAGGGGGGGCCCGCCAAACGGCCGCCCACTCCGCCGGCCGGAGTGCAGTCCGTGGAACGGACGTTCCAGATACTGGAATGCCTGTCCGATGCCGGTGGTGAGATGTCGTTGTCCGACCTCGCGGCCGTGACCGGGCTGCCGATGCCGACGATCTACCGGCTGCTGCGCACCCTGCTCAACCACGGCTACGTCCGGCAGCTGCCGTCCCGGCGATACGCCCTCGGGCCGCGGTTGATCACCCTCGGGGTCAGCGCCGGGACCATGCTGGGCGAGTGGGCCCGGCCGTGGCTGAGCGGTCTGGTCGAGAACCTCGGCGAGACCGCAAACCTGTGCATGCTCGACGGCGACCGCGCCACGTATGTCGCCCAGGTGCCGTCCAGACACACCATGCGGGCGTTCACCGAGGTCGGCCGACGCGTCTACCTGCACAGCACCGGGGTGGGCAAGGCGCTGCTCGCCCAACTCGACGACGACCGCATCCTGGCCCTGGTCGGCCGGACCGGCCTGCCGGCGGCCACCCCGACCACCATCACCGACCCGGCGGTACTGCTGGCGCAGATCGCCAAGATCCGCGCGAACGGGTACGCCATCGACGATGGTGAGCAGGAGATCGGTGTGCACTGCGTCGC
Source organism: Mycobacteriales bacterium (assembly GCA_038245175.1). Taxonomy (GTDB): domain Bacteria; phylum Actinomycetota; class Actinomycetes; order Mycobacteriales; family Nakamurellaceae; genus Nakamurella. The sequence goes on along the minus strand of JBBRSR010000012.1, from coordinate 38,628 downwards.
GGTGCCGGTGCTCGATTCGGCGAATCCGATCGCGATCTCGGTATCCGGGCCCACCCCACGGATGACCCGAGACACCGTGGCCCGCGCGGTGCCGTTGTTGCAGCAGGCCGCGGCCGGTCTGGCCGCGGACCTGCTGGCCCGGCAGTCCTCCGCCTGAGCCGCCGGACACCCGTGGTTGGGACCGCGTCATGACAGCAGTGATTGCAACCGCAGCGCGGTGATCCGGCGGTGTTCCTGCGCCGCCGTGTGCACCTCCAGGTCCGCCTGGTTCTGCAGCCGGGCCTGCAGGTTCGCCAAGATGTCCTGCGGACTGCGCCCCCGCGCGGAGATCAGGAACACATGCCCGAACCGGGCCTCGTACTCCCGGTTTCCGGCGGCGATCGCGGCCCGTACCTGGTCGTCGGCCCCGCTCATCCCGGCCTGCTCGGTAGTGGAGAACTCCTGCGAGCTCCCACCCTCCTCACCGATCCGGGGATGACCCTGTAACGCTTCCAACCAGTCCGAGGCGTCCAGGTCGATCCAGACCCGGTCGGCAAGGGCCAGCAAGCCCTGCTCGTCGGAGAACGGCCGGCCGTCGGCGACCTGACCGGCCCACCTGCTGGAATGACACACCAACAGCAACTGCTCGATCAGCTCGTCGCGCGGCAGCATGTTCCACCGGTCCACCACGGGAGTCCGGCCGAACCCGGTCACCGCATCCGCGGTCGCGGCAGGTTCGGGTCGCTGCATGGCCGGGCCTCCGTTCGTGTGCAGGCGGCTGAGATCCGTTGGGGGCGTTGGCTTTCGCCGGGACGGGCGGTCATCGTCCGGTTCGGTTCGGACCGGCCGGCGGCTCGTGATCAGCCGGCCCCGGCGCGCGGTTGCTCGTCGTGGGCCGGGAGGGGCTGTTCGGGCCGTGCGGGGCGTGCTGGCCCGGTTGGAACTCCGGTGTCACCCCGGGCGCCGGCCCGTCGGCGAGGATCGGTGCCGCGCCGTCCTTGCGACCCAGCACGTTGAACAGGATGTTCAGCAGCACCGCGGTCACCGCGGCCGCGCTGATGCCGGAATCGAAGATCGTCTGGAACCAGGACGGGAACTCGTTGTAGAAGTCCGGCACGGCGATCGGGATGACACCCATGCCGATCGACAGGGCGACGATGACCAGGTTTTGGTTTCCCTCGTAGTGCACCGTGGACAGGCTGCGGATACCGCTGGCAGCGACGCTGCCGAACAACGCCAGCCCGGCGCCGCCGAGCACCGGCACCGGCAGCGCCGCGACGACGGCGCCGACCTGGGGGAAGAACCCCAGGACCAGCAGGATCCCGCCACTGACCGCGACGACGAACCGGCTCTTGATGCCGGTGAGGGCGACCAGACCGACGTTCTGCGCGAAGGCGCTGACCGGGAAGCCGTTCAGCAGCCCGCCGGAGATCGCCGTGGACAGGGTGTCCGCCCGCAGCCCGTTGGCGACGGTCTTCCGGTCGGCCGGACGGCCGACAACAACTCCGATGGCCAGCAGATCGGCCGTCGTCTCGGTCATGATCACCAGCATCACGATGACCATCGACACGATCGCGGCCACCTCGAATGTCGGTGCACCGAAGTGGAACGGGGTGGAGATCGCGAATCCCTGCGCCTCGGACACCTTCGAGAAGTTGACCTTCCCGAAGAGCGCGGCGACGACACCGCCGGCCGCCAGGCCGATCAGGATCGCGACACGGGAGAAGAACCCGGGCAAGAAGCGGTAGACGATCAGAATGATGCCCAGTGTGATCGCGGCCAGCGCGATGTTGGACTCCGAACCGAAGTCCGGACTGCCAGCGCCGCCGCCGGCCCACCGGATCGCCACCGGGAGCAGCGAGATACCGATCACGGTGATCACCGAACCGGTCACCACGGGTGGGAAGAAGTGGAGCAGTCGGCTGAACACCCCGCTGAGCGCGAAGCCGATCGCGCCGGCGATCACAATCGCCCCGAAGATCGCTCGCAGTCCGGCCGTGCCACCGCCCGCTCCGGTGCCGATGGCGATCATCGAACCGACCGCGGCGAACGAGGTGCCCTGCACGATCGGCAGTTTCGCGCCGACCCACGGCACACCCAGGGTTTGCAGCAGGGTCGCCAGACCGGAGATCAGCAGGGTGGCCGCCAGCAGGTAGGACAGATCGGAGAACGGCAATTTCAGGGCGCTGCCCACGATCAACGGGACCGCGACGACCCCGGCGTACATACTCATCACGTGCTGCAGGCCGTAGACGAACATTGACACTGGCTTGAGGACCTCGTCGACCGGGTGGCCCTTGTCGGCGAAGACCGCGAGGTGATCGCCGGCCGCGCCGGCGGGTTCTGAATCGTGTGCCATCGCCGGTTACCAGCCCTGACCCGGGTCGAACGCCAAGCCGGGGGCCGGCGCGTCAACGTTGTGGACGGTGCCTTCGATCAAACCGTAGGGCCGGTCGGCGGCGTGGAAGACCTCGTGCGGATTCTCCAGGCCGTAGGGGCTCAGGTCGACGACGAAGTGGTGCTTGTTCGGCAGCGAAAACCGGACCTCACCGATCTCGGGTTGCTCGTCGATCATCGCCTCGCCCATCGCGTACATCGTCTGTTGCAACGCCAGGCTGTGATGCCCGGCGAACGCGTCACTCATCGTGGACAGCGCCTTGTCGTAGGACGTCCCCCAGTCCACGCCCTCGGTCTGGGTGTGCCACCACTGGCTGGTCACCGCGGTGGCCATCACCCGGTCTTGGGTGGGCTGCAGCGTGGTGTATTTTTCCTCCAGGTAGCCGAAGAACTCCGAGTCCGTCGTCTTGAGCACGACGTAATCCCGCACCCCGGAGGCCACCCACAGGGTGCTGCCGTCGTAGGTCACGGTGGCCGTCCGGACGTATCCGCCGTCCCGGGCAAATGCATGCGGATGCTGAGACCCGTTGTAGCTCAACCGGTTCCACGGATAGGCTTCGATCTTGATCCGTACCCGGCCGACCGGATCGACGTCGTCGACGAAATGCTTGGCCAGCGCCACCCCGAATGACTCGGGCTGCCGGGCAGCGTCGCCGTACTCCTTGGCGAACGCGTACACCGTGTTCTTCGTGGCATCGGTCGTCAGGCAGTTCGCGTTGTCACCGGTCAGGTGAATGTCGGCGAAATCGCCACTCAACGCGACACTGACGTTGTAGTCGACGATCTCATGCGGATCGGCGTCGCGGTAGACACGGACGACCCGTGTTTCCGCTTTTCCGTACTGGTTGTGTCCAAGCGTGACGGTCATTTTCTTCCTAGCTCCCTCGGTAGGTGGAATACGCAAACGGTGACAACAACAATGGAACATGATGGGACGCAACAGGATCGGTGACCCGAAAGGTCACCGACACCTCCGGGTAGAACCCGGTTTGGCCCGATACGGCGTAATAGGTGGCGGTGTCGAATTCCACCCGGTACACCCCGGCCGGAACGTGCTCCGAGCCGGTGTCGTCGACGAAGCGGTACCGCCCGTCGACATCGGTGCTGCCGGCGGCCAGGAGCTCCCAGCCGGACGACTCCTCGCGGCGCAGCACGAGTGGAACCTCCGCGGCGGGACAGCCACGCGCAGCGTCAAGAACATGAGTTGAGAAGGGCAAACCGAGCCGCCTTCGCTGAGTCGCGATCTCTACCTGGATTTCGCGATATGGAATTCAATTGTTGGTAGATGAAAAAGCTATCCGATAGTTGCAGGCTGTGTCAACGGATTGTTAAGTCAGTGTGACCCAGGTCACGAAGTCGGGAAACGGAGCTCTACTCGACTCCTGCCGGCCGGGAGTTGACCGCGGGTGCCAGTGGCGGCTCTCACCCCTGCTGGGTCGACGCCAGGTGCCACCCGGAGGCGTCTGGCCGACGCGCGAACGTGATGGACTCGAACGCCCCCAGAGTCCAGCCGCAGTGACGGCAGTGGCCGTGTCCTGCCGGCGGGTTTCGTCGTCAGTGGTGCAGTGATTCGGGGACGATCGCGATCCCGGTGTTGCTGGCGACGAGGCCGAGGATGGTGGGGAACTGCACGGCTTCTTGAGCGATCTCGAGGTGGAAACCAGCGTGTGCGCAGAGGGCCGCGATGTGGTCGTAGAGCACGGAGACCTGGCTGCGCGGGAAAACGACGAATCGTTCCTGGGACAATTCAGCGAGTCGTGCTTCGCCGCGGTCTGCGAGTCGGTGGGACCGGTGCACGGCGAGAACCAGTCGTTCCTGCCGTAGCCGGGCGCACGAGCAGGCCGGGCGACTTTCTCACCTCGCGAACGATGCCGACGTCCAGGCGTCCCTGGTCGGCGTGGTGAAGGTCTGCCGCACCGACCGCCGCGATCGGCGAAACGGACCTGGTTCGAATCTGTCCGGCTGAATGCGGGTGGCCGCTGGGGCCGTCTTGATCGCGACCCGAACATGGTGCAGGACGGCGCGTGTCGCGTCGATTCAGTCGAGCGTCACGGCGGCTTGGCATCGTCGAAGGTCCCCGAGAGCCGGTCCCGCGCTGACCGGCGGGCGCCCAGTCCTTCCATGGCCAGGTTCACCGTGGCATCGACGATGCTGCTCTGGGAATTGGTGCGACTCCCGGGCCGGTACCACTCGGAGATCGAGTTGACCATGCCGAACAGCAGCCGGCTGGCCAGCCGCGGGTCGATGTCGCTGCGGATTTCCTCGGCATCGGCCGCGGCCTTGACCAGCACGGCCAGCCGCGCGTCGATAGCGCGCCGGCGGGCCAAAGCGTCCTGCTCGATGGTGGTGTTGCCGCGGACCCGCAACAGAAGCGTCACGTAGGGCAATTCGGCGAGCAGCACCTCGGTGGTCCGGCGGATGGCGGCTTCCAACTGTTCGACCGGACGACCGCCACGCTCCACGGTGTCGTCCAGGGCCGCCGACAGCGCGCCCAATGCGCGGTCGACGGCCATCCGCAGCAGCTCCTCCTTACCCGAGACATGATGGTAGAAAGTCGATTTGGTGAAACCGCTGGCCTTGGCCAGGTCTTCCATGCTGGCCGCTTCGTAGCCGCGTTCGTTGAAGACCATGACGACCAGTTCCAGCAGCCCGTCCTTGGTGTAGCGGGCCGGCCGGCCGCGCGGCACCGTCGATTTCAGACCCGCTGGGTCGTCCGCGCCCGCCGACCTGACTGTTGACATGCCAGTAGTGTGCACCACATACTTTACTGACCGTTCGTTCACTAAGTCGGTGCCGGTAGGGGTCATCAGTTTCAGGCAGGGAGGCCGGGATGTACGGCAACGTGGACAGCATCGAACCGTCCGAGCCGGCGGCACCCGCAGGGCTACAGGTGCGGTTCGACCAACTGCTCGCCGACGATCAGCGCGTCGAGCCGCGGGACTGGATGCCCGACGGCTACCGCAGGACGTTGATCCGGCAGATCGCTCAGCACGCGCATTCGGAGATCATCGGGATGCAGCCGGAGGGCAACTGGATCACCCGGGCGCCGAGCTTGCGCCGCAAGGCCATCCTGATCGCCAAGGTGCAGGATGAGGCGGGCCACGGCTTGTACCTGTACTCCGCGGCCGAGACGCTGGGCGTCGATCGCGAGGATCTGCTCGACCTGCTCCACAGCGGCAAGCAGAAGTACTCCAGCATCTTCAACTATCCGACGCTGTCCTGGGCCGACATGGGCGCCATCGGCTGGCTGGTGGACGGTGCGGCGATCATGAACCAGGTGCCGCTGTGTCGCTGCTCCTATGGCCCGTACGGCCGGGCGATGGTCCGTGTCTGCAAGGAGGAGTCGTTCCACCAACGGCAGGGGTTCGAGATCCTGCACACCCTGTCGCATGGCACCCCGGCCCAGCACGCCATGGCGCAGGACGCGATCGACCGGTTCTGGTGGCCGTCGCTGATGATGTTCGGCCCGCCGGACACCGACTCGCCGAACTCGGAACAGTCCACCGCGTGGGGCATCAAGCGGTTCGGCAACGATGAACTGCGGCAACGATTCGTGGACGTGTGCGTCGACCAGGCCCGGGTTCTCGGCCTCGAATTGCCAGATCCGGATCTGGCCTGGAACGAGGAGCGGCAGCACTACGACTTCGGCCCCATCGACTGGACGGAGCTGGCCAGGGTGATCAAGGGCGATGGACCCTGCAATGCACAGCGGATGGAGCGCCGACGATCGGCGCATGAGGACGGCGCGTGGGTACGGGACGCCGCGCAGGCGTACGCCGCGAAGCAGGCCGAGCGAGTCCTGGCGTGAGCGCCGTCATCCCGACCGGGCGCAAGAGTTGGCCGCTCTGGGAGGTCTTCGTCCGCGCCCGGCGTGGCCTGTCCCATCAGCACGTCGGCAGCCTGCATGCCCCGGACGCAGCGATGGCCCTGCGAAACGCCCGGGACGTCTACACCCGCCGCGGTGAGGGCGTGTCGATCTGGGTCGTCCCGGCCGCGGTGATCACCGCGTCCAGCCCGGACGAGAAGGACCCGTTCTTCGATCCGGCGATGGACAAGGCGTATCGGCATCCGACCTTCTACGACGTGCCCGCCGGGGTGTCCCACCTGTGAGCGTGGAATCGATCGAGAACCCAGCCCGCACCGGCGATTCCGTGATCCGAACGGCGCTAACCAGCTATCTGCTCGGCTTGGGTGACGACGCGTTGATCCTGGCCCAGCGACTCGGCGAGTGGGTGACCCGCGCCCCGCAGATCGAAGAGGACATCGCGCTGGCCAACATCGCGCTCGACCTGCTGGGACAGGCGCGGACCCTGCTGACCTACGCCGGTGAGGTTGAAGGCGAAGGGCGTGACGAGGACGATCTGGCCTATCTGCGGGACGAACGTGACTTCCGCAACGTGCAACTCGTGGAGATCGAGAACGGGGACTTCGGCGTCACCATGGCGCGGCAGCTGACCTTCGCCGCGTACCAGTTCGAGCTGTACACCGGTCTGCTGACGTCCGACGACCACACCCTGGCCGGCCTGGCGGCCAAGGCCGTCAAGGAAGTCACCTACCACCGCGACCACGCCACCCAGTGGGTGCTGCGCCTCGGCACCGGCACCGCCGAGTCCCACCGCCGGATGCAGGCCGGCCTGGACGCGACCTGGCCCTACGTCGAGGAACTGTTCGACAACCGAGATGTCGCCGACCTGCTCGCCGCGCTACCGGGCATCGCCGTCGACCCGGCAACGCTGCGGCCGGCCTGGTCGGCGTATGTCGGTGACGTGCTCGACGAGGCCACTCTCGTCCGTCCACAGCCACGGTGGCGGTCCCGGGGTGGTCGCCGCGGCTACCATTCGGAAAACTTGGGGCACCTCCTGCCCGACCTACAGAACCTGCACCGCTCACACCCCGGGGCCACCTGGTGATCGCCACATTCGCCCAGAGTGCCGTGCAGACAACGGATCCGACCGAGTTGACCCGGCTGCGGGCAGTGGCCGCATCGGTGCTCGATCCGGAAATCCCAGTGCTGACGCTGGATGATCTGGGCATTCTGCGGGCTGTGCGAATCGACGACGACGGCACCGTGCACGTGAGGCTGACGCCCACCTACACGGGCTGCCCGGCCACCGCGGTGATCGCCGCGGACGTGCAGGCGGCTCTGCTGGCTGCCGGCGCCGAGCGGGTCGAGGTCCGCACCGTCCTCTCCCCGGCCTGGACCACCGACTGGATCAGCGCCGACGGCCGCCGCAAACTCACCGAATACGGCATCGATCCGCCGGGACAGTGCTCTCCACCGGGCTCCCTACCGGCGGGCCGGGCGGGTTTGAGCGGCCGGCGGCCCGTCGTGCTGACGCTGTCCGCACGGTGCCCACGCTGCGGTTCGACCAGGACGCGTGAGGTCAGCCGGTTCGGCTCCACGCCCTGCAAGGCGCACTGGACCTGCCAGTCCTGCCTGGAACCGTTCGACTCGTTCAAGGCCATCTGATGCCAACGACCTCCGTCACCAGGGATCCCGGTCCGATCGCGCCGCCGGGGCGTCGGCACGCTGTGTTCCATCCGCTGCGGGTAGCGGCTGTGGAGCGAATGACCGACGACGCCGTAGCTGTCACGTTCGATGTGCCCGAGACGCTCCGCGATGAGTTCACCTTCAGTGCAGGGCAGCACGTGTCGGTGAAATCGGCGGTGCTGGGTGATGACGTGCGGCGTAACTATTCGATCTGCGCGCCTGCCACCGGTGGCCTGCTGCGAATCGGGGTGAAGCTCATCCCGAACGGGGTGTTCTCCAGCTACGCCGCCGAGCGGCTGCAACCGGGCGACATGCTGGATGTGATGACGCCGAGCGGGACGTTCTGCACACCGCTGAGTCCGGCCCAGGCCAAGCGGTATGTCGCCGTCGCCGCGGGTTCCGGCATCACCCCGGTGCTGTCCATCCTGGCCACCGTTCTCCAGGTCGAACCGCACAGCACGGCGGCGCTCATCTACGTGAACCGCCGCACCTCCACGATCATGTTCCTGGAGGACCTGGCAGACCTGAAGAACTCATATCCCGATCGGTTCGAGATCATCCACGTCCTCGGCCAGGAGCTGACCGGGGTCGAGATGCTCTCCGGCCGACTGGATGTGGAGCGCCTCGGCCGGATTTTGGACACCCTGTTACCCGTCGAGGATGTCGACGAGTGGTTCCTCTGCGGACCGCTGGCACTGACCGACACGGTTCGCGGAGTGCTGCTGGACCGCAACGTCGACAACGCCCATGTGCACCGGGAACTGTTTCATGTCGGCCCCCAGATCCCGCGGCGTCGCTCGGTTGTCGACACGGGCGCACCGGTCGCCGGCTCCACCGTCACTGTCATCCTGGACGGCCGGTCACTGACCTTCACCCTGCCCCGGGACGGGGACTCCATCCTGGACCAGACCCTGCGCGTCCGCTCCGACGCTCCGTATGCCTGCAAGAACGCGGTGTGTGGCACCTGCCGGGGGCAGGTGATCGAGGGCACTGTCGAGATGGACTCGAACTACGCGCTGGAACCGGATGAGATCAGGCGGGGCTTCGTGCTCACCTGCCAGGCGCACCCGGTCACCGACCGCGTTGTGGTGGACTACGACCAATGATCGCAGCGACCCGCATTGCGCAGCAAGGAGTTTCGTCGTGACCATGATGGTCGGGAGTTATGTGTGCGGACGCTGGCTCGAGCCCGCTGGGGACCGGCTGGCGCTGTTGAACGCCTCGACATCCGAGCCGGTCGCCGAAATCGGGACCGCGCCGATCGAGATGGCCGCGGTCCTGAACCATGCGCGAGCGATCGGCGGACCCGCGTTGCGGGAGTTGACGTTTCACCAGCGGGCGCTGATCCTCAAGCAGCTGGCAACGCAGCTGAATTCGAAACGCCTGGATTTCTATGCCATTTCGGCGTGGACCGGGGCGACCAGGCGTGACTCACTCGTCGACGTCGACGGCGGCATCGGGGTGCTGTTCAGTTACGCAGGCAAGGGCCGCCGCGAGCTTCCGAACTCCACCGTTCTGCTCGACGGTGCCACCGAGCGGCTCGGCCCCAGCGGCACTTTTGTCGGCCAGCACATTTACACCCCGCGTCACGGGGTGGCCCTGCAGATCAACGCCTTCAACTTTCCGGTCTGGGGGATGCTCGAGAAGCTGGCGCCCGCGTTTCTGGCCGGCGTGGCAACCGTGGTCAAACCCGCCTCCCAGACCTCGTACCTGGCCGAGGCCGTCGTTCGCGTGATCATCGCCACCGGACTGCTGCCACCGGGCAGCCTGCAGCTGGTGTCCGGCGGGTCCCGCGGACTGCTGGACCTGCTGACCGACCAGGACACCGTGGCATTCACCGGCTCGGCCTCGACAGCTGCCCAGCTCAAGGGTCACCGCGCGGCGTTGACCGGCGGCGTGCGGTTCAGCTCGGAGGCCGACTCACTGAATTTCTCGCTGCTGGGCACCGACGTCCAGCCGGACAGCCCGGAGTTCGACCTCTACGTCCGTCAGCTGGTCACCGAGATGACCGCCAAGGCCGGACAGAAGTGCACCGCGATCCGGCGTGCGCTCGTACCGGACGCGTTGGTACCGCGGGTGATCGACGCGGTCCGGGCCAGGATCGCCGACAAGGTCCGGGTCGGCGACCCCACCGCGGCGGGGGTCACCATGGGCGCCCTGGTCGGGCTCCGCCAACGCGATGAGGTCCGGAAGAACCTGGACGCACTAGCGGCAGCCGCAGACATCGTGGTGGGCGACCCCGATCGCTTCGACGTACTCGGCGCCGACCCGGAACGAGGTGCGTTTTTACCACCGATCCTATTGTGGGCCAGGGATTCCGCGCGGCCCGAGCCGCATGATGTCGAGGTCTTCGGCCCGGTCAGCACGGTGATCGGCTACCGGGACACCGCACACGCGGTGGAGCTGGCTGCTCGCGGCAGGGGCAGCCTGGTCGGATCCGTGGTTTCGGCCGACCCCGATGTCGTCCGGAAGGTGGTGCTGGGGGTTGCACCCTGGCACGGGCGCGTGTTGGTCCTCGATCAGGAATCTGCGGCCGAGTCCACCGGCCACGGCTCCCCGCTCCCGGCCCTGGTGCACGGCGGACCCGGGCGCGCCGGCGACGGCGAAGAGCTCGGCGGCATCCGAGGGGTGACGCACTACCTACAGCGCACCGCCATCCAGGGTTCACCGCGGGCGGTCGCCGCGGTGACCGGCACCTGGATCGCCGGTGCACCGCGGAACACCGGGGGCGCCCACCCGTTCCGCAAGAGTCTCGCGGAGCTGCGGGTCGGCGACGCCGTTGTCGCCGGGCCACGAACCATCACCCTCGATGACATCGACGCTTTCGCGGACCTGTCAGGGGACAGGTTCTATGCCCACACCGACGAGGAGGCCGCAGCCGCGAACCCGTTCTTCGACGGCAGGGTCGCGCACGGTTACTTCGTGGTGTCCCTGGCCGCTGGGCTGTTCGTCGCTCCCGAACCGGGACCTGTGCTGGCCAACTACGGCTTGGCGAATCTGCGGTTCACCACCCCGGTGTACCCGGGCGATGCATTGACGGTCACCCTTACTGCCAAGAGCATCTCGCCCCGAGTCGATGCCGACTACGGTGAGGTCGTCTGGGACGCAGTGGTTGTCAACCAGAACGACGACACGGTCGCCGCCTACGACGTTCTCACCCTGGTAGCGAAGCAATGGCCGGCCTGAAACCTAGCCCAGCTCCGGCAGGGCCGCCAGGAACAGCGACAACTCATCAGCGGGCATCCCGTAGGTATGTTCGGGCGCCGGGTAGCTCCGCGCCCTGACCTCTTGGGCGTAGGTGCGCACACCGTTGTCCATCGCGTCCTGCAACTCCGCATAGCGGCGGACGAAACGCGCTCCCTGACCCTGCCGAATGCCGAGCAGGTCGTGGAAGACCAGCACCTGACCGTCGGTTCCCGATCCGGCGCCGATACCGATCACCGGGATCGACAGCAGCGGCATCACCGCGTCGGTCACCGCGCTGGGGATGGCCTCGAAGACGAGGGAGAAGCAGCCGGCGTCCTGCAGGGCGCGCGCGCCGCCGGCCACGGCCATCGCGGAGGCCGCCGACCGGCCCTGCGCGCGGTAGCCGCCGAGGGCGGTGGCCGTCTGCGGGGTCAGCCCGACGTGTCCCATGACCGGTATACCGGCGCCGACCAACGCCCGGGCCCTGGACACCGAAACAGGGCCGCCCCCTTCGAGCTTCACCGCGTCGGCGCCCGCCTCCTTGAGGAATCGAACGCCGGTGGCCACCGCCTGCTCATCGCTGATCTCATAGGACCCGAACGGCAGATCGACGACGAACATCGGGGTGCGGACGGCGCGCCGGGCAGCCCTGGCCAGCATCAGCATCTCTGCCACCGTCACCGAGACGGTGTCCGGATAGCCGAGGACCGTCATCGCCCCGGAGTCACCGACCAGCACGATGTCCACGCCGGCGGCTTCCGCGGCCACGCCGCTGGGATGGTCGTAGGCGGTGACCATCACGATCGGCCGGCCGGTGCGCTTGCACTCGGACAGATCCGGGATCGATACCGGTCGGGTTGCGGTTGCCGCTGCTGGTCTGGTCGACATCGAGACTGACGTCCTATCCCTGGGGGTTCGACGGATCAGTGCCGGTCGGGACGGCGTCGCCGAAGCCGTGGACGCCCGGCGCGAGGACCACGTTGTCGATCAGCCGGACGTCGCCGACCCGCGCCGCCACCACGAGCAGCGCCGGTCTGTCGATCCGATCGACCGGACCGAAAGTGATCTCGTCGACGATCGCCAGGTATTCGGGAGAGATGCCGGCCGCGTCCAGCATCCGGCCGGCTGTGGCCGACAATCGGGCCGAATCCCGCTCACCGGCCAGGTACGCCACCTCTGCCGCGCGCAGCGCCCGGCTCAGCCAGACTGCGCGGGCCCGGTCTTCGGGATCGAGCCGCACGTTGCGGCTGGACAGTGCCATCCCGTCCGGTTCCCGAACCGTTGGCACGGCGACGATGTCGATGTCCAGGTTGAGGTCGGCGACCATCGCCCTGACCACCCGCAATTGCTGGGCATCCTTCTGCCCGAAGTAGGCGCGATCCGCGCCGACCAGGTGGAAAAGCTTGCAGACCACCGTGGTGACACCGGCGAAGTGTCCGGACCCCCGTTCGGCGCCTTCGAGCGTCTCGACCAGTGGACCGTGCAATTGGACGCTGGCGGTGAAGCCGGGCGGATAGATCTGGGATACCGCGGGCACGAAGGTCAGGTGCACGCCGGCCTCTCGGGCCAGGTCGAGGTCGGCGTGCTCGTGCCGGGGATAGGCGGCCAGATCGGCCTGGTCATCGAACTGGGCGGGGTTGACGAAGATCGACAGCACCACCGCGTCGCACTCCGCACGCGCTCGCCGGATCAGCTCCAGATGCCCCGAATGCAACGCCCCCATGGTGGGCACCAGACCGACCGTCTTGCCCCGTTGACGTAGGGCGGTGACCTGCGCGCGCAGATCGACAACGGTTCGGGTGACGATCATGTCGAAGCCTTTCGGTACCGGATTTGCCGCGGCCGGCCACGAAGCCGGCGAGTGCGCGAGGGTCTCGGTGGCCGAGACCAGTTCGTCGAACAACGAAAGCAGGTCGGGGATGCGGTCGACGACCGCATGTCGGTGTGCGGCGACCGTCGCCAGGTCCCCCCGGGCCACCGGGCCGGTGAGTGCAGCGGGTCCGAGAGTGGCCCAGTTCGCCAGGGCCTGGCGTGCCAACGGCACCAGCACCCTCGGATCGACCGCCGCGCTCTGCAACAGCCTGGCCGCGGCCCATTGCACGGTGACAAGTAAGTTTGCCGCCATCGCGGCGCCGGCGTGATAGGCAGCCCGATCGCCTTCTGCCACCGTGAACGGCTTGAGGCCCAACACCTCCGCCAATGCCCGGGCGACCGATAGCGCTTCGCCGGACGATCCGGCAATCGCTGCGGGGGCACCGGTGAACCGCGCACCGTCCAGCGTGGCGGTGACAAGCGGATGCACGGAGAAGGCTCTGGCGGGGTAGTGCCCACCCAGCACCCGCAGCAGGGTCGCTCCTGAGCAGTGGCCGACAAATGGTCCACGTTTCAGGGCACCGGCGGCGTCGGCGATCTGGCCGTCCGGTACGCAGAGCACAATGATCGGCGCAGATCCGCCATCGAATCCGCGACCGTGCGGCCCCGAAACAGGCACTCCGGCTTCCCGCAGAGCGGCGATCAGGGCGCCGCCCAGCCGACCGTCGCCCACCACCGCCACGGGGTCAAAGCGGAGGGTCTCGGCCAGCACCGACCCAACCGGGACAGCCGCCGCCGGCCACCCGGGAACCGGCCGATCGCCGAACCCCGTCATGCCCATCATCATCCCTGCCGGCGAATCCGACCTGGGGCCGTTCCGGCAGTGGCGCTGCGCACATGCCTGGGTGACCTGGCTCTGGAGGCGCCGGCCACGATTGCGCAGTTCGTTCCGCTAGGCCGATCGGCTGGTTTGGCACCGGTTTCCCGGACAGATGCGACTATCAGGACCGGGAATCTGTCACCCGGACGAGCCTCCGGTCACAGGCAATACAATGGGTGACGATGAGTGACTCTTCGCACCGTGGCTATCGTCATGAAGCATGGTTCTACCGGAATCTCGAGGGATTCCTCGCGACCGTGGTTCCATTCATCCAGGACGGAGTCGCGCAGGGACAACCGGTGATGGTTGCGGTGACCGGTCAACGCCTGGCCGCACTCCGTGCCGCGTTCTCTGCAACCGCAGGTCAGGTGCACTTCGCGGACATGGCCGTGCTGGGCCGGAACCCGGCTCGGATCATTCCGGCGTGGCTCGAATTCGTCGCGGCCAATTGTGCGGACGACAAGCCGGTCCGTGGGGTGGGGGAGCCGATATGGGCGGGGCGGAGCCCGGCGGAAATATCCGAATGCCAGTTGCACGAGGGTTTGCTGAATGTCGCAGTGTCGCCGGATACGCCGCTGTGGCTGGTCTGTCCGTACGACATGAGCGCGCTGGATACCGCGGTGATCGACGAAGCGCACCACAGCCACCCCGTTCTGCGGGAATCCATCACATACCGGGGCAGCACCAGCTATGGCGGTGCGTATTACGTGCAGAACCTGTTCAGGGCCGACCTTGCCGATTCGACCGGCATCACCCAGTCCGTGGCCTTCAGCACCAGAGATGTGCAAAACGTCAGGCCGTGGATCACCGGTACCGCCCTGAACCTCGGGATGTCAGTGGACAGGGCCGAGCAGTTGGGAGCTGCCCTGCTGCAGATCGCCACCGACAGCATCCGCAATGGTGGCGGCCGTGGGTTGCTCCGTACCTGGGCTGAAGGTCCTATGTTGATCTGCGAGGTTTCCGATTTCGCGGTAGTTTCCGACCCGATGGTCGGTCGCGGCGAGGCGCCGCCGGGAGCCGGCGATCGGCATGGTCTGTGGTCGGCCAACCAGGTCTGCGACCTCATTCAGACTCGCTCCAACAGCGCGGGCACCACCATTCGAGTTCACTCGGCCATCGGCACCAGCGGGGGAGCCGAGGGCAGCGATATCTGGTGGGAGTCGACGCCGGAGGCTCGGGCGTAGGTCGAGTCGAACTGGCACGCTGAGGGGATGGCACGGACACCGAGGCCGCCGCGGGTCTGGATCGACTTCGAATGCGGGGCGCTGCCCGGATCCGCCGCGGCCAGCCTCCGGGTCTTTCGCGAGTACCGGACTCAGTTCGGCCCTTTTCGCCAGGCCTGGCTTTTCGGTAGCAATCAGGCTCCGTTGGCGCGCGGTTTCTACTTCCCGCCGAACTCGCATTCACGGTTTGCCCTCTCACCGGAATCGCGCGGACCGCATGGTGTGCTGATCGACGATCGCGGTGATCAACTCTGGCTGGACGGCGTTGCCTGTGGCCCGGATGCAGAGCGCGCGCCGGCCGCGGCCACCGTGCTGCGCGAGGCGGGTTTCGAGCTGCCAGCAACCGCAGCGGACGCCCGCCCACTTGCCGAATACGACGAGATGCATTTCCGGGACGGTCGACTTGCCACCTCCAGGGCGGCCGGTGCGGCAGTTCCGGTCAGCCCGGCGGGCAGGACCATGGTGCTGAACGGTCGGCTGGTAAACCGAATGGAGTTCGACGGCGGTCCGACAACGGCCGCCGACCTGTGGTCGCTCTGGACCCGGGCCACCGAATCCGGGGCGTGGCTCGGACGGCCGACGAGCCTGATCCTCTACGACAGCCGACTGCGCTCGGAGGATGCCGGGCACACCGGCTGCCAGCTGATCGCCGCCGGTGAGACGGGTCGCGAATTGTGGCTGGTGCTGCCCGAACCGGACGACTACGAGCGGCTGTCGAACCTGCCCAGACGGCAGTATCAAGGGTCCTATGTGGAGTACCAAGGGGTGGTCCGGAACATCCTCCGTTCGGTGGACAGCCGAATCGATCACGAGGCCGCACGCACCTGGTGGCAGCGCCTGCTAGGTCAGCATGAGCTGCCGCCGGCCGTCATCCGATGGCCTGAGCGAGATTGACCCGTGAGGCCGGCTGCTCCGTGCGGGCTACGGCCGCGGACCGCCCACGCGCGGGCGGGTGGCCTGCTCGTCCCGCTTCATCTCGGCCTCGAAGATGTGTCGGCTGCCGTCGGCGAGCTGCTCACGGGCATGCTCGTCGGCGGCCCGGAACACCTGGTAGTACTGCTCGTCATAGCCCTCGATGATCTGGAAGGTCCACATGCCGGGCAACACATCCCGGCCGACCAGGACCTCATCAAGCTCGTCGGCCAGTTCCCCGTGTCCGGTTGAGCGCAGCGCACCGAGTCCCTCCTGCAGGGTCAGGTCCGCCATGCCGGAGAGCCGATGGAATTCGTACAGGTGACCACGTGCGTTCTCGACGACCTCGAACGCCTCGGATATCTTTCCCAGGGCCGCCACGGTCGCATCATCCAGATTCGGTGGCCGCTGTTTGGCCACCGGCCGGTCGACATGCTTGGCACTGCCGTACTTGTCGGTCAAAGACATTCTCCGACAGTACGTCGCCGACCCACCAGGGTCCTACTTTAATGGGCCTCGTCTTTCATACCTGCGGCGCCCTCGCCGCGGGTGTAGGTTCCAGCACGGACTAAGGAGTTGCGATGGCCGATCAGGCGCCCGATTTTTCCGACCTCACGGCACTGTTCATCAACACCACGCTGAGCCGATCCCCGGCGGCCAGCCACACCCAGCTGCTGATCGACGTGAGCGCCGCGATCATGGCCAAGCAGGGTGTCACCGTCGATCAGTTTCGCTCGGTCGATCATCGCATCGCGACCGGCGTGTACCAGGACATGCGCACCAGGGGCTGGGATGTCGACGAGTGGCCTGAGCTGTTCGAGCGGGTGTTGGCGGCGGACATCCTGGTCATCGGCGGCCCGATCTGGCTCGGCGACAACAGCAGCGAGACGAAGAAGATCATCGAGCGGCTGTACGCCCATTCCGGCGAGCTGAACGACAAGGGGCAGTGGCTGTACTACGGCCGGGTGGGCGGCTGCCTGATCACCGGCAACGAGGACGGAATCAAGCACTGCGCGTCGAACGTGCTCTACAGCCTGCAGCATGTCGGCTACAGCATCCCGCCCCAGGCCGATGCCGGCTGGATCGGTGAGGCCGGCCCCGGTCCCAGCTACGGCGATGAGCTCGAGGACGGCTCCCGCGCCGGACTGAAGAATGACTTCACCAACCGGAACACCACCTTCATGACCTGGAACCTGTTGCAGCTGGCGCGGCTGCTCAAGGATGCCGGCGGATTTCCGGCCTACGGCAACCAGCGTCAGGAGTGGGACGCGGGCACCAGGTTCGACTTCGAGAACCCCGAATACCGGTCCTGAGCTCCACCCCCAAGCCGACCGATTCGCCGATCACCAGGGCAGAAGGTCCCTTCTTGCCGGGGCACTAGGTCTGCCGGACGAGCGGCCAAAGAATCTGGTCCGGTCGGCTTCGAGCGACAAGTGTCGACGGCACGTTCTGCACCTCAGGCGCTGAACACACAGTCGTCGACCAGGCAAGGGAGTTCAGCAATGATGTCGCCGAACGGACCGTCGTTGTTGGCAGGACCGGACGAGGTCTCGGAATGAGTACGCCCAAGGTGATTGTCGCCGGTATCGATGGTTCGTCCGCGGCCGCCAACGCCGCTCTCTGGGCTGCCGGAGAGGCTCAGCTTCAGCACGCGGAGTTGCGGCTGCTCTACGCCTACACCGTGCCGGCGACGAGCACCATCCCGACCCCGATGACGCCGCCGAACATCTCCGAGCAGCTCAAGGAGGCCGGCAAGCACATCCTCGCCACCGGCCGGCTCGCGGTTCTGGACGTCTACCCGCGCCTGGAGGTTTCGACGCGACTGTGCCATGAGTGGCCGGCGGAGGCGCTGCGCGGCGCCGCCGAACGCGCACTGCTCACCGTGGTCGGTTCGCACGGCGCCGGCGCGATCGTCGAGACTCTGCTCGGCTCGGTCGCCGCCAAGCTGATCGGCCATCTCGACCACCCGCTCGCGGTGGTCCGCACCGATCTGCGGCGAGCCCAGGTCCCACCCGGAGGGCCGGTCGCCGTCGGTCTGGACGGCACGCCTGAATCCGATGCCGCGTTGGGCTATGCCTTCGGGGAAGCCTCGATTCGGCAGGTGTCGCTGGTCGCGCTGCACAGCTGGGATGCCCAGCCGCTGGCCGGCTTCAGCCGGGTCTACCCGCTGGAGATCGACCGGCACCTCGTCGATGCGCAGGAACGCCACTTGACAGCGTCCCGACTGGCACCGTGGATCCAGCAATATCCGCAGGTGAAAATCGAGCAGATGGTGGTGCACGGCCGGCCGGCAGAGGCGTTGGTGCACTACTGCGAGGAGAATGCCCCCAGCCTGATGGTGCTGGGTCGACGGGCTCGTCACGGACTGACCGGGATGCTGCCCAACGCCATCGTGCACGCCGTGGTCGCGCACGGATCATGCCCTGTGGTGGTCTGCGGCGACGCGGGCGGGTAGGACTTTCGGCCCTGCCGACAACGACTGGACCGGACTGGGATCGAGGAGAACACCCAGTCGGCCACTCCCGACCGTTGGCGGATTTCGGTGCCCGGCGCATCGAACCGAATTCAGGAGCATGAGATGAAGGCGATCCTCAAGGGCTTGGTCCTCGCTGTCCTGGCCAGTCTGCTGCTGGCCGCGCCCGCCGCTGCCGAGTCGTCGAGCCTGGTCCCGTCGTCGGCGCAGGCGGCCACCCGACAGCTGCAACCGTGGCCGGTTCTGCGCCAGGGCAGCAACTCGTTGTGGCCTCCGGTGACGGTTCGTTCGTTGCAGTACCTGCTCAATGCGCATGGTTCGTCGCGGATGGCTCCGCTGGCGGTCGATGGCGTGTTCGGCCCGCGCACCAACGCCGCGGTGCTGGCCTTTCAGAGTTCACACGGGTTGACCGTCGACGGGGTGGTCGGGCGGAAGACCTGGTCCGCGGTCATCGTCACGGTGCAGCGCGGAAGTACCGGCCCGGCAGTCAGGGCGGTCCAGGATCAGGTCAACTCCCGCAATCTCCGCGGTGACGGGCCGCCCACACTGGTCAATGACGGACTGTTCGGACCGCGGACCGACGCGTGGGTGCGCGCCTTCCAGGCCAACGTCGGCGACAGCACGCCGATCGGAGTGGATGGGATCGTCGGACCGCTGACCTGGCAGGCCCTGATCTCCGGCGCCGTGTCCGGCTGACGGTTCTCAGTGGGAGCAATCAGGCGTGCGGTCGGGCAACGACCACGGGACAGGAACTGTGGGTGATCAGTGCCTGACTGGTCGAGCCGAGCAGCAGCCCGGTGAAGCTCCCATGACCACGACTGCCGACCACCACCAGTTGAGCCTCGCGGCTGTATTCGAGCAACAGCGGAGCCGGTCGGCCACGCTGGATGACCTCGCGGATGACCACTGCCGGATAGCGCAGGCGAAAGGATTTCAAGTGGTCGGTCAACAGCGCCTTCTCCTGCGCCAGAACTTCATCCGGATCGATCATGGTGCGCAGCGCCGGGAACGTCGTGTCGGCGACGCTCTCGTACCACGAGACATGCAGGGCGACGACCTCCGCACCGTGCGCGGCGGCCCATTCGAAGCCGAACGCCACCGCCGTCAGGCTGGTCGGCGATCCATCGATGCCGATCACCACCGGCCCGTTCGGGTGCGCGGCTGCCGGCTCGTGGATCACCGCGACCGGCAGTTCGTTCTTGGAAGCCAGGGCCAAGGCGACCGAGCCGAGCAGAACACTGGCAAGTCGGCCGGCCCCCTGGACGCCGACGACAGTCAGATAGGCACCTGACGACTGGTTCTCGAGGACCTGTACCGGGTTGCCGAAATCTAGGTGTGTGCTCACCTCCAGACCCGGGTGGCTGCTACGCAATTCGCCCGCCAGCTGGTCCAGGTGGGCCGCGGCCGCTCGTCGCATCGACTCGGCCAGATCCGGAATCGGATAGAGGTCGATCGAGCTCGGGATGGCAATCTCGTAGCTGCGCACCAGCCGAAGTGACATATCCAGGCGCTCCGCTTCATCGGCGGCCCACTGGGCGGCATGCCGCGAACACTCCGAACCGTCGACCCCGGCGACGATCAGCCGGGTGGAGCGGGCAGCGGATTGTGTGTCGGGCGCAGAAGACGCGGCAGTGGGGATGGTGGCGTTCGGTTGGGTCGACATGATCGGTCCTTTCGTTGCCTCCAGCCTCGACGGACTCGCGCGGCTCAGGCAGGGCCGAAAGTCCCGCGCTGTCGGTCCCACGCTGTCGGTCCCACGCTGTGGTCTCGGGTCGTCAGGTAGGGACCTTCTGCCCTGTCAGCCAACGAGGTAGCAACTGCATTCTTGACGGACGGCGCGGCGGCAGAGCCGCGGCCGGCATCAAAGGAGGCACCGGTGGCTCGTACACAGGACACTGATTCGGCGGCCGGTGAGTCGGCCGGCCAGCCGCCGCGAGCGAAACCCGGTCGCGGCCATGGATCAGGCCCGGCGGTCGGCATCGTGCGGCTGGCGTCCCTCGCGGCCGCGATGACCGCGGTGGTCCGCGAATTGCGGCTGCCGCGTGCTGAGCGGGTCTGGCACGGAAAGGTCTGGGGATTCCTGCCCTACGATTTCCGGCCGCCGCGGCTGGACCGAATTCGGCAAGGGATGTGGTCGCCCAGTGATCCACGGCTCATCGTGCCGCAGGTTTTCGGCATCGGATGGACCGTGAATTTCGGCTGGTTTGTGGAGCGGCTGAGGAAACGCTGAGGTGGCAGTCGAAGCGGCGATCCAGCACGGTCTGACCGCCGCAGAGGCCCAGTCGAGACTGCGCAGGGACGGGCCGAATGTGCTCCCGGCCCCGGCGGCTCCGTCGCCGGCGCTGTTGCTGCTGCGGCAGATGGTTCATTTCTTCGCCCTGATGCTATGGGTGGCGGCGGGACTCGCCGCAATCGGCGGAATGCCGCAACTCGCGGTGGCTATCGCCGTGGTGGTGATCCTCAACGGCGTCTTCGCCTTCGCACAGGAATATCGGGCCGATCGGGCGGCCGCCCGACTGCGGGATCTGCTGCCCACTCAGGTGCATGTGATCCGTAACGGGCGGAGTGTGCTGATCAATGCCGCCGCACTCGTCGTCGGGGATCTGGTCGTCCTGGACGCCGGTGATCGGGTGTGCGCGGATATTCGGCTGGGTCGGATCGACGATCTGTCGATCGATGAATCCATGCTGACCGGGGAGAGCGCGGCTGTTCGTCCGAACAGCAACGAGATCGCCCATGCCGGGACGTTTATCATCGAGGGCACCGGCAGCGGCGTGGTGGAACAGACGGCCGCCAGCACCCGATTGGCGGCAATTGCGGAACTGACCCGTGGGGCTCGGCGCCCGCTGAGTCCGCTCGCCGTTCAACTCCATCGTGTGGTCACCGTCATCGCCGGGGCTTCCATCGCCGTCGGCCTGGTGTTCTTCGTGATCAGCCTGCTACTCGGTCAACCGGTCAACCAGGGTTTCCTGTTCGCGGTCGGAGTGACGGTCGCCCTGGTGCCGGAGGGTTTGCTGCCGACGGTGACGCTTTCGCTCGCTCGCGCCGCGCAGTTGATGGCCAAGCACAACGCGCTGGTCCGACATCTGGAGGCGGTCGAGACTCTGGGCTCGACCACGTTCATCTGTACCGATAAGACGGGAACGCTGACCCAGAACCGGATGTCGGCCGTGGCCGTCTGGACACCGGCCGGCGAGGTTACTGTCACCGGCGACGGATACGAACCGGAGGGTCGGTTGGACGGCGATCCGCCGGCGCTGCGCGCAGCCGTCGAACTCGCCACATCCGGCCTGCGCTGTGTCAGCGGCCGAGCCGTGGAGAAGGGCGGCAAGTGGCAGGCGCAAGGTGACCCGACCGAAGTCGCCCTCTATGTTCTCGGGGTGCGCTGCGGACTGTCCCAGCCGGTCGGTCACACCGTCTCCGCGGATCGCCGGTTCCCCTTCGACCCGCGACGGCGCCGGTCATCGGTCCTCGTGGACGGCGTTCTGCATGTGATGGGCGCACCCGATTCCGTGCTGCCGCGGTGCGAGCCGAACGCGGCGGCGACGGCCATCGCCCGCTCCTACCCGGAACGCGGCCTGCGGGTCATTGCCATTGCCCGGCGGTCCGAGGCCGGGTCGCTGGCCGGAACGGCCGCCGACGATGCCGAGCGTGATTTGGAATTGCTCGGAATCGTCGGGTTGGAGGATCCACCGCGGAACGGGATCGCCGAATCGATCAAAGCCTGCCGCAAGGCAGGCATCAAGATCGCCATCGTCACCGGTGACCATCCCACGACCGCGCTGGCGGTGGCCCGCGAAGTGGGCCTCGTCGGCGTCGCCGGAACCGCGCTGATCGGTACCGACCTGCCGACCGACGATGTGGCGCTGGGAGAGCTGATCGACCGTGACGGAGCGGTCATCGCCCGGGTCACCCCCGAGGACAAACTGCGGATCGCGAAGGCCCTGCAGGCCCGCGGGCACGTGGTCGCGATGACCGGCGACGGGGTGAACGACGGCCCCGCACTGCGCGAGGCGGACATCGGGGTGGCCATGGGCGCCACCGGCACCGACGTCGCGCGTGAGGCCGCGGACCTGGTGTTACTGGACGACAGCTTCCAAACGATCGTGACGGCGATTGAACTCGGTCGGGCCACCTTTGCCAATATCAGACGCTTCCTGACCTATCACCTGACGGACAATGTCGCCGAACTCGCGCCGTTCGTGGTGTGGGCGATGACCGGCAGTAAGATCCCGCTTGCGCTGGGCGTGCTGCAGATTCTGGCGCTGGACATCGGCACCGATCTGCTGCCGGCGCTGGCGCTGGGCGCCGAACCGGCGAATCCGCGGACGATGCTGGGCCCGCCACACACCGGCAAGCTGATGGATCGTCGGCTTCTCGGCAGAGCGTTCGGCATCCTCGGCCCGGCGGAGGCCGCCGTTGTCATGCTGGCCTTCGTCACCGTGCTGCTGTTGGGTGGCTGGCGATGGGGGCAGACGCCTGATGGTTCACTGCTGGCCACTGCGTCGGGCTCGGCTTTCGCGGCGGTGGTGATCGGCCAATTGACGAACGCCTTCGCCTGCCGGAGCCAGACCCACTGGATCGGCGCCGTGCTTCGCCGCCGGAACCCGCTGTTGCCCTTGGCGGTGGCATCGGAACTGGTTGTGCTGATGGTGTTCCTGGGGGTGCCCGCGCTGGAATCCCTGCTGGGCGGATCCTTCCCGTCGCTGACCGGCTGGGTGCTGGCGGCCTGCGCCGCACCCGCGGTGCTGGCCGCGGATTCGCTGCAGAAGGCCTGGCGGCGCTCGCGGCGGGCATAGCGGTTGACCCGCCGTCAGCCCAGGGGGACCCGCCAGCACAGCCGGGTGCCGTGGTCGGGCCCTTCTGGGCTGCCCTTCACCAGCGCCTCGACGTTGAGGGATCCGCCATGGGCCTGGGCACGTCGCTGCAGATTGGCCAGTCCGCTCCGGCGCTCGGTCGTGCCGACGCCGACCCCGTTGTCGGTGATCACCACGGTCAGCTCGGTGGCAGAGGCCTCGACGTCGACTTCCGCGCGGCCGGCTCGGGCATGCTTGGCCACATTGGTCAGCGCCTCCCGGATCACGGCGATCAGATCGTCTTGCATGGCATCGGTCACGACTGCGTCGATCGGTCCACTGAAACGCACTTCGGGATCGAAGTCGATCAGCTCGCTGACCTCGGCGACCACCTCGAGCGACCGCGCGCGGACGGTGCCGATTTCCGGGCCGAGCGGACCGCGCAGGGCGAAGATCGAGGTGCGGATCTGCCGGATGGTGTCGTCCAGTTCGGTGACCACGCGATCCAGCCGGGCCGCATGCTGCTCGCTTCGCAGCACCGAGCCGACGCTCTGAACGGTCAGGCCCGCCGCGAACAGGCGTTGAATCACGTGGTCGTGCAGATCCCGGGCGATCCGGTCGCGGTCTTCCAGCAGGGCGATCCGTTGCTGATCCGAGCGTGCATCTGCCAGCTCGAGGGCGAGTGCGATGTGGTTCGCGAAGGTGGTCGCCATCTCCAGGTCGGCTTCGCTGAATCGGTGACGGCCGTGCAGTCGGCCGATCATCAGCGCCCCCCGGGTTCGCTCACCGGCCAGCGGAATGGCCATCACCGGCCCGACCGGGACCATTGCGGTCAGGTGGACGCTGAAGTCCTTCTCGTCGGTGATGTCGCAGATCAACATCGGTTTGCCGGATTCGATGGCCCGGCCGGCCAGGGTGTTGGCTCTCTCGTAGGTGAATGCGGTCAACTCCTGGGCTCCGAGCCCGGACGCGACCTGCACCTTCAGATTGTGGCCATCGGCGGTCGGCAGGACAACCGTCACGACGTCGGCGTCGGCGATCTCGCGGGTCTTCCGGGCGATCAGCTGCAACGGTTCAGCACCGCTGGCGGCGAGGAAGTGCCGCGTCACTTCGGTGGAGGCCTCCAGCCAGTCCTGTCGGCGGCGCGACTCCGCATACAGCCGCGCATGCTCGATCGCCACACCGGCGGTGGCGGCCAGGGCAAGAACGAGCTCCTCGTCCTCGGCGCTGAAATCCTCGCCGTCCAACCGTTCGGACAGGTACAGGTTGCCGAAGACCTCGCCGCGGACCGCGATCGGAACGCCGAGGAAGCTGTGCATCCGTGGATGACCGTCGGGAAATCCGACCGAGCGCGGGTCGCCGGACACGTCGTGCAGACGGATTGAGCCTGGGCCGTCGATCAGCGCGCCGAGCAAGCCATGTCGCTCTGGAAGGTGGTCGATTCGGGCTGCGGCCGCGTCGTCGATCCCGTAGTGGACGAATTCCTCCAGCCGTCCGTCGGGACCGATGACACCCAAGGCTCCGTATCGGGAACGGGCCAGTTCACACGCCGAGGCCACGATGTGCCGGAGTACGGCGGGCAACGCCAGGTCGCCGACGACGACCCGATTCGCGCTCAGCAGACCGCGCAGCCGCCGTTCTGCGTCCTGTAGCTCTTGAGCACGGGCGATCAGCTGAGCCAGCAACTCTTCAGGTGCGGGCTCGGGATCGTCGGACGGCGCGCGGGGAGCACCGATCAGCATCGCCGCGGCCGGCGCCGTGTCCCTGTGCATCATCCAAGTGCCCCGGTCATCAACTGCCGTGGTAGTCCAGTCAGTAAGTTGAAGTATGGGCCGAAAGTCTTGTCAGGGCCCGTCGAAAGAATCTCGCCGTGCAGCCGCCGTGCGACGAAGCCGGAGTGAGGCTGCAGCGATGAAGGGTGGTCGAGATGGGAATTCGGCTGTCCACCAGATCGGCCCAATCCGTGTGTGCTCCGCTGACGAGGACGATACTGATCTCGTGCAGGCCCTTGTCTCGATCAGCGCAGTGCACTCCGTCCTGCAGCCGGTGACGCTGGCCATGGGGTTGCATTTGGTTCCGTCGTGCCTGACCGCGCACGCCAATCGGGTAGTTGCGCGATGAACGTCGCCGACGCGATGATCGTCGTGGGTGTCGACGGCTCGATCGCATCGGAAGACGCCGTGGGTTGGGCGGCCACCATGGCAGCCGATCGGCACCTCACCCTGCATATCGTGCACTCCCTCTGGGCGCCCGACATGCACGTCTTCGACGGTCAATCCGGTGCCGCGAAATTCATGGAGGCGATGAGCAGGCACGGTGAGCAGATCCTGGAGGATGCGGTCAAGCGGGCTCATTCTATTGATCCCCGGCTGGTCGTCACGACATCGATGCCGTACCAGCAAACTGTTCAGGTCCTGCTGGACCTGTCTCGGCACGCCCGACTGCTGGTTGTCGGTCACACCGGTCTCGGCGGGTTCGCGGGCATGCTGATCGGGTCTACCGCGGAGGCCGTGGCGCACCATTCGCGCTGTCCGGTGGCCGTCGTCCGGGGAATACCAGTCCGGGAAACATCAGGCACAGCACCATCAGGCAGAGCACCATCAGGCAGAGCACCATCAGCCAGGAACACCTTCGCCGCACAGGGCCCCGTCGTTGTCGGTATCGACGGAAGCGCGCCGAGCGAGGCAGCAACCGGCGTCGCCTTCGAGGAGGCATCGTTGCGCGGAGTCCCGCTCGTCGCGGTGCATGCGTGGACCGACCATTCCCATGGCCCAGCGCCCGCCACCGAATACACGGCGCGGTGGGAATCGGTTCAGGTAAACGAAAATCGCTTGCTGACCACGGAACTGGCTGGCTGGCGGGACAAGTACCCGGACGTCACCGTCGAGCAGGTGATCGTGCAGGACCACCCGCGGGATGCACTCATCGAATGGTCCGAGCGCGCGCAGCTGCTGATCCTCGGCAGTCGTGGACGGGGGCGGATCCAGCGGATGTTGCTCGGTTCGACCAGTGCGGCCCTGGTCGAATACGCCCGTTGCCCGGTGCTGCTCGTTCCACCGGTCAGGACTACAGACGGTTGATCTCGGCCGCATAGATCGCGGCCTGGGTACGGCGCTGCATGCCGAGCTTGGCCAGTATCGCCGAGACATAGTTCTTGACCGTCTTCTCCGCAATGAAGAGGTGCTCGCCGATCTGCTTGTTCGTCAGTCCATCGGCGATCAGTTCCAGTACCTCGCGTTCGCGATCGGTCAACAACGCCAACCGTTGGTCCCGGGGGCTTCCTTCCCGCAGCCGGCTCAGGATGCGCTCCGTCACGGTGGGGTCGAGCAGCGACTTGCCCGCCGCCACCTGTCGGACGGCGTCGACCAGCGAGCTGCCGCGAATCTGTTTGAGCAGGTATCCGGAAGCTCCGGCCATGATGGCCGCGAATACAGCATCGTTGTCGTCGTATGAGGTCAGAATCAGGCAGCGGACGTGGGGTTCACGGGATCGGATGTCGCGGCAGACGTCGATCCCGCTACCGTCCGGAAGGCGGGCGTCCAGGATCGCCACGTGCGGCCGACTCGCCGGAATCCGGCGCATCGCCTCCGCGGCGCTCCCTGCCTCGCCGACGATCCTGATGTCGTCGTTGATCTCGAGCAGATCGGCGATGCCGCGCCGAACGATTTCGTGGTCATCTAGCAGGAACACCCGGATCGTCGGGGTGGTGTGCGCCGTCGCGTCTGAATGGCTGGTCATCGGTGTTCACTCTCCCGGGCATCGATTCGCAATTCATCACCGAAAATTCATCACCGAAAATTCATCACCGAAAGTTCACTAGAGAATTCATCGCTTTGCGGCGGGCGGTCCGGCGCGGACCACGATCACCGGGCAGCCGCTCCGCGCGATCAACGCATGGCTCGTCGATCCGATGAACATTCCGGCGAAACCGCCGAGCCCGCGGCTGCCCACAACTATCAGCCGCGCGTGCTTGCTGTACTCAAGGAGCAACGGGGCGGCCCGTCCGTGCTTGACCACAGACGTGACCACGACCTCGGGGAACTTGGTGTGCCAGGTTGCTACCTGCGCGGCCAGGCGTTCCTGCTCCTTCGCCATCACCTCCTGCGGATCGACCACCAGTTGCAGCGCCGGAAGGGCCGCGTCCACCGCGGAGTCGAACCAGGACACCTGCAGCGCTACCAACTCGGCCCTGCAGGCAGCCGCGAACTCGAAGGCCAAGCCCAGGGCCAGATCGCTGGTGGGGGTGCCGTCGATGCCGACCACGATCGGCCCGCGACCCTCGATGGCGTGATCGTGGTGAATGACGGCCACCGGAGCCGGACTGGTGGAGGCGGTCGCCAGCGCCACGGAGCCGAGCACGACGTTGGTGAGCCGTCCGGCGTGACCCGATCCGACCACGGTCAGGTAGGCATCCCGGGACTCGCGCACGAGGACTTTCGCCGCGTCACCGTGCGCAAGCACCGTGGTCATCGACACCGTGGGGTAGGTCAGCAGCAGCGCCGTCTCGGTTTCCTCGAGCCGCGACCGACCGACCGCCCGCAGTCCGCCGGCGAGGTCGGGAGTCGGGTAGCTGCCTGGATAGCCACCCACCGGCAGGGTGTACGCGTGGACCAGCCGCAGCGGTGCGTTGAGCTCGGTCGCGCGGGCCGCCGCCCACTGCGCGGCCCGGTGCGAGCAGTCCGACGAGTCGACACCCACCGTGATGGGATTGCGCCGTGGAGAAGATTTCATGGCGCCGACCCTCTCTCGTTGGCTGCGGTGGTCTCTGTTCCAGCCTCCGCGATCGGGCCAATCCGAACCAGGGTCTAAGGTCCTGGTGAGGAAGCTGGAATGGAGCGCGGTGATGGTGCGATTCGCCCAGCTGACGGGCCGATGGACCCCGCGTTGCCGGGTCCGATAGCCCACGCTTAGGGTACTACTGAGTGCCCGGCACGTGTATACGCCGAGAACCCATGCGCGGCAAGAAGTGTGGACTCACGGTGGTTGGGTCCTGGTGAAACTGAGGAGACGGCAATGCAGCCATTCGTCATCAATCAGCACGGGAAGTTAGTTTTTCCGTCGAACTTCTTACCGGATTTGGATTTTTCGGTGATGGAGACGGAGAAGCAGCTCGACGGGGTGATCCGGCGGGACTTCGAGACCAAGGCCCCGAAGGGCACCGACATCGTCGCCCGGATAGCGGACGGCCGATACGCCAGCCGGTATGAGCTGATGCGGGACGTGGCGCTGAACCTGTTCTGGGTGAACCGGTTCGCCATGACCATGTACGAGAAGCAACCGATCCGGTGGCGCGATGTACCTCGGCAACAGGACGACGTGTTCCTTCCGATCGTGGCGCCGTGGAACGACTCGGAGTCGAAGGTCGAGGCCGTCGGCGCCGCTTACCTGGCGTTGCCCGCAACCTGGGACGCGGCAGCGGAGGATCGGATCTGGGCGGACTTGTTCGAGGTGTTCGCGACCCGGACCCACGACGCGACGGTGCTGCCGTCGATCAAGCCCACCATTGCAGAAGCGCTGGCCGAGCCGGCCGGACTGACCTTCGTGCTGGATGACTACAACCCGGACTACCTGCGGCATTCCTACGAGGAAATTCTCAACTGCGACGAAGAGATTCCCGAGTTGGAGGCGCTGCGTCGCTGGTCGATGGTCTTGCACAACCAGTACCCGTGGGACCGAACGAAGGTGCGGCTGGTGGCCGTCGGCGACCTCACCGACGATGACGTCATCGTGATGTTCCGGCCGCGGACCCGGGAAGTGCTGCGGTTCGTTCAGCAACTCAAACGAGGTGCGAGTCGAGTGTCCGGCGCGAACGCCGGATCCCTGGGCTCACCGGACGTGGAAAGTGCGCAACCGATCCGGCCCTACCCGCCGACCGATGTCCGCGCCGCTTACTCGGTGCTGCCGAAGATCGAAGCCCTCGCGGTGGCGAAGGGCGAGATCGTCTGCAGTAACGCCGACCTGATCCGGAACGCGGCGTATTGCTGGTCGCCGATGAGCGCGGCCGAGATCAGCGACAAGACGGGTATCGAGGAGCGTAGGTACACCGCTCGCGATTTGGGCGAGATCAGTTTGGATGCCGCGAAAGCGGCGTTGGCGCACTCGGGGCGTACCGCCGACGAGATCGGTGCCGTGCTGTTCTGTTCGTGCACCACTCACCGGATCATCCCGTCGATGGCCACGTGGCTTTCCGGGCAACTGGGCATTTATCAAACCCATTCGTCGGTTGATCTGATCGCCGCATGTGCCGGGATGTCGTATGGACTGGCGGAGGCGACGCGGTTGCTGCAAGAGGTTCAGCGTCCGGTGTTGCTGGTATGTGGCGAGAAGTTCTCCGACAAGATCGGCACGGTGCGGCCGTCCCGGATGATCTTCGGCGATGGTGCCGCCGCCTTCGTGATCGCCCCGGCGGGACCGGGGGAGAAGGGCGATATCGATCTGTTGCAGACATACGCCAGTGGCCCGGTCAGTCAGGTCAACTCGATCATTTGGCCGAACCCGGCGTTCGACAACAACATCACCGTGTACGGGCCGGAGGTCAAGGCTCTGGCGGGGCGCTATCTGACGCAGATGATCTCCGAGTTGGAGGCCCTGCCCGACCCGGCCGGGGTCGCCGATTCGGCCTGGCACACCGTGGAGCTCGTGGTGCCGCACCAGGCGAACAAGACGATGGTCCTCACGCTCGCAGCGAGTGCCGGCTTGGCGGCGGACAAACTGTATTTCAACATCGAGACCATGGGTAATACGTCGTCGGCGAGTATCCCGATCGCGATCGCAGACGCCGTCGCCGAAGGGGTGATCACATCGCCGGTGAAGATCTTCGCGCCCGGTTTCGGCGCCGGCGCCGTCGCCGGGTACGCCGTCATGCGGATCGACCCGGCCGTCGTCGCCCCCGCCTCGGCGGCAGAGGTCGCTGCGCCGAGCGCAGAATCGGCGGTGACCGCGCCCGAGACAACGTTTGAGCTGACGCCGGCCAGCCACGCTTCTGAAGATATCGGGATCGCCTTCGGCGGCTGATTCATGACCAACAACTCGACCTTGGACGCCGTTGCACTGGCTAGGAGAGGGACAATGCCGTCTCAGAAGTCGTCTCAGAATGGATCTCACATGTTCACCCGGATCGCTGTTGTCAACCGTGGTGAGCCTGCCGTGCGGCTTATCCGCGCGGTCCGCGAGCTCAATGAGGAATTCGGCTACGGCATACGGGTCGTCGCCCTGCATACCGAGGCCGAGCGTCGGGCGCTGTTCGTCCGCGCCGCCGACGAGTCGGTCACGCTGATCGACCGGGGGATCGCGGGCAGCCCCTACCTCGATCATGTCGAGCTTGAGCGTGTCCTCAAGCTGAGCGGGGCCGACGCGGTCTGGGTCGGCTGGGGATTCGTCGCCGAAGACCCTACGTTCGCCGAACTCTGCGAAAAGCTGGGCATCACCTTCATCGGCCCGCCGGCCGAGGCGATGCGCCGGCTCGGCGACAAGATCGAGGCCAAGTTGCTGGCCGAATCCAGCGGCGTCCCGATCGCCCCGTGGAGCGGCGGGCCGGTCGAGACCTACCAGGACGCCCTCAAACACGCCGAAGTGATCAAGTATCCGTTGATCCTGAAGGCCCGTAGCGGCGGTGGCGGGCGGGGCATCCGAATCGTCCGCGAGCCCGAGGATCTCGAACTGTCGTTGGAGCGGGTACAGGGCGAGGCTCTGCGCACGTTCGGCGACTCCGTGGTCTTCATGGAGAAACTCGTCCAGGGTGGCCGGCACATCGAGGTCCAGGTGATGGCCGACAACTACGGTGCCGTCTGGGCGCCGGGGGTCCGCGACTGCTCGATCCAACGCCGCAATCAGAAGGTGATCGAAGAGTCCAGCTCGCCGGCCCTGACCCTGGAGCAGAGCTCCGGGTTGCGTCAGGCAGCGATCAACCTGGTGCGCAATGCCGGCTACCGCGGCGCCGGCACGGTCGAGTTTCTCTACCAACCGGAGGAGAAGTCGTTCGCCTTCCTCGAGGTGAACACCCGGCTGCAGGTCGAACACCCGATCACCGAGGCCACCACCGGCCTTGACCTGGTCAAACTGCAAATTCAAGTGGCCGCTGGTGACCCGCTGGTCGGCGAGCCGCCGACCGAGTTCGGTCACGCCATCGAGGCCCGGCTCAACGCCGAGGATGCCGATCAGGGCTTCACCCCGGCGCCGGGGCTGGTGGAACTGCTGAACCTGCCGTCCGGTCCGGGAATCCGGGTCGACACCGGCATCGCCACCGGCGACACCATCCCCGCCGCCTACGACTCGATGGTCGCCAAGGTGATCGCCTGGGGCCGCGACCGTTCGGAGGCGCTGGCCAGGTTGCGCAGGGCGCTGCGCGAAACCACCGTCGTCATTCAGGGCGGCACGACGACCAAATCATTCCTGCTGGATCTGACCTACCGGCCCGAGGTGGTGTCCGGCTCCGCCGACACCGGCTGGCTGGACCGCCCGGGCGTCTTGGAGGAGTCCAAGGCGCCGCACCCGAATGTTGCGCTGCTGGCCGTTGCCGCGGCCGTCTATGACGGTGAAGAAGCCGCCGAACGCGATGCCTTCCTGCTCTCCGCCCGGGGTGGCCGGCCGCGTGCCGCGCATGCCGTAGGCCGGCCCGTCGAGCTCGGGCACCTGGGCCAGACCTACCGGTTCATGGTGGCCAAGGTCGATCCACGCCACTACCGGGTGGAGGTCGGCGGTGCGACCGTGGAGTTCGCGGTCGACCGGCTCTCCGAATTCGAGAGCAGGCTGACGCTGGCCGGTCGACGGTTCCAGCTGGTCACGATGGCCGGTCAGGCCTATTACCTGGTCGAGGTCGACGGTTTCAGCCATCGGGTGGTTCGGGACGAGGGCGGCACCGTCCGGTCACCGGCCCCCGCCGTCGTCGTCGCGGTGCGCGCTGCCGCGGGCGCCGAGGTGGAAGCCGGCGAAACCGTCGTCGTGCTCGAGAGCATGAAGATGGAGACGGCCGTCCGCGCCCCCTACGCGGGCAAGGTGCGCGAGATCCTGGTCGGCGTCAGCTCGCAGGTCGATGGCGGCGCGCCGCTCTTCCGGATCGACAAGATCGCCGAGGACGACGGCCCGGTAGCGACCACACCGATGATCGAGTTCGGCCTGGCCGAAGGCCCGGAGACCGGTCCACGGGCGCGGGCGGAAGCCGATCTGGCGGCGATGCACGCGCTGATCACCGGCTATGACGTAAGCGCTGTCCGCGCGCGCGAACTGATCACCGACTACGACAGTGCCATGTCGCAACTGGCGGCCAGCGACAACGATCTGCTGGATGTCGAGCTCGGCCTGCTGACCACGTTCGCCGATCTGTGCGAGCTGTCCCGTAACCGGCCGGCCGGCGAGGAAGAGGAGAGCGACGAACGGGTGCACAGCCCGCGCGAGTACTTCCATTCCTACCTGCGTTCGTTGGACGTCGAACGCGAGGGATTGCCCGAATCGTTCCGGACCAGGTTGTCCCGCGTCCTGGGCCACTACGGACTGGCGGACATCGAACCCGGCGCCGAGCTGGAGGAGGCGGTTTTCCGGGTCTTCCTCGCGCAGGAGCGCGCGGCCGACCAGATCCCGATCGTCGCCGCACTGCTCGAGCGCTGGCTCTCCGCGGACAACGAGTGGGCGGGCCCGGTCCGGGAGCAGGTCCTCGAGGTCCTCGGGCGGCTCGTGGTGGCCACCCAGCTGCGGTACCCGATAGTCGGCGACCTCGCCCGTAGTATCCGGTTCGCCGCGTTCGACCAGCCGCTGATCGACAGCGCGCGTGAGCAGGTCGATCAGGCCGTGCGGGATCAGCTGAACCTGCTCGCACAGCCGCAGACGCCGGCCGAGCATGCCGCCGGGATCGAGGCCTTGGTGGCCAGTTCCGAGCCGCTCAAACGACTGATGGCCGAACAGATGGATTCGGGTGGTTCCGGTCTGGCGCCGATGCTGGAAGCGCTGACCCGACGCTTCTACAAGGTCCGAACCCTGGCCGATGCCAGGGCGTTCGATCTGGACGGACGGCCGTTCTTCACCGGCGACTTCGAGCTCAGCGGGCAGCGGCTGCACCTGATCGCCACGGTCTCCGACTATGCCGAATTGGCCGACGACATGGCCGCGGTGGGCAACCTCGCGTCGAAGACGGCGAATCCGGCGAACGTGGTCACCGACCTGTACATCTCCTGGGCCGACCAGCCCGCTGATCATGATGAGATGTCGGCCGTCCTGCGGCAGACCCTGGACGGGATCCCGGGAGCGGCCGACGGCCGACGGGTCACCGTCACGGTGTCCGAGGGCGCCCTCGTCGATCCGCAGGTGTTCACCTTCCGGCCCTCGCCGAGCGGTCTGCAGGAGGAACGGGTCATTCGCGGGATGCATCCGCTGACCGGCCAACGACTGGACCTGTGGCGCCTGAAGAACTTCAACGGAACCCAGATGCCCGCCGCGGAGGGCGTTTACCTGTTCCACTGTGTGGCTCCGAACAATCCCGCCGACGAGCGGTTGGTCGCCTTGGCCGAGGTTCGCGACGTCACCCCTGTCCGTGACGCGAGCGGCGAGGTCACCGGGTTTCCGGCATTCGAACGAGTACTCGGGGCGTGTCTGGACAGCATCCGCCGGGTCCAGGCCGATCGCGGTGCCCGGCAGCGGCTGGACGCCAATCAGGTCTTTCTGCACGTCTGGCCGCCGATCAAGGTCTCCGCGAAGGAACTCGCGGATTTCGCCCGGCGGACGGCGCCGCTGACCGCTGGTGCCGGTCTGGAAGAGGTGATGATCCTGGCGCGACTGCAACAACGGGCCGATCAGCCGCCGCGGGATCTGGCGCTCACCCTGACCTACACACCGGGCGCCGGGGTGTCGGTCACGATCAGTGAGCCGCCGACCGAACCGCTGGCCACGCTGGACGGTTACACCCAGAAGGTGCAACGTTCCCGCGCCCGCGGAAATGTCTATCCCTATGAGATCGTGCCGATGCTCACCGGTGACGAGGGATCGTTCACCGAATACGACTTCGACGCGGACGGACAGTTCGGGCCGGTCTATCGGCCGGCCGGACAGAACACCGCCGGGGTGGTCACCGGGCTGGTCAGCACGCCGACACCGGGCTACCCCGAGGGCATTGTCCGGGTCGCGCTGTTCGGCGACCCGACGAAGGCGCTGGGGACAGTAGCCGTCGCCGAGTGTGCGTTGCTGGAGGCCGCGATCGATCTGGCGGACGAGTTGGGTGCGCCGGTCGAGTGGTTCGCACTGTCGTCCGGAGCGAAGATCTCGATGGACAGTGGCACCGAGAATATGGACGGGGTGGCCCGGGTGCTGCGCCGGTTGATCAATTTCACCCAGGACGGCGGCGAGGTGAACGTTGTCGTCGCCGGCATCAATGTGGGTGCGCAGCCGTACTGGAACGCCGAGGCGACGATGCTGCAGCACACCAAGGGCATTCTGGTGATGACGCCGGAAAGCGCGATGGTGCTGACCGGCAAGCATTCGCTGGACTACTCCGGCGGTGTGTCGGCCGAGGACAACTTCGGTCTCGGCGGGTACGACCGGGTGATGGGTCCCAACGGGCAGGCGCAGTACTGGGCGCCCGATCTGCGGGCGGCCTGCGACATCCTGTTCGCCCATTACGACCATTCCTACACCGCTCCGGGCGAGCGTTTCCCGCGTCGGTCGGGCACCGGTGATCCGTACGACCGGGATATCTGCAGCTTCCCGCATGTGCACCCGTCCAGCGACTTCACCACGGTCGGCGATATCTTCTCCCCGGTTACCAATAAGGACCGTAAGAAGCCGTTCGATATCCGAACGGTGATCAAGTCGATCGTCGATCAGGACCATCCGGTGCTGGAGCGCTGGGCCGGCATGGCCGATGCCGACACCGCCGTCGTCATCGACGCACACCTGGGTGGATTCTCGGTGGCGATGCTCGGAATCGAGTCACGGGCGATCCCTCGACGCGGGTCACTGCCCACCGATGGACCTGACCAGTTCACCGCCGGCACGTTGTTCCCGCGGTCGTCCAAGAAGGCCGCCCGGGCGATCAACGCGGCCAGTGGCACCCGACCGCTGTTGGTCTTGGCGAACCTGTCCGGTTTTGACGGTTCCCCGGAATCGCTGCGCAACCTGCAACTCGAGTACGGCGCCGAAATCGGCCGGGCGATCGTCAATTTCGACGGCCCGATCATTTTCTGCGTCATCTCGCGCTACCACGGTGGTGCGTTTGTGGTGTTCTCCGGCGCCTTGAACGACAACATGGAGGTGGTCGCCGTCGAGGGGTCGTTCGCGTCGGTGATCGGCGGCGCCCCGGCCGCGGCGGTGGTCTTCACCCGGGACGTGAACACCCGGACCAGCGCCGATCCGGAGGTCAAGAAGCTGGAGGCGGCGGTCGCCGAGAGTGGTACGGACGATACCGACCGAGCGGCCCTGCGGGTTCAGCTGACCGAACTCCGGACCACCGTCCGCGCCGGGAAGCTCGGTGAGGTAGCGGCCGAATTCGAGGCGATCCACAATATCGACCGGGCACTGGAGGTCGGATCCGTGAACGCCATCGTGCCGGCCGCGGAACTCCGGGACTACCTGATCGGGGCCGTGGAAAGAGGGATGAGCCGAACCACGGCGGAAGGCTGAGAGTGGGGTAAGGCGCCGAGTCCCGGCCGTGGGAAGCAGGCGTCCCTGCCGGTCCGAGAAGAATCAACGCTGGCTGGCCGGGCAGAATAAACGCAAACTGGCGCATCACTCGTCACACAGTGCACAATGGTCCCAGTACACCTGCACCACCAAACTTCACAAGCAACATCCCGGTAGGCATCGTGCACCAGGCCTTTTGTCAGACGTTGGGGAAGACGTCGGAGCAAAAGCGGAGGTGCACAGTGCAAACGTCAGGGGTGGTGTACGTCCATTCAGCGCTGCCGGCGATTTGCCCGCACGTGGAGTGGGCTATTTCGGGCGTCCTGGGTTCCCGGGTGTCGTTGGCCTGGACGCCGCAACCGTCCGCGCCGGGACAGCTGCGGGCGGAGGCGGCCTGGTCGGGCGACCGCGGAACCGGGGCCCGAATCGCCCAGGCGCTGCGAACCTGGGGCATGGTCCGGTTCGAGGTCACCGAGAATCCGAGTCACGGTCAGGACGGCGAACGGATCTGCCACATTCCCGGCCGCGCCGTCTGGCACGGCAAGATCGCGGCAAACGGCGACGTGATGGTCGGTGAGGATCAACTGCGCGCATTGATCGCCAGA
The DNA here is from genome assembly GCA_038245175.1 of Mycobacteriales bacterium. GTDB lineage: Bacteria > Actinomycetota > Actinomycetes > Mycobacteriales > Nakamurellaceae > Nakamurella. The sequence continues at coordinate 2,271 of JBBRSR010000012.1, read as the reverse complement.
CACCACTCCGCGGACGCCATCCGGCATGCGCTCGGCGAAGTTCTCGGCGCCGATATCGATGCCGAACTCGAGTCCTACCGATGCGCCGGCGAAGGATCCGCAGTCACCTGGCTGCACCAGGTCGGCTGACCAGCGACACCATCGTCAGCGGCACCTCAACCCTTGCTCGGGCGGGGCATCCTGCGCAGAAGGTGAGAGACTGTCTTGCTCAGACGATTCGGCGGAGGTGAGAGTGGCTCAGGACGGACAGTCGCAGCGCCTGACCATCCTGCTGTCCGTCGCGCTGGTCGGTGTCGTGCTGTTCGGCATCGGGATCGCTGTCTACCTGGGGCGTCGGCATCCGCAGACCTCCACCGGTAACGCCTCGGTTGTCGCGTCCATGGGCGCGGTAGGTCCCCCCGCCGCCTCACCCGCCGCCACGTCCGCTGACGTGGCCACCGCCTCCGCTGACGTGGCCACCGCCGGCACCGCCGGCGCCGGTGTGGCGGCTACCGCAGCCAGCGGCGACACCGTGGTCCGGATCTCGGAATCAGCGAGCGGCCATCCGCAGGCGATTGCCATCCGCACGCTGGTCCAGCGCAATTTTGACGCGATCAACAACCGTGACTACGCCCTTTTCGCGGCGACAACCACCAGCGTCAAGGATGAAGCCACCTGGCGCACCGAATATGCCAGCACCAGGGATTCGGACATCATGGTCCACCAGATCCTGGCCGGAGACCACGGCGCCACCCAGATCCGGATGTCGTTCATCTCTGAGCAATCGGCGGAGTTGGCCCCCACCGATCTGCCCGTCGGCTGTATCGCCTGGTCAGTGCTCTACAGCATCGACGACAACGCGGGCACGCTGACCATCGGCGGGTCCGACGCCGCCCAGGCCAGTAAGAAGGCCTGCGGATGAGTCCATGCACCGGGGGTCGATCGATCGTCTGGCTCGGGGTGGTTTCGGTGCTGCTGGCGGCCTGCTCCGTACCGGACGCCGCGCACTTCGCGGAGGTGCCGATCACCCCCACCTCGGGTTCGACCGGCTCGACCGGCTCGACGTCGGTATCGTCGCAGAGCCAGTCGATGGCGAGCAGCCCGGCCGAAGCCGGTACCAGCGATACTTCGGCAACGGCCGCGCCCGGCTCGCTCGCCGCGTCGATCGGCGCCGGGGCGGTGACACCGTGGGGGATGGTCACCCAGGAGGACATCGATCGGGCGGCCGCACTGGTGGCCTCGCTGACTGTGCCGCAAAAGGCCGGATCGGTGATCATGGCCAGCTCGGCCGACGCCGTGGGCACCTCCGAGGTCGCCGATCTCGGACTCGGCGGCGTCATCCTGATGGGCAGCAAAGGCGATGTGGACGGCACCCGCGGGGGAACCCCCGGGCAGGTGTCAGCGGTCACCCGAGCCCTGCGCGGGCAGGTACCGGCGACCTTCGCCGACTTCCCGCTGTTGGTCGGCACCGACCAGGAGTACGGCGACGTCACCCGCCTGGTCAACGGCTTTACCAGCTTTCCGGGCGCCTCCGAACTGGGCAGCATCGGCGATCTGCCGACGGCTGTCCGGATCACCCACGATGTGGCGGCCGCCGCCGCGGCCGAACTGGCGGCGGTGGGGGTGAACCTCGACTTCGCGCCGGTTTCCGACGTGCTGCCGATCGACGGGGTTTCGTCGATCGGCGATCGGTCCTACGGATCTGACCCCGAGCGGGTTGGCGCGCTGGTGGCTGCTGCGGTGCAGGGGTATCAGGGCGCCGGCGTCGCGGCCACGCTGAAGCACTTTCCCGGGATCGGCGAACTCAGCACCGACACTCACGTCGCCCTGCCGACCCTGCAGACCAACTGCGCCCGATGGAACAGTTCGGCGTCCGCGCCGGTGCGATCCGGGGTCGGCGCGGGGGTCAGCCTGGTGATGACCGGGCATACCCTTTTCCCCGCCGTCGACACCGGTTCGGAGCCGACCAGCCTGTCCAGAATCGTGCTGACGGACCTGCTGCGCGGCGATCCGGCGACTCCGCTACCCAGTGGCTGCACGCCGGTCGGCTTCCACGGGTTGGCGGTCAGCGACTCCCTGCAGATGGTGCCGATCGCCGACCGTTACGGCAGCGGCGAAGCGGCCTGGCGCGCGCTGGCGGCCGGCCAGGACCTGCTCCTGATGCCGGTGCGACCCACCGAGGCGGTGACCGGGATCGTCGCTGCCGTCGCCGACGGGTCGCTCACCCAGACGCGGCTCAACGAGGCCGCTGTTCGCGTCCTCGCGTTGCGAGCGACGCTGAGCCGCACGCCG
>JBBRSR010000011.1:0-113008 GCA_038245175.1 Mycobacteriales bacterium | reverse complement strand
GTCCTCGGCGTCCTGCTCATCACCGGTGAGTACAGCACCGGGATGATCCGATCATCGCTGGCCGTGGTACCCCGGCGGCTGCCCATGCTCTGGGGCAAACTGGCCGTGTTCGCCGCCGCGGTCTTCGTTACCATGCTCATCGCCGGGTTCATCTCGTTCTTCGTCGGCCAGGCGCTGCTCAGCGGGCACCATTTGAACGTCACTCTGTCCGCCCCCGGCGCGCTCCGCAGCGTCGTCGGAGCGGCGCTCTACCTCACCGTCGCCGGCATCACCGCCCTCGCGTTGGGGGCGCTGCTGCGCAACACCGCCGCAGCGATCACCACGTTCGTCGCGGTCTTCTTCGTGATCCCACCGCTGACCAACCTGCTACCCGCCACGTTGACCGGCCACTTCGTGCAGTTCCTGCCATCCAACGCCGGCGCCATGCTACTGGACGGCACCTACGGTTTGGCCCACCCCTTGCTGCCCTGGACCGGATTCGCTGTGATGTGCGGATACGCCCTGGTGCTGATCGGGCTCACCGCGGTGCGGCTGCGCCGAGTCGACGTCTGAGCCGGCCAATTCAGTGGCTGCTCGCCGTGCCGCCCCACTTGGTGAGGCCTACGTCGGTCTGCTCACCGACCAGTAACCCCCGTTCAGCCTGCAGGCCGGCTATCACCTGCGCGCCCCACACCCGCCGATCGGGCACCCTCAGTAGTCGTAGAAGCCGCGCCCGGATTTTCGCCCCAACCGCCCTGCGGCGATCATTCGTTTCATCACTGGTGGCGGTGCATATTCGGTCTGCTTGAATTCGTCGTACATCGAGTTGCACACCGCGAGCAGGACGTCCAGGCCGATGAAGTCGCAGAGCGTCAGCGGACCCATGGGATGGCCGGCGCCGAGTCGCATGCCGTCATCGATGTCCTCCCTGCTGGCGAAGCCCTCTTCATACATCCGAACGGCTGCCATGAGATACGGGATCAGCAGGAAGTTGACGATGAATCCGGAACGGTCCTTGGTCTCGATGGTGTGCTTGCCGAGCCGTTCGACGAACATTCGTGCCCTCTTGATCGTGTCGTCGCTGGTGTCGAGCGCGTGCACGATCTCCACCAGGCTCATCACCGGCACCGGGGAGAAGAAGTGCAATCCGACCACGCGACCGGGGTTGCTGACCACGCTCGCGAGTTGTGCGATCGGGATCGCCGAGGTATTCGATGCGATGATGGTGTCGGCCCCGACGATTTTATCCAGCGCTTTCAGGATTGACGTCTTGAGTTCAATGCTTTCCGACACCGCCTCGATGACGAGATCGGCGCCGGCCACGTCCTCGAGGTCGCTGGTCAACGTGATGAGGGCGAGCGCTGCATCGCGTTGCGCTACGTCGAGTTTGCCCTTCTTGACCGCGCGGTCGAGCGATTTTTCCAGCCGCTTGCGGGTTCCATCGAGAAACTCCGGCAGCTCGCGGACCACCACCGGGATACCGACGACCGCTGCGGCCTCGGCGATACCCGAACCCATGAATCCGCCACCGATAATGGCGACTGAGGAGAATGGCTCTGTCATATTTAGACTTTCTGTTGGTGAACCGAGCGGGAACCCGGGTCGGCCATCACCGGTGCCAGTTCATGGCTTCCTGACGGCTTTCGTAAATGTGTGGTGCCAACCCACGATGGGAAAGACGCTCGCTCAGCTTGAGTCGCATGAAGGAACTGGTGGTGTACCTGGTGACCCCGGCGTAATACTGTTCGGACAGCCTGCGGACAAGGGTGACGTAGGCGTCGGTGAGCGTCGGCGCCAGGTAGAAGTTGTCGTAGTTGACGACCATCAGGACCTTCTTGCCGATGGCGGCCAGCCGCTTCTCGATCTCGGTTCCGATGGACTCGACCTCATCGAGGGTGGCCAGCGACATGCCCTCCATGTTCAGGAAGAACATGTTCCGCGCGGCGTCGTAGTCGAAGCGGGCATCCAACGGCACGGTCAGCAGATCGTCCTTGAGACCCATGGGTCCGTCGGCGAAGATGCGCGCATCCATCAGCCGCAGTTTGCCGTTGATGATGGGCTCGAACCCGATGTGGGCGAGGATGTCCTTCTCCAGATCCACCCAGGGGGCGATCTCGACCAGCTCGAGGCCGTCCCGGGTGAGCTGGAACACGCATCGCTCGGTCACGTACATCACCGGCTGCCCGGCGGCGGCCGCGAGCACCCCGCTGAATGTGCGCTGCTCGACGTCGGCGAGGAACTTCGGTGTGACGGCTCCGTCGGCGATGATCAGCCGTCCGGCCTGCACCAGACTCCGGCTCGGGGCCACGAAGGTCCCGACAAAGATCAGCTTCTTGGCGTTCTGACTGATATTGATGAACCCGCCCGAGCCGGCCAGCTTCGAACCGAACCGGCTGACGTTGACATTGCCGAGCCGGTCCGCCTGGGCCATCCCGAGAACCGCCGCGTCCAGCCCGCCGCCGTCGTAGAAATCGAACTGCGACGGCTGATCCAGGATGGCCTGGGCATTCACCGCGGCACCGAAATCAAGTCCGGCGGTCGGCATCCCACCCATTGGCCCGGGCTCCGCGGTCAGCGTGAAGTACTGCAGGATGTGCTCCTCGGCCGCCACCTTCGCCACTCCCTCCGGCAGACCGATACCGAGGTTCACCACACTGTCCGGTCGGAGTTCCATTGCCGCCCGACGGGCGATGACCTTCCGCTCGGTCAGCTCCATCGGTGCAACCGTGCTGCGGACCCGCCGCAGCTCACCGCTGAGCGCCGCGGAATAGTGGGTGCCGAAGGTCTGCCAATGGTGCTCCGGCTCTGATATCACGACACAGTCCACCAGGACGCCTGGGATCTTGACCTCCCGCGAGCTCAGGCTGCCAGTGTCGGCGACCCGCTCCACCTGCACGATGACCAGACCGCCGCAGTTGTGGACTGCGGTGGCCACCGCAAGGGCCTCCAGGGTGAGCGCCTCCCGCTCCATGGTGATATTGCCTTCCGGGTCCGCCGTGGTTCCCCGGAGGAAGGCCACATCCAGATCGAGTGCCTTGTAGAACAGGTACTCCTCGCCGTGCAGCGTGAGGAGTTCGACGCGGTCCTCGGTGGTGCGGTCGTTGATCTTCCCGCCGCCGAGCCGAGGGTCGACAAAGGTGTCCAGTCCGACCCTGGAAATCAAGCCGGGTTTACCCGCCGCGGTGTCCCGGAACAGGTGGGAGATGACCCCCTGCGGAAGGTTGTGTGCCTCGATCGTGCCGTTGACCGCCATTTTCCCCAGCGCCGGCGACAATCCCCAGTGGCCGCCCAGCGCCCGCTTGATCAGGCCCTCGTGGGCGAGTCTGTCCAGGCCACGCCCCTGCCTGTCCCCCGGCGCGACGGTGAACACCAGCGACAGGTCATTCGGTGAACCGGTCAGCAGGAAGCGTTGTTCCAACGCCAGCGTCAGTTCCTCGGCGAAACCCTGCCCGACGAACCCTTCGACCACCACGGAGTCGCCGTCGCGGATCAGCCGGACAGCTTCCTCGGCGGTCACCAACTTGTCCCGCACCGAAGTGCCGGACAACGATTCAGCGGGGAGCACCACGTCGGCATCAGTGGCACTGTCGGTTGACGAAGTGGCGGGCCGAGATCCGGCGGTGACAGCCATGAATTTTTTTCCTTCTGGAGTGAGGCACCGGGGGCCGGGGGCCATGGTGGTCGGGCTATCAGCTAGCCCGACCAGCGCGTGGTGTCGCCGTAGGTAGGACCCCGTGAGTTGGGACCCAGCGGGCGCAATCGGTTGCTATCAGTTGTTGTCGACCAGCACACTCGCTGGGCGGCCGCAGATCAGCTGGCGTCGTTCAGCAGCGTGCGGAGCATCTGCTTTCCCAGGTCCGCGCCCTTGCGGCTTTCCGCCTGGGCCTTCTGGAAGAATTCGGCGAGTGCTTCGTTGCCGGTCTGCTGGGCGTCCTTGACGTAGGCTTCCAACCGCTTGGCATTGCTCAGGCACGCCTCGGTGAACCAGATGACGTTGTACTCCTGCCCTTCGGCGCCGGCGGCTGTATCGGTCGGGTTTGTGGCGGTGCTCATTTTCGGTTTCCTTCGGTGAAGTAGTGGATGTCTGGTCAACTCGGCGATGCGTAGATCGCGGCTCGCCAGGTTTGGCGTCAGTCCAGGGGGTATCTGTGTCGAGCACCTCCGGGGAATTGTCGACTAGCTCCGGAAAAGCGGCCGGTTGGGCAGAATCGCCCGACCGAAGGTTGACGCCGTGACGCCGGCTGCGCATAAATACCAGGCCAGCGCGGCAGCGACGATCCCGAGCATTCCGCCGGTTGTTGTCAGTCCAGCGGTGGCGGTCAATGCCCCAAGCGCCAGTAGGACGAACACAACATCGACAACGGCGAAGAGCAGAGCCAATACCGCTGTTGTTCGAAGTGCCGCAATCAGCATGAGCGAGGTGAAGATGGCCCAGGAGAGCAGGTACCAACCCACTGCGGCCCCACGGTCTGCGGCCGGAATATCGCCGGCGAAGAAGGTCAGAAATGCCCAGAATGACAGCCAGAAGGCGCCGTAGGAGGAGAAGACGGTGGCGCCGAAAACATTGCCCTTGCGGAACTCCCACATGCCGGCGAGTAGCTGCGCCACGCCGCCGTAGGCCAGGGCCACCCCCAGCACAACGGGTTCGGTGTCCTTTGGCAGGACCCCCGCATTCACCAAACTCAACAAGAATGTCGTCAGAGCGAAAGCGGCCAGACCCAGCGGTCCTGGATCGGCTATCATCCTGACCTGTTCCGATGCCAGCTCGCGAGAAACCGCCACCGCGCCCGCAGTGGGATCGTTCGTGTCCGCCGGGAATTCACGGTCAATGACGACCCGCTTGTCCGGGTGTTCCAATGTTGTACTCATGGTCGATGCTCCTGTAATGCGTGTGAATCGGTTCGGCTGCCGGTTCCGGTAGCCATCATGCGATAAAGACTGAGCACTGCTCAGCGGAATGCGTTGAGGCCGGTGATGGCGCGGCCGACGATGAGGGATTGGACGGAGTCGGTGCCCTCATAGGTGTAAACGGCCTCGATGTCGGCGTGATGCCGGGCGACATGGTGATCAAGCAGGATTCCGTTGCCGCCCAGGATGTCCCGCGCCATCGCGCAGACCCGGCGGGCCGCGTCTCCGGTGTTGAGCTTGGCCAGCGCGGCGTGTTCGAGAGAGACCCGACCTTCGGCCTGCATCTGCGACATCCGGGTACACATCAGCTGCATCGCGGTGATGTCGCTGAGCATGTGCGAGAGCTTGTCCTGGACCAACTGGAACCGAGCCAGCGGCCGACCGAACTGCTGCCGACGCAGTGCATAGGTGAGCGCGGACTCGTAGGCGGCGACGGCGTGGCCAAGGGCTTCCCAGGCCACGGTTTGCCGCGACTTGGCCAGTACATAGTTGGCGTCGTCCCAGGTACGGGCGTTGGCCAGCCGGGCGCTCGCGGGTATCCGGACTCCGTCGAGGCGGATCTGAGCCTGCCAGACGCCCCGGTTCGCGGCCTTGCCCACAATCCTGCGGGCGTTGTACCCCGGGATGGGGTGCTCGGCGCCGTCCGGATGCTCGACGACGAAGGCGCCGACATTGCCGTCATCGTCACGGGCCCAGACGACCACCACGTCGGCGACAGTGCCGTTGCCGATCCACCGCTTCTGCCCGTTCAGTACCCATTCGTCGCCGTCCCGGTGAGCGCTTGTTTCCAGGGCGACGACATCGGAGCCGTGGTTCGGCTCGGTCAGCGCGAACGCGCCGAGGATCTCGCAGGTCGCCATCCGCGGCAGATACTGGGCTTGCTGTTCCGGCGAGCCCACCATGGCGATCGTGGTCATGGCCAGCCCGGAATGCACCGCGTTCAGGGTCGCGATACTCCCGTCACCACGAGCCAGCTCGGCCGCGATCATGCCCTCGGCCAGGAAGGAAAGCCCTGGACAGCCGTTCCCGACAATCGATGCGCCGGCGATACCAAGCCGCCCGTATCCCTTCGCCAGCTCGACCGGGAACTCCGCCCGCTCCCAGAAATCCGCGGCAGCGGGAACGACCTCCGTGTCGCACCACAGCCGCACCCGGTCGCGGACCTCTCGCTCGTGGTCGGTCAGCAGTTCGTCGAGGCCGTAGAAGTCGGTGCCTCGAGACAACCCCAGATCGTCACCGTTCGGAAACTCGTTCGATTGATCGCCGGCCGGGGCACTGCCCTCGGCTGCATCGGCGGCATGGTTGGTTGCGGTTGTCATTCGTGGATCCTGCTTTCTTGTTCGGCCGATTTCGGCCTCGGGTAGCTGATATTCGGCGACTGTGCCGCCCCGATCCTGGGTGGCTAGCGCGGGAGTCAATCGCCTCGGGCGCGGAAATTCGCGAGGCGTTCGCCGTCGACCGGCCATCTTCGCCGCAGGCGGCGGGATCCTCGTCCAGCGGGGCGATGCGATTCGGGTGGCCGGGTGCCCCACACGAAGGTGGAGGCAGTCATTGCAATCTGCACGAGAAGCACCAGCCATATCCGAGCACCGTCGTTGGCGTTCTACTTGTAGGATGCCGCCGATGCCGCCGGGGCCGGTAGGGCCTTAGGTCCCGACCGGGCACCGCGAGCTCCAGACGGGGCGCCCGGCTCGGGAAATCGATTTCCAACATTTTGGTCCAAGCTCTTCACAGCGGGCTTGCCACCCGCTAGGGTCGCTGGCAGGCACCAGTGAGCCGAATCATCAGTCGAAGGGACCCCACAGCAATGGCAGACGTGAAGTTCGAATCAGCATCGCGGATCTACCCGGGCAATCCGCCGGTGCGGGCGGTGAACGACCTGAACCTGGACATCGTCGACGGCGAGTTCCTCGTCCTGGTCGGCCCGTCCGGTTCGGGCAAGTCCACCGCGCTGCGCATGCTGGCCGGTCTGGAAGAGGTCAACGAGGGCAAGATCCTGATCGGTGGCCGCGACGTCACCCACCTGCCGCCGAAGAACCGCGACATCGCCATGGTGTTCCAGTCCTACGCGCTGTACCCGCACATGTCGGTCGCCGACAACATGGGCTTCGCGCTCAAGCTGCGTGGTGTCCCGAAGGCCGAGATCGCGACCAAGGTCAAGGAGGCCGCCGGCCTGCTCGATCTGACCAAGTACCTCGATCGCAAGCCGAAGGCGCTCTCCGGTGGCCAGCGCCAGCGCGTCGCGATGGGCCGCGCCATCGTCCGCGAGCCGTCCGTCTTTCTGATGGACGAGCCGCTGTCGAACCTGGACGCCAAGCTCCGCGTCGAGACCCGCGCAAATATCGCCGAACTGCAGGCCCGCCTCGGCACCACCACCGTCTACGTCACCCACGATCAGGTCGAGGCGATGACCATGGGCCACCGCGTCGCGGTGCTCAAGGACGGCATGCTGCAGCAGTGCGACACCCCGCGGACCCTCTACGACCGCCCGCAGAACGTCTTCGTCGCCAGCTTCATGGGCTCGCCGGGAATGAACCTGACCAAGCACAAGCTGACCGACACCGGTGTCCAGTTCGGCCAGGAGGTCGTACCGCTCAAGCCCGAGGTGCTGGCCGAGGCCAAGGCGCAGAACCTGACCGAGGTCACCTTCGGAGTTCGTCCCGAGGCCGTCACCCTGGGCAGTGTCGGCCTGCCCGTCACCGTTGACCTCGTCGAAGAACTCGGCGCCGATGCCTACGTCCACGGCCACACGCCGGACGGCGACCGCATCGTCATCCGTACCGATGCTCGCGTGCAGCTCGCCGGTGGGGCCACCGTCCGGGCACACGTTTCCGATCTGGACAACGTGCACGTGTTCAACACGGAGACCGGCCTGCGGCTGGGTTTGGCCGCCGGGTACTGAGCCGTCGAGCGTGAGAGGGCTGGTCGGTGGGGTTGCCCCCCACCGACCAGCCCTCTTTCGACTGTCCCGGGCAATTGGTTTGGACCCGGTCCAGATTAGCGCTATCGTCGTGTAATGGGAACCGTTACCGATAACGTGGGAGTGCCGATGACCGGCTCATTGTTCATCCCGTCCCGGCGCCGCGCTCCGCTGGCGACCGCCACGGCCTGCGTGGTCATCGCCGCCGTGCTGCTGGCCGGGTGCTCGGGCGCGACCGGGAGCACCGGCTCGCCGCCCGGATCGGCCGGATCGTCGCTCACGGTGGTGGCGTCGACCAACGTCTGGGCCGCGGTTGCCGCAGCGGTCGGCGGCGACACGGTGAAGGTCACCGCCATCCTGGACGATCCGAATGCGGACCCGCACTCCTTCGAGGCGACCCCGAAGATCAAACTCGACATGTCCAAGGCCGCGTTGGTCATCGTGAACGGCGGTGGCTACGACGATTGGGCCCGCGACACAGCGAAGTCGCTCGATCCGGCGCCGAACGTGCTGGACGCCGTCGTCGCTTCCGGTCTGGACACGTCCGGCGACTTCAATGAGCACGTCTTCTACGACCTGGATTCGGTGATCAAGGTGGCCGACGCGATCGCGGCCCAACTGAGCATCGCGGACCCCGCCGCCGCTACGACCTTCACCGCGAATGCGGCCGCCTTCGACGGCAAGATCACCGACCTCAAGGGGCAGGCCGCGGCGATCCGCACCGCCCATCCCGGGATCAAGGTGGTCGCCACCGAGCCGGTGGCCGGCCACCTGATCGACACCCTGGGATTCACCGACATCACCCCGGCCGGATTCTCGGCGGCGATCGAGGCCGAAACCGAGGTATCGGTGAAGGACCTCGACGACACCAGGAATCTGCTGTCGACCAAGACCGCCCAGGTGCTGTTCAACAACATCCAGACCTCCGGCGAAGTGACCAGCCAGCTGGTGGCCGCCGCCGGCAGTGCGGGGATCCCGGTCGTCGGGGTCACCGAAACACTGCCGGCCGGCGTGAGCGACTACGTGGCCTGGATGCAGGCGAATCTGGCTCAGATCAGCGCGGCACTGAAATGAGCCGCACCCGGCAACGGCGGGCTGTCGGGCAACGGCAAGCTCGACGGGGATGCTGAACAATGACTGAAATGACCGCCACCCGCGAGCCCAGCGCGCGCGGCAGTACCGCGCCGGCCGCGGTCAGTCTGCGGCACGCGAAGTTGGCCTACGGCGACCGGGTGCTCTGGGATGACCTCGACCTCGACATCGAGGCCGGCGAGTTCGTCGCTGTGCTGGGCCCGAACGGCGCCGGGAAGACGTCGCTGCTGCGGGTGCTGCTCGGCCAGCTGGAGCTGTCGTCCGGTTCGGTCACGGTCGGCGGCCGGCCGGTCAGCCGCGGATCCTCGCGCATCGGTTACGTGCCGCAGCACCAGAGCTTCGATCCCGGGCTGCCACTGCGAGCCCGGGACCTGGTCGGATTCGGCATCGACGGCCATCGCTGGGGAATCACGCTGCCGTCGCGAAAGCGTCGGCGGCGGATCGACGACGCCCTGGCCGCGGTGACCGCCACCGCCTACGCCGACGCCCCGGTCGGTCTGTTGTCCGGCGGCGAGCAGCAACGACTACGGATCGCCCAAGCGCTGATCACCGACCCCGATGTCCTCCTGTGCGACGAGCCGCTGCTCAGCCTTGATCTGACCCATCAACGGTCGGTCAGTGAACTGATCGACGAGCGGCGACGGGCTACCAACACGGCCGTGCTCTTCGTCACCCACGAGATCAACCCGATCCTGGACAAGGTGGACCGGGTCCTGTACCTGGGCGGCGGGCGGTTCCGGATCGGCACGCCGGCCGAGGTGATGACTACCGAGGTGCTCAGCGACCTGTTCGACGCACCGGTCGAGGTCGTCCAGGTGGGCGGTCGGATCTTTGTGCTCGGCATCGATCATGAACAGCATCACGGGCACGGCGACCATCGGTGAGTAAGTTCATCTCCTTCACCGACTTCTGGCAGCTGCTGCCACTGGTGTCGTTGTCCCTGGTCGCCGCGGTCATCATGGGCATCATGGCCGGGGTCGTCGGGCCGATGGTGCAAGCTCGGGACCTGGCCTTCGCGGTGCACGGCATCGCCGAACTCTCGTTCAGCGGAGCGGCCGGGGCGCTGTTGTTGGGCGGCAGCGTGGTCGCCGGTTCGCTGGTCGGCTCGTTGATCGCAGCGGCGATCTTCGGCCTGCTCGGGATCCGGGCCCGCGACCGCAACTCCTCGATCGGCGTCGTGATGGCCTTCGGACTCGGGCTGGGCGTGCTGTTCATCGCGATCTATCCGGGCCGGTCGGCGAACAAGTTCGGCGCGCTGGTCGGCCAGCCCAGCGCGGTCAGCGGGGACGCGCTCGGCGTGCTGGCCGTGGTCGCGCTGTTCGTCATCGCATCGATGGCGTTTCTCTGGCGACCGCTGTTCTTCGCCTCGGTCGACCCCGATGTGGCCACCTCCCGCGGTGTCCCGGTCCGTGTGCTGGCCCCGGTCTTCATGCTGCTGCTCGGCCTGACGGTGGCCATGGCGGTGCAGATCATCGGCGCTCTGCTGGTGCTGTCACTGCTGATCACACCCACCGCAGCAGCCTCGCGGGTGACGGCATCGCCGCTCAAGGTGACCCTGCTGTCAGCGCTTTTCGCGGTGACCAGCGCGGTCGGCGGGGTGCTGTTGGCGCTGTCCCCCGGACTGCCGATCAGCCCCTACGTGACGACCATCTCCTTCCTGATCTACCTGGGGTGCCGAGCGATCGGCCAGGTGCGCGCACACCGTGGCTGGGCGGCTCGAGCGGCGGTCGGCTCAGTGTGAGCGGCGACGCCGGGCGACCTCGGCCAGCACCACACCCGCGGCGACCGATGCGTTCAGTGATTCGACGCTGCGGGCCATCGGGATCGAGATGGTGGCATCGCACACCGTGACGGTCAATCGGGCGAGGCCGCGGCCCTCCGAACCGACCACCAGCACGAGCGGGCCTTCGGCCATGTCGAAGTCATCGGTGGTCACGGTGCCGTCGGCGTCCAGACCCACGATCATCGCGCCGCCGCTGGCCCAGTCCTTCAGCGTGCGGACAAGGTTCGTACAGCGGCCGACCGGAATCCGCGCCGCGGTCCCGGCTGACGTCCGCCACGCCGACGCCGTCATGCCGGCGCTGCGCCGCTCCGGCACGAGAACCCCGTGCGCCCCGAAAGCCGCGGCCGATCGGACGATCGCGCCCAGGTTCCGCGGGTCGGTGACGCCGTCGACGGCGACCAATAGCGGCGGCTGACCGGAGGCGATCGCCGTCGCCATCAGCTCGTCCGGGTGCGCGTAGGTGTACGGCGGGACCTTGAGCGCCAGCCCCTGATGGATGGCATTTCCGGTGATCCGGTCGAGCTCGCTGCGGCCGACCTCGAGGATCGAGATACCGCGGGCGGCCGCCTCGCTGACGGCCTCCTTGACCCGCTCATCTGCGGAAAGGCCGAGCGCGACGTACAGCGCGGTGGCCGGGACACCCGCGCGCAAGGCCTCGACCACCGGGTTTCGCCCGACGACCGTCTCGGGCAGGTCGGACTTGCCGCGAACCGGCCGGGTCTGCTCCCGACCCGTTCGAGGGTCCTTCTTGGCCGCGGACGCGGCCCGCCTGGCTGCGGGATGGTGCGGCCGCTGGTCGGCGGCCGGGGTCGCCCCACGGCCCTTGGTCGCACGCCGCTGCTGCCCGCCCGAGCCGACGACGGCACCCTTCTTGGTGCCCGTCTTGCGAACGGCGCCCTTGCGCTGCGAATTGCCTGCCATGTCATCTCTCTCGTTCTTGTCAATGCTGATACTTCTGGCCGGCGGAGTCGCCGGCGAAGGTCTGCGGTGCTGGGCGTGCGGTGCTAGTTGGTGCCGACGGCCCAGGTCGCGCCGTCGCGGCTGTCCTGGACGACGAACCCGGCCGCCGCGAGCTGGTCGCGGATCCGGTCGGAGGTGCTGAAGTCCTTGGCGGAGCGCGCCGCTGCCCGCTGGTCCAGCAGCGCGGCGATCAACGCCGATGTCGCATCGCGCAGACCGGAATCATCGGCCCGCCCGGACCATTGCTCATCGAACGGATCGGTTCCGAGTACCGCGAGCATCGATCGCACGGCCAGGGCCGCGGCCATCGCGGCGCCATGGTCCCCGGCCGCCATCGCCGTGTTTCCCAGCCGGACCTGTTCGTGGACCGCGGCCAGGGCCCGGGGCACCGCGAGATCGTCATCCATCGCGGCCACGAAATCGCCCGGCAGTTCGCCGATGCCGATCGGACCGACCCGGTCGGCGACCCGCCGGAGAAAGGCCTCGACCCGGCTGAAGGCGGTGACGGAATCGGCCAGCGCATCTTCGGAGTACTCGATGGGCGACCGGTAGTGCGCGCTGATCAGGTAGAACCGCAACGCGATGGCGCGGGTGTGCGCGGTGATCGCCGGCACTGTCTGGGTATTGCCGAGCGACTTGCTCATCTTCTCGCCGGCCAGCGTCACCCAGTGGTTGTGCAGCCAGAAGTTGGCGAACGCATCCCCCACTCCATGGGACTGGGCCTGCTCGTTCTCGTGATGCGGAAAGACCAGATCCAGGCCGCCGCCGTGAATGTCGAAAGCGGACCCCAGGTAGCTGCGGGCCATCGCGGAGCATTCGATGTGCCAGCCCGGCCGGCCCGGCCCCCACGGCGAATCCCACTGCGGTTCACCGGGCTTGGCTGCCTTCCACAGGGTGAAGTCAGCCGGGTCACGCTTGGCCGAGGCGGCCGATTCACCCTGGGCCATCTCATCGATCTTCTGCCCGGACAGCGAGCCGTAGCTGGGCAGCGAGCGGACCGCGAAGTAGGCGTCGCCACCGGCGGCGTAAGCGTGGCCCTTGTCGATGAGCTGGCCGATCATCGTGATCATCTGCGGAATATGCCCGGTCGCGCGGGGTTCGATTGATGGCCGACCGCAGCCCAGCACATCGTAGGCATCGGTGAACGCTCGTTCGTAGGTGGTCGCCCACTCCCACCAGGGACGGCCGTTCGCCGCCGCCTTGGCCAGAATCTTGTCGTCGATGTCGGTGACGTTGCGGACGTAACTGACGTCGTAACCGGTGTGCTTGAGCCAGCGGGACAACACGTCGAAGACCAGGCTGGACCTGGTGTGCCCGATGTGTGGCACGCCCTGCACCGTGGCGCCGCACACGTACATCGAAACCCGGCCGGGGACGAGCGGCTCGAAGAGCCGGATCGACCGGGTCGCAGTGTCGTACAGGTGAAGGGGCACGCCCAGACTTTACCGGCTCAGCACTGGGCACTCTGTCGGTTCAGTGGCCCACTACGATGGCCGGGTGCCTGCCGTCTCCCGCATCGTGATCGCCACCGACGGCTCGTGCCTGGCCAACCCCGGCGGCGCCGGCGGCTGGGCCTGGGTCGTTTCCGCGGATTGCTGGGCGGCCGGCGGCAATCCGAGTACCACGAACCAGCGGATGGAGCTGCAGGCGATCGGCGAGGCGGTACGCGCCTTCCCCGTGGACAGGCCACTGCACATTCAGAGCGACAGCCTGTACTCGATCAAATGCCTGACCGAGTGGCTGCCCAACTGGCTACGGAACAACTGGGTCAACTCGGCGAAGAAGCCGGTCGCCAACCGGGACCTGATCGAATACATCGCCTTCCTGCTCAAGGGTCGGGACATCACCTTCGAGCACGTGCGCGGGCATCGCGGGCATGCCCTCAATGAATTCGCGGACGTCACATGCGGGGCCGCGGCCGCGTCGATCCGGGACGGCAGCCCCGTCGATGTCGGCCCGCAGGGCTGTATCACGCAGCTGCTCAGGACCGCTCACTGACCAGCGCCGGTCAGCCGGCCGCCGCAAAGTGCAGGCGTGCGAAGGACAATGCGTGCGCCAGGTCGAGCTCCCGCTCGTCCTGTTCGGCCTTCCGGGTGGAGATCTCGACGATGACCGACCCGTCGAACCCCTGCGCGGCGAGCGTTCCCAGCAGCTGACCGCAGGGCTGGGTACCGCGGCCGGGGACCAGATGTTCATCGAGCGCCGAGCCGGTGCCGTCGGCCAGGTGCAGATGCGTCATCCGCTCCCCCATCCGCTCGAACATCGCCAGGGCGTCGGCGCCGGCGGTCGCGGTGTGCGACAGATCCAGGGTGTACCACCGGTGCCCGGTCCCGACGGATGGATCCCAGTGCGGCCGGTAGGTCGAGATCTCCTGCCCGCGAACCTTCGCCGGAAACATGTTCTCCACCGCGATCTTCACCAGTGTGCGGGACTGCAGCTCGCTGACCGAGGCCGCGAAGTCCTGACCGGCACTGCGTTGCCAGACGAACGGCGGATGGGTGACCACGACGCCGGCATCAAGCTCCTCCGCCAACGCGATGCTCCGGCTGAGTTTGACCAGTGGATCGGTCGTCCAGACTCGGTTGGTCATCAGTACGCACGGCGAATGCACCGAGAGCACGGGTACCTGATAGGTCTGGACCAGGTCGCGCAATTCGTCAACAGACTGACTCGTGGTGTCGGTCCAGACGAAAACCTCGACGCCGTCATAACCGAGCTCGGCGGCGCGCCGAAAAGCCGTGCCGGTCGGCTCCGGATAGACCGAGGCGGTGGACAGCCCGATCGGCGCCACCGGCACGTGCAGCGGGCTCACGGGCGCAACGCCAGTTCGTCCAGGCGCCGCAGGATGAGTCCCTCCCGCAGGGCCCACGGGCAGATCCGCACCGCCGGGATTCCGCATGCCACCATCGCCGCCCGCGCCACCAGAGCACCGGCGGTCAACTGACCGCTGCGCTCCGCAGAGACCCCGTCCAGTTCGCCGATGTCGGTCGACCGCATCCGCGAGATGAACGCGATCACCTGGGACAGACCGGTCGCGGTCAGCTCGCGGAGCACCCGCGGGCCGGCCGAATAGGGCGCCGCGCCGGTCAGCCGGCTCAGCGTCCGGAAGGTCTTGGACGTGCCCACCGCCAGGTCGAACGGGCCGAGCGCCTTGATCGCCTGCGCCACCTCGGCCAGCTCCGCGTCGAGCCAACCGCGGGTTGCCGCGAGCTCGGCGGCCGACGGTGGGTCGTTCAGTTCGCGGTCCCGCAGCAGCCGACCGGCGCCCAGCGGCAGCGAAACTGCCAGTTGCGGTTCTTCGTCGCGGCCGGCGGCAATCTCCAGCGAGCCTCCGCCGACGTCCAGCACCAACAGCTTTCCGGCATTGAACCCGTACCAACGGCGCACGGCGAGGAAGGTGATGCGCGCCTCGTCCGGGCCGGTCAGCACCTGCAGGTCGACCGCGGTGGTCTGCCGGATACGGGCCACGACGTCGTCGCAGTTGCCGGCCTCACGTAAGGCCGAGGTGGCGAAGGCGAGCAGTTCGGTGCATCCGGCGCGGGCCGCCGCCAGTGCGCTGGCGCCGATCGCGGCCTGCAGGTCTTCGATGCCGTCCTCGGTGAGTTCGCCGTCCGGACCCAGGTTCTCGGACATTTTCAGCAGCGTGCGGAGCGACTGCATCGCCGTCGGCTGGGCGCCCCGATGGGCATCCACGACCAGCAGGTGGACGGTGTTCGACCCGACGTCCAGCACACCGAGCCGCATCGAACATCCCCCGTTTCCCGCCGACGTGACGGACGGTGCGTGCCCGGCCTGATTCCGCCCGGCTGCCACTGCCCGGGTTCACGCTACGGGAAGTGCGTCAGGACTCGAACTTGTAACCGAGGCCGCGGATGGTCAGTAGGTAGCGCGGATTTGCCGGGTCGGGTTCGATCTTGGTGCGGAGCCGTTTGACGTGGACGTCCAGCGTCTTGGTGTCGCCGACATAGTCGGCGCCCCAGACCCGGTCAATCAGCTGCCCGCGGGTCAGCACCCGACCGGAGTTGCGCAGCAGGTATTCCAGCAGGTCGAACTCCTTGAGCGGCAACAACACGGACTCACCGCCGACGGTGACGACGTGCCGCTCGACGTCCATCCGGACCGGCCCGGCAGCCAGTGTGACCGACTCGGCCTCCTCGGCGTCGATGCCCCGGCGAAGCACCGCGCGAATCCGGGCGATCAGTTCCCGGGCGGAATACGGCTTCGTCACATAGTCGTCCGCACCGAGCTCGAGCCCGACGACCTTGTCGATCTCGCTGTCGCGTGCGGTCACCATGATCACCGGCACCGCCGATCGGACCCGGAGCGCCCGGCAGACCTCGGTACCGCTCATCCCCGGCAACATCAGGTCCAGCAGGACGATGTCGGCGCCGTTGCGGTCGAATTCAATCAGGGCGTCCGGGCCGTTGGCCGCAACCGCGGTGCTGAAGCCCTCTTTGCGCAGCATGAAGGCCAGCGGGTCGGCCATCGATTCTTCGTCTTCAACGATCAGCACGCGGGTCACAGTTGCTCCGGTGCGATCGCGCTGGTGGAAATCGGATCACTCATCGCCGCAGGGCGCAGGGGCTTCACATCGCTGGGTATAACAGCCGAAGGTGAACTCGAGGTGGACAGCGGCCGAATCACCACCGGTCCGCCGCTCGTCGTCCGGGCGCGGCCGGGGGCGCCGGAGCCGATCCGGGTCGGAAACCGGGTGCCGACCGAGGGCTGAACGGTACTCCCCGCCGTCGTCCCGTGCTGATCGTCGGAGTTGGCGGGGAGCTTGAGGGTGAACGTAGATCCGGTTCCGGTCCGGCTCCACAGGCTCACCTGGCCGCCGTGGTTGGCCGCGACGTGCTTGACGATGGCCAGACCCAAACCCGTTCCGCCGGTGTCCCTCGACCGCGCCGGGTCGGCCCGGAAGAAGCGTTCGAAGACCCGTTCCTGATAGGCCGCGGCAATTCCGGTGCCGCGGTCGGTGACTGCGATCTCGACGACGCCGTCACGCAGGGCGCGATTGATGGTGACCGGCGTGCCGTGCGGCGAATAGTGGATGGCGTTGTCGACCAGGTTGACCAGCGCGGTGACCAACAACATCCGATCGCCGCGGACGAACAGCCCTTCGGTGCCGCCGACCGCGACGGTGATGCCGGCGGTTTCGGCGATCGTCGTGGTCCGACTCAGGGTTTCGTCGATCACCGCGTCGACCGGCACCAGCGCCTGCTCCATCGATTCGCTGCCGCCCTGCAGCTTGGACAGCGCAATGAGTTCGGTGACCAGGGCCCCCAGCCGGGTCGCCTCGCGCAGCGTCTTGGCGGTGAAGTGGCGAACCGTGTCCGGATCGTCCGCACCGTCCAGGGTGGCCTCGGCCAGCAGCGAGATGGACGAGATCGGGGTCTTGAGCTCGTGCGAGATGTTGGCGACGAAATCGCGGCGGACCGCCTCCACCCGGGCGGCCGCCGACTCATCCGCAGCGATGACCAGCACGCTGCCGTCGGAGAGTTGCCGCACCTCGGCGTGCACGGCACTCGGCGCGCCCCGGGTGAGGCGATCGGTCAGGTCGACGTCTACCGGTTCCCCGGAGATGATGGCGCGTTCGGCGGCCTCGGCGATCCGGCCGTCCGGAAAGCCTGCCCGTACGACGCCGATCTCCACTGCCCGCCGGTTCGCCAGCAGGACATGCAACTCCGGGTCGAGAATGGCGTAGGCGTTGCGGGTTTCGGCGAGGACCGAGCGGGCCAACTGATCGCCGCCGCCCGCGGTGTCCCGACGGTCGTGGTGGTTGCGACGCACGACCGTTACGGCGCTCAACCAGCCGACGACCGCACCGGACACGAAGAGCGCGACCCAACCGGCGACGTTCACCCCTTCATCGTAGGGACGTCAGCCGTCAAGGCGCCGCCACCAACGGGTCAAGATATTCGCCCGGAGCAACCCGACACCGTGATCCGCGGTCAGCGACCCTGGTTGGCAACCGCGGCGATCGCATCCTTGGCCGCCGCCGGGTCGAGGTATTCCCCACCCGGGACCACCGGCTTGAGGTCGTCGTCCAGTTCGTACCTCAGCGGGATCCCGGTCGGGATGTTCAGGCCGGCGATGTCTGCGTCGCTCACGCCGTCGAGCAGTTTCACCACCGCGCGCAGTGAGTTGCCGTGCGCGGCGACCATCACGACCTTGCCGGCCTTCAGGTCATCGGCGATCGCTCCGTACAGGTACGGCTTGAGGCGGACGACGACGTCGGCCAGACATTCCGTCTTCGGCGCTGCATCGCCCAGATCCGCGTAACGCGGGTCACCGGCCTGCGAGTACTCGTTGGTGTCGCTGATCTCCGGCGGCGGGGTGTCGTAGGACCGCCGCCACAGCATGAACCGCTCTTCGCCATAGGTCTGCAGCGTGCTCTTCTTGTCCTTACCCTGGAGATCGCCGTAGTGACGCTCGTTGAGCCGCCAGGAGCGACGTACCGGGATCCAATGCCGATCCGCCTCGTCGAGCGCGAGTTGGGCGGTGCTGATGGCCCGGCGCAGCAGCGAGGTATGCAGTAGCTCGGGCAGCAGCCCGGCCTCCTTCAGCAGCACGCCGGCTCGATTGGCTTCGCGGATGCCCTTCTCCGACAGTGGAACGTCCACCCATCCGGTGAACAGATTCAGCGCATTCCAGGTGCTTTCGCCATGGCGAACCAGGATCAATGTTGAGGTCATGGGAGGAAGTGTGCCGCACGGTGAATCGGCCTGCCATCGGGAGCATCCGAGGCAGGCCGATCGGACCGGCAGCGCGGGCTCATTCGACCGGCTGTCCCCGCCGGACGCGCCGCCGCCAGATCCAGATCACGGCCACCAGGATGGCCGCAAACGGCAGGAACGGCAGGATCAGGCCGAGGAACACCCCGACCGCCGTGAGGAAGTCGAGCAGCGCCCGCCAGCCGGAAGCAAGTCCGCCGAGGAAGCCACTCCGGTCAGGCGCCGGCTCGACCACGGCACCGGAATCGCGGGCGACGGTGAAGGTGACCGACACCGTGGATAGACCGACTTGGTCTTTGAGCACGGCCAGCCGACCCTCGAGCGATTCGAGGTCGGCCTCGCGGGAGGTCAACTGGGATTCGATGCTGATGATGTCGGCCACGACGGTGGCCTGAGCGACCAGCGTGCGCAGTCGATCGACACTGGTCCGCATCGTCGCGATCCGACTTTCGACATCGGTGTATTCGTCGGTCACGTCCTGCGCGGACTCCGTGCGGGACGTCACCTCGCCCAGCTTCGCAGCGGCGGTCAGGAAGTCATCGAACTTGCCGGCCGGGATCCTGATCACCATGGACGCGCTCCCGTTGGACTGCTGAAGGTCCCCGACGAACCCGCCCTCGGTGATCGCCTGCGCCCGGGCGTTGTTCACGGCGGCGTCCAGCGCCTCGCGGCGGGCCGCGGCGAGTTCCGCATCCGGCACGTCGGCGCCGACCGTCAGTCGCAGTTGCAGATCGGCGGTGCGGATCACCCGACGGCTGTCCAGGGCAGGCACTGTTGCTGCGCCGGTCGGCGCCCCCGCGGGGGGTGCCGCCGCGGCACCGCCGCCGGCCCCCGACGCGGAGTCACCCCCCGGCTGGGCGGCGCCCGCTGCGGAGCCGGGTGCCACCGCTCCCCCGGCGATCGCCGGTGCGGCCGATGAGGCAGCAGTTTCGCTCGAGTCCGAGGAGCCGCAGGCCGCTGCTCCCAGGATCAGTGCCGCGAGACCGACGCCGATCGCCGCGGTGATCCGCGGTGTCCTGTTGCCGAGCTTCATGATGATTCCCCCATGCTTCGGATGGCCCCTATGCTGGGGCCGGTTGGTGTGGCTCGTCGGGAATCAGACGGCGTCCGGCTTCGGTGCCGTTGCATCGGCCCTGGTTGCGGTTTGGTCTCGGCCCGCTGGATCAGCGCTTGCCGGACGGGCCGTTCGATGGTCGGATGGGTCCATGGATCTGCTGACCGCCCACCGGACCGCGCTGCGCCAGTTCGACAACCGGGTGCGGCTGATCCGCCCCGACCAATGGACCAATACCACTCCGGACACCGAGTGGACGGTTCGCGATCTGGTCAGTCACCTGGTCTACGAACAACTGTGGGTACCCGACCTGCTTGCCGGGAGGACCATTGAAGAGGTCGGCGACCGCTTCGACGGCGACGTCCTCGGCGATCATCCGGTGGCTGCCTGGGAGTCGGCTTCGACGGCGGCCAGGGCCGCCTTTCTCGGACCGGGCGCGCTGGATCAGACGGTGCACCTGTCCTTCGGCGACACCCCGGCGCGGGAGTACGGCTGGCAGATGGTGATCGACCTGGCCGTGCACGCCTGGGATCTGGCCCGCGGGATCAGCGACGACGACGCATTGCCCAACGATCTGGCCGGCGAGGTGCTCATTCAGGTCAAGCTGCGCGAATCGGAGTACACCGCTTCGGGTCTTTTCGCGCCGCCGATCGATGTCTCGGCCTGTACCGACGACCAGAGCGAACTGCTGGCCCGACTCGGCCGTCAGCGCTGGAAGCTGTTCACCCCGATCGCCACCGGGTAGCGCGATTGGCGGGTCGACCGCCGGTGAAGTCGACCACATACGGGAACAACCTCCCCCCGAGCTATGTCATCATGTGATGACATCACTTGATGACGAAAGGTTTCCTGCGTGTCTGCCACATCGATCCACGAACCGCCCGCCCCGCTCGACCGGGGTATTCGGGACCGCGCCCTGGTGCCGGTCCTGGTGTTCCTCGGCATGGTCGTCTCGGTGGTCAGCAGCCTCGGCGCTCCGCTGATCCCGACGATCGCGGTGGATTACCAGGTCACGCTCGGCGGCGCCCAGTGGTCACTGACCATCGCGCTGCTGGTCGGTGCAGTCACCGCGCCGATCATGGGTCGGCTCGGTGACGGACCGCGGCGGCGTGAAGTCATCCTGAGCACCCTCGGCCTGGTGATGGTCGGCAGCATCCTGGCGGCGATGCCGCTCAGCTTCGGCGCGCTGCTGGCCGGTCGCGGGTTGCAGGGCGTCGGCCTCGGTCTGATGCCGCTGGCGATGACCGTCGCCCGGGATCATCTGCCGGCCGAGCGCTCCCGGCGCACCGTTGCGGTGCTGTCGATCACCGCGTCGGCGGGCGTCGGCCTGGGATACCCGATCACCGGCCTGCTGGCCGATCACTTCGGATTCCACGCACCGTTCTGGTTCGGCACGACCATCAGCGCGGTCGCCCTCGGGTTGGCCGCCTACGTGCTGCCCGGCACCAGCCACCTGAAGCGGCGCCCGCTGGACACCGTCGGCGCTCTCTTGCTCTCGGGTGGCCTTGTCTCCCTGTTGCTCTGCCTGAGCGAGGGCGAAACCTGGGGCTGGGGATCGCGCCGGCTCCTCCTGGTGGCCGCCCTCGCCGTCGTATCGCTGTCAACCTGGGTATGGCATCAGCTGCGCACCGAGTATCCGCTGGTCAACCTGCGACTGATGGGCAATCGTGCGGTGCTGACCGCCAATGTCACCGGACTGTGCGCCGGCCTCGGCATGTACATGCTGCTCCCGCTGGTCACCCGTTTCATCCAGTCTCCGACGTCCACCGGCTACGGCTTCGGCACGTCCGTGGTGGTCGCCGGGCTGGTCCTGCTGCCGTTCTCGATCACCAGCGTCACGGCCAGCCGACTGCTCCCGTTGGTCTCCCGCACGTTCGGGCGGTACCTGGTGTTCCCGCTCGGCTCGCTCCTGCTGGTCGCTTCGATGCTGATCTTCCTGTTCGCCCGCGACCATCTCTGGGAATCGTTCCTGGTGATGGGCGTCGCCGGCCTCGGCGTCGGGCTGACCTTCGCCGCCATCCCCGGCCTGATCGTGCGCTCGGTACCGGCGGGCGAGACCGGCAGCGCGCTGGGCGTCAATCAGGTGCTCCGGCAGATCGGTTTCTCGATCGGTAGCGCGCTCGGCGCGGCGATCCTGACCGCGCACACCGTTGCGCCGTCGAAGCTGCCGACGACCAGCGGCTATCAGGTTTCCGCCATGATCGGGATCGGATTGTGCCTGTTCACCGCTGTCGCGAGCTTCCTGCTCCCCAATCGAAAGGCGGCCGTAGCCCAGCAGACCGCGACGGAGGCAGCAGAGGAACGTCTGCTCGTCGACGAGAGCGTCGACGGCGCGGCCGGCGGGTTGATCCTGTTGGACACCGAGTCCGCTGCTCGCGAAGGCCGCCCCCGGCAGCATGCTTCGGCCCGATCATGACGGCCGCGTCGTGACCGCGGCGCACCCCCCTGCTCGACGCCGGGATGCCGCCGGGAGCAGGCATGCGTTGCTCGAAGCCGCACGGACGCTGTTCCACGAGCGCGGCTTCGAACGGACCACCACCCGGGACATCGGCGATCTGGCCGGCCTGGATCCGACGCTGATCGCCAGGTACTTCGGCAACAAGGCTGCTCTCTACCTGCAGGTCCTGCGCGCCGATTTCGCCGCGAGCGGTCCGGATGCCCCGCCCGATCTGCTGCAACCCGGCCGGGTCACCGAGTTGCTCGATCGGCTCACGCAGCGCGGGCCGGGGCCGATCTTCGATTCGGCGTTGCGCTCCCAGGGTGCTGACGACGTCCAGGCCGAGGCTCGCCAGGCTTTGTCCGAGCGGGTGGTGGATCCGCTGGAGGCCCGGATCGCCGCCGCGGCTGTCGGGGACGCGCGATTGCGCGCCGAGATCATCACCGCAGCCTTCATCGGCATCGCGGTCAGCCGGCACGCCGGCGCCTTCCCCCAGTTGTCGTCGGCACCTATCGAACGGGTCACCGAACTGGTCACCCGGGCGCTGGCCGTGCTCGCCGATCCGAATCACATTCGGTAGGAATCTTCTCGCTCACCGAGAACAAGCCTCCCCGATCTGCGAGAGTCAGTTACCGCCGGCAGAGAACTCCTCGGCGATCAAGTGCCGGAAGGCCTTGAGGTTGGCCAGCGACTCGCCGCGGGCCGAGCGCCAGGCCCACTCACGCCGGATCGAGGAGGCGAACCCACGCTCCAGGATCGGGTTGAAATCGGAGTCGGAGGCCTGCAACAACACGCCTAGCACCGTGTCGATCTCCCGCGCGGAGATGCTGTCCAACCCGATTCGACCCACGAGGTGAATATCGCCGACGCCGTCGATGCAATAGGCCACGGTCCGCAGCCGGGAGTTCCGCTGCAACAGGTACCGATACACGCCCTCGTGGTTCTCGTCCGGCCGGCGGCAGACGAACGACTCGATCAACAGCTCGTGATCACCGATCAGCAACCAGACCAGCGTCCGGTAGCGACGCTCGCCGGGAAGGGTGAGCAGAAAGGCGCCCGGCTCGGGCGATGTGTACGGCACCTCCGCGGCGATCAGCGCCGCGACCACCTCAGCTACATAGTCCGGCTCAGCCACCCCAGCTCTCCCCTCGCCAAAGCTCGCTCACGTCAGCTCTCCAGTCGTTCCTGGTGGATTGCTGGCATGGCGCCCACTGCTCGCTCGCCAAGGCTCGCTCACCCGCGGAGCCGCAAATCGCCGATCGCGCGTTCATAGCTGGCCAGCAAACCCTCGGCCGTGGCGTCCCAGGAGAACTTCTCCGCATGCACCCTGGCCGCCCCGGACAGGTGCGCCCGGCGGGAGTCGTCCAGCGCGATCGCGGCGAGCGCCGCCGCCCACGGCTCGGCTTCGTGTCCGGAAACCAACGTGCCGGTCACGCCGTGCTGCACCGCCACCCGCAGACCACCGACCGCGGCCGCGACCACCGGCGTCCCGCAGGCCTGCGCCTCCAGGGCCACCAGCCCGAACGATTCGTTGAAACTGGGCACCGCGACCACATCTGCGGCGCTGAACAGCTGGGCCAGCTCGGCCGGCGGCCGGGGTTCCAGAAACGTCACATTCGACGAGATGCCCAGGTCAGCCGCCAATTCGTTAAGCGAGTGCGGGGCTACCCGGCCCACCCCGGACACCCCGCCGACGATGGCGATCCGCCATGCCACTTGCGGATACCGACCGATCAGCACCGCCGCCGCACGCAGCAGAACTTCCGGGCCCTTGAGCGGTTGAATTCGGCCGGCGAACGCAATCACCTTTTCGTCCGGACCGAAGCCGGTCGCCAGCCTGGCGGCCGCCCGGTCGCCAGGGTGGAACATTTCGGTGTCGACGCCTGGGGCGACGACATCGATCCGGGCCGGATCGGCGCCGTACAGCTGGATCAGGTCGCTCTGTTCGGCGTCGGTATTGGCGATCAACCGGTCCGCCTCGGCGACCACCTGGTCCTCACCGATCAGCCGCCCGGGCGGCTCGGGCTGGTCACCGCCGGCAAGTGCGCCATTCTTTACCCGAGCCAGGGTGTGCGCCGAATGCACCAACGGCACGCCCCAGCGGTCCTTCGCCAGAAAGCCAACCTGCCCGGACAGCCAATAGTGGGAGTGGATGATGTCGTAGTAGCCGGGATTCTGCCGGGCCTCCGCGCGCATCACGCCGGAGGCGAACGCGCACAGCTGACCGGGCAGATCGTTCTTGTCCAGCCCCTCGAACGGTCCGGCGACGATGTGCCGGACGAGCACACCCGGGGTCAGCTCGATCACCGCGGGCAGCGCCGACGACGTGGCCCTGGTGAAGATCTCCACCTCGACACCGCGGGCCGCCAATTTCTGCGCCGTCGCATTGACGTAGACGTTCATGCCGCCGGCGTCACCGGTTCCGGCCTGGGCCAACGGCGAGGTGTGCAGACTGATCGCGGCGACGCGGTGGATTGTCATCTCAGACGCCAACGCTACCGAACCCGGTTACAGCGCCGAGAACGACTTCCAGGTGTCGTAGGAGTACGCCCAGTCGTAGATGTAGTCGGAGGCGCTGAGTTGCACATCCGTGCCCGACACGACGACCGGATCGCCGATGAAGCACAGGTCGTAGAAGTCCTTGGCGTTCGCGGTGCTCATGTTCACGCAGCCGTGCGACACGTTGGCCACACCCTGATACTTGATGGTGCTGTCGTTCTCGTGGATGAACTCGCCGTTGTTGTTGATCCGGACCGCCCACAGCACCTTCACCCCGCAGTAGCTGAACTGTGAATTGCACATGTCGAAGTCCGGGTACTTGGCCTGCACCACGTGAGTGCCACTGCGGGTCTGCCGACGCAGGTCGGTGGCCTTGCCGTAGGACACCGGGTAGTCCTTCACCTGGACGTCGTTCACGTTGACCTTGAGCCGGAAACTGTTCACATCGGCGATGACCTCGAGCTTGCGGCCGATGGTGAAGGTGCGCGTCACGTCGTCCGCGCCCCAGCCACCGTTGCCGTAGTCGACACCGTAGAGCTTGGCCTCGACGGTGATGCTGGTGTTGGCCGGCCAGTAGTCCTTCGGCCGGAAGTGCACCTGGGACTTCAGCACACCATTGGCCAGAATGTCCTCGTCCTGCAGCCAACCCCAGGATCCGACGATGTCGCCCTTGTCGGTGGTCAGCTTCAACGCTGTCTGAGCCGCCGCCTTGTCGGTGACCGGGCCGTTGAAGACGATGACGACGGGCTGGCCGACGCCGTAGGTGCCACCTTCTTCGACGACAAAGGTGGCAACCGTCGTCGAGGACGGGTTGACGGTGGTGAGGTCACCGCTGATCGGTGTCGCCGTACCGTCGGTGTCCGTCGCCGTCCCGGCGAAGGTGTAGGTCTGGTTGTATTTCATCCGTTCACCCAGGGTCCAGGTGCCGCCGCCGGCGTCGAGGTCGCCCTTCAGCGCGCCGCCATCGGCGCCGGTGACGGTGAGCTCGGTGATCTTGGCGTTGAACGCAGTGACGGTGACCGCGGCGGTCGGCGCGATGTCCTTGGTGCCGAACTTGGGCGAAGAAACGATCTTCAGCGTGCTCGCTGCCGACGTGGTCGCCGCGCCCGTCCCGGCCACCCCGGCGCCCGGCACGGTGACCTGCGCCGACGGCACTACCCGGCCCGGTGTGGTGGTCTCGGTGACCACCACCTCGTTCTGCGAGGCACACCCGGCGGCGGTCAGCAGTACTGCCGACATCGCCGTCGCGTCGGCGAAGAATCTACGCCGCGAGCGCCCGGTGGTCCGCATCCAGTTTGCTAAAGTCACGCCTGTTCTCCACTTCGTAAGACATGTATGACTGTCAACGGTAGCGGGAAAGTCTGTGAACTGGACGTATGGTGCGCTGACCAGGACGTGAATTACAGCTCGACGCCCACCAAGATGGGTTCCGGTTGGAGCCGAACGCCGAACGCATCCTGCACTCCAGCGCGGATGTATCGAGCCAGATCCAGCAGATCCTCGGTGCTGCCGCCCCGGTTGGTCAGCGCCAACGTGTGCTTGGCCGAGATCGCCGCGCCGCCCTGTGGCAGGGCGAATCCCTTGCCGAAGCCCGCCTTCTCGATCAACCAGGCCGCCGACAACTTGACGGCTTCACCGGCCGGGTACCGCGGATATCGGACCTGGGCACCGAAGGCCGCGATGATCTTCGCCTCCACCACCGCCAGCTGATCGGCATCGAGCAACGGGTTCGTGAAGAAGGAGCCGGCGCTGCGGGTATCCGGATCGGCGGGGTCGAGCAGCATGCCCTTCCCGCGGCGCAGGGCGAGTACTGCCGCCCGGATGGCCCCGGGGGGCGCGCTCTGCCCGGGGGCCACGCCCAGCGCGGCCGCCAGTTCCCCGTACCGCACCGCGGCATGCGCGCGGGTGAGCCGGAACTGCAGGCCCAGGACCACCGCGTCGTTGCACCCACGCAAGATGCTCCGCCGATAGCCGAGGCCGAGGTCGGCCGCGGCGATCAGCCGGCGGCGCTGCCGCGGGCGGTCGTAGACTTCGACGAATTCGAGCACGTCGGAGATCTCCGCTCCGTAGGCGCCGACGTTCTGAATCGGGGTGGCGCCGCACGAGCCGGGAATGCCGGAGAGGAACTCGATCCCGGACCACCCGTCGGCGGTGAAGCGCTCGACCACCTCGTCCCAGTTCTCGCCGGCTTCGACGGTGACGACGATTCCGTCCCGTTCCTTGTCGGCCCGGACGCCCCGATTCGCGATCTTCAGCACCGGGTAGCTCACACCCGCGTCGGCGATCACCAGGTTGGAACCGCCGGCGATCACCAGCAATTGATCGGCATCGTCATCGATCGCCCGGACAACGTCGCAGATCGTTTTCGCGGTGTCACCGACGATGAGTGCCGGTGCCGGCCCACCCAGCCCAAGGCTGGTCAATGCGGAGAGTTCCACCGGTGCAGGCACGAGTCTCACGGTAGAGGACCGCCGCGGCGCGACCGCAGTCGGTTGCATCCTGAGGCTCCCGACCGGGAAGATCGCAGCACCAGCCGATTTGCCAGGAGGCACCGTGTCCACCAAGTTGTCCGCCACCCAGCACTACGCCGCGACTCCCGCCGAGGTGTTCGCCCTGTTCCGGGACCGTGCATTCATCCAGGCTCGGCTGGATGCCAGCGGTGGGCTGACGCCGGAGATCGTCTCGATGGACACCGGGGAAGACACCGGGGACGACACCGGGGACGACACTGTGGAGGTCGTCACCCGGCAGGGCATCCCGGCCTCGGTACTTCCGTCGATCGTGTCCTCGTTCATCCCCGGCGACCCGTCGACCCAGCGCACCGAGACCTGGCACCGGACCGACGCCGGTTACGTCGCGGACTTCACGGTGACGATTCATGGCGCGCCCGCCTCGCTCAAGGGCACCATGACGCTGGCCGCCGAGGGGGCCGGTTCCAGTCTGACCATCGAGGGTGAAGCCCACGTTCCGGTGCCGATCTTCGGTGGCAAGATCGAAAAGGTCATCGTGGAGCAGGTCAACGCGTTGTTCAGCCATGAGGAGAAGTTCACCCAGGGCCGGCTCGCGGGCTGATCCGGTTCGACCGGCCCTCACCACCGCAACCGGCAGTAGCCCGAGCAACCCGATGAGCACCCCTCGGATCCGCCGGTATGCAGCGGGTCGGGCTCGGTCGCTCGGTATCCCCACCCGCGGCACCACCAACCCGAACCGGTTGCGCCGCAACGACAATTGGATGCTGAACGCCGCCGCCGAGGTGCTCGGTGGCCCCGATCCGTTGGTCATCGACCTGGGCTACGGTGCCGCCGCGGTCACCACTGTCGAACTGGCAGCCCGCTTCCAACGGCCCTTCCCGCAGGTTCGGGTGCTCGGTCTGGAGATCGACCAGGCTCGGGTTAGCGCTGCACTCCCCTTCGCCGACCCGCCTCGGCTGGATTTCGCCCGGGGCGGCTTCGAACTCGCCGGTCGGCGGCCGAACCTGGTCCGGGCGATGAACGTGCTGCGGCAGTATGACGAACAACCCGCCCTCGCGGCGTGGGCGCAGTTGACGGACCGACTGGCGCCCGGCGGACTACTGATCGAAGGCACCTGCGACGAACTCGGCCGGATCGGCAGCTGGGTCACGCTGGGGAGCGCCGGCCCGATCAGCCTCACCCTGTCTTGTGCCGTTCGACATCTGGATCATCCTCGAACGCTGGCCGAACGCCTGCCCAAGGCCTTGATCCAGCACAATGTCAGCGGCGCGGCCATTCATCGATTCATCGCCGAACTGGGCACGGCGTGGGACCACGCGGCTGCCCTGGCCGTCTACTCGCCGAAGCAGCGTTGGCTGGCCGCTGCGGCGCAGGTCGCACGATCCTGGCCGGTTCTGGACACCGCTCGCCGGCACCGCTTCGGCGAGATCACGGTGAGCTGGCCGGCCGTCGCCCCCTGACCGGACGACGTACGCAACCACCCCCGCGGTAGAGCAGAATGAACCTGAGGGCTGCGGCCACCCGACTGCTAACCCGTCACGTCGGCGCCGCCTGGTCCGCTGGAAGGCAACGATGGAAAAGTTCTCTCTGACTGCGCTGGCACGTCGGCAGCTCACCTTGGCGCAGCAGGCCAGCAGCGGCCGGAGCGCCGACACCGTGTACGGCGGCCACCAACATCGGCTGCGACAGACGGTGATCGCGCTGATCTCGGGCCGTCAACTGGCCGAGCACGACAGCCCCGGCGAGGCCACCATCCATGTGCTGCACGGCCGGGTCCGGCTGGCCGCGAACGACGTCAGCTGGGAGGGTTCGCCCGGCGACCTCCTGGTGGTGCCGTCGAAGCGGCACAGCCTGGAGGCGATAGAGGACTCGGTCATCCTGCTGACCGTCGCCAAGCGGCACTAGTCGCCTACTTGGCGAACCCCACCACAAGATTGATGGTTGAGGCGATGATCACGGTGCCGAACACGTACGACAACAACGCGTGTTTGAGCGCGGTGGCCCGCAGCTCCTTGGTCTGCAGATCGGTGTCCGAGACCTGGAACGTCATCCCCAGGGTGAACCCGAGGTAGGCGAAGTCGGTGTAACGCGGCGGGTCGTCCTCGTTGAAGTCGATGCCGCCGTCCGGCCCTGTGTAGTACAACCGCGCGTATCTGGTGGTGAAGATCGTGTGTACACATGCCCAGGCCAGCGCGATGCCCAGCACGCTCAAGCCGGCTTGCACATCCCGGGTGGCCGCCGCGGCGGACCCGCTGACCAACAGCAGCATCACCGCGAACAGGCTGGCCAGCGAGGACAGGATCACCGTCGCTTGCAGCGCGGCCCGGCCGGGGTCCTCGCGGATCGCGTGCCCCGCAGTGCTCGGTGCATCCATCGGCCAGATGGTGATCCACATCCAGCCGATGAAGACCGCCGCCGCCGCGATCCAGCCGATCAGGATCCCGTAGCGCCAAGTCGCGGGTAGGGATGCGCCCACACCGACCACCAGACCGACGACGACCGAGGTGATCAGCCGAGTCGCCGCCGTGACGCCGGTGTGTTCGATCGGAATGAGATCGCCGGGACGAAAGTCGCCGGGACGAAAGTCACTGTCAGAATTCGCGGGAGCCATGGCGATCAGGCTATTCCCGAAGTATCCGAATTGTCCCGGACCAGGCAGGCCATTGCCCGGTAATCGGTCTATCGTGGAGGCAGCGTCGGAACTCATCTGCAGACAGCTCACCACCCGTGAGCGGGACGAACGCCAGGCTGTGCGGGTGATTGCCATGAAGGAGACGGGGATCGTGACGCGTGAACGGCAATTGTCCAGGGCCTTTGTGCAGATGGCCGACACGCTCGTCGCGGACTATGACGTCGTGGAACTGCTGCAGCAACTCGTCGACCATTGCGTCGATATTCTTGATGCTTCCGCCGCCGGCCTGCTACTGAGCGATCAACGCGGCGGCCTGCAGGTGCTCGCCTCCTCATCGGAAGAAATTCGGCTGATCGAGCTGATCCAATTGCATGCCGAGCAGGGCCCCTGCCTGGCCGCCTACACGACCGGCCGACCGGTCCTGGTGCCCGATCTGGCCGTCGACGCCGAACGTTGGCCGGAGTTCGCCCGGGAAAGTCAGAAGCAGGGCTTCCGGTCGGTTCATGCGCTGCCGCTGCGTCTTCGCACGGAGACGATCGGTGCGATGGGCCTGTTCGGGACCAAGACCGGAATGCTGCCCGACAACGACCTGGCGGCCGCTCAGGCGCTGGCCGATGTAGCCACCATCGGCATCCTGCATCAGCGAATCACCACTCAGAGCGAGCTGCTGACCGAACAACTGCAGACCGCCCTCAACAGTCGGATCGTCATCGAGCAGGCCAAGGGCGTGTTGGCCGAACGCGGATCCGTGGACATGGACGAGGCGTTCCAGATCCTGCGGACCTTCGCCCGTCAGCGCCGGATCCGGCTCGTCGATCTTGCTCGCCAAGTTGTGGCGGACAGCTCCACGCTGGCCGTCGTGATCAAGGCGGGCACCGCGCACCGCGGCTGACTCCGATCGCTGTACCCGGCCGATGAGCTGGCGCGCGACGCGGATCGGCAGGTTTCCCGCACCCGGCTGCGAAATCCTGGCCATCCAGGGCATCCTCTGATCATGAGGATCTCCCCCGACTCTGCGGGCACCCCCGCCGGCGAACCGCCGGCCGACATCTTCCCGAGCGCCCCGATGCTGCCCGCACCCGCGTTCGATGACGGCCAGCCCCCCGCACCGTTCACGGAGCCCGGCGACGATCAGCCGACGGGCCTGGTCGCGGTTCCGGGTGCGGCGACGGATCAGGTGCCCGATGCACTCACTGATCCGACCAGCGTTCCGTGGCATGAGCGCGGCCCGGTCCCCCGGTCGGCCGGCCACGTCCGGCACCGCCGGCGCAAGTCCGTCGTTCGGACGCTGTCCAAGGCGTGGGGGGATTCGCTGTTCGGGCTCAGCTCGCAGGCGGCATTCTGGTGCGCGCTGTCCACGGCGCCGATGCTACTGGCCCTGCTGGGGCTGGTCGGGCTGGTCGCACCCTGGTTCGGGCCGAACACCATTCACGACATCCGTGACCAGATCGATATCTTCCTGCACTCGGTGTTCAACGCCGAGGTCGCCCACGACCTGGTCGGCGATACGGTGAAGACCATCTTGGACAACGGCCGCAGCGACGTCGTGTCGATCGGACTGGTGATCAGCCTGTGGGCCGGGTCGTCGGCGATGTCGGCCTTCGTCGAGGCCATCACGATCGCCTACCGGCAGCACGAAGTGCGGCATCCGGTGGTCGAACGGTTCTTCGCGCTCGGCCTCTACATCGTGGCGCTGATCTTCGGGATCCTGCTCCTGCCGATGCTCGCGATCGGCCCGGACTACCTCCCCCGGTTGTTCCCGGTGCCGTGGCGCGCCGACGTCACAGACATCCTCGGCGTGGCCTACTACCCGTCGGTCGCGTTGCTGCTGATCCTGTTGCTGGCCACCATGTACAAGGTCGCCCCCAAACACAAGCATCCCTGGCGGCGCGGGCTGCCCGGCGCGTTCCTGGCGGCGCTGGTCTTCCTGATCGCCAGCTTCGGGCTGCGGTTGTACCTGTCCTACGTCTACAGCCACGGACTGACCTACGGGGCGTTGGCCACCCCGATCACTTTCCTGCTGTTCTACTACTTCGCCTCGATGGCCATCATCCTGGGCGCCCAGTTCAACAACGCGCTGCTCGAGTACTACCCGCCGAGACTGCGGGAGCCCAAGAAGTCGCCAATCGACGACCCCGCCCCAGCGCAGCCGCTGGAGATAGGTCACGCGGGCTGACAATTGGACGTGGGTTCGCGCATGATGGAAGGGAATGCGCGCATCGTCTACCTGCGTTGTCTCCATCGGGCCGATACCGCGGTCCGCCCCAGCAGAAAGAAGCACCGGAAGTGTCCATCGAGCCAGGCGATCTGTATGAGCTCCACCTGGAGGACGCGCGCGTCGAGAATCTGGTCGATCCGGTGCTGGTGCACGCTCTGGAGGGATTCGTCGACGCGGGTTCCGGCGTCAAGCTGGCCGTCGGTGCACTGCTGGACGGGCTGGACCACTTCGTGCTCGCCACCTTCGATGCCGACCTGCTGATCGACTACCGCGCGCGGCGGCCAATCCTGACCTTCGAGCAGGATCGATTCACCTCCGTCGAGCCGCCGGAGATCACACTTCTCCAGGTGACCGATCTGGCCGGGACACCGTTCCTGTTGCTGCTGGGTCTCGAGCCGGACGTGCAATGGGAGCGGTTCGTCGCCGCCGTCGGGCAGATCGCCGATCGGTTCGCCGTACGGCTAACGGTGGGCCTGTCCGCCATCCCGATGGGTGTCCCGCACACTCGCCCGCTGGGCATGACCTCGCACGCGAACCGCGACGGGCTCCTGACCTCCCGGCCGTTCTGGGCCGGGTCGATGCAGGTCCCGGGCTACATCGGCGGCATGCTGGAATTGCGATTCGGCGAGCACGGACGGGACGCCATCGGGTTCACCGCGCACGTACCGCATTACCTCGCCCGCGCCGAATACCCGGAGTCCTCGCGTGAACTGTTGCACGCGCTGGCCAGGACGGCCGGTCTGGAGCTTCCGCTGGACGGGCTGGCCGAGGCCGCCACCCGCGTCCGTCGGGAGATCGATGAGCAGGTCGCGGAGTCCGAAGAGGTCGCCGGTGTGGTGCAGTCGCTCGAACAGCAATACGACACGTTCGTCTCGGCACGTGGGCGCGGCCTGCTGGCCGAGGACATTCCGCTGCCCACCGCCGATGAACTGGGCGCCGAGTTCGAGGCGTTCCTGCGCCGCAATTCCTGACCGGCGATTGCCGGTCGGTCGGGCGTTCCGGCGCCGACCGGCACAGCTGTCGGCCGTAGGGTGGGCCACGTGGCCAAGGACAACTCATACCGCGATGCATCCGGGCGCGAGGCGCCCGCCCGGATAGCTCTGCCGGAGCGGGAGCGCGGGCCGGTCAAGGCGATCCTGTTCCGCATCTTCATCGCGCTGGCCTGCATCGCGGTGACCGCGACCGTCGTCTTTGCCGAGCGGGTTGGCTATCGCGACCTGGATGGCCGGCTCGACACATGGCTGGACGCGCTGTACTACGCCACCGTCACGCTGTCCACCACCGGGTACGGGGATATCACCCCGGTCTCGGAGAGCGCCCGGCTGATGAACATCCTGGTCGTCACCCCGCTGCGCTTCGTGTTCCTGATCGTACTGATCGGCACCACGATCGAGGTGCTGACCGAGCGCAGCAGACAGCAGTTCCGGTATGCCCTCTGGAGGAGACGCGTGAAGAATCACACGGTCGTTATCGGCTACGGCATGAAGGGTCGCTCGGCCGTCTCCGCGTTGAAGGAGCAGGGCCACCCCGCCCAGAACATCGTGGTGGTGGACAGCGAGGCGATCAACATCAAAGCCGCGAACTCCGATGGCTGTGCCGGCGTGCTGGGCGATGCGCGCCGCGAAGAGGTGCTCCGCCGCGCCGAGGTTCACCACGCGCAGAAGGTCATCGTGGCCACCGATCGCGACGACACCTCCGTGCTGGTCACCCTCACCGCACGGCGGCTGGCCCCGACCGCCACCATTGCCGCCGCCGCGCGCGAGGAACAGAACATCGCCGTACTGCGACAATCCGGTGCCGACGTGGTCATTCCCACGGCGGAGTCCGCCGGCCGGTTGCTGGGTCTGTCGATCCAGGCGCCGAACGCGGGCGAACTGATCGAGGACCTCCTGGAGCCGGTGGCCGGCCTGCAGATCAAAGAACGCGAGGTGCGCCCCGCCGACGTCGGCCTGTCGCCGGCCCGGCTCACGGCCCAGGGTGAGATCGTGCTGACGGTCATCCGCAACGGGGTGTCGCACCGTTTCGATTCCGGCGGCGTCCGGGTGTTCCAGCCGGGCGACCGGATCGTGGTGATCACCTCCAACGGTCCACCGGCCGCGGCTGGCAAGCGCAACAACCGGGTACGGACCACAGCCGACGCCCGGCATCCCCGGATCGAGCCCGAGGTCGAAGCCAAGGACAACAAGGACAACGAGGAATGGGTCGAATGAGCGGCCGACCCGGCGCCCGGCAGCTCAAGCCGGATGCGTCCCGCGGTCGCCGCGGGCCGGCCGTCGATGTCAGACTTGGCTGTCAGCCCAGGCCAGAAGGGTTCAGTTCGTGACCACACCAGCTTCATCGGCAGTACCCGAAACAGAACCAGCAACCGACGCCCCCCGTGCCCGCACGCTGATCCTGATGCGGCACGGCAAGTCCGACTACCCCGGCGGGACCCGTGACTACGACCGCCCACTGGCCGATCGCGGAGAGACCGAGGCCGCGGCCGCGGGCCGCTGGATCCGCAACAACCAGCCCAGGATCGATGCGGTCATCTGCTCGGCCGCGCTGCGCACCCGGGAGACCTTCGCGGCCACCGGCATCGTCGCTCCGGCCCGGTTCTCCGACCAGCTCTACGACGCAAGTCCCGCCGATGTGCTCGCCGACCTCGCCCTGACCGGCTCCACCGTCCACACGTTGCTGGTGATCGGCCACGCGCCCGGGATCCCCTCGCTGGCGTTCAGGCTGGCCGACGAGGATTCGGACCAGGTCGCGATGGACGAGCTCACGACCAAGTTCCCCACGTCAGCGCTCGCCGTGCTGCGAACGGACTCGACGTGGTCGGAATTGGCCGAAGCGGGGGCGACCCTGGTCGCCTTCGAGGTGTGCCGTCCCGAGCATTGAGCGGCGGACTACCTCGGGTCGTTCTTCGCGATTCGCCGGCCATGCTGGGCGATGTGATAGGCGAGCAACTCCAGCACATCCTTTGACGCAACGGAATCCCGGTTGATCAGATAGTCGTCGACCAGACCGTTGAGCGCCGCGAGCAGCAGGCGGGCCAACCTGGAGACCGGTAGTTCCCAGGTGATCCCATGGATCTCCGCCATCTCACTCAGGCGCTCCTCGGTCCACCGCAGGTAGCCGGCGTGCAGCGAAATGGCGGCATTGCCGCTTCCGTTCACCGAATCGCGCAGGGAGCTCATCAGCCAATAGTTGGTCGCCAGGTGGGCGTCCGCGCGTTCCTCGACCAGCGACCACCAGGCGAGCAGCGCGATCCGCATGGATTCGGTCAGCGAGCGACGACGCACCATCGTCGCGGTGATCACTGTGGTATGGCCCTTGACCAGCCCGTCCGAGATGGCGGTGAACAGCGCGGCCTCGGAAGCATAGAAGTTCTCGAAATCCGCTTCGCCGATCCCGGCCTCCGCGCAGATGGCAACCACGCTCACTGCCGGAAATCCGCCCCGGTTGAGGAGCAGAATCGCCGCCCTCTGCAAATCTCCTCGGACGTCGTTGATGACCGTCGATGTCACTGGACTACCTACCTTTCCATCCCGGCACCGGGCGCCGGGTCGAGCAGAATGACGAAATGGAGCCAATTGACGTGAATCCGCTTACTCGACCGCCGCGCAAACCCGTACCCGATGCCGCAGCACCGACAAACTGGCCCTTCCCTGCCGACTTCACCTTCGGAGTCGTCACCGCGGCGACGGCCATCGACGGTCGTGATGCATTGATCGGACCGTCGCGAGATCACCCCGGCGACCGATCGAGCGTGTCGATCTGGGATGTCTTCGCCGCCGCCCCTGGGCGGATTTCGGACGGCACGAACCCGGCCGACGGACCGAACCACCGCGAGAATTGGCGGACGGATGTCGGGCTGTTGACCAGTCTCGGCATCACCGGCTACCGCCTTTCCTTGCCGTGGTCCGAACTGAGCGGGCCGACGACCAGTTCACCGACGGCGGCCGCCTGGGACTTTTACCGCCGACTGATCGATCAGCTGGCGGAACGGCGAATACACACTGTAGTCACCCTTACCCACTACGACATGCCTTTAGTCGTCATGGAGCAAGGTGGATGGCTGGTTCGCGATACTTCTGCGATTTTCGCCGATTGGGCTAATACCGCCTACGCCCGTCTAGGCGATTCTGCTCACGCCTGGGTGACTCTGAATGCGCCCCTCGTCCACGCCGCGTACGGATACGGGCTGGGTATCGAGGCACCTGGGCTGACCTTGCTGGGCGGCTGCCTGGTTGCCGCGCAGCACCAACTCCTCGGCCATGGTCTGGCCGTTCAGGCGCTTCGAGCCGGCGGCGCACGGCTGGTCGGTATCGCGAACGCGCACACCACCGTGGAACCCGCCAGTGCCGACGCTGCCGATGTCGCCGCGGCAGCGCTGTACGACACGGTGCACAATCGCGCCTTTGCCGACCCGGTGTTCGGCAAGCCCTGGCCGGCCGAACTGAGCGAGCTGCCCGGCGCGCCGGCCGACGGGCTCACGGCTGCTGACTGGACGGCGATCGCCGCCCCGCTGGACTTCTACGGGGTGAACTACTACCACCCGCAGACGGTGACCGCGGCACCGGACAACGGGTCGATTCCGTTCAACCTGGTGGACCCGCAGCCCGGCTCGCCGACCGATGAGTTCGGCTGGCCGATCAGCGCTGCCGGGCTCACCAGCACCCTGGTTGAGTTGCGAGATCGCTACCCGAACCTGCCGCCACTATGGATCACCGAGAACGGCACTCAGGACAGCGGCGGTCTGGACGACGTTCGACGGGTCCGCTTTCTGCACGAGCACCTGGCCGCGGCCGGCCAGGCAATCGCCGAGGGGGTCGACGTGCGGGCCTACTTCCACTGGTCGCTGCTCGACGGCTGGGAATTCGCCGAGGGCCTGAGCCGCCGATTCGGCCTGGTCGCCGCCGACCCGGTTACCGGCCAGCGGCATCCGAAGGCCAGCTACCACGCCTACCGGGAGCTGCTCGAACAGCGCAGGCTGCCGCAGCTCTAGCCGGCCATCAGCAATCCGGCGAGTTCGGCATGCAGATCCGGCGCGGCGGCCAGCACCCCGCGGGGGACGCCGGTCGGTGTGCAGGATGTGACGCGGGCGCCGGCCTCGACCGCGATCAGCGCGCCGGCAGCGACGTCCCAGTGATGGACGCCCTCCTCGAAGTAGGCGTTCACCGCGCCGCTGGCGACGTTGCACAAGTCCAGTGCCGAGCTGCCGATCCGCCGCAGGTCACGAACGAGCGGCAGGATCCGACTGATCAGCAAACCCTGAGTGCGTCGCCGTTCGGCGTCATAGCCGAACCCGGTGGACAGCAGGGCGCGGGCAGCGGGAACGGCGGCGGCACACCGCAGACGCTCGTCGCCCCGGTAGGCGCCGCGGCCGCGGGCGGCGCTGTAGAGCACATCGCGGGTCGGGTCATAGACCGCGCCGACCAGGGCGCCGTTGGCGTCCTCGGCGGCCACGCTCACCGAGAAATTGTCCAGCTCGTACAGGTAGTTGACGGTGCCGTCCAGCGGATCGATCACCCAGGTGATTCCGGAGGCCGATTCGGTCGCCGCGCCCTCCTCACCGATGAACCCGTCATCCGGCCGCCGCGCGGAGATGAGGGCGACGATCAGTTGCTCGGCCGCCTTGTCCGCGTCCGACACGGGGTCGGTGGCGGTGCTCTTGGATTCCAGGCCCTGCACGTCCCCGTACCTGGTCATCAATTCGGCGCCGGCAGCCCGGGCCGCGGCGGCGGCGATCTCGAGCAGTTCGGCCATCAGGTGCTCGCTCGGGACGGGCGCACCGAGGGTGGGAAAGGTCAGCGGGGATTCGGGCATCCTGCTCAGACCGCTGTCGCCAGCGCCGGCGCCGGCTGCACGACCAGGACCACCCGTTGCCCGACGCTGAGCTCGGCGACATCGGTCGAGGCCAGCTGCGCGATGACCAGCGAGTCATCGGCCAGCCGGGCCTGAACGCGCCCGTGGGCGCCGAGGAAGCTGGTCGCCACTACCGTCGCGGTGCCCGCCGTCGACCCGTCGCTGCCGTCCGTCATTGGCCGCAGCCGCACCGCCTCGGGCCGGACCAGCACACTCACCTGACCGCTGGTCGGCGACCCCGGGAGCAGCGGCACCCGGACGCCGAGGACCGTCGCCATGTTGCCGTCCGCATGCCCGGGCAATCTGTTCGTCGACCCGATGAACTCGGCGACGAACGGTGTGATCGGGGCGTTGTAGATGACGTCCGGCGCGTCGATCTGCTCGATCCGACCTGCCCGCATCACGCCGACCCGATCGGCGACCGCGAGCGCCTCCTCCTGATCGTGGGTGACGAAGAGTGTGGTGATGCCGATCTCGAGCTGAATGCGTCGAATCTGATCGCGCAGCTGCACCCGGACCTTGGCGTCCAGCGCCGACAGCGGCTCATCCAGCAGCAGCACCTGCGGCTGGATGGCCAACGCCCTGGCGAGCGCGACCCGCTGCTGCTGGCCGCCGGACATCTGGTGGGCATACCGATTGGCCTGGGTGGACAGTCCGACCAGCTCGAGGTTCTCGCCGGCCCGTTTGCGCCGGGCCGCCGCGTCCATCCCGCGCAGCCGGAGCCCGAACTCGACGTTCTGCTGCGCGGTCATGTGCGGGAACAGCGAGTAGGCCTGGAACACCATACCCATGTCCCGCTTGTTGGTCGGCGTGTTGGTGATGTCCTTACCGCCGACCACTACGCGACCGGTGTCTGCATCCTCGAGGCCGGCCAGCACCCGCAGCGCTGTCGTCTTGCCACAACCGGACGGCCCCAGCAGGACGACCATCTCACTCGGTGCCAGATCCAGGCTCATGCCGTCCAGCGCGTGGATCGGACCGAAGCTGCGTCCGAGGTTTTGCAGGGACACCGACACACCAGTGCGGGTATGCATTTCTGTGGTCACGAATTAGACCTTTCGCGCCTTGCGGCCGCTACCGAAGAAGGACAGGGCGAACAACAGCAGGAATCCGATAGCCATGGCCACCAGCGCGAGGGCGTCCGCAAATCGGGGGTCGTCCTGCGAGACGATGAAAATAGCCGTCTGCAGGTTGGTGCGGCTGAGCAACGAGGCAACGGTGTACTCGCCGAGCACCAGGGCCAGTGAGATGAAGCAGGCACTGGTCACCGCGGTGCGAATATTCGGCAGCACTATTCGCCAGATCACGCCGACCCACGAACTCCCTAACGACCTGGCTGCCTCGGCCATTGTCTTGACGTCGATGGCCTCCAGACCGGCGTCAAGGGCCCGGTAGGCAAAGGGCAGCACCAGCACCGCATAGGCAAAGCACAGCCAGATGGGGCTGGTGCTCAACAGGGACGCGATCTGCCGATAAATCGGTGCCAGACCGACCACCAGCACGATGGCCGGAATCGTCAGCGGCAGTAGACAGACAAACTCCATGACCCGGCGCAGGCGCGGCAGTCTCAGCCGGATCCACGTCATCGTCGGCACCAGCAGGACCAGCATGATCGCGACGGTTAAGCCCACCAGGATGAACGAGTTCACCAGCCCCTGCCAAACCTTCTGGCTGCTGGCATCCGTAGCGCTGGCGATCGAGATCACCTTCGACCAGGCGGCACCACTGCGAGAGTTGTTGCGTAGCCGGGTTGAGAAGTCGAGGAGCGAGATCAACGGGATGAGGAAGAAAGCCATCAGCACCGTGACCACGATGACCCGGAAGGCAGCCTGTTTGCGCCGGACAGTGTGCCTGAGCCGCCGTCGTTTCGGCCCGCCCGCTGTGGACGCTGGCGTGTCGACCGCAGCGGCTGTTCCTGCCACGTCTACCCCAGCCACTTCGAGGCCCTTCGCTGCAGCCGGGCATACAGCACCATCACGACGGTCACGATGACGACCATCAGCAGGGCCACGACCTGGGCCGAGTGGGTTGTATCCTGCACCACCTCGCCGCTGATGAAACCGCGAATCTGCAACGCGAGCAGTGGATTCTCCTGGGTGATCAAGGCGGCCGCCGTCGCATAGGCGGAGAAGGCGTTGGCGAACAGCAACAAGGTCGAGGAAATGAACGCCGGGGCCAGGATCGGGCCGGCCACCTTGCTCCAATAAGTCCACGTCGAGCCGCCGAGAGTTTCGGTCGCCTCGCGCCACTGCGGCCGGATACCGTCCAGCGCCGGCAGGAAGACGATCACCATCAGCGGAATCTGGAAGTAGGCATAGACCATCAGCAGCCCGTTGAAGTCATACAGCCAGGCGGTGTCGATCTTGACCCCGGTCCAACTCTTGATCACCGTGGTGATACTTCCCGTGCTGCCGATCGTCGCGATGAAGGCGAAGGCCAGCATCACCCCGCCGAACTGGGCCAGCACGGAGCAGGCGGCGACAATGGTCCGGCGAAGCATCCCCCGGGGGTTGGCCGTGGCTAACGCGTAAGCCAGCAGCGCGCCGAAAACCGCCCCGCTGACCGCCGAGATGGCTGAAAGGCCGAGCGTCCAGAAGGTGGCGGAACGTACATTCGGTGTACCCAGTAGCGCCAGGTTGGACAACGTGAAGCTGCCCTCCTTGGTCTGGAATGCGTTGACCACGACGATGACCGTCGGCAGCAGCAGGAAGAGCGCGACGTACAGGAAGAACGGCAGGGTCGGCAGTACCAGCACCCAGGACACTCGACCGCGCCGACGCTCGCCCGGGGGGGCGGGCGTCGGCGGGGCCGTTGGTGAATTCGTCACCAGAGTTGGTTGACTAGTGCTGGTTCGGAATCAGCCCGAGACCTTGGACCAGTTGTCCTTGAGGTATGCCGCTGCAGCGGTGATCTGTGCCGTGGTCTGAATGGCCGGCGCCGCCTCAGTGCCCAGGACAGCCAGGTAGTCCTTGTTGATCGTGCCGGCTTTCACCATGGCGGCCTGCAGGACCGGGTTGGCGCCACCCTTGAGCCACATGTTCTGCGCATCCGCGGAGTACAGGAACTCTTCCCAGAGCCGAGCGGCAGCCGGGTGCGGGGCATCGAGGTTGATCGCCTGGTTGTAGT
This sequence comes from Mycobacteriales bacterium, assembly GCA_038245175.1. Classification (GTDB taxonomy): domain Bacteria; phylum Actinomycetota; class Actinomycetes; order Mycobacteriales; family Nakamurellaceae; genus Nakamurella. The sequence continues at coordinate 72,345 of JBBRSR010000011.1, read as the reverse complement.
AGGAACCCACTTCGGCACCCTTGGGGACGAACAACTTCCAGTCGACGCCTTCGGCCTTCAACGCAGCGGCATAGGCGACCTGGTTGTAGGACCAGTCGAAGAGCACTGCGGTGTCACCCGACATCACTGTTGCCTTCGTCGCGTCACCGGAGAACAGGTTGCCGGCCGCTTTGACCGAGGCGAAGAAGTCGACGCCAGGAGCAATGTTGTCCAGCGACCCACCCTTGGCCAGGGCGGCCATCACCACACCGTTGAACGCGGCGCCGGCTTGAGTCGGGTTGCCGTTCAGGGCGACGATGCCCTTGTACTTCGGATCCGTCAGTTGATCGATGCTGGTCAGATCGCCGAACTGGGTGGCGTCGTAGCCGATCACCATCGTGCCGGTGTAGTCGTTCACCCAGAGGCCGGTGGCCTCTTTGTTGGCGTCCGGGATATCGGCCCAGGCTGCGACCTGGTACGGCGCGAAGCTGGCCACCGAAGCCAAGGCAACCGACGTGCCGAGGTCGAAGACGTCGGGCGCGACGTCAGTGCCCTTGTTGGTCACCGCGGCGGCCATCTCGTCTGCGCTGGAGCCGGCCGGGTTCTGCTGATCAACCTTGATGCCGGGGTACTTCCCCTGGAAGGCGGCGAGAATCTCACCGTAGTTGGCCCAATCCGGCGGAACGGCGATCACGTTGAGTGCGCCCTCCTTGTTGGCCGCGGCCTCCAACCCGGCCATCCCACCGAAATCGGCCATCGACTTCGCGGTCTTGGCATTTCCGGTTCCGCCGCCGGAACTCGAAGTGCTGGACGGGCTGGACGATTTGCTCGTGGTTGCATCACTGGAACCGGCACTGCCGGCAGTGGTGCCGGCAGCCGAGGTGCCACTGGACGCGGCCGGCGTAGTGGTGGAGCTACAAGCGGTGACCACCAGGGCGAATGCCGCCAGGGACGCTACCGCGACCCCTCGAGAGCGGCCATGACGGGAGATGCGCACTAAATGCCTCCTACAGGGATGAAGGACGAGACGGTGAGACGGGGCAGCGCCCGAACCTCGGGAAGGGATTCGGGCGACGATCAGCCTGACTGGCTTACCTTCATCCACTTTTGCGTATTGCGCAACCCCGGATTGTGTCCGCAACAACAACATTCGGGTAAAGATTCGGGAGAGCTCCGACAACGCCAGGTGCGCAGGATTCAGATCGAGTTCGCCAGCCCGTCGATCACAGATACCGACGGCAAGGTGGCAAGCGCCGCACCGTCGATCAGGATCTTCGAACCGCGGATCCCGCTGCCGATCACCACCAGGCCGGCGTCCACCACGGCTTGGTCGACCAGCACCGGCCACTCGGCGGGCAGCCCGATCGGCGTGATACCGCCGTACTCCATACCGCTGGCCGCTACCGCCTCCGGCATCGGCGCGAAGGAGATCTTGCGGACGTCCAGGAATCGCTTGACCACACCGTTCACATCGGCGCGGGTGGTCGCCAGGATCACGGCGGCAGCCCATTTCTGCAGGCCGGCGCGCTTTCCGGAGAGCACGACGCAGTTCGCCGAGGCTGCCATCGGCACGTCATAGGCGTTGCAGAAGGACGCCGTATCGGACAGCTCGGGATCGATCTGGACCACCCAGGCCGGCGGTGCGCCGGGCCGCCGCAGGGCCTGGTGTACCGGGTCGGCGAGCAGTTCGGCGCGGGACAGCGCGGATACGGCCCGCAGGTTGCCCAGGGTCACCTGAGTCACGTCACTCCTTGCTTCACCTGCACAGCTCTGTGCAGCACACCTCTATCCTGCGACCTGATCCGGCCGGCGCGCCAACCCGCGCCGCGTTGATCGGCGACAATGGATCAGTGAGCACCTCGATCCTGATCGACCCGGCGACTCGGTCCGTCGCCGGCGGCGCCGGATCGCCGCTGCACATCGGGCCGTTCCCGGTCTGGCCGCCCGTCGTGCTCGCCCCGATGGCCGGCATCACCAACGGCTCGTTCCGCCGGTTGTGCCGCGAATTCGGCGCCGGGCTGTACGTCTGCGAAATGGTCACCACCCGCGCGCTGATCCAGCGGGACAGCAAGACCATGGACATGGTCCGCTTCGGCCCCGACGAGAATCCGCGCTCGCTGCAGCTCTACGGGGTCGACCCGGTGATCGTCGGCCAGGCCGTCCAGATGGTCGTCGACGAGGACCTGGCCGACCATATCGACCTCAACTTCGGCTGCCCTGTACCCAAGGTGACCCGCCGCGGTGGCGGGTCGGCACTGCCCTTCAAACGTCGCCTGTTCGAAGCGATCGTCAGCACCGCAGTGACCAGGGCTGCGGCCGCCGGCATTCCGGTCACCATCAAGATGCGGATCGGCATCGATGACGACCACATCACCTACCTCGACGCCGGCCGGATCGCCCAGGACTGTGGGGTGGCCGCGGTCGCACTGCACGGCCGAACCGCGATTCAGCACTATTCGGGCACCGCTGACTGGTCGGCCATCGCGCGGCTGAAGGAAACGGTCACCGAGGTCCCGGTGCTCGGCAACGGCGACATTTTCAGCGCCGCCGATGCGTTGGCGATGATGGCCAGGACCGGCTGCGACGGGGTGGTCGTCGGCCGCGGTTGCCAGGGCCGGCCGTGGCTGTTCGCCGAACTGGCGGCCGCGTTCGATGGACGCCCGTCGCCGACGCCACCGGATCTGCGCGCCGTCACCCGAATCCTGCGCCGCCACGCCGAACTGTTGGCCGATGAGATGGGCGCCGACCGAGGGATCCGGGATCTGCGCAAGCACTTCGCCTGGTACCTGAAGGGATTCGGCGTCGGCTCGGAGATCCGCGCCGCCCTCGGCACCGTATCGGGCCTCGCGGAGCTGGACGGGCTGCTGGCCCGAATGGACCTGGATCAGCCCTATCCCGAAGCCGCGCAGGGCCCACGCGGCCGCCAGGGTTCGCCGCAGAAGCGGGTATTGCTGCCCGAAGGGTGGTTGGCGGACCCCGATGAACTCGTAGTGCCCACCGACGCCGAGCTCGATTCCAGTGGCGGTTAGGCCGGGTCGGCTGACCCTGTTCGGGCTCGGTGCCGCCGTGATGTTGCTGATCACCGGTTGCCCGTCGACGGGCGGAGCAGCGGACTCGACGCTGTTCACCGGGGCGGCCGGCGGCGGGTCGGTCGTGTCGACACCGACCGGATCGGCATCGTCGGCGATCCCTGCGTCGCCCGCTGATGTGCGGGCCGTCGAATCCCTGGTCGCCTCGATCAACAACACCGCGGGCGGTCCGGTGGCTACCCAGCAGGCGCTCCTGATGATTGCGGTGCACCCCGACTTCACCGCTGCCCAGCAAGCATGCGCGGCGGCGACGATCACGATCAAGTTGGACCCGGTGCTTGCCGATCTGACCGCCGCGCCAGGGTGGGCACCGGCCGAGAGCACCGCGCCCGAGAGCACGGTGACCGACAGCACGGTGACCGACGGCGGGTCGCGGGTGCCGCGGGGGACGCTCTACCGGGTGCCCGCGCTGATCGAGGTGTACACAGCCGGCCGGCGTACCGGTACGGATATGACGACGCTGCGGATCGCCGTCCTCGACGGCACGGCGCACACCTTCCCGATCTGCCTGGTCTGAAGGCCGGCGGGCCGTCACCCCGGGTTGCCCAGCCTTGCTGCCCAAGTTTGTGTTTCTTCCGACAAACCAGCAGGTGACAATTCCATGAATAATGATCGTGTCGTTCGGCGTTTTTCCGGGCTCGAAGGAGTACTGGCCGTGCGGCGACTCGGGCAGGACATCAGAGGAGCTATCGGTGACTGAAGGGCCGCGCGACGGCGAAGGTTCGCCTGCCGATGACTCGGCGACTGAGTCTGCCGATCCAATGCCCTGGGATCGGCCGCGGCACTCACGGACCGACGACCACGACCCCAACCGGGTGGACCTGCTACTGGCCAGGCTCGGTGATCCGGGAAAGGTCGTCATCGGCGCACCCGCGCATCGGCATCCATTTCTGAACTACATCGGGCATACCATCGTCGGGCTGATTTCGATCTTCGTTCTGGTGATCACCGGCATCTACTGGAACATCACCGACGCCGCCGGCAAGGGAATTGTCAACAACAGTGTCAACGCCGGCTTCGACAACCACAGCGGGGTCACCGCCGGGCCCCCCGGTGCCGCAGGTGTCGCGAACCAGACCGGGCAGACCACCTACGCCCCGGAGAACTTCCTGCTCGTCGGATCGGACACCCGGGCGGGCGCGAACAACATCGACGGTTCCGGCGCCGGCGCGAACGGTGGCTCCAACACCGACTCGCTGATGGTGCTGCATATCAGTGGTGACCGGCAGCGCGTCGCGGTGATCTCACTCCCCCGGGATCTGTGGGCACCCAATGTGCCCTGTCATACCTACGACACCACCAACAACACCTACGGTGACCCGGCGGCCAGCAATAACCTGTCCAAGCAGCACATCAATGCCTTCTACGGCGTCGGCGGTCCCGCCTGCCTGGTCGACGCGGTGGAGAACCTCACCCAGTTGACCATCACCCGCTACGTCCAGATCGACTTCTCCGGATTCTCTTCGATGGTCGACGCGCTCGGCGGCGTCAGCATCAACGCCTGCGGACCGATCATCGACGCCACCCTGGGCACCGTGCTCCCCGCCGGCGGTCAGCAGACCATCAACGGCGCGCAGGCGTTGAACCTGGCACGCGCGCGCGAGGTACAGGGCGACACCGCGTCCGACATCGCCCGGATCCATCGCCAGCAGATGATCCTGTCGTCCATCCTGCGCTCGGTGAAATCCGCCGGCACCCTGCTCGACCCTGGCAAGCTCAGCGCGTTCGTGACGGCGTTCACCGGAAACACCACCACCTCCGGAGTGGACTTCCAGACCCTGATGGCACTGGCCGAATCGCTGGGCAGCCTGGATCCGGCGCATGTCAACTTCTGGACGCTGCCCACGGTTCCCGATCCGGATGACACCTCCGACCGCGGCTCGATGTTCATCGATCAATCCCGCGCCGATGTGCTGCTCAACGCGATTCGCGCAGACCAACCGGTGCCCGGCAGTCTCGATCCGACGCCTACCGAGACACCAGCACCCAGCACCACCGCCAGCTCCGCCAATCCCACATTGACCGTCGCGCCGGCCGCGGTGGATCTGGCTGTGGTGAACGCGACTGCCGTGAGCGGTCTGGCCGGCGAGGCTGCTACCGCGCTCAAGGCGCTGGGCTTCAGTATCGATCTGCAGACCGATCTGGAGAAGGTCGCCGCGACCGATGTCCAGGCCGGGATCACCGTCCAGTACTCGGCCGGCAATGAGGCGGCCGCGCTCACCGTTGCCGCCGCCGTCACCGGCAGCACACTGGTGGCCACGGACGGTCTCGGCAGTCGGGTCAAGTTGCTACTGGGCACCTCGTATCAGAACGAACTGACCGCTGTCACCGTCGGGGACGCGGTGTCCGGCACGCTGCTCGCGCAGATCCCGGACGGCTCGGCGGCCAACGTGATCACCCCGACGACGACTGCCAGCGCGGCGACCGAAACGGGGACCAGCACACCGCCGGTCAACGCCGCCGACACCAACTGCCTGTGACGGCCCGATGGTCACGGCAGCCGGCCCGTTGGTGATCGTGCTGCGGGCGCTAGCCACCTGATCCCCCTGTGGGCTACCCGGCATTCACCGTCCGTTTACCCGTAGTGCCCGCGCTCGCACTCACCTGGATCTATCCTGGCGTTATGCGCCAGGCCTACCAATTGCGTCTTATCGATCTCGGCGAGCACGGTGCTCGGATGTGTCGAGTGGCCAGCGACGCCATGCGGGACGCGACCACTTCATTGCTCGACAGCGACCTGGTGCTCGCCGAACAGGTGATCGCGCGGGATCTGCTGATCGACGAGATGCGCGCCAACGCCGAAGACATCGCGTTGGAACTGCTGGCGTTGCAGGCCCCGGTGGCTTCGGATCTGCGAGTCGTCATCTCCGCGCTATGGATCGTGTCCGACCTGCAACGGATGGGCGCCCTGGCGATACATGTGGCCAAGGCCGCGCGGCGGCGGCATCCGGCCGCGGTGCTCCCGGACGAGATGCGCCCGGTGTTCGACCGAATGGGCCGGGTCGCGGTGCACTTAGCCGATCAGGCCGAAATAGTCCTGAAGCAACGCAACGTCGAACTCGCCCGCACCCTGGAGAGCGACGACGATCTGATGGACGACCTGCACCGGGAGATGTTCTCACGGCTCCAGGAGCCGGACTGGTCGCACGGCGCCGGCGCCGCGGTCGACATCGCGCTCCTTGGCAGGTTCTACGAGCGCTTCGCCGACCACGCCGTCGCCATCGCGCGGCGGGTGATCTTCCTGGTGACCGGCGAAAACGTCGGCGGGGACACTACCCCGGCGTTCGATCCACTCTCCCCGTAGCCGGGCCGCCGCACCGGAACGCGACCTGGCGAGCCCGGCCCGACATCGCCGATACTCGGTACGCTCCGGATAAGGTGCGTGCACGCCAGGTGCACTGCCGCTGTGGGCGAATCTGAGGAGGAGCATGCGCCGACTGCTGCCGCCGGTCGGTGACCTGCGGGCCGACGCCGGTACGGTCGACCTGAGTGATTGCTATTGGGTACCTGAATCGGGTTCGCAGCTTGTGGTGGGGGTGATGATCAGCAGCGTCGACGGCTCCGCACAGCTAGAGGGGCGGTCGGGTGACCTGGGCAATGAGGCCGACGCCGATCTGTTCGCCGTCCTCCGTGCCCACGCCGATGTCATCCTCGTCGGCGCCGGAACCACCAGAGCGGAAGGTTACGGCGGCGATCGACCGACCCCGGCCCAACTGGCGGTGCGGCGGCGGCGCGGTCTTGCCGACGCCCCCAGAATCGCGGTCGTCACCCGAGGCGCGAGCCTGGATCCGGCGGGACCACTGTTCACCGACACGGCGACCCGACCCTTGGTGATCACCTGCCGCGCCGCACCCGCCGATCGAATCGCCGCTCTGGCCGAGAATGCGGACATCGTAATGTCCGGGCAGGACGACGTCGACCTCGCGGTGGCGCTCGACGAGCTGGCCGCTCGCGGACTACGGCGCGTCAGCTGCGAAGGCGGTCCCAGCTTGTTGGCCCAGGTCGCCGCCGCCGGCCGACTGGACGAACTGGCTTTGACCCTGGCCCCGATGCTGGTGGCCGGATCAGGGTCGCGGATCACCCACGGGCCGGCGTTGGACCCGTTAGCGGATCTGACCCTGGCGCACGTCCTGGAGCAGGACGGCTATTTGTATCTGCGCTACCGGCGCGACCGCACCCGCAGTCAGGATGCCGCTTGAGTACCCCGCAACGTCCGCTCCGACTGGGCAGCCGGACCTTCGAGCCGGCCGAGCTGGTGGTGATGGGCATCGTCAACCGCACGCCCGATTCCTTCTACGACCAGGGCGCCACCTTCGCCGCGGCGGCGGCCGTCGCGGCCGGTGAGCGCGCGCTGGACGCCGGCGCCGGCATCGTGGACATCGGCGGCGTGAAGGCGGGAATCGGCGCCGCGGTCTCACCGGCGGAGGAGATCGAGCGGGTCTGCGAGGTGATCAGAACGCTGCGCGCACACCGCCCGGAGGCCGTCATCAGCGTTGACACCTGGCGGGCCGAGGTCGGCCGGGAGGCCATCGCCGCCGGCGCCGACCTCCTCAACGATGCGTGGGAAGGCCACGACCCGGACCTCAAGAAGATCGCCGCGCAGACCGGGGCCGGGCTGGTCTGCATGCACGCGGGGCACCTACCGCCGCGGACCGACCCGCACAACCCGCACTTCGACGACGTGGTGCTGGACATCGTTTCCACCGTGACAGATCTCGCGTCGCAGGCACTGGCAGCCGGGGTCCGCGCGGACGGGATCATCATCGATCCGGGCCATGACTTCGGCAAGCTGACCGTGCACTCGCTGGAGGTCACCCGCCGCCTGGGCGAGTTGGTCGACACCGGCTGGCCGGTGTTGGTGGCGGTTTCCAACAAGGACTTCATCGGGGAGACCCTCGATCTGCCCACCGGCGAACGGCTGACCGGGACCATCGCGGTCACCGCGGTCACCGCCTGGCTGGGGGCGCGGATCTTCCGCGCGCACAATGTGGTCGAGGTTCGGCAGGCGCTGGACATGGTGGCATCCATCCGGGGCGATCGCCCACCCGCGGTCGCGAAACGGGGAATATTCAACTGACCCGGCGGGTCGATGATCACCCGATCAGCAGCGGGCTTGCGTGCAGTGTGACAATGGTCTACATGGCGACCGGGGACCGGGACGACGTCCGGGTGACAATCGAGGATGACATCATCCGCCTGAAGTGGACCGAAGGGGTTACGATCACCGAGGACGACGCTCGAGCAGCCGCCGTTCTGGTCAACCAGATCAGCCCCGACCGCCGCCGGCCGATGATGGTCGACATGACCCTGACCGCGGCGGTGACCAGAGCGGCCCGGACCGTATTCCTGGAGCCCGGAGCCGCCTCCCGGATCGCCCTGGTGGGCGGCTCACCGGTCGACCGGGTGATCGCCAACTTCGTCCTCGGCGTCAGCAACATGCCATGCCCGACCCACTTCTTCAGTTCCGCTGCCGCGGCCCTGGACTGGCTGCGTCAGGCACCGTCGTGACCGAGCCCGATCAGGATCCCCGGCTGGACCAGATTCTGGACCTGATGATCCAGTTCGCCTCCGGGGACATGAAGGCCCGACTGAAACCGTCACCGGCCCGCGACACCATCGACGCGATCATCACCGGCTTCAACCTGCTCGCCGAAGAGTTGGACCTGATGTACCAGAACCTCGAGGCCCGGGTGGCCGAGCGCACCAAGCTGCTGCGGCGGGCGCAGAAGGACCTCGAGCTGCTGGCCCTGACCGACTCGCTGACCGGGCTGGCCAACCGAACACTGCTCGGCGATCGGATCGGTCAGGCCATCGTCCGCTCGGATCGGGACGCGCTGCCGCCCGCGGTGCTGATGTTGGATCTGGACGAATTCAAGTACATCAATGACAGCCTCGGCCACGGCGCGGGAGACGGGGTGCTGCGGGAGATTGCTTCTCGACTGCGCTCCACGGTGCGGGAGATCGACACGGTTGCCCGCCTGGGCGGCGATGAGTTCGCGATCGTAATGCCCGACGTCACCGAGGAAGGCGCCCTATTGGTCGCCCATCGGGCACTGACCGCGCTGCAAGATCCGATCGTGCTCGGTGACAACTCCATTCAGGTCACCGCCAGCATCGGCCTCCGCTTCGGTATGCGCGGGCTGTCGGCCGACGATCTGCTCCGGGACGCCGACATCGCCATGTACGAGGCGAAGGGGGAGGGGAAGGGGAAGGTTCAGGTCTTCGAGCCGTCCATGCACCGAGCCTCGGTGCAGCGCCTGCAGATGGTCTCCGAACTGCGCCAGGCGATCTCCGACGGTCAGCTGTCGCTGCGCTATCAGCCGATCGTGCGGCTGGCCGACGGCCGGATCGTCGGCGCGGAAGCGCTCATCCGCTGGGACCATCCCACCCGTGGATTGACGCTGCCGAACAACTTCATCGCACTCGCCGAGGAGAGCGGGCTGATCTCCGACCTCGGACAGTGGGTGCTACGGACAGGTCTGGCCGACCTTGCCCAGTGGGGAGCCACGGTGCCCGACCTGGGCGAGTTCGCCCTGCACGTCAATATCACCGCCACTGAACTTCGCCGTCACGGCCTGATCGACCACGTCCAGCGGATACTCGACGACTTCGGAACCCCGCCCAGCCGGCTGGCGCTCGAGGTCTCCGGATCCACGATGATCACCGGCGACGTGTCCGCCATGCAAGCCCTGGTCGAATTGAAGGAACTCGGCGTGAGCATCGAGATCGACGACTTCGGTACCGGCTACTCGTCGATCGCCTATCTTCGCGAATTGCCGGTCAACGCCGTCAAGGTTGATAAATCCCTGGTGGCCGCCATCGGCAAGGACGACGCCCAGAACGCCTTCGTCCGTGCCGTGTTGCAGCTGATCGAGTCCGTGGGCCTGCGGGCGATCGTGGAAGGCATCGAGACCGCGAACCAGGTTGGTGAGCTCCTCCGGGCCGGCGCCGTCTACGGTCAGGGCTACTACTTCAGCATGCCCGTCGATGCGCGGCAGATCGCCGGTCTGCTTGCCGCGGACCTGCCATTACACGGCCGGGATCAGCGCGAATCGACATCCCGATGATGCTACGGAAGGAATACCGCGCCCTCTCGTTGCGGGCCGGCAACCGGATGAAAAGGGCGCTCATGCTGCCGCGGGTGGCCGCGCTCGGGGCCCGGGCGCCACACAATACGTCCGTCGGCTGGGACAGGTACTGGCGCGCCGTCCGGACAACCGGGCACGGCGGTGACGTCCTGTGGGACGAGCCCGACATCGAGATGCCGGCCCACCTCGAAGTTCTCGCGCGATACCTGGACCCGGGACTGCCCATCATCGACCTGGGTTGCGGCAACGGCGGCTTCACCCGACTGCTGGCCCCGCACTTCGCGGGCGCGGTGGGGGTCGACGTCTCCCCGGGCGCCATCGACCGCGCCCGCGCGGAGGCCGCCGCGACAGCTGGGATCACCTTCGAAGCGCTTGATGCCACGCGTCCGGACGCGGGTGGGGAACTGCGGCGGCAATTCGGCGAGGCCAACGTCTTCGTCCGCGGGTTGTTCCACACACTCGAGCCCGACGCGCAGGTGGCGATGGCGCAGAACGCGCTCGTGATAGTCGGCGATCGCGGCCGGCTGTTCCTGGCCGAAACCGATTTTCGCGGCAGCGACTTGGAGTACATGCAGCGCCTGGGGGCCGGCCCGCGACACATTCCGATGCCGCTGCGGCGGGCTATCGCTTATCTCCCACGCCCCGGGCACTTCGGCGAGCAGGAGCGGGAGCGCGCCTTCCCGGCAGACAAGTGGGTCCTGATCGACGACGGCCCGACGGTCATCCACGCCGTGCCGATGAACGGCCCGACGGAGGCGGAACAGATTCGCGGGTACTTCGCGGTGCTCGCTCCGCTGGCGTAGCGCTGGCGCAGCCCGGTGCCCGTCGTGGCGGCGCCCGTACTACTCGGCGCGCAGCGCTTCCCGCGCCCTGGTCCGATCTCGGCGATCCACGAATCGGCTGGCCTGGATGTCCAGGTCGACCAGGAAGGTCGACAGCTCCTCGCGGGCCTCCTCGCCGACCGGCCCGAAGTCACGATCGAATACGCGCCAGTACTTGAGCACCGGCTGGATCACCGAATCGTAGTGCAGCCGCAGGTCGTAGATGCCGGCCTTGGCCATGATCACCGAGTTGCGCAGGAAATCGGGCATTCCGGCGCCGGGCATCGCGAAATGCACCACCTCGTCGCGGATGGCCGCCATGGTTTCGTCCGGGGCGATGTCGAATGCCGCGGCAACCAGGTTGCGGTAGAAGATCATGTGCAGGTTCTCGTCGGCCGCGATCCGAGCCAGCAGTTGCTCGGCAACGGGACAACCGGTCGCCACGCCGGTGTTGCGGTGCGACACCCTGGTGGCCAACTCCTGGAAGGACACGTACACCACGGTCTGCAGCATGCTTTTCTCGCCGCGGTCATAGCCCGCGGTCATGTGTTGCATCCGCATGTCTTCGAGATGGACCGGGTCGACACCCCTGGTGACCACCAGGTAGTCCCGCATGGCGATGGCGTGCCGACCTTCCTCGGCGGTCCAGCGGCCGACCCAGTTGCCCCAGGCGCCGTCGAGGCCGAACTGGGTGGCGATGAGCCGGTGGTAGGACGGCAAATTGTCTTCCGTCAACAGATTGACGATCATCGCCGTCCTGGCGACCGGGTTCAGCTCCGAATCGCCCGGCTCCCAGTCGGTTCCGCCAAGGTAGGCGAAGTCCCGGCCACGGCTCCAGGGCACATAGTCATGTGGCATCCAGTCCTTGCGGACCGCCAGATGGCGGTTGAGATTCGCCTCGACGACGGACTCGAGGTCGTGCAGTAACCGAACTTCGACACCTTCGGGACCGGTCGGAAGCCGGGCGCCGGGGGTCATCGGGAAGCGCCTTTCCCCAGCGCGGCCAATGTCCCCCCAGCGGGACCCGCTACTACGTGAATGGTGCTGTGGTCGGTGCTCGGCGACAAACGTCTCATGCGACCATCCTGCCAGGTTCTGCGCCCACAGGCCGATCGACGCCGCCGATGGCGCTTTCGCGCCTCAGCCGGAGGACGACGCGGTGGCCTCGGTCGCAATCGGCTCACCGTTGACGCCCAGCACCCACCACTTGGCATCGAATCCATTGCTGCCCTGCCCGGTCACGTCACCGGGTGCCTTGTCCTTGACGAAGTAGTAGAGGGGGTATTTGCCGTAGGTGACCTGGGTCGTTCCGTCGGTGCGTGCCACGGTCCCCAGCAGGCTTGCCGTCGCCCCGGACGTGGCCGTCGGCGCGCCGGTGGTCAGCAGGGGCGGCCAGGCGCCGGCGCACTTGTCGTAGCATGTCGACTTGCCGTCCGTGTCGGCTACCCACATGTACAGGGTGATGCCCTTGCCGTCGACCAGGAACGTGCCGAGCTTGCCGGTGGTGGTGCCAACCGCGGCCGGCCCGGCTGCCGCGGAAGGGCTCTGGACCGAGGCACTTCCGGATTTGCCGGTGGTACTGGATGCCGAACTCGATGCCGGGGCCGAACTCGATGCCGGCGTCGTGGCCGCCGCGGTGGTCGAGGTAGCCGTCGGAGTTGAACTCGAACACCCGGCGACCACCAAAGTCAACCCCAGCAGTGCCGCCATTGATACCGATCTGCTGCGGGAAAATAGCCTGCGAGGTACCTGAAGAACGATCACGTTTCCCACTCCTTGTCCGCCATGCATCGGCACACTGTCCATGCATCAGCAACGTGGTATCTGAAGGTCGGAGCAGGACCCGGGCCGCCAAACCCCTTCCGATCTATGACACGACGGCAGTAGCCGATCGGTTCACCACGGCGCTCCGGCGACCGCAGGGAGTGAACTCTGGGGCATGCTGCAACGTGTAGCAATCAGGAGGCCGGCGTGAGTGAGGATCAGGCGCAACTGATGCGCGTGCTGTACAGCCAGCACGGCGGCGCGTTGTGGTCGCACGTGGTGCGGATCACCGGTGACCGGACCTACGCGCAGGACGTCGTCCAGGAAACATTGCTCCGCGCCTGGCGGCACCCCCGGGTGCTCGATCAGACCGAGGCGTCCGCGCGGGCCTGGCTGTTCACGGTGGCCCGCCGGATCGTGATCGACGATTGGCGCACTCGCCGCTCCCGGGTCGAGGTTTCCACCCCCGATGTGCCTGAAGAAGCAACCGTCGATCAGATCGACGCGATCATCCAGTCCTGGCAGGTCGCGGAGGCCGTGCGTCGCCTGTCGCCCGACCATCGGGAGGCCCTGACCGAGTGCTTCTATCGCGGCCACACCGTGGCCGAGGCGGCGGCCAACATCGGCGTGCCGGTCGGAACCGTCAAGTCTCGTTGTCACTACGCGTTGCGCGCGCTGCGCTTGATCATGGATGAAATGGGGGTCAGCAATGGATGACCACCCGTTCGCTACCTGGGATGCGGCCTACGTTCTGGGTGCGCTGCCGCCCGAGGACCGGCATACCTACGAGCAGCACCTTCGCGACTGCCCACGGTGCAGCAAGGCGGTAAGCAAATTGGTCGGCCTGCCGGGGCTGCTGTCCCGGGTGAGCATCGATGACGACGGCCGGGTGTCCGACGATGATTTCATCGACGAGGAGCCCCCGGCGACATTGCTGCCGGCGTTGCTCAACTCGGTTCGACGCGAACGCAACCGGTGGCGCCGCGCGACCGCCGCGGCCTACGTGCTGGCAGCGGCCTGCCTGGTCGCGGTTTCGGTGTGGGCCTTCGGACCGTCGCCATCGACGCCGACCAAGCAGACGCCCCCCGGCACCCAGATGACCGCCGTCGGAGCTCAACCGATCTCGGCCCAGATCAACCTCACCGATGTGGCGTGGGGGACGAAGATCGAGATCCACTGCGAGTACCCCCAACCGGCCGATTACCCGTCGGCCATCTCGTTCCAGCTGGTGGTGATCGGCCGGGACACCCAGACCCAGCAGGTAGCCGCCTGGCGGGGCATCCCCGGCACCACCCCGACGATCGCCGCGGCGACCGACCTGTCGACGGTGGACATCTCCCGTATCGAGGTGCGCGATTCGGCCGGTCAGCCGGTGCTCACCCTTCGCCGCTAGATCGCCGCGCACGAGGGCGGCGGGATCCAGGCGGACATCACCCGGAAAATTCGGGACCATTGGCTCTGGCCGAATGGTCAGCGCCTTTCGATACTGGGGGCGATGACCAATCAGAACGCCACTCCCGCACCGATGACGGGCGGCCGCCCAGGCCGGGCGCCGTTTGGCAACCGGATGATCCTGGCGCTGCTGCGTTCGCCGCTGCATCGCCTGTTGGGTGGCGGTCTGCTGGCGTTGCGGTACCCGGTGGGCGACGGCCGCATCATCGAGTTGCCGGTTTCCTGCGTCAGGTCCGATAGGGGCTTCGTGGTCCTGGTCGGAGCCCATGCGGGCAAGCGCTGGTGGCGGCACTTCCGGTCGCCGGCGGCGGTCGAGGTGTGGCAACGGGGCGCCTGGCGGCCGACGACCGCGCGGTTGATCACCGCCGACTCCACCGAGTACCCCCGCTTCGTCGCAGCCTATGGCCGCCGACCGGCAGCCGAGCCGACCACAGTCCATGACCCTTTCGTGTTGATCACGGCGCCACCCACGGTGTCGTCCACTGTGTTATCCACGGTGTCGTCCACGGTGTCGTCCACGGAGTCGTCCACGGTGTCATCCACTGTGTCGTCCACGGACCCGGTACCCCAAGCCCGATCGGCTCGGGGCCTGTGGCGGTCCTGGACCGGTTGGGTCACCGCCGGCGAGTTCCTGGGCTTCAGCGTTCCGGCGCTGGCCGGCGCATTATCGGGCAGTGGTCCGGCCCCTGCGATGGCGGTCCTACTGGTGGCGGCCGGCGCGATCGAGGGGACGGTTCTGGGCGCCGCTCAAGGTCACGTGCTGCGTCGGGTGCTGCCCGATCTGAACTATCGGCGCTGGGTCGTCGCCACCGCGTGCGGGGCAGCACTGGCGTGGGCGATCGGCCTGGTGCCGATGCTGACCGACGGACGCCTCTTCGACCTCCCGACGGTGATGCTGATCCCGGTGGCGGCAGTGCTCGGCGCCGTGCTGCTCGCCTCGATCGGCACCGCACAATGGCTGGTGCTGCGTACGTCGGTGCAACACTCGAGGTGGTGGATCCTGACAACCGCCGGCGCATGGACCGCGGGTCTACTGATCTTCACCGCGGTCACGACTCCGCTGTGGCAGCCGGGTCAATCCGTCCTGGCGATCACGGCGATCGGCGTGCTCGGTGGCTTGCTGATGGCGGCCACCGTTGCGGCGCTGACCGGCTGGGCGCTACTTCGGTTGGTCAGGAATCCAGCGACGAACGGGCCAGCCGCCAGGAGCGTAACGGGCGCATGAGGGCATTCTTCTTATCGTGGTGGCCGGTCATCCGGCGCAGGATGTCATCGAGGGCGGCGACCGCGTCGAGAATGTACGGGCCCTTGTTGAGCATCACGCACTCCGCACGGACCCCCATGGCCGCATCGGTGATTTCCGCCCGGGACGGCTGGCCGGTGCGGGCCATCTGGTCGAGTACCTGGGTCGCCCAGATCACCGGCAGGTGAGCGGCCTCGCAGAGCCACAGGATTTCCTCCTGCAGTTCCGCGAGCCGCTCGTAGCCGCATTCGGCCGCCAGGTCCCCGCGGGCGATCATCACGCCAGTGCGCGGGCGGCGCAGCGCGGTGAGCAGGATCGCCGGCAGGTTCTGGAATCCCTGGGCGGTCTCGATCTTCAGAACGACGCCGAGCCGGCGGTCGCCCAGCTCGTCCAGCGCCGTCAACAGATCCTCGACGTCCTGCGGATTGCGGGCGAATGACAGCTCGACAAGATCGGCGTGTGCGCTGATGAACGGCAGGCTCGCCCGGTCGGCGGCGGTGAGCGCGGCGATCGGCAGGAAGGTGTCGGGCAGGTTGATGCCCTTTGCCGCGCGCAGCCGCGAGCCGTTGATCGCCGCGTTCGTGATCAGGATGGTGATGTGTTCATCGTCGGCGTCGACCACCTCGCCGCTCATCTTGCCGTCGTCGAGGTGGACGGCATGACCGACTTGGACGTGTCCGAACGCCTCCGGAAGGGTGCAGCCGATCCGCGGAATCCCATCGTGCGTCACGGCGGCCGGGGTGCAGTCCCGGGTCAGCACCAGGCTGTCGCCTCGGCGCAAGGTAAGGAACTGTTCGGTGGGCGGCAGCGCCGCGACGGTGGCGATCTTCCCGCGGCCATGCAGCACGGTTCCGTTGGCGATGTAGACGGTTCGCCTGGTGGAGACCAGCACTCCACGCGGATGGATTTCCTCGACCGTCAGCTTCCGCCGGGCGCGTCTGTCGTCGGACAGCCCGATCCTGTCGGCTACGGACAGACGGGCCAGCCAGGCCTGCGGCAGGAGTAGCACCGGCAATCCCGGTTGCGGAGACGGGCTCGGGTCTTCGGCCGGGCTCAGCCAGCACAACGCCGATCCGGTCACCCGGCCACGCACGTCCCGGGTGGGGCGAATCTTGATCACCGGCGGCCCATCGGCCAGCGGTCCGGTGCGAACCTTCGGCCCCGGTAGGTCCATCGCCACCAGGCACTCGCGACCGGTGGCCGCGCTTGCCGCACGAACGTTGGCGATCATCTTGGCCCACGCCTCTGCATCGTCGTGGGCGCAGTTGACCCTCGCCACGTTCATCCCCTGCTCGACCAGGGCCTGCACCAGTGATTGGTCGGCCGCGGCCTCGGGTGGCAACGTGACCATGATCCGGGTCTGCCGCTCAGCCGGCTCCGGGCCGAAGAGTTCCCTGGCCCGCCGTCGCAGCAGGCGCGGGCCGTCGCCGAATCCGACGACAGGTTCGCGGGCGCTGCTGACGTGCCGCAGCAATGCCTCAACGGTGGCGGCGATCGCCCCGAGCGTGGCCTGTACGTGCGGCTCACAGCGCCCCAACGACGACAACCCGAACGCGGCGAGCTGCTGCTGGAGCTCTCGCAGATCACACTGGCGGATCGCCCAGTAATGCACCAGGTTCACCGCGCTGTTCAGGTTGGCCTCATCGACACCCGCGATCTGGGCCGACCACTGCGCTTCGGCGTCGAGCAACCGCTCCCGAAGCCGGCGTATCTGCTCGGCGACGTCGGCCAGCACGACGTCGTTCGATGGTCGTGCGGTCACTGATCGCGACCCCGATGCATCCGCGGTGATAGCCATTGTCCTGTCAGTACAGCCGAACAAGATGAACAGCGGGTGAATCCGGCAGGCGCGAGCAGGAATCTGGGCCCAGTGAGCAGCGCGACTTAAGCCGGCAGCTTCTCCTCGTACAGCCAGCGCTGCAACAGCTTCAGCTCGCCGCCGCGGTGGCTGGCCAGGTCGATGAAGTCGCGCGTGTTGGCGTTGCCGTGCCGCTTGGACGCCACCCACTCCTGGATCAGCGGGAAGAACGCGGCGTCGCCCATCTGACTGCGCAGCGCGTGCAGGGTGAGTGCGCCCCGTTTGTACACCCGGTCATCGAACATCAGGCCCGGACCGGGATCGGCGATCACCAGGTCCTGCGGCTGCTTGGCCAGTGCCGATCGGGCTTGCGCGGCGATCGCGGCGGCGGCGGGTCCGCCCGAGTTCTCCGCCCACAGCCACTCGGCGTAGCAGGCGAAGCCCTCGTTGAGCCAGATGTGCTGCCAGGAATCCAGGGTGACGCTGTTGCCGAACCATTGGTGGGCCAGTTCGTGGGCGACCAGCCGCTCGTGACTGCGCTCGCCGTCGACGAAATTCGAACCGAAGATCGACAGTCCCTGCGCTTCGAGTGGTATTTCCAGATCGTCGTTGGTGACCACGACGGTGTACCCGGCGAACGGGTAGGGCCCGAAGATCCGGCTGAAGACCTCGATCATCTGCTGTTGCCGGGCGAAGTCGGTCCGCACATCACTGCGCCGCCGCAACGGGATCGCCGCCCGGCTGATCACCGGTGATGAGCCCAGCTCGACCGTCTCGTATCGACCGATCTGCACGGTGGCCAGGTAGGTCGCCATCGGCTCCGGCTGGTCGTACACCCAGGTCGTCTGGCTCGACGACGTGCTCTTGCCGATCAGTACGCCATTGGCCAGTACCTGATAGCGGGAATCGGTGGTGACCGAGATCCGGTAGCCGGCCTTGTTGGACGGGTGGTCGTTGCACGGGAACCACGACGGGGCGCCGTTCGGCTGGCTCGCGACGATGACCCCGTCATCGAGCTCGTCCCAGCCGAGCTTTCCCCACCGGCCGCCGACCGGCGTCGGGTTGCCCGCGTAGTGCACGTCGAGCAGGATGTCCGAACCAACCTCGAGCGAGGCGTCCGGCCAGATGTGCAGCTTCCGGCCGGGCTGAGTGAACCGGGCCGCCGCTCGCCCGTTGACGCTGACCTTGCTCACCCGCAGACCCGCCAGATCGAGGCTGAGGCGGGACAGCTTCTGTGCGGCGACGGCGACGATCTGGGCGCGCGCGGTGAGCCGGTTGTTGGAGACCTTGTAGGTCAGCGTGAGGTCGTAGCGCTTGATCAGGTAGCCGCCGTTGCCGTTCAGCGGCACATAAGGGTCCCCGGCGGTGCTGGCTCCCGGTGTGCCGGCGGCGTCCGGTTTGCTCACGGCATCGGTTTCGGCAACGCCCACGAGGCGATCGGGTTGCCGATCCATCGACTTCCCGCCGGAACGGCCTCGCCGCGCATCACCAGCGACGCCGGACCGACCGTCGCGTTCTCGCCGATCCGGGCGGCGGGCAGGATCACGCCCTGCGGTCCCATGGTGGCCCCGGCGGCGAGGGTGACGGTGTCCATGCTCATGATCCGATCATGGAACAGGTGTGTCTGGAGCACGCACCCGCGGTTGACCGTGGCCCCATCGCCGACGGTGACCAGGTCCGCCTCCGGCAGCCAGTACGTTTCCAGCCACACGCCGCGGCCGATCTTGGAGCCGAGCGCGCGCAGCCACATGTTCAGCACGGGTGTGCCGGGGACCGCATCGACCAGCCAGGGGACGGCGATCATCTCGATGAACGTGTCGGCCAGTTCGTTGCGCCAGACGAATGAACTCCACAGCGGATGCTCGACGACCCGGAGCCGGCCGACCAGCGCCCACTTGGCCACCACCGAGATCAGACCGGCCAGGGCGCCGCCGATCAGCAGCAGCACTCCGGACAGCAGACCGGCCGCGATCAATCCGTATTCGCGGATCAGCCACTCGAGGGTGAGCAGGGTGCCGAGCGCGATCGCGACCGTCAGCATCACCGGTATCAGCCGGCAAATCTCGACCAGGCCGCGTGCCACCTTCAGCCGCAGCGGCGGATCGTAGGTGCGGACCGAATCGCCCGTCGACACGTTGCGCCGTAGCTCGACCGGCGGACTGCCCAGCCAGGATGTACCCGCCTTGGCGTTCGCCGGCGCGGCGGAAAGGACCGCGACCAAGCCATTTTTCGGCACCCGGCGGCCGGGCGCCGCCATCCCCGAATTTCCCAGGAATGCTCGCTTGCCGACCTTGGACCGCTCGATCCGCAGCCAGCCACCGCCCAGTTCGTAGGAGCCGATCATCGTGTCGTCGGCCAGGAACGCGCCGCTGCCGACGGTTGTCATCTTCGGCAACATGATCACCGTCGACGCCTCGACCCCGCGCCCGACCTTGGCGCCGAGCACTCGCAACCAAACCGGGGTCAGCATGCTCGCATACAGCGGATAGGCGATCGTGCGGGCGGCATCCATCAGCTTCTCGGTGGCCCAGACCTGGAATCCGATCCGGCTGCGGAGCGGGTGAAATCCCTCGGTCAGCCCGACGCCGAGCAATCGCACGCACAAGGCCGTCAACGCGATGAACACCGCCAGGGTCAGCACAGTGAACACCGGTACCGCGAGGAACGCGGTGCGGCTGACCTCGCCGAGAGTCCGCGCACCGGAGGTCCACCAGCCCAGCAGAGCGAGTCCCGGCAACGCGGCGATCAACGGCAGGGCGGCCAGCAGGATGGCACCCAGTCCGTAGACGACCACCCAGGCCCGGCCGAACGGCGGCCGCTCGGCAGGCCACAGTCGCTTGGCCTTACCGATCCGGACCGCCGGCGATCCGGCCCAGCGCTCCGACGGCGGGATGCTTCCGGAGACGGCCGAACCGGCTGACACCTGGGCATTCGCGCCGATGACCGCACCGGGTGACAAGGTGCTGCGGGAGCCGACCGTGGCTCCGGGGCCGACGACGATCATTCCGACGTGCAACTGGTCCCCGTCGAGCCAGTAGCCGTTCAGGTCGACTTCGCTGCTGATCGAGCAGCCGGCGCCCAGCCTGAGCATTCCGGTGATCGGCGGCAGCGAGTGCAGGTCGGTGTTCGGGCCGACCTTGACCCCCAGTCCCCTGGCGTAGTAACCGACCCAGGGCGCACCGGCCAGGCTGTTCGCCGACATCGCGCGGGCCAGCCGCTCGGCGGTCCAGATCCGCAGGTGCGCCGACCCGCCGCGCGGGTACACGCCAGGGCGCACCCCCCGCAGCAGTACCCGGACGCCCAGCACGGTTACGCCGATCACGCCCGGCGGGCTGATGAAGATCACCACCACCAGCAGCAGCCACCACCAGGAAACCGTCGGCGCCCACCCGAAGGTGCCGAACAGACCGAGCACGTTGTTCAGCAGCAACAGCCAGGTCAGCCACCGCACCCCGGTGATGACGGCCAGCGGAACGGTCAGCGCGGTCTGGATGATCTGCGCGCGCAGTGGCGTCGGGCGGACGACCCGCACGGTGGCCGCCATCGCCGGCACCATCGCATCCAACGCTTCGGCCAGCGCGCCCAGGCGCGGCTTGGCGTACACGTCGGCCACCGTCACCTCGGGGAATCGCTCGCGCAGTACCGATACCACCCGGGCGGCGGTCAGGCTGCCGCCGCCGTGCACGAAGAAGTCGTCGTCCGCGCCAGACACCGCTGCGCCCAGAATGTTTCGCCACTGCTGGGCCACCCAGGCCGCGGTGGGGCTGAGATCGGCATCCAGTTCCGGCTCGTCCATCGCGCTGGTCAACGGCCAGGGCAGCGAGTCGCGATCGACCTTGCCCGAGGTTCGGGTGGGCAGGGTGTCGACGATGGCGAGCATGGGCACCATGGTCGCCGGGAGCATGGTGCGCAGCGCGCCCACCGCGTCGGCCAGCACGAAGTCGACGCCGGGATCGATTACCACATAGCCGACCAGGATCTGGTTTCCGGCGACGGTTGTGCGAATCGCGGCGGCCGCGCCGGACACCCCCGGCAGCGACAGGATGGCGGCGTCGATCTCGCCGAGTTCGATCCGCCGGCCTCCGAATTTGATCTGTTCATCGGCCCGGCCCAGGAAGACCAGCCCGGCCGGCTCGTAGCGCACCAGATCACCGCTGCGGTAGGCCCGCGCCCAGCCCAGTTCGGGCATCGGCGCGTACTTCTCGGCGTCCTTGGCCGGGTCCAGATATCGTGCCAGCCCGACGCCGCCGATGATCAGCTCGCCGGACTCGCCGGACCGAACCTGATTGCCCGCCGCGTCCACCACCGCGAGGTCCCAGCCGTCCAGCGGGAGGCCGATCCGGACCGGGGCCTGCCCGGTCAGCTCGGCGCCGCAGGCCACCACGGTGGCCTCGGTCGGGCCGTAGGTGTTCCAGACCTCCCGGTCGGCGCGGACCAGCCGTTCCGCGAGCTCCGGCGGACAGGCCTCGCCACCGAAGATCAGCAGCCGCACCGCATCCAGCGCGTGCGGCGGCCAGAGTGCGGCCAGCGTCGGCACCGTCGAGACCACGGTGATGTTCTGGGCCACCAGCCATGGACCGAGGTCGACGCCCGTCCGGACCAGGGATCGGGGGGCCGGGACCAGCGCCGCGCCGTGCCGCCAGGCCAACCACATCTCCTCACAGGAGGCATCGAAGGCGACCGACAGGCCGGCCAGCACCCGATCCTCGGGGCCGAGCGGGTCTGTTTCCGGTTTCTGCAGGAACATCCGCGCTTCGGCGTCGACGAAGGCGGCAGCGGACCGATGGGTCACCGCGACGCCCTTCGGCGTGCCGGTCGATCCGGAGGTGAAGATGATCCAGGCGTCGTCCGCGGGGGTGGGCCGCGGAGCGGGCACCGCGTCGTCGGACCTCTTTTCCCACACCGGCCCGCGCAGTTCGATGGCCGAATCGGCGCCGATGACGGCAGCGACGTGGGCCTCGCCGAAGACCAGCGCGGCCCGCTCGTCCGGGTCCTCGAAGTCGACGGGCACGTAGGCGGTCCCGGCGGTCAGGCTGGCCAGGATCCAGACATACAGTTCGGCGGTGCCCGACGGGATGCGGATGCCGACCCGATCGCCGCGGCCGATGCCCAGTTCGCGCAGCCGGTCGGCGCTCTTGTCCACCGCGGCCAACAACTCGGCATAGCTCAGTTCGTTGGTGCCGTCGTCCAGCGCGACGGCCTCCGGATACCTGGTGGCGGAATCAATGAGGATGTCGACCAGCGTCCGCTGATCGGGGGCATGGCCGCCGCGATTCAACTCTGGGGCGATCTGACCTGCCAACGCGATTGTGCTCACTTCCGAAGTCTGTGCCAAATCGGCGCACCTGCCGGTGCAGGCGCGCTGGACACCGGCCGAATGCCACCGAACGCTGAGCCTACGACGAGACGGGTTCGATTGGTTGAACAGCAGTTGTCCCCCGGCGGGGTCGGTCGGCCGACTCGCCGCCGGCCCGGCCCGTCGTCCCGGGCCCGTCAGTGATGGGCGGCCACGTAGGGCACCGGCATCGGCAGCTTCGCGTCGGTCCGGACGGTGACCGCGAAACGTTCGAGCGTGGCCAATGCGCTGGCGACGTCTTCGCTGCGCACCTCGAAGGGCATCGAGTGGATCGTCTCACCGGGAACCGTTGCCGCATCAGCGATCTTCTTGAGTGACTCCGCGTCATCGGCCCGCAGGCCGACCTCGGTGAGCGTCGTCGGTAGGCCGACCCGAGTGGTGAACTCGATGAAGTCGCGAATGTCGCTGGTCGGCGCTCCTTCCATGATGAGTTGGGTCAACGAACCGATGTTCACCTTCTGCCCGTGCGCCAGGCCGTGGGTGGCGGCCACCGCAGTCAGCCCGTTGTGGATGGCGTGCGCCGCGGCCAGGCCGCCCGACTCGAACCCGAGGCCGGACAGCAGCGTATTGGCCTCGATGACCTTCTCGACCGCGGGCGTCACCTGATGGTCCCTGACCGCGTCGATCGCGGGTAAGGCGTTCTCCCACAACACATCCCAGCTCAACTTGGCGAGCGCGGTGCCGGTCAGGGTGGGTAGTCCGCCGGCCATCGTGTTGGAGTTCGACCGGGACGTCGCCCTGGCCTCCAGCCAGGTCGCCAAGGCGTCGCCGACCCCGGCGATCAGCAGCGAAACCGGCGCGTTGGCCACGATCTGCGAGTCCACCAGCACGAGATCTGGGTTGCGCGGAAAGAATCGGTATTCGGCGAATTCGCCCTCCTCGGTGTAGATGACGGACAGCGCGCTGCACGGCGCGTCGGTGGAGGCCACGGTCGGGCAGTTCGCCCAACGGACACCCGCCAGGAATCCGGCGGCTTTGACGGCGTCGATGGTGCTGCCGCCGCCCACCGCCACCGCGACGTCGGAGTTGGTCTGCTGGATGACCCCGACCAGACGATCGACCTCGCCGGCGGTGGGAATGCCGTTGAACTTCTCCCGCCGCGTCGGCAGGCCGGCCCTGGTCAGGGACGCCTCGACGTCATGACCGACAAAACCCCAGACCAGATCGTCGGCCACCATCAACGGGGTCGATCCGAGCTGTTTGAGAAAGTCGCCGAGCTGGTGGATGGCTCCCTTGCCCTGGACGTAGCGTCCGGGGCTGATGACGGTTCTGACTGTCTGGGTCATCGTGATCTCCTAGTGTCGTCACTCGGCCTGTTCCCAGTAGTAGTCCATGCAGTAGTCGACGGCGACGGCGGGGACTACGAGATCGAGCAGTTGCTCGCCGCCCAGACCGAGGTCTGGCCAATCGACCGGCAGTCACCCTTGAACCGAGGTCGGCCGATCCGCAGTTTGCCGGCCGAGGGCATGCTGACCGACGGTTTGCGCAATCGGGTCCCGCGGGCTCAGGCCCAGTTCGGCCAACAGCGCCCGAACCCTGCCCGCCAACTCGTCACGGATCGACCTCGCCGCGTCCGGCACCCCAGCGGGTTCCGCGATGTCCCACTCTTCGTGCCGCTTTCCGTTGAACGTCGGCTGCGGCCCAGCCATGGTGATGATGATGTCGGCGGCCTGCACGATCTCGTCGGTCCATGGTTTGGGGAACTCGGCGGTAATGTCGATGCCGATCTCTGCCATCGCCGCTATTGCGGCTGGGTCGATCTCGGTCGCCGGCTCCGAACCGCCCGACCAGGCAACCGCCCGACCCGGTGCCAGGTGGTTGAACCAGCCCATGGCCAACTGCGACCGGTAGGAATTGTGGACGTCCAGGAACAGCACGATCGGTTGCCCATGACCGTGACTGCCCTGGACTTTGGCCAAGGCCTGTAGATGTTGCCGGGTGTAACGCTCGGACATCAGGGGCAGGAAATGGGTCAACGTGGCATGCGCCGCGAACTGCTCGTACGAGGTCCGCAGGAACAGCTCGATGGTGGCTTTCCCGATGATCGCGCCGAACTCCTCGACGAGACGGTCGGCGGCGTTGTGGATGGCCAGAGCGTCGCCCGGGCTCAAGTCGTCCCACGTCGGTGTGGCATTCATAGCTGGCTCCAGTTGTGCGGGCGGCTGCGTCGGATCGGGAAGTGCGATCGGGGAATCTGCTGGCTATTCGGCGAACGTGGTGTCGCCGCCTTGATTTTCCCCTGTGACGAGAAAAATCACCCGGCGGGACACGGCCACGGCGTGATCTCCGAATCGCTCATAGAAGCGGCTCAACATCGCCGCGTCGACAGCCGATTCAACCCCGGCGGCCCAGGACGGCGAGTGGACGGCATCGAGCACCTTGTCCTGCAGTTCGTCCATGGCGTCATCCTGCCTGGCCAACGAGTGCGCGAGGTCCACGTCTCGCCAGCGCAGGACCTGCTCGGCGGATTCGGCCAGTTCCCCGCCGACCACACCCATCTGCCTGATCAGCGGTCGGATGGGAATGGGCACGGCCATCGCCGGATAGCGGCGGCGCGCCACCTTGGCAACGTGAATGGCCAACTCACCCATCCGCTGCAGGTCGGACACGATCCACAGGGCGGAGACCAACACCCGAAGATCGGAGGCGACCGGTGACTGCAATGTCAAGAGCTCGAGCGCGACGCCCTCCGCATCGGATCGCATCGCGTCGAGTTGGGCGTCGCAGCCGATCACCTGCTCGGCCAGGTAGAGATTGGCCTGCAAGAGTGCCTCGGTGGCGTCCTGCAGGGCCCGCCCGGCCAGGCTGCACATCCGGGCGCCCTGTTCGCCGAGTGCGTCGAGGCGGATGTGGTACGTCTGCCTCATGGTGAGTTCTCCTCGTTACCGCAGTTCAGAGCGGTCGCCGCCGCGGGCCGCTGAATACGCGCTATTCGCACAACGACGGCGCCAACCGATAGCCGACGCCGCGGACGGTGCGAATCATCACGCCGTGGTGCGGGTCGTCACCGAGCTTGGTGCGGAGCCGATTGATATGGACGGTGACCGTGTTGGTGCTGGTCGGGCCATGCCAGACGGCATCGCTGATTTCGTCGGCGCCGGCCACCAGCCCGCGCTGACGGATGAGGAAAACCAGCAACTCGAACTCGCGGGCGGTCAGCCGAACCTCTCGCCCGCCGAGCCGCACCTCATAGCGCCGACGGTCGACCTGGATCGGCCCGGCGACGAGGATGTCGTCGTCGGCCCGGCCGGGATCCGTCGACAGCGGGATGTAACTGTCTGCGGTCACCCCTACCTCCCCCCCGTTGGACCGAACCGTTTGCCGGTACGGCCACCTCGAATGCTCAGCCGAATCGGCCGGAGATGTAGTCCTCGGTCGCCTTCTCGGTCGGGTTGGAGAAGATCTTCGTGGTTTCACCGATCTCGACCAGGCGCCCGGGCTGGCCCACCCCGGCGAGATTGAAGAAGGCGGTCTGGTCGCTGACCCGGGCGGCCTGCTGCATGTTGTGGGTGACGATCACGATCGTGTAGGTCTGCTTGAGTTCCGTCATCAGGTCCTCGATCGCCAGGGTGGAGATCGGATCCAGCGCCGAGCAGGGCTCGTCCATCAACAGGACCGCCGGTTCCACAGCGATCGACCTGGCGATGCACAAGCGCTGCTGCTGACCACCGGACAGGCTGCCGCCGGGCTTGTCGAGGCGGTCCTTGACCTCGTTCCACAGGTTGGCGCCACGAAGAGAACGCTCGGCGATCTCGTCGAGCTTGTTCTTGCCCTTGACGCCCTGAAGCTTCAACCCCGCGACCACGTTGTCCCTGATCGACATGGTCGGGAACGGGTTGGGCCGCTGGAAAACCATCCCGATGGTCCGGCGCACACCGACCGGATCGACGCCCGGACCGTAAATGTTCTCCCCGTCCAACAAGATTTCACCCTCGGCCCTGGCCCCCGGGATGACTTCGTGCATCCGGTTGATGGTCCGCAGAACGGTGGACTTTCCGCAACCCGACGGTCCGATCAGGGCGGTGACGGTACGGGGTGCCACCCGGAAATTCACACCTTCGACGGCTTTGAACTTGCCGTAGTAGACGTTGAGATTCTTGATATCGAGCCATTTGGCCATGGTGGGTGTTTTCCTCGATTGTCAGGTCTTGGGGGCGGTCAGCCGCGAGATCACGGCCGCGATCACATTGAGCAGCGCGATCACCAGGATCAGGGTGAGGGCAGCGCCCCAAACTCTCGACTGGCCGGCGGCCTGCGGGTTACCCAGCTCGCTGTAGATCAACAGCGGCAGCGAAGCCATGTTGCCGTCGAAAATATTCATGTTGATCGAGCGGCTGTAGCCGACCAGCACCAGCACGGGTGCGGTCTCACCCATCACCCGGGCAACCGACAGCAACAGCCCGCTGATGATCCCGGACAGGGCCGCGGGCAGCACCACCCGCAGAATGGTGACCCACTTGGGGATGCCCAATGCATAGGCGGCCTCGCGGAGGTCATCGGGAACAAGCCGAAGCATTTCCTCGGTGGAACGCGTGACCACCGGCAGCATCAGCAATACCAGGGCCAGCGACACCGCGAACGCGCTCTGTGGGAAGCCGAAGGTCACGATCCAGATCGAGAACACGAACAGCGCCGCGACGATCGACGGAACACCGGCCAACATGTCCAACATGAATGTCGCGAGCTTGGACAACGGTCCCCGCCCGTATTCGACGAGATAGATCGCGGTCATCATGCCCAGCGGAATCGCGATCAGCGCGGCCACACCGGTCTGCACCAGACTGCCGTACAGCGCGTGGTAGATGCCGCCGGCGAACTGTTCGGGCAGCACCCCCTGCAGTGAATGTGTCCACCAACCGGCAGACACCACGGCCTTGAAACCCCGGGAGATGACCGTGTAGAGCAGCCACAGCAGCGGAACCAGGGCGACCCCGAAGGCCAGCGACACCATGACCGACGCGACGACGTTCTTCACCCGTCGGCCGGTGCTGATCGGATGGAAGGGACTGACACCGCCGGACAGTTTGAACTGCGGTGAGGTGCTCGTACTCATCCGTTGACCTTTCCGCCGGCGACCATCCGAGCCAAGCCGTTGACGACGAACGTCAATGCGAACAACACGAAACCGGCGGCGATATAGGCACCGGTGGGCAGCGGGTCGCTGAACTCCGAAGCCGCTGAGGCGATCTTCGAGGCAAAGGTGTACCCACCGTCGAACAGCGTCCAGCTGGCGGCCGCCGAAGACGTGCGCAGAATGATCAGCACCGCAACGGTTTCGCCGAGTGCGCGGCCGAGGCCGAGCATCGTTGCCGCGATCGTTCCGCTGCGTCCGTAGGGCAGCACCGTCAGGCGAACAACTTCCCACTTGGTGGCGCCGAGGGCTTGGGCTGCCTCGACATGTGCCTTGGGCGTCTGCCGGTACACCTCGCGGGTGAC
This sequence comes from Mycobacteriales bacterium, assembly GCA_038245175.1. Lineage (GTDB taxonomy): Bacteria > Actinomycetota > Actinomycetes > Mycobacteriales > Nakamurellaceae > Nakamurella. The sequence goes on along the minus strand of JBBRSR010000011.1, from coordinate 44,319 downwards.
CGCGGTGATGATCGGCAGGATCATCACCGCCAGCACGATCCCGGCGGTGAAGATGTTGCCACCACCGGCCAGCGACACGTTGCCCTTGGCGAACAACGGGAACCAGCCCACATGGGTGTTCAGGAACTTCGCAAACGGTCCCAACACCGGGGCCAGCACGAAGATGCCCCAGAGGCCGTAGACGATCGACGGCACCGCGGCCAGCAGGTCGATGACGGTGCCGAATATCCGCGACATCCGGCGGGGGGCGTAATTGGTCAGGAAGATCGCGATGCCCACCGAAATCGGTACCGCCAGCACCAGCGCGAAGGCCGAGCTGAGCACGGTCACGATCAGCAGATCGCGGATGCCGAACCGCAGGTTGGCGGCGTCGGTGGTGATGAACTCGCGGCTGGTGAAGAAATTGGCCTGGTTGGCGTTGAGCGACGGAATCGCCCGCACCAGCAGGAAGACCGCGATCAACGCGACGAAAATGACGATCAACGATCCCGAGGCGGTTGTCAGCGACTGAAAGATCCGTTCACCCAACCGACTCGGAGCGGTGATGGTTGAGCCGGATTTCGCCGGCGGTGCTTCCGGTGGGGTGCCACCAGCCGCTGCGCGGACATTCTCATCCTCGAGCGCCGACACTGTCACTCCCTGCTGCGGAACTCCCCGCTCCGAGCCCGCCGCGACTGGCGACAGGCTCGGAGCGGAAGCTAGTTCTGGTTCAGTGGCCATGAGACACCGGTTAAGAGATCGCCGCAACCGCGGTGGCCAGCTTGGCCTGGAACGCGGCCGGCAGCGGTATGTATCCGTTGTCTGCCAGGCCCGCCTGGCCGCCGGTGATGGTGGACGCCATGAACGCCTTCACCGCCTTGCCGGTGTCTGCATCCGCGTACTTGGAGCAGACGATCTCGTAAGTGGCAAGCACGATCGGGTAAGAGCCCGTTGCAGTCGGCTTGTAGAACGTCGAGGTGTCGAGAACCAGATCGTTTCCGGTGCCCTTGACCTTGGCGCCTTCGATGGTCTTGCCGACGGTTTCGCTGCTGATCTCGACCGCGTCCGGCCCGGCGGAGGTGATGATGCTGGCTACCGAGAGCTTCTGCGCCGTGGCGAAGGCCCACTCGTTGTAGGTGATGGAACCCTCGGTGGCTTTGATCGCCGCGGAGGTGCCTTCGTTGCCCTTGGCGCCTTCACCGACGCCGCCGGCGAATGCCTTGCCCGCACCCTTGCCCCAGGCGCCGCCGGAGGCCGCGTCCAGATACTTCTGGAAGTTGTCGGTGGTACCCGACTCGTCGCTGCGGAAGATCACATTGATGTCCTCCGCGGGGAATGTCACACCGGGGTTCAACGCGGCCAGCGCCGGATCGTCCCACTTGGTGATGCCACCGTTGAAGACCTTCGCCGCTGTCGCGCCGTCCAGGATCAACTTCGTCACACCTGAGACGTTGAAGGTGACAGCGATCGGCCCGAACACGACGGGCAGGTTCCAGGCGTCGCTGGCGCAACGGGTCTTGGCCTTGTCGACCTCGCCCTTGTCCTTGTTGAGCGGCGAGTCCGAGCCACCGAAGTCGGTCTGGCCGCCGATGAACTCGGAGACACCGGCACCGGAGCCGTTCGACGTGTAGTCCAGGGAGTAGCCGGGGCAGGCCGCCTGGTAGGCGGTGATGAACCGGGTCATCGCGTTGGCCTGCGCGCTGGAACCGCTGGCCTTGAGCGCCTTCTTGCCACCGCACTCGATGCTGATCGCGGCGCCGCCGGTGCTGCCGCTCGCGCTGGTCATCGCACTGCCGGCCGCACTACTGCTCGCGGCACTGGTGGCCGGCGCGCTGCTGGTGGTGCTGGTCGTGGCGTTTGTGTCGCTACCGCACGCTGACAGGAGCAACACGCTTGCGGCCAAAACTCCGACTGCCGCAGTTGAACGCTTGAGCTTCATCTAGCTCCTTCGAGAAGACTGTTGGATGGGACACCGAGAAAGGTGCGCCGTGGTGATTCATCCCGCGGATCCGCTCCGCGGTGCAGCCCGATTCGCTGCCTCATGGAGCCTTCAAGACCAGGATGAACAGTCCTGAGTTCGGAAGTGAACGGAACATGAACAGTGCAGGCACGGCCGTCCCGGCGGTCGGCACCAAGACCACAGGTAGCCATGTGATCAGCGACGGGACACTCGACGCATGCGTGGGCATTGATCTGGGGAGCAGCAGCCTGCGGTTCCACCCGCCCCCGGGTAGGGGCCTCCTGCTAGCTCTTTTGCGCGGGCACCGATTCGGTCGCGTCGGCTGTCCTGGGCTCTGGGATCCCACCGGGGGCCATTGTGGTCGGCGGGGCCGGCAGTACCTCGGACACGGCCAGCGGCCACTGCACATCGCCCGGATAGTCGCTGTGCCCATGGGTCGCGAACACCGGGCCACCCATCAATGCGCGGTCATGCGGTGTCGGGTCGAGCAGCCGCCAGTCGGGGCCGCAGATTCGCCGACCGGTGATCGGGTCGACCGTGTCGGCGGCCGGCTTGTCGTCCTGCCAGTTCCCGAAGTTCACCGACCGCAGCCGGGCCGGGTCCTCGACGGCGGTGTGCTCCCAGCTCAGCACCGGCCCGGCGATCGGGTCGGTATCTCGATACAGGTTCCGCCAGCGCTGCCCGTAGCCCTTCCACAGCCAATCCAGCACGTCCAGATCGACTGCCGCCGGGAATGCCCTCGCGAATTGGTTGCGCAATTGTGATCCGCAGGTGACCAGCCCGACCCGCTCCCGCTCGCCCGGCGTCAACCACAACAGGGCCGCTGCCGTGATCAACGTGCCCTGGCTATGCGCGGCCACCACCACCCTGGCGCGCACCGCACCCGGCGGTGAGGGTGCGGCGCGACTGTCGTCCAGGGTGCCCAGATGCCAGCTGATCCGCCGGCGTAGCCCGGCCACCACGTGCTGCGAGTACGGCGGCGGCACGAACGGGTGTGCCGCCCGCGGCCAGAACGCCACCACATCCCAGACGATGTTCACCGTCCTGCGCGACTTCTCCGCCCGCAGCGCGCCGCGGCCGAGGATGACCAACCCGATGGAGACACCGCTGAGCACGATCGTGCCCAGCCACATCAGCCAGCCGGCGCGCAGGCTGTCCTGGTCGGAGATCCGGCCCAGGATGCCGGGGATATTCGGGTCGCAGCCCGGCAGGATGTCCACGCACAACTGTTCTCCGCCCGCGGCCAGCGACAGCACCAGCCCATAGACCGCCAGCAGGGCGAAGATCGCGGCAACGTAGTTCTTCGCCCTGGCCAGGAACATCGCCGAGGCGACCCTGCGGATCCAGGTCCGCGGTAGTCGATGCAGGTGGCTGCCCGGCGGGAACAGGAACGCGGCTTTTGCGGCGGCGACAAACGTCGGGTTGCGGACCTTCTTCGTCACCACGCCGACCACCGCCAGCGCGACGATCAGCAGAATCGTCAAACCCCAGGCATAGGCGACCCGCTGCAGGATCGGTGTCACGGTGACCTTGTCCGCAACCATCCGATTGATCGAGGCCCGGGCGGCGAAGGTGAACGCCGCCGCGAATCCGACCCCCAGATAGGTACCGATCGAACCGAGTATCCAGCCCGCCAGGCCACCGGCAAACCGGCGGAAGGCGCGGTCGCGGCTGGACTTCTGGTCGGGGCGGGTGCCCAGTGACAGCCCGACGGATGCCAGCAGCAACAGGCCCAGCCCGAAGATCACCACCAGGAACAAGCCGACCGCGACCATGTTGATGCCGGGCATGGCGTCCGCGGTGACACCGGGCGCCTGGCCGATCACCGCGTCCGAACGGAGCGCGATCAGCACCGCGCCGTAGATGAGGAGGACGACGCCGACCACCAGCTGCGGCCCGGCGACCACGGCGGCCACCTTGTGCCACCAGGCCACCCCGCCATCGCGTTCGGGATCACCGAGGAAAAACACCGTCACTGCGGCCAGGCCCAGCAGGATGAATGCCAACAAGCGACCGACGGCTGCCGGACCCGAACCGGCCAACCACTCCGGCCAGACGGTCACCAGCGTCAGCATGTGCAGGACGGCCGCTCCGTGCAGCCGCCGCAGGGTGGGCGCATCCGGGTCGCCGGAGAAGAAGTCGTCCCGCGCGAGTTCGCTGTCCAACTCGAAGGACGCTGCCGACCGCCACGGATCCGAGCGCATTTCGCTCTGACTGCGCGCGTCCTTCGGCTCGTTGTGCCGGTCCTGACCCGGGTTCTGACCCGCGGTATTGGTCTGCCCGAACCAGTAGAACAGCAGCAGTACGCCGACCGGCGGGGCCAGCCCGGCGAGCAGCCACCAACGATTGTTGCCACCCGTCCCGGCGCCCAATACCTGCCAGGCCAGCAGATCCATCGCCGTCTCAACGGAGCTGAACACCAGCAGGCACGTCAGGCCAAGGCCCACCGTCCGCAGGGCCGCTCCGGCAGTGGCATGGCAGAGCCGGGTCCACCGCCCGCGCGGGCGGGGCAGCGTGAACTGCGCGGCGTTGACGATGCCGAACGGAATGATCAGCAGCCAGAGGGCCTGAGTCCACGAACCGGAAGTGAACCGGCCCCAGTGGTAGGCCTCCAATGTTCTGCCGTCGATCGGCGGCCGCTCCCGGCCGAGCGAATCGGCGGGGCGGAAGAACCTGCCCCGGTCATTACCCGCGACCTGGGTGACGAAGGCGCTGAGCAGGATGCTCTCCGGGGGCGTTCCGCTGACGCCGTGCACCCGCAACTCGACCCAGGGGTCGGGGTGCGCGCCGGCGGCCTCCGATGGGGCCGCGGACTGGTCAGTGCTCATTGCCGCGGAAGGTAGCAGCGCATACCGACACTGTGCACCGACACGGCGCTATTCGCTGATCAGACCGCCCTTTCGGGCACTGATCCGGACTGCTGGTCGGGCGATGGCAGCCGGTAGACCACGTCGGTGAGGTACCGCTGGAATCCCAGCCTTTCGTACAGTCGCACCGCCGGAGCGTTGTCACCTTCGACGTACAGCATCACCGCGGCCAGACCGCGATCCCGCAGGTACTCGAGGCCGGCGATCGACAACGGCCGGCCAAGGCCGCGCACCGGGGATCCGGGGTCGACGCCCAGCACGTAGATCTCGCCGATGGGGCCGGCCTGCGCGTCGCCGACCGCGAGCTCACCGGGAGTCGGATCGACCGCGTGCACCTTGGTCCAGTGGAACCCGAGAACTCGATCACCGGAGTCGACGGCCAGGAAGAAACCGGCCGGATCGAACCAGTCCTGCGCCATTTCGGCGGCGAGGCCCGTCCGGTCGAGGCGGCCCTGCTCGGGGTGCCAGGAAAACGCCCGGGCATTCACCGCGAGGAAGGCGTCTTCGTCCTGGCCCGGCACGAATGTGCGCAGCCGAACCGGGTCGTGATCAGCAACGCCGGACGCAGCAGCAGGCGACTCAGCAGCGGTCGGCCCAGCAGCCGTCGGCCCAGCAGGATGTGGCAGCTCGATCGGCGGGAGCTCCCCGTTGAGCGAGCGCCGCATCTGCAGCAGTTCCCGCGCAATCAGCAAGTGACGCGCTGCGGCCAACGCGTGGGCGGCGGGCAGTGCGCCGTGCGCCCAGATGCTTCTCGTGCGTCGCAGGACCCTGTCCAGCAGCAGGCCGCCCAGACCGTGGTTCCGAGCGCCGGGATGCACGGCGATTTCGGCGGGATCGCTCCCGGGATCGACGGCCAGACCGACCAGTAGCTCGCCGTCATAGGCCGCCAGGAACCGGGCCGTGCCAGGTGTCGCCGGTGGCGTCTCGAGGCCGTCCAGGACGTGGCCGGACAACGGGGTCACCCGGTCCACCGCCGTGCAGGCGGCGAGCAGGGCGCGCACCGCCGTGACAACCGGCGGTTGCTCCTGCCAATCCGTCAGCCGAGCCGCCATCAGCCGACTACGGTGGCCTGCTCGTCGCGAGCCGCCGAGCGCGCCGGCGGCACCATCTTGTAACCGACGTTGCGGACAGTGCCGATCAGCGACTCGTGCTCGGAGCCGAGCTTGGCCCGCAACCGTCGAACATGCACGTCGACCGTCCGAGTGCCACCGAAGAAGTCGTATCCCCAGACCTCGGTGACGAGCTGCTCACGGGTGAAGACCCTCGATGGGTGCTGGGCCAGGAATTTGAGCAGCTCGAATTCCTTGTAGGTCAGCTCCAGGACCTTGCCGCGGAGTCGAGCGGTGTAGGTGTCCTCTTCGATCGTGAGGTCACCGAGGCTGATCAATCCGGAGTTCGCGGCCGGGTTGATCCGACCCGCCAGCAACCGGAGCCGACAGTGCACCTCGGCCGGTCCGGCGTGTGCCAGCACAACATCGGACACGCCCCATTCGGGGCCGATGGCAACAATTCCGCCGTCGGTGACGACGGCCAGAATGCAGACGTCCAAGCCACCTGAACCCAGCAGTCGGCACAGGTTCCGGGCCGCCGCGAGGTCTTGGCGTGCGTCGAGGATGACAACGTCGTAGGGGCCCGAGGTGACGAGCGAGGCAGCTTCCGGGGCCGCGGAGCGCATCTTCACGGGCAGTAGGTCGAGGGCGGGAAGAACGCTGTTGGGGTCGAGATCTGAGGTAAGGAGGAGGAGATCCACGCAGACTCTCCCTTCGGCCTAATGGGGCACGTCATGGCAGATCGACAGAAAAGCCAAACAGTGAGCGTGAACATCGCGAGGTTCCGGGCCGGTCGACGATCAACTTCTCACGTCAGCCACTCCCGGAATGATAACCCGGGACGGACTGCACACCGGCACGCACGGGTCACCGGCGGTGCTGTTCGGCTGTGCCGGGCGGCTCAACTGCCAGGATGGACCGTATGGCCAGGCAGCGCGGTACGAGCAGGATGTCCTCGAGGCGTTCTCACCGTGGTGCGACTGATGACGTCAGCGCCCCACCTCGAACCGCGGTGGTGACGGTGCTCACCACCGACGATGTACAGCTGGCCGGGGTGTACCTGCCCCGGGAGTCGGAGCTGGCCTTCGTGGTCGCGCACGGTATGACTAACGACACCGGCAGGGAATCCAGCCGACTAGCGCTCGACGCATTCGCCGAGCACGGCGCGGTTGTTGGATTCGACTTCCGCGGCCACGGTCGATCCGGAGGCCGGTCAACGGTCGGCCGGGACGAGGTGCGCGACCTGGACGCGGCCATCGCGTTCGCCCGCGCACAGGGGCACCGGCGGGTCGCGGTGATCGGCTTCTCGATGGGCGGCGCCGTCGCCCTGCGCCACGCTGGCCTGGTCGGGCAGGGCTCGACCGAGGTGGCCGAGCAGCCCGATGTCGTCATCTCGATCAGCGCGCCGTCCCGGTGGTTCCTTCGGGACAGCGATTCGATGCGCCGGGTTCAGTGGCTGCTCGAGCACCCCCTCGGCGCGATCATCGCGCCGCGGCTCGGGATCCGCCTCGGCCGGCCCTGGACGACGGTCCCGACCACCCCGCTGGAGCTGGTCAGCAGCATCTCACCGACGCCGCTGCTCATCGTGCACGGCACGGCCGACCACTACTTCGATCCGCAGCAGGCCCGGGACCTGCACCTCGCCGCGCCGGGCAGTGAACTGTGGCTGATCGATTCGATGGCCCATGCCGAGTCCGGGATCAGCCGCGCCACCATTGACCGGGTGGCCGACTGGGCAGCGGCCAAGATCACCACCCGGACCGCTGCGATCGGCCCGGCGCAGGTGGCCCGGCCCGGCACACTGGACCGATGAGGAAGCTGGTGGTGAGCCTCGTCGTGCTCGTCGTGCTGCTGGTCGCCGTCGACTTCGGCCTTCGATTCTTCGCCACCCAACGGATCGGCTCCGCGGTAGCCGCCACATTCGGCCTCGCCGCGGCCCCGGATGTCTCCATCTCCGGCTTTCCGTTCGTTCTCCAGGCGATCAACGGCGAGTACGACACCATCAGTATCCGGCTGCCCGACGTGCAACTGGGGGCGGTGCGCGGCGTCTCGGCCACGGCCGACCTGATCGGCGTGAAGATCCCGCTCGCCGATGCACTCAGCGGCAACACAGCGGCATTGACCGCCGCGAGCACTCAGGTCCAGCTTTCGATCCCGGTCTCCGCGGTGGCCTCCGCGGCCGGCCTACCGAACCTGACACTTGCCCAGCAGACCGATGGCTCGCTTCAGGCGACGGCGACGCTGACCGTATTCGGTCAGGAATTCAACGTCGGCGCGAGCGTGGAGGCGGCTGTCGTCGACTCCACCCTGCAATTGCGATCGGGCACGCTGAACGGAATCGGTGAGACGCTGCCGTTCGAGGTCCGGCAGGCCATCGGCAGCCTGATGAGTCTGGATGTCCCACTGACCGCGCTGCCTTTCGGCGTCACCGAGGCCGGCGTGTTGGTGGTAGCCGGCAACCTGATCGTGAACGGCACCACCTCGGCGATCAGCTTCGCCGGCCGCTGACCGGTCAATGGCGATCGACGACCCGGCACTGTCGGCGCCGCCGGTTAGGGTTCTCGCACGGACACAGCGTGCCCGCAGTCGCCACTCAGGAGGATCACAACCATGCCAACCGTTGCGGTCGGAGTCGACGGCTCACAGTGCAGTGTGGTCGCCTTGCGCTGGGCAGCGGCCGAGGCGATCAGTCGCTCCGCCGATCTGCGAGTGGTCACCGTACGCGGGACAGTGCCGGATTGGCCGCACACCGATCTCGCCCGCCGGGCAACCATGGAGGCCACGCTCCAGGCACGCACCGCAGAAATTCTCACGTCGTCCCGGCTGACGCTGAGCGAGCTGCCGACGACGGAAACCCGATTCGAGACGACGGTCGGTAACGCCGCCGAGGTTTTGCTGGCCCTGTCGGCCCAGGTCGATACGGTCGTCATCGGCAGCCGCGGGTTGGGGCCGTTACGCGGCGCGCTGGCGGGGTCGGTCGCCGGGCAACTGGCCGGTCACACGACATGCGCGCTGGTCGTGGTCCGCGACCTGCCGGCTACCCCGGCCGGGCTCATCGTGGTGGGTGTCGACGGGGAGTCCAGCGCGGCGGCGCTCCAGTTCGCCTTCGATCACGCGGTGCACAGCGGAGCCACGGTCCGGGCCGTCTGGTCCTGGAATGAGGGATTCGTCGCGGCCGCGGCTCCGGAAATGCTGCTGGACGAGGCCTGGGAGCAGTCCTACGAGGATGCCCTGGCCCAGATTCTCCGGCCCCTGCGGGCCCAGTATCCGGATGTTCCGGTTGAGCCGATCGTCACCCACGGCCATCCCGTCCGGGTGCTGGCCGAACAGGCCCATGATGCAGACCTCCTGGTGATCGGGTCCCGTGGCCGGGGCGGGTTCAGCAGCCTGGTGATGGGGTCGGTGGCCCTCGGGGTGTTGCACGACGTGCCTCGTCCGGTGGCGGTCGTTCCCCGGGCTGCGCCGAACTCGTCCTGGCCGGCGTCGACAGCGTCGCGGGGGCCCACGTCCGACTCCTCGACGCGACCGGCGAATTCACCGCCGAAGTAGTCGCCGCACCCGATGGCAGCTTCCGGTTCTATGCGAGCCCGGGTGAATGGACCGTCCGGGCTCTCTCCCGCCGCGGCAGCGGCCAGTCAGCGGTCAGCACCAAGTACGGCGACTACTCCGTCGACGTACTCGTCGGCGCCTGACCCTGGCTGCCGGCGAACAGCTGAATCGCCTTCCGCCGGCCACCCTCCGTTCACCTGTCGTGGGTAGCGTCGTGAGCCAGTACCGCGGGATGGCTCTGCGTTGGTCCGCGGGGCCAGATCGCCGCGGCGATCGAGGGAAAATGTGAACCAGCACAGCGCACTTCGGGCAATTCTGGATGAACTGCGGCCCCGATCCCGGGCCGCCAACGCCGCGCAGGAAGCACGCCGCCGTTCTGCGATCGATGCCGAGGCAGCTCCGGTGCTGGCCCGCGCGACCGACCCGACTGTTCGCGCGGTGCTCGACCTGCACCGCCCGGTGGTCGAAGGGTCCGGTGGATGGCCGGTATGCCTTGGTTGCGACAACGCCGACGGGCCTGACGCCGAACCGCCGCAATGGCCATGTCACACCTGGAGCCTGATCCAGCAGCAGCTGATGGGCGATCACATCTCTGCCTAGCTTGGTGGTGATCCCCGATCCGGCTGTGGTGATCCGCGATCCCGCTCAACACCCACAAGAGAGCACTAAGGCCCTTAGCAAAACTCGGCCGACGGCCGATGCTGGGTGGTGACGGCTCAGCCGGCCAACCGGCAGCTGCCGAAACCGAGCACGTGATCTTCCGGAAAGGCGAACATGGCCACGTCCAGCGCAGTGGATGACACCGAGGACGTTGCATCAACCACTGCTTCGCCTCCCGTCATATCACGACGGTCCGCGCTCAAGAGGATCGGCATCGGTGGAGCCACCATCGCAGTGGTCGGCACCGGCATCCTCAGTTACCGGGTGTTCGACAACGGTGTCCTGGATTCCGGGTCGGGACGACCGTACGATCCCTGGTCTTCGTGGCGCGAGGATCCGACGCCGATGGGCGCGGTTGGCGCTGCCATCTTGGCCGCCAACCCGCACAACACCCAACCGTGGCTGTTCCATGTGACATCGGACAGCGTCGACGTGTTCGCCGACCAGACGAGGGCGATGCCGGCGGTTGACCCGTTCGATCGCGAGCACCATGTCGGGATGGGTTGCGCACTGGAGAATCTCGTCCTTGGCCTCGATGCCCGCGGCTATCGGTCCACCGTGACCATGTTGCCCGACGCCGGCGATCCGGCCCATATGGCGACACTCGCCCTGAGTCGCGGTCCCGCGACCAGCACGAACCTGCACGAAGCCATCGGTACCCGCCACTCCAATCGCGGGCCCTACACTGCGCAGCCGATACCGCCGTCCGTGCTCGACGACTTGGACGCGCTGTCCGTCGGGCTGGACGGGATTGGCGTGCGTTGGTTCAGCTCAGCCGGCGACAAGGCGGCGTTGAGCGCATTGATCATCGCGGCCACCGAAGCCTTCATCGCGGATGCCGGCCAGTCGACGGACGCGTTTTCCTGGTTCCGGAACAACCGGGACGACATCGACGCGCACGCCGACGGGCCGACGCTGGACGCGCAGGGCCTGGACGCTGTCACGTTGACGCTGGCCAAGCTGCTCCCGGCAACATCCCGCACCGTCGGCGATGGATTCTGGCTCGACCAGACCCGCACCGTCCACACCGCAACCGCCGCTGCCTACGGCATCCTCACGGCCGCCGACGCCGACAGTGCCCTGCTTCGGCTGACCGGAGGTCGGCTGCTGCAACGCATTCACCTTTCCGTCGTTGCCGGCGGACTCGCGCTGCAGCACATGAATCAAATTACCGAGCGAATAGACCGCGAGCGCCAGCTAGGGCTACCTTCGACGTTTTCGGCGAGGCTCGCTGGGCTGCTCGCGCTTCCCGACCAGAACCCGCTGGTCGCCTTCCGGATCGGCTACCCGGTCCGTGCGGCGCTGCGCAGTCCTCGGCGTCCGGTCAGTGCGGTCATCCGATGAACCGGTGGCTGCAGAATCAACGGATTGCCGGCGTGTTGGGTCTGATCGGCGGCGGGCTGGGCGTGATGGTGGGCCTGATCCAGGCGACTTTCGGAACTGACATCCCGAACTGGACGGGCCACAAGGCGGCGCCGCTCCCGCTGGGGTTGCTGACCGTCGGGTTGAGTGTGATCAGTGTGCTGGCCGCCCGCCAACTTCAGACCAGACCTGGGCTGCCCACCGGCCAGCGGCTGGTCGCCGCGCTGGGTCTGCTCATTCCCGGGAGTCTGTGTTTCAGTACCGGCGGTGCCCTGTGGTACGTGCCGGGCGCGATTCTGTTCACCGGTGGCGTTTACGCGGTGATCGGCGGTGAAGCCCATCGGACGCGCGAGGTCATCGCCACGACCTGGCCACTTCTGCTGGTCAGCGCCCTCGGGGCCTTCGAGGTACTGATGGCAGTCAGTGCGGGGTCGGTGATGACCGCCGCCGTCGGTGTGGCGGGCGGAGTCGCCCTGATGGCGGCACCGTGGCCGCAATCAGCCCGGCTGCGCATGGCGCTGTTGATCATCGGCACGGTGCCGTTCGCCCTGCTGACCTGGTGGAGCGTGGCCAGCCCACTCCTCGCGGTGGTGGCCCTGGCTGTCGGGCTCACCGCGTTGCGCCGCCCCGGCTACGCCGGCCGGCCAACGGCCGCGTAAAGCAGCGAATCGCGCCAACCTCCGCGAACGCTCAGGTGGTCACGCAATCGGCCTTCGTAGTCCATTCCGCACTTTTCCAGCACCCGGACGGACGCCACGTTCGCCGGATCACAGGTAGCCGCGATCCGGTGCAGGGACAGCGTCGTGAAGCCGAACTCCAGTAGGGCCACCGTCGCCTCGGTCGCGTAGCCGTGCGACCAGCATCGGGGGTGAAACACGTAGCCGAGTTCGCCGCGCCGATGCACGGCACTGGTCACCCACAACGCAACCGACCCGATCACGCCGCCGGACGCGGAATGGACCGCGGCCAGGTTGAACGCGCACCGCAGCGGGTCTGTGGCCTGCGCCACCGCGTTGACCACAAATGCCCGGGTGTCCTCGACGCTGTTTGGACCCCAGTCGGTGAACGAGGTGACCTCCGGATCGCCGGCGAAGGAGTGTAATGCCTGCTCATCGGCGGGATCGAAGTCGCGCAGCAGCAGCCGCTCGGTGCTGATCGACTGAATGGACCTGGCCCTTCCGTTGGACCTCTGCTTCGCGCGGCGAGGAATGAACCTTGACCCTAGACCCGGACCGGCTGCCCCCCCGCGCTAAGCTCCAGGCGTGGAAATCTTCTACACCGCCCTGCTTGCCGTGATCGGGCTCATCATCGCCTGGTTCTCGGTCTATGTCGTCTACCGGCTGCTGCACGAGGACAGGTGACCCCGCAGAATTCGGCGTCTTCCGCCGATGAAACCCCGGCGACCCCGGGGGTACTGCGTGGTACAGGTGATGCGGCGCTGGCGGCTGCCATCGCCCGGAACGCCGCCGATCGGTCACCATCGACCCTGAACATCAGCGACGCGCCCGCACTCCCGATCTTTCCGGACACCGCCAACCTGCGCCTGGGCCCCGGCCTGGCGGACGCCAATCTGCCGCTGCTGCCGCTGGTCGGCGTCTGGCGCGGCGAGGGCAAGCTGCACACCCCCGATTCGACCGAAGAACGCCCCTTCGGCCAGCAACTGACGTTGTCCCACGACGGTCGCGGATTTTTGCGGCACGAATCGATCACCTGGCTGATCAGCGAGTCACCCAGTGAGCCGGTCGACGCCGCGGATCCTGGAGCCGAGCCCGCCGAGCGTGAACTCGGCTGGTGGCGACCCCAACCGGACGGCACAATCGAGCTGATCCTGGCCGGTGCGGACGGCGTCGTGGAGGTCTTCTACGGCCAGGCCCAGACGTTGTCGTCGTGGTCGCTGGGCACCGACGCGGTGATCCGGACGACCAGCGCCACCGCCGTCACCGGCGCCACCCGACTTTACGGGATAGTCGACGGCAGGCTCGCCTACGTTGCGGAGCGCGCCACCACCGACCACCCACTGCAGCCGCACGCTTCCGCATTGCTCGACCGCGTTGCGGGCTGACCAGCCGGACCGTTGACGGCGGTCCGGGTGGCACCGTCGGACCAGGCCGGTCACCGGCTCCGGCGCATTCTGCTGGCCCTCACTCCGGGCGTGGTCTACCTGATCGGCCAGTTGACGTGTCTGCGGGTGCTCCGGTGGATCGCCGATGTCCGCGGCAAATCATTCGACGACGCCCTGACCTCGTGGGACGGCAGGCACTTCCTGGCCATCGCCGAACAGGGATACACCCTCTCGGCAGCCCGGGACGTCGAGGCCTCCCTCGCATTCTTCCCCGGTCTGCCCAAGCTGATGGCCTTGGTGTCCTGGTCCTTCGGTGTCACGCCACGCACGGCCGGGCTGCTGATCTCGGCGGTTGCCGGCCTGGTCGCCGCCTACGGACTGGTCAAGTTGGCCGACTACGTTCCGGGGCTGGACCGGGCCGGCGGATTGATCCTGGTAGCCGTCTTCAGCCTGGCGCCGATGTCGGTGGTGCTGTCGATGACCTACAGCGAGGCGCTGTTCTGCGCGTTCGCCGTCTGGTCGCTGGTTTTCCTGCTCCGCGGTCACTGGCTGGTGGCCGGCGGTCTGTCGATGTTCGGCGGGCTGGTGCGGCCGACCGGGCTGGCCCTGGCCGGCGCCATTGCCGCCTCAGCGGTGGTGGCGATCGTCAAGCGCCGGGCGACCTGGCAGACCTGGGTCGGCGCGCTGATTGCTCCATTGGGTTTCGTCGGCTACGTCGGGTGGGTCGGCCATCAACTCGGCAGCCCACTGGCCTGGTTCGATCTGCAGCGGGCCGGCTGGGATTCGGCCTTCGATTTCGGGGCCGGGTCACTGGACTTCGTTCAGCGCACGCTCAGGGACGCGCCCGCGCTGCTGGACGTGGTCACCGTTGCGCTGATGCTGTCGTCGCTCCTGCTGCTCGGGCTGGCCGTCAGGCAGCGCCAGCCGTACGAGCTCGTCGCCTACGGCGCGCTGGTCGCCATCCAGGTCCTCGGCACCAGCGGCGTGATGAACTCCAAGGGCCGGCTGCTGATCCCGGCGTTCACCCTGCTGATCCCGCTCGCGGTGTTCCTGGCCCGGGAGCGCCGGTCGAACGCGGTGACGGCACTGATCGTGGCCGGTCTGGCCAGCGCCTGGTACAGCGCCTACGCCGTGATCATCTACGGATACGCGATCTGATCCTTCCCGCAGGCTGATCCGAGAGTGCTCACCGCACCTCCGATGTCGGGAAGCCCGCGTCGGCCCACTGGGCGTAGGTCAGCGCGGCCACCGTGCCGTCCGGGGCCTGGGCATAGATCGCCGGGTCGGCGCCGTTACGCCAATAGCTGGTGCCCAGGATCCACCCCGCATCCCGCGGCGCCGGATAGCCGGCCCGCGCCCAGTGCGCCCAGTCGAGCTTGTCCCACTGCCATTGCGGATCGCCCGGCCAGAAGGTGACCGCAACCAGCCCGGGAGCCCACGAATACTTGACCACCTCCGACTCGATATAACCGACCGCCGGGTAGCCCTCGGACACGTAGTCTGCCCAGCTCAGCGCTACATGCTCCCACCAGCCGTTGACCTGGACGAGCTTGAAAACGGTGTCCGCGAAGCGGGTCTTGACGAACGAGACGCTGGTGGCCTGCGGCAGTGGGAAGAACCAGTTCGACCGCAGGCCCAACGCGACCCGGAACTGGTCGCCGGTCACGCTCACCGTGCCCGCTGCGCCGATGACATCCATCGCCAGCACCCGGCCGCCCTGTGCCGCTTCGCCGTCCCGGCGGGTCACCTGGAGTGCGAGGAACGCCCCGATCTGCGGATAGGCGGCGCTGATCGACGCACCGGCCACCTCGGTCCGCCAGGTGTTGTACGGCGAGCGGAGATCACCCCAGTCCTGGACGTGGGTGAACGCGGTTCCGGTGGTTCGCCCGCCGGTCGATGAGGAAAACTCGGTGCGGACCACGGCACCGTTGTGCACGCGGACAACGCCGGCGCTGACCGAGATGGCGAAGTCAGATCTGCCGTCCTCGGTCGCCACCCGGTTCAGGGCCGCGCCACTGTAGACCTGACACGAGGTGGTGTCGCAGGTCTGGGCATAGGGCCAGCGGCGCTCCGACAAGGCGTAGCTGCGGGCGGCGACGGCCTGCGCCGCCAGCGCCTGCATGCCACGCCCGCCGCCGAGGTCAGCCCAGCCGGCAGGTGACTCCCGCGGGACCACGCCACGCAGGTAGGACTCCACGGGCAGGGTGTTGACCACCCGGCTCGCGCCGGCCTCGTCGACGACCGCGAGTGAGCCGCGGTAGGTGGTGCCGTTGGAGCAGGTAGTGAGCATCCGATCACGGTTCTCCCCGGCATCGGTGTCCGTGACGATCGTCGGATTGGCCGGCAGCGGGAACGGGCCGTACTGGGTACCCGGATTGCAGCCACCGTACGAGGTGTAGAGCCACCAGTCCCCGCCACTGCGGAACACCCGCCCCGACGAGCCGCCTTCGATGTGGTTCCCGCCGATGCTGAACGACTGCGCGGACGAGATCCAGGTCCCGGCAGCGGCGTCCAGCGCCATCAGCCGGATCGAGATCGGGGTGTTCGCGACGACCCCCTGCTCGGTGCCCTGATAGAAGTAGTCCAGGATCGTCCGTGCGCTCCACCCCTGGTCCAGTGCATAGCCGAGCGCGCCGTACTGGCCGAGGCCGCGGCCATGACCGTTGCCATGACCGACGACGGTCACCGACCCCGTGGCGGCCGCGGCCGCCGGGCTGACCAGCGTCAGCGTCGCCGACGCGGTGAACAAGCAGATCGCCGCCACCAGCAGCCCGGACCCTCGACCCCGGTTCACGAGAAGTAGCCGACCACGTCGAGGATCACGTGGGTCGTCCCTGCGTTGTTGTAGATCTGCGCGCTGCCGCCCTGTCCGGGCGGCAGCACGGTCGCGTTCGCCGTGGCCACCATCGGCGTCGGATTCAGGTCACTGGTGGCGGGCGGGGCCCCGCCGGTGGCCCAGACCCGTAAGTAACTGGGGGCGGAGGCACGGTCGCTCGTCAGCGTGCCCAGCACCGCCATGGCGTTCGCCGGCACCCGACCGACCCCGGTGATCTTGATCGACATCGTCTCGGCGGTGCCCAGCGGCGCCCGCTGCCCGGGCCCGAACCGGGTGTCGAGCAACCTGTTGGCGGCGATCGAGGTGTATCGGGAGCCGGTACCGTCGGTGGTGAAATAGCCGACCACGTCGACGAAGACGCGCGCCGTGCCGCCGACATTGCGGACCGAGATCCGGCCGTCTGCGGTCGCGACCAGGCTGCGGTTGGACACGTCTCGGCCCATCACCACGTTGGCGGTCGAGGAGTCCGAAGGGGCACCGGCCGGGTGGACGAGCACATTTCCGGGGGCGGATGCGCCCGCGATGGTCACGTTCACGACCGCGCCGGTGAGCGTGCTGCGATCCACGCCGAGCGTCGTGGCCAGGTCGATCGTCCGGGACTCGGCGTTGGCCATCGGGCTCGACGCGCCATCGACGACGCGGACCGGCGCCACCGTGTGCATGCGCGAACCACCCGAGGTCGGGAAGTACCCGATGACGTCCACCAGCAGGTGCACCGACCCGGCATCGTTGGCGATGGCCACGGACCCGTTCGAACCGACCGGGACCACGACCATGCCAGGCACCGTGTCGCCCACGGTGACATTTAGCGAGGAGGTCCCCGGCCGCAGCCCGCCGGCCGGCCAGGCTGTCACGTAGCTCGGCTGCGTGGCGTCGACCGCGGTCACGTTGAGCGCCACCGCCGCCACGCCTGAGGAGGGTAGCCCGGTAGACCCGCCGACGACCC
Organism: Mycobacteriales bacterium; assembly: GCA_038245175.1. Classification (GTDB taxonomy): domain Bacteria; phylum Actinomycetota; class Actinomycetes; order Mycobacteriales; family Nakamurellaceae; genus Nakamurella. The sequence goes on along the minus strand of JBBRSR010000011.1, from coordinate 27,049 downwards.
TGATGGTGCGGCTGCTGCCCGGGCCGAGCGGCTGCGTCGTTCCAGGGCGGCTGTCATAGACCCTGATCGGGGCGATCGGCGTGAAGCCGGCGTTGCTGACCCCTCCGCTGAAGGGTGCCGCCCTGGCCGTTTCTCGCGGCGGCAACACCTCGATTTTGGCCGCGGCAAAGCCACCCGCGGCGGTCCTGAGATACCACACGTACATGCCGCCACGAGCCCAGTTGCCGCTGGCATCCCGCAGGTCCCACACACCGGGGAAGGTGCCCGGCTCGGTGTAGCCGATGGAGTGCTGCACCAGCTTGCCGGTGGTCTCCTCGACGATCGTCAGGTCCCATGGCTGGGCGCTGGGCACGTAGGCGCCGAACCGTGCCGGGCTCCCGGCATAGTCGACCTGCTGGTTTGCCGGCGCCGCATCGGTGATGGTGGTGTTCGTCTGCTGCGAAATGGCATTCGCCACCACCCGGATCGAGCCAAGCCTGGGATACAGATACTGACCAGGGCAGACGGTGTTGCCCGAGTCGCGGTGCCCACTGACGACGTTGAACGTGACGGTCTGACCGACCGGCCACTTGTCCGTCCCGCCGCCCGCGCTGACCAGGTTGTCCTTGCCGAGCGGGTTGCGGTTGTGCAGGCCGAGTTTCCAGCCGAGGACGCGGGCGATCGCACTGACCATGATGTCGGACGGCTGCGCGATGTCGTAGTTCCCGAGTGCGGAGACTCCGAAGCTGTCCTTGTTGAATCCACCGGTATGGGCGCCGACAACCGGCAGGGTCACTCCGCCGTACCGCCCCTCATAGACCCGGCCGAACTTGTCGACCACGAAGTTGTAGCCGAAGTCGCACCACCCGTTGGTCAGCACGTGATAGGCGTAGATCGCTCGGACTTCCGCGGCCGCGCCGGCGGCGTCGTAGTTGTTCGTCGAGGCCACATGGTGCACGAAGCCGACCTTGATCGTCGAGTTGTACCGCGGCTCGCAGCCGGGCTGCAGCTGCCGCAGGCTTTCGTCGGCACCCCACTGGGCCCGGGTGATGATCGTGGGCGCCGGGCTCACCAGATCTCCGGCGGCCGCAGTCGTCGCAGTCGGCGCCGCATCCGAGCCGGCTAGCGAGGGCGCCATCGGCACCGTGCCCTGCAGGTTCGCATCGGCCGCAGAGCTGCCGGGGTCGATGGTGACCGCGACGAATCCGGTCGGCAGCGGACCCCCGACAGCGGTGACCCGGACCTCGAAAGCATCGGCCGCCGATGACAGCAACGGTTCCGTTGTGACGCGCGCGGCGGCCCTGAGACCCTCGGCGGTATTCGCGTCCGGTCCGCCGTCGGTGGTGTCCAGGTGCTGCCAGTCGCTCCAGGTACCGTGCTCGCGGACCTTGATGTCGATCGTCGGCGACGCGAAACCGGCGTCGTACTTGAAGCCGACGGCGGAGAACGGCTTCTCGCTGATCTGCTGGATCACCACCGGGGTCGATACCGGGTGGGCCACCTGCGGCGCAGCCGCCGGCGCCGCGGTCGCGGCGGCTCCGGCCGCGGCCGCCGCCGCAGCGACCCGATCGATCGGGACCTCGGTGACGATGGGTTTCACCGGCCCGGCAGTGCTGACCGTAGGCTCTGCTACTGCCGACGGGGGGGACGCCAGTGGCATCAGGATGAGCGTCGCCACTAGGACTGCCGTGACGGTGGCGAAATTGAGAATGCGCACAGGGATTCAGCTCTCGGACGGGACGAGCCGGCGTCGGCCCCTCGGAAGAAGAGGCGTCGACCGTGAGATGGGTGATACTGATGTGCAAGAAGTGAACAACAACACGCTGCGTCCTGGCAAGGATACGGACGGTTACCAGTCAGATTGAAGCTTACTCCTTGTAATTGATTGACTTCGAAATGTAATCAATATAAGCTCTGTGTAATCGGTTGACTTCAGAGAGTCACAGTTTTTGGCGGCCTCCCGGCCTGCCACCTGTCACGATGTGCATGAAGCCTGCTGCTGGGGAGAAGTCATGCGCAAGAGATCAATTCTGGCCGTCGGGATAAGTCTGGCCCTCGGCCTCGGCCTGGTGGCGCTTCCTGCCGATGCCGCCGTCCGGGCCGCCGCGAATGTGGCGCTGCCAAAGGTAAGCCCCGCCGGCGGCTGGGACACCCCGAACTTCGCCGCTAACTACAGCCAGATCGGTGAGAAGTTCGCCGGGGCGGTGGTCGGCGACATCGACGGCAACGGCGTCCCGGACATCGTCGCGGGCTTCCCGGACGGCAACATCTACGCCTGGCGGACGGACACCGGGGTGCGCTGGTTCCAGTTCTATACCGGTCCCGGCGCCGTTCAGTCTTCGCCCGCCCTGGTCGATTACGACCGCGACGGCAAACTCGACATCATCTACGCCAACACCCACGGCGACGTCGGCGTCGTCCGCGGCGACGGGCGACGGCTCGTCACGGTCAAGTTCGGGCCGGACGCGCCCTTCGGTGGCGCCATGGCCACCCCGGCCGTGGCCGATATCGACGGCAACGGCAACTACGAGATCATCGTCAGCGGCCTGGACCAGCATGTGTATATCTTTATGGAGAACGGGCAGCTGTTCCCCGGGTGGCCGGTCTTCCTCGGTGACACCAGCTGGTCGAGCCCGGCAATCGGGGATATCGACGGCGACGGACGGCCCGAGATCGTCGCCGGATACGACTGCGACGGCGCCCCGGGCCAGACCTGCAGCCCGGATTACGGCGGCTACGTCGGAGCCTGGCACACGGACGGCAGCCGGGTCGCCGGCTGGCCGAAATTCATCAGCAAGCAGGTGGTCTGGTCCAGCCCGGCACTTGCCGACCTCGACCAGGATGGACGCTTGGACGTCGTGGTCGGCACCGGCAACATGCCGTACACGATGTGGGACGGCGGCCGCCAGCGGATGTACGGCCAGTATGTCTACGCCTTCCACGGCGACGGCTCGAACGTGCCCGGCTGGCCGGTCAACATCGGCCGCAATGTGACGTCGTCACCGGCCATCGGGGACATCAATGCCGACGGCCGGCCCGACGTCGCCTTCGTCGCCGAGGACGGCTACCTGTACGCCTACACCGGCTCCGGCCAGCGAATCTGGGCCCACTGCGCCGGCAACAATCCGTACGCGCCGCCGAACACCGGGGTGAGCACCCCCTCAACCTGTCCCGGATTACACGCTTCGGCCTCGATCGCGGACATCGACAACGACGGCCGGCAGAACGTGATCATCGGCGGCGAGCAGTGGCTTCGGGCCTACGATGCCGCCGGCGACCTGCGGTACAGCGGTGAGACCCAGGTCGGCGTCGACCCGATGACGGCGGCCCCGACCGTGGCGTCCATCAACGGAAGGACCTGGATCATCGAGGTGAGCAGCACCGCCATCGGCGGCCAGCACGGCAAGGTGTTCGCCTGGACGACCAACACCGCGCTCGGCCGCGGCGACTGGCCGACCTTCAAGGGCAACTCGGCGCGGACCGGGACCAACGCCGCCCGCATGTTCCCGGTCTACAAGATGGCCTACATCTCGACCCTGTACAAGCTGGTCAACGGTGCCGCAGTGGCCCTGAGCTACGCCGAGTGGCAGGCGGCCGGGTTCCCGTCGCCGCAGTTCGGGCCGACCTATTTTGTCAAGTACCCCTGGGCGCCGAGTATCTACGGGGTCACCTTCTGGCCCGTCTGGCACTGGGATCGGCTGACCTTCGACCAGTGGTCCCGCGCGGGCTATCCGCCGCCCGGTGTGGCCGGTTGGATCGAAGGCTCGACGGTCTACAAGTCAGCGGGCTCAGCCAACATCTACGTGCGGGACCCCGCCGGCGTGGTCCACCAACTCACCTACGCCGAGTGGCAGGCGATGGGCTTCCGGCCACCGACGGTGGTCTGAGACCAGTTACGCTCCCAGCGCGGCGCTGACCACCTCGCGGGCCTCGGCCTGAACCTGAGCCAGGTGCTCGGCGCCCCGGAACGACTCGGCGTAGATCTTGTAGACGTCCTCGGTGCCGGAGGGGCGGGCGGCGAACCAGGCGTTCTCGGTGGTGACCTTCAGTCCGCCGATGGCCGCACCGTTGCTTGGCGCGGTGACCAGCCGGCCGGTGATCTTCTCGCCCGCGAGTTCTTCGGCCGTGACATCCTCGGGGGACAGCTTGGCCAACTTCGCCTTCTGCGCCTTGGTCGCGGGCGCATCGACCCTGGCGTAGGCCGGCGCCCCGTGCCGCTGGGTCAGTTCGACGTAGAGCTGCGACGGCGTCTTGCCGGTGACCGCCAGGATTTCCGAGGCCAGCAGGGCTAGCAGGATCCCATCCTTGTCGGTGGTCCACACGGTGCCCCGCTTGCGCAGGAACGACGCGCCGGCGGATTCCTCCCCGCCGAAGCCGATGGAGGCATTGATCAGCCCGGGCACGAACCACTTGAAGCCGACGGGCACCTCGTCCAGCCGGCGACCCAGATCGGCTGCGACCCGGTCGATCATCGACGACGACACGAGCGTCTTGCCGATGCCGGCGGTGGCAGGCCACTCGGGGCGGTGCGCGAACAGGTATTGAATGGCCACCGCGAGGTAGTGGTTCGGGTTCATCAACCCGGCGTCCGGGGTGACGATCCCGTGCCGGTCGGCGTCGGTGTCGTTGCCGGTGGCGATGTCGTACTCGGAGCGCCGGGACACCAGCGAGGCCATCGCGGCCGGCGAGGAGCAGTCCATCCGGATCTTCTCGTCCCAGTCCAGGGTCATGAACTTGAACGTCGGGTCGGTGTTCGGATTCACCACGGTCAGGTTGATCTTGAGCAGATCCGCCATCACCGCCCAATAGCCGACCGAGGCGCCGCCCAGCGGGTCGGCGCCGATGTTGATGCCCGCCGCGCGGATGGCGTCGATGTCGAGCACATTCTCCAGGTCGCCGACGTAGGAGGCGGTGTAGTCGTAGTAGCCCGTCGAGTCGGCATTCTTCGCCTCCTCATAGGACACCCGCTGCACGTCGGCCAGATTGCCGTCGATGATCACATTCGCCCGGTCCGCGATCCAGGAGGTGGCCTCGGTGTCGGCCGGGCCACCGTTGGGCGGGTTGTACTTGAAGCCGCCGTCCCGCGGCGGGTTGTGCGACGGGGTCACGACGATGCCGTCGGCCTGCGCGCCGGTGTTCTTGCGGTTGGCCTTGAGAATGGCATGCGACAGCGCCGGGGTGGGCACGAAGCCGTCGTTGACGTCGAGCAGCACCGTGACATTGTTCGCGGCCAGCACTTCCAGCGCGCTCTGCATCGCCGGCGCGCTCAGCGCATGGCTGTCCGCCCCAAGGAACAGCGGGCCGGTGGTGCCCTGGCCGGCACGGTACTCACAGATGGCCTGGGTGATGGCCAGGATGTGGTCCTGGTTGAACGCGGTGTCCAGCGACGAGCCGCGGTGCCCTGAGGTGCCGAAGACAACCTTCTGCGCGGGGTTGGCGGTGTCCGGGTGCAAGTCGTAGTACGCGCCGATGACGGCATCGACATCGATGAGGTCGCTCGGCTGAGCCAGTTGTCCTGCGCGTGAAGTCATGACTGGCATTCAACCCGACCGAGGCGAACTCGGCATGTCCAGGCAGCGACTTTTCGTTGGTCTAGTCCTTTTGGGCCAGGCCTTGCGGAATGGCCAGAATTCCGGCCAGCTCTTCGGTCGCCTGCCCGATCGATCGGGGCACTCCGTCGATGCTCACCACGGGCGCCAGCAACCGGACACCGGAGACCAGCCAGAGCCCGTCGGCCTCGTGCAGGTCCGTCGGCTTCAGCGGCGCTGTCTCGGTCAGCCAACCCTGGATGGCCGCATCGCGATACAGCCGACGGACGGTGACACCGGCCAGGATGCCGTCCGTCGGGGGCGTGATCAGGGTATGGCCACGGGCGATCACCACCGTCGCGGTCGGCCCCTCCAACACCAGCCCGTCCGAACCGACGAAGATGACGTCGTCGGCGTCGTGGGCGTGGGCGTAGCGGCCGGCGGCCATGTTGATCGCGTAGGACAGCGTCTTGGCCCCGGCGAGCAGCCAGGGCATCGTCGCAGCCGCTGCGCCGGCGAACCCGCGGGGCAGGGTGAGCACCCGCACCCCGATCGAACGGTCGGCGTAGATTTGCGGGTTGACCGGGCCGCCGATGGCGAAGCACGTCGGTTGACCGGCGTTCTCGCGGCCCCTGGTGGCGACCAGCCGGAGCACCATGTCGCGCCCGCCGGTCCAGTTGGCCAGCACTGTGTCGATGCCTCGGTGCCAGTCAGCGGCGCCCGGTACGGCCAGGTCCAGCATGGTTGCGCTGACCTCGAGGCGGGCCAGGTGTTCGGTGAGATCGCGGGCATATCCGTCGACCACCAGGGTGGTTTCAAAGATCCCGTCACCGCGCAATACGCCGAAGTCGTCGGCGTGGATCAGCGGCTGCCCGGGGTCGACCAGGGTTCCGTCAAGCAGGGCGACCACGAGTTTGCTCATGTTGGGGACGATAGCGGCTCGATCATTGCCAACCGATTCTTGCCTCGTGCACCCGCTCCGGCACGCCGCTGATGTCCGGGGCACTGATCAGAAGGGTGCTGATTCGTCGTTGTCCGGCTTCGGGGTCGGCGGTCACCGCCCCGCGGTATCCATGCACCCAAAATACCAGATATCGAACAGACGTGCTAGCCCTCAGCACGGCGATTTCCCGGCCGAGCCGTCTACAGCTTGCGCAGCCTGACCCGCTTGATCGAATGGTCAGCGCCCTTGCGCAACACGAGGTTGGCCCGCCCGCGCGTCGGACGGATGTTGGCGATCAGGTTCGGCTCGTTGATCGACGCCCAGATCTCGGTCGCCAGTGCGGCGGCCTGGTCGTCGGTGAGCTCCGCGAAACGATGGAAAAAGGCGCCGGGTTCGGCGAACGCGGACGCCCGCAGATGCAGGAAGCGCTCGACATACCAGCGCTGGATGTCGATGGACCTGGCGTCCACATAGATCGAGAAGTCGAAGAAATCGCTGAGCGCGAGGGCACTCTCGGTGGTGCGACCGCCCGGGATCGGCAGGGTTGCCGGTTGCAACACGTTCAGGCCCTCCAGGATCAGCACGTCCGGCCGCCGAACCACCAGCCCGTCGCCCGGCAGGATGTCATAGCTGACATGGTCGTATCTGGGCGCCCGCACCTCGGCCGCCCCCGACTTGACCTCGGCGACGAAGTCGAGCAACGCCCGCCGGTCATAGGACTCTGGAAAACCCTTGCGCTGCATCAGCTTGCGCTTCTCCAGCACCTTGTTGGGATAGAGAAAGCCGTCCGTGGTGACCAGCTCGACCCGCGGCGTGTCCGGCCAGCGCCCGAGCAGCTCCCGCAACACCCTGGATGTGGTCGACTTTCCCACTGCCACTGATCCGGCCACCCCGATCACGAACGGCGTCCGCTGCTGCTTCTCGAACAGGAACTTCGAGGTGACCCGATGCAGCTCACCGGTGCCGGCCACATACAGGTTGAGTAACCGGGACAACGGCAGGTAGATCGCCTCGACCTCGGCCAGATCGATGGGATCGGTCAGCCCGGCCAGTCGACTGATTTCATCGTCACTCAACGGCACCGGGGTGGCCTCGGCCAACCGGCTCCACTCGCGGCGGCCGAACTCGATCCAGGGCGAGGCGCCGTCGGGCGAGACCGCGGAATGCGCCTGGGCACTGGGCTGGTCAGCCTGATTGGTGGCTGCCTCACCGTCGCTGCTGGACATAGCTGATCATTGTGCCCTGCCGGCCGGTGCGCCCCGAGCCGAGCACCGGGACGTGCAATCAGCGAAGGAGAACCGCAGCCTGGCCTACCATCGAGGGCATGGCCGATGCCCCGAATTCACCCGCCCTTCCGCCAACGGCCGCACTCCACATCACGCCGTCCCCGCTGCTCCAGCTGCCCGGTGCGGTTGCCGGCGGCGGTTCGGATGCGCCGGTGGCCTGGCACTACGGCGACCCGACCGGCGAACAGCGCGCGGCCGAGGGCGCCGCCGGGCTGATCGACCGGTCACACCGTGAGGTTGTCGTCGTCGCCGGGCCGGACCGTCATGACTGGCTCAACAAGCTCACCAGTCAACTGCTGCTGCCACTGGCCGACGGGGCCGCCACCGAGGCGTTGATCCTGTCCCCCAACGGTCACGTCGAGCACCATTTCGGCGTCACCGAGGTCGGCGGCGTCACCTATCTGGACACTGATCCGGGTCGCGCTGCGGCGCTCGTGAAGTACCTGGAAATGATGAAATTCTGGACCGACGTGACCATCGAGCACTCACCGCTGCGGGAGCTGAGCCTGTTGGGCCCGAAGGTTCCCGGCGTGCTGACCGCCGCCGGATTGCCGCTGCCCCCGCTCAACAGCGCCGCCGTGCACCAGGCCGGTTTTATTCGGCACACCGCCGTCGGCTTCGACCTGTTCGTCGCCGAGGACGAGGTCGCCGCCACCGCACGCGTGCTCATCGGCGCCGGCGCGCGACCGACGGGCAGCTGGGCCGATGACGCACTGCGCGTCGCCGCGCGGCGACCGCGGATCGGGGTGGACACCGACGAGAAGACCATCCCGAATGAAGTGGGTTGGCTCGGCGTCGCGGTGCACCTGCACAAGGGCTGCTATCGGGGCCAGGAAACCGTCGCCCGGGTGGCCAACCTCGGGCGGCCGCCACGGCGCCTGGTGCTGCTGAATCTGGATGGTAGCCAGGACGTGCTGCCCGCCGCGGGCGAGGCGGTCACCACCACCGAGGGCCGAGTGGTCGGCCGGATCGGCACCGTGGCCCAGCACCACGAGGACGGCCCGATCGCGTTGGCCCTGGTCAAGCGCAACATCGGACCTGATGTGGTGCTGCTGGCCGGCGGCGTCGATGCGCGGGTCGACCCGGCGGATGCCGTCATCGACGAGGGCAAGCCGGTCTCCGCTGTCGACCGGGCCGCGTTCGCCAACATCCGGCGGAACTGACGGATGAAGTGGGCGACCAGCGCGGTCACCGGCGGCAGATATCGATGAGACCGAAACAACTCATCGGTCAGTTCGATGTCCGACGCCGCAGTCAGAATGCCGTTGGATAGTCGTGCCGTCCTGTCGGTGATATCTGCAGGTCCGAACCGTAGAGCGTGATGTCGAGCGGGGTGCCGGCGGTCAACTCCCGGGGAACCCGGAACGCCTTCGGTACGATGATGCGGCCCAGCGAGTCGATCTTCGTTTTCATGGCATGGCGATGCCATGCGAAATGCCAGTCATCGCAGCGTCGGTTCACTCGGGTTCTGGATCGGGCGCTGGGCAGGGTCCAATGGGCGGCACCCGCGGCCCGCTAGGATTTCGCGACCCCGAAGGAAGGGACCACATGCCCGAGCTGGTCAAAATCGAGTCAATTCGTCAAGCAGCGCAGGAGATCTCGGGAATCGCGGTGCGTACCCCGCTGATCGAGTCACCATGGCCCGACCTGTGGCTCAAGCCCGAGATGCTGCAGCCGGTCGGCGCGTTCAAGATTCGCGGCGCGGTCACTGCGATCTCCCGGCTCTCCGACGAAGCCAAGGCCAAGGGCATCCTGGCGCACTCGTCCGGCAACCATGCGCAGGCGGTGGCCTACGCGGCCCGGCGGCTGGGCATCAAGGCGCACATCGTCATCCCGGACAACGCACCGCAGCGCAAGATCGAGGCGACCCGGGCGCTCGGCGCCACCGTCGAGCTGGTGCCGCTGACCGAACGGTTCAGCCGACCGGCGCAGCTGCAGGCCGAGACCGGCAAGGCGATGGTGCCGCCCTTCGATGACCCGAACGTGATCGCCGGGCAGGGCACCATCGGATTGGAAATCGCCGAGGATGCTCCCGACGTGGCGGTCATCCTGGTGCCGGTCTCCGGTGGCGGGCTGATCTCGGGCATCGCTGCCGCCATCGCCGCCCTACTGCCGGATGCCGTGGTGATCGGTGTCGAGCCCGAGCTGGCCGGGGATGCCGCCGCGTCGTTCAAATCCGGCGAACGCCTTGAATGGTCTCCGCATGACACCGCACGAACCATGGCCGACGGACTGCGCACGTTCAGCGTGGGCGAATTGCCCTGGGAACACATCCGCACTCTGGTGCACGACATCATCACGGTCACCGAGGACGAGATCGCCGAGGCGACCCGGCGGCTGCTGCTCGAGGCTCGATTGCTGGCCGAGCCGTCCGGTGCCGTCACCACCGCCGCCTTCCTGTTCCACCGCAACGAGCTGCCGCCGGGCAAGACGGTGGCCGTCGTCTCCGGCGGCAATATCGACCCGGCAGTGCTCAAGAGCCTGCTGGCCGACCTGTGACGGGATCCGGTTTAGGGTGAATCCGCCGTGCCAACACGCGCACTGCCAACAGCCAACAAGCGAGGGAGCATCGGTGATCACGAGTCCGGTCGAGCTGGTCCGGGTGATCCGGTCCGGCTTCCACGAATGCAGTCACTATGGCGCGATGGTCGTCACCGACGCCGACGGCAGCGTGCTGCACTCTCGCGGCGACGTCACCACGCCGGTATTTCCGCGGTCGTCCAACAAGCCGTTCCAGGCGCTGGCGATGCTGGCTGCCGGAGCCGACCTGGCCGGCGCCGACCTGGCGCTGGCCGCCGCCTCGCACTCGGGTGAACTTGTGCACACCGAGCGAGTTGAAGCCATGCTGAAGCGAGCGGGGCTGACCGAGGACGACTTGAGATGCCCGGCGTCGATGCCGCTCAACGAGGCCCGCCGGAAAGACGTCATCCGGGCCGGCGGCGAGCCCACCCGCATCATGATGAACTGCTCCGGCAAGCACGCCGGCATGCTCATGGCCTGCGTCGCGGCCGGCTGGGATCTGCCCTCCTACCTCGACCCGGCTCATCCGCTGCAGCGTGCGGTCTTCGATCAGGTCGCCCGGGTGGCCGGCGAGCGCCCCACCGCGACCGGCGTCGACGGCTGCGGTGCAGCGCTCTACGCGATCTCCCTCACCAGCCTGGCCGGCGCGTTCGGCCGGCTGACCACGGCGGCGGTGGGTACCGCGGAGCGCACCGTCGCGGACGCGATGCGCGCCTACCCGGAGATGGTCGGCGGCACCGGCCGCGACGACACACTGCTGATGAACGGAATTCCGGGGCTGCTGGTCAAGGGCGGCGCCGAGGGCGTGCACACCGCCGCGCTGGCCGACGGCCGGGCGGTCGCGGTGAAGATCGGCGACGGCGGGGATCGGGCCCGGATGCCGGCGCTGGTGGCCGGTCTGCGCTATCTCGGAGTCGATGCCCCGGTGTTGGACCGGCTCGGTTCATCCGCGATCATGGGCGGCGGCGTTCCGGTGGGTATCGTCGAAGTGGTTCCGGGATTGTTTTGAGCCGCGGCGCGAGATTGTCCGGCCAACGGATGTGAACCGGCGACCGGACCGGTGTAAGCTGGAGTCACGATTGGTCAACATTTCCGGAGCCGCCACTTGTTGGCCGCTCCGCTTCTTTGCGCAAGGGGGTCCGCCAGATGGGGCGAGGCCGTCAGAAGGCGAAGCAGACGAAGGTCGCGCGGGATCTGAAGTACAACACCCACGCGATCGACGTCACCGCCTTACAACGCGAATTGTCCGGACGGCCGGGTAGTCCCCCGCCCTCCGACAACGATCCTGATGAGGGGTTTGATGATTATCTGGATCGCTACGGAACCGGTCGCTAACTAGATCCACTGTCAGCTGTGTCAGTCTGCGGGCTGACCAGCGTTGGCGACGGCGCGACCGCGGGCACTGGCGATGAACAGCGCGCACCCCGCCGGCGGTCAGCGTCGTCACCAACAGCTGCCTACGATAGACCCCGCCGTCAGAAGCGCGGGTGATCGCCGTCCATCACGACCCGCGGGGCGTCCAGATCCGTCGCCACGCCGACGGTGCCGAGCACCCAGGATTCCACGTGCCGCGCGGTCAGGATGGCTTGCGCCATGTCCACATCGGCCGGCGGTACCACTGCGACCATGCCTACGCCCATGTTGAAGGCCAGTTCCATCTCCTCGCGGGCGATCCGACCGTGACCGGCCACATACCCGAAGACCGGCAACGGCGACCAGGTCCGACGGTCCAGTCGGGCCGTCAGACCGCGCGGAATGACCCGCGCCAGGTTGTTGGCCAGACCGCCGCCGGTGATGTGCGCATAGGCATGCACGTCGGTGTCGCGGCCGATTGCCATGCAATCCAGGGCGTAGATCCTGGTGGGCTCCAGCAGTTCGGCGCCCAGCGAGCGGCCGAATTCCTCGACGTAGCCTTCCAACGGCAACCGGGCGATTTCCAGCAGGACCCGGCGTACCAGCGAGTAGCCGTTGGAGTGGATACCCGACGATGCCATCGCGATCACCACGTCACCGGCGCGTACCCGGTCCGGACCCAGGATGGCGTCCGCCTCGACGATGCCGACCGCGGTGGCGGCCAGGTCGTAGTCGTCGACGTTCATCAAGCCCGGATGTTCGGCGGTCTCGCCGCCGACCAACGCGCAGCCGGAGCGCACGCAGCCCTCGGCGATACCGGAGACGATCGAGGCGATCTTGTCCGGGACCAGCGAACCGCAGGCGATGTAGTCCTGCAGGAACAACGGCTCGGCTCCGCACGCGACCAGATCATCGACGACCATGGCGACAAGGTCGATGCCGATCGTGTTGTGGATGTCCAGCGCCTGGGCGATGGCCGATTTGGTGCCGACACCGTCCGAAGAGGAGGCCAGTACCGGCTCGCGGTACTTGCCGATCGGCAACTTGAACAGCGAGGCGAAGCCGCCGATCCCGCCGAGAACCTCCGGGCGCTGGGTCTTCTCGGTGAACGGCTTCATCAGTTCGACGGCCGTTTCGCCGGCTGCGATGGACACGCCGGCGCCGGCATACGTGGCGCCGGCACCCTTGAGGTGATGTTGAGTCATGGTCTTGTCAGGGCGTCCTCGGCGCCGTAGCTCGCCGCGTGCACCGGGAGCGCATCGCCGGCGACGCCGCGCGCGATCCCTTCCAGCACGTGCTTGCCCACTTGGTCGGGGATGGCAATCGGATAGTCACCGGTGAAACACGCGGCGCACAGCCGGTTCTTGGGCTGCTCGCTCGCTCCGATGAGCGATTCGAGCGACACGTAGCCGAGGGTGTCGGCGCCGATGAACTGGCGAACGGACTCGACCGCCGAGTCATCGGCGCTGGCATTGGCGATCAGCTCCGCGCGGGAGGCGAAGTCGATTCCGTAGAAACATGGCCACCGGACCGGCGGGGCGGCGATCCTGACGTGCACTTCGACCGCACCGGATTCGCGGAGCATCCGGACCAGCGCGCGTTGGGTGTTGCCACGGACGATCGAGTCGTCAACCACGATCAGGCGCTTACCGCGGATCACGTCGCGCAGCGGGTTCAGCTTCAACCGAATGCCCAGCTGGCGAATCGTCTGCGAGGGCTGGATGAAGGTGCGGCCGACATAGGCGTTCTTGACCAGGCCCTGTCCGTACGGAATCCCGGACTGCTGGGCGTAGCCGATCGCCGCGGGGGTGCCCGATTCCGGTGTCGGAATGACCAGATCAGCCTCGATCGGCGCCTCGATGGCCAGTCGCCGGCCGACCTCGACCCGGGTCGCGTACACGCCACGACCCGCGATGGTGGTGTCCGGGCGGGCCAGGTAGGCGTACTCGAAAAGGCAGCCCTTCGGGTCCGGCATCGCGAAACGCTCGCTGCGCAGGCCGTCCTCGTCGATCGCCAGGAGCTCGCCCGGCTCTACCTCGCGAACAAACGAGGCGCCGACGATGTCGAGCGCCGCCGTCTCGGACGCGACGACCCAGCCCCGGTCGAGCCGGCCGAGGACGAGCGGCCGCACGCCCTGGGGGTCCCGAGCGGCGTAGAGGGTGTGCTCGTCGCAGAACACGAAACAGAAGGCGCCCTTGAGGGTCGGGAAGAGCTCCATCGCGGCGGCCTGGATGCTGGAGTCTGCGCTGGCCGCGGCGAGCAGCCGGGTGACCACGTCGGAGTCGGTGGTGGACCGGTTCTTCATCGGCCGACCGGGGATCTTCGCCGCACGGGCGGCAAGTTCGGCCGTGTTCACCAGGTTGCCGTTGTGGCCAAGGGCAAGGCCGCTGCCGACCGCCGTCGTGGCGTAGGTGGGCTGGGCGTTCTCCCAGGTGTTGCCGCCGGTGGTCGAGTACCGGCAGTGCCCGACGGCGATGTGCCCGCGCAGGGCGCTCAGGGTCTGCTCGTCGAAGACCTGCGAGACCAGTCCCAGATCCTTGAAGACCACGATCTGCGAACCGTCGGAGACCGCGATGCCGGCCGCTTCCTGCCCGCGATGCTGCAACGCGTACAGGCCGTAATAGGTGAGCTTGGCGACCTCGTCACCGGGAGCCCAGACGCCGAAGACGCCGCACTCTTCCTTCGGGTCTTCATCGACGGGCAGCGCCGGCGAAGTCTGACGAAGGTCGGTCAGTTCGAGCGGGGTGCCAATGATCGGGGTCGGTTCGAGGCCGTTTCCCACCTGGATCGAGCTCCTTGCGTGGCCGGGATCTACCTGTTCACTCTAGCTGCTGCCCCGGTTGCCGGACTGTCAATCCCACTGCGGGCGACCTTCGGCACGCCGCGACGCGCCGTTGATGCCCCGGAAACACGCCGTTCACACCAACGGAATGTGGCCAGTCTCACCGCCGCTGGAACGGCAGCAGCCCGGTCAGGTCGGCGCGCAGCCCGCTCGCCACCACCCGCCCGGACGCCAGCGCGTCGTCCCAGCTCAGGGTGCCGACAACGAGCTCAAGCCAGCTGGACGGGTCGGTCTCGACCACATTCGGCGGCGTGCCGCGGGTGTGCCGGGGCCCGGCGACCGCCTGGACCGCGGCATGCGGCGGCACCCGGATTTCGACCGTATGGCCGGGGTGCAGCTGGGCCAGCCAGCGCAGTGTGGTCCGCACGCAGTCCCTGACCTGGGCAGGGGCCAACCCGCCGACGGTGATCTGGGCCAGCGCCGCGTCCACCTCGGCGGCGGAGATAGGGCGGCGGACCATCACCGAAGACATCGTAGTGCGTAGCGTTCCGTCCATTCATCACCCGCGGCGCCCTCTGATTCACTCCCACCGACTCACCCCATCCGGCCGGCGACCGGGTACGAATGGATGAAGTGACCCTCTCGAATACCCGCCTGTCGCCGGCGGACGCCCATCTGATCGCCGTCCACGAGCCCACCAACCCCGCGGGAATCGCCCTGGTGATCCACGGCGGGCGGTCGATGAGCAACGCCCGGGTCCGGCCATGGCAGTTCGCCGTGCTGCGCTTGCGGCCGATCGCCGCGGCTATCGGCCGGATCCATCCGGAGCTCGCGGTCTTCCGGTTACAGTTGGCCACCCGCGGCTGGAACGCGGCCGGTGTCGCACCGATCGCGGCGGCCCGCTGGGCAATGGGTGAGCTCCGCGCCCAGTATCACGGTGTGCCGATCGTGCTGGTCGGCCACTCGATGGGGGCCCGGACCAGCCTGCGGGTCGCTGACGACCCTGACGTCGTCGGCGTGGTCGGGCTGGCGCCGTGGCTGCCGCCGGACGAGCCGATCACGCAGCTCGCCGGTGTGCCGCTGCGACTCATCCACGGAGCCCGTGACCGGATAATCCCGGAGCCGACCACTCGGCCGTACCTGGCTCGTGTCGTGGATGCGGGCATCGAGGTCGACAGCTCGCTGCTGCCGGGTACCGGTCATGCCATGCTGCGGCGAGCCGCCGACTGGAACCGGCTGACCGCCGACGGGGTGGCGGCATTCGTCAGCCGAGCGGCCTTCCGGGCGTCCATCGTCGACCAGGAACTGGCCGACCGGGACCGCACCGATCGGGCCTCGGCCCAGCCCAGCGAGGCGAACTAGCCGAACAGGGCCGGCAGCGTTGCGCTCCAGACGGCGCGCAGTTCGTCGAGGCCGAGCACCGCGACATGCTGGATGTCCAGCACCGGCTCCGCTGGATCGACGACGCCGATCCGGATCATGGGCTGCTGCCGCGCCTGGCACATCTCGGTGAATCGCAGTTCCTCTGAGCGCGGCACCGCCACCAGCACCCGGGCGGTGGACTCGGCGAACAACGCGACGAACGCGCCGGCCACGTCACCCTGGTCGATCGGCAGCACCAGCCGGGCGCCGGTCTGCCCGTCCAGGCACATCTCGATGATCGCCTGCGCCAGCCCACCCTCGGACAGGTCGTGCGCGGCCGAAATCATGCCATCGCGGGAGCCGGCGATCAGGATCTCGCCGAGCTTGCGCTCCGCGTCCAGATCAACGGCCGGTGGTCGGCCGCCGAGGTGGCCGTGCACCACGTTGGCCCATTCGGAACCGTCCAGCTCGTCAGTTGTCCGGCCGAGCAGGATCAGCGTCTCCCCCGCCTCCTGACCGATGCCAGTGATGGTCCGACGGCGGACGTCGTCGATGACGCCGAGCACGCCGACCACCGGAGTCGGCAGAATCGCCGTCTGCCCGGTCTGGTTGTAAAAGCTGACGTTTCCGCCGGTCACCGGTATGCCGAGCTGCGCGCAGCCGTCGGCCAGCCCGCGGACGGCCTGCTGGAACTGCCACATCACCGCTGGATCCTCGGGTGAGCCGAAGTTCAGACAGTTTGTCACCGCAGTGGGTGTGGCGCCGGTGGTCACCACGTTGCGGTAGGCCTCGGCCAGGGCCAGCTGCGCACCGGCGTACGGGTCCAGCGCGGTATAGCGGGAGTTGCAGTCGGTGGCCATCGCCACGCCGAGGTTCGACTCGTCCGACACCCTGATCACCCCGGAGTCCGACGGCTGCGCCAGGACCGTGTTACCCCGGACGTACCGGTCATATTGGTCGGTGACCCAGGACCGCGAACACAGGTTGGGTGAGGCAATCATCGTCAGGATCAACTGCCGGATCTCGTCCATCGTCGCCGGGCGGGCGAGCCGGGCGGTGCTGTCGGCGATCAACGCATCCTGCGAATCGGGGCGTCGCACCGGGCGGTGATACACCGGACCCTCGTGGGCGACCGTGCGCGGCGGGACGTCGACGACGATCTCGTCGTAGAAGGTGATCACCAGCCGGCCCGTCCCGGTGACCTCACCGATCACGTCGGCCTGTACCTCCCATTTTTCGCAGACGGCCAGGAACTCATCGACCTTGTCCGGGGTCACCACGGCGCACATCCGCTCCTGGGACTCGCTGGACAGGATCTCGGCCGGCGTCATTCCGGTG
This sequence comes from Mycobacteriales bacterium, assembly GCA_038245175.1. Lineage (GTDB taxonomy): Bacteria > Actinomycetota > Actinomycetes > Mycobacteriales > Nakamurellaceae > Nakamurella. The sequence goes on along the minus strand of JBBRSR010000011.1, from coordinate 9,958 downwards.
GCCCGCAGCGGCACCTGGTCGAGCCAGATGTGCATCCCACCATCGCCGGCGGAGGCCAACTCGGAGGTCGCGCAGGACAGGCCGGCCCCACCCAGGTCCTGGATGCCGACCACCAGGTCGGCGGCGAAGACCTCCAGCGTGCACTCGATCAGGACCTTCTCCGCGAACGGATCACCGACCTGAACCGACGGCAGCTTCCGGCGGGAATTGGAACCGGCACCGGCGCTGCCGTCACCGGAGAAGGTGTCCGAGGCGAGCACCGACACTCCACCGATGCCGTCCAGTCCGGTCCGCGAGCCGTACAGGACGACCTTGTTGCCGGCGCCGGAGGCGTGCGCGGTGTACATGTCCTTGGCCCGCAGAACCCCGATGCACGCCGCGTTGACCAGGGGGTTTCCGGCAAAACTGGCGTCGAAGACGACCTCGCCGCCGATGTTGGGTAGCCCGAGGGAGTTGCCGTAGCCACCGACACCGGACACGATGCCCGGCACGACCCGGGCGGTATCGGGCGCGTCGGCCGGCCCGAACCGAAGCTGGTCGAGCACGGCGACCGGCCGGGCACCCATCGCCAGAATGTCCCGGACGATGCCGCCGACCCCGGTGGCCGCGCCCTGATACGGCTCCACATAGGACGGGTGGTTGTGCGACTCCACCTTGAAGGTGACGGCCCAGCCGTCGCCGATGTCGACCACCCCGGCGTTCTCACCGATCCCGGCGAGCATCGTGGAGCGCATCTGCGGGGTGGTGGTGGTGCCGAAGTAGCTCAGGTGCACCTTGGACGACTTGTACGAGCAGTGCTCGGACCACATCACCGAGTACATGGCCAGCTCGGCATCGGTCGGCCGGCGGCCGAGGATCTTCCGGATCTGGGCGTACTCGTCGTCCTTGAGGCCCAGCTCGCGGTAGGGCTGGGCAACATCCGGCGTGGCCGCCGCCCTCGTCACCGTGTCTACGGCACTGACGGTGTCGGCGGTAACGGTCAGCGTTGCGGGCTCAGTTTTCGACACGATCAGACCTTCAGCAGCGAGTCGACGAGGGACAGGAACATGCCCAAACCGTCGTCGGTTGGTCCGGTCAGCGCATCGATCGCGTGTTCCGGGTGGGGCATCAGTGCGGCTATCCGGCCGTCGGCGGAGCAGATGCCGGCGATGTCGTTGAGTGACCCATTGGGGTTGCCCTGCGCGGGGCCGTCGCCGATGTACCGCATCAACACCCGGCCTTCGGCCTCCAGCTCCGCGATCACCCCCGGGTCGGCGACGTAGCGGCCCTTGGCGTTCTTCATCGGGATCAAAATTTCCGCGCCCGGCTCATAACGGCTGGTCCAGACGGTGTCGGTATTCTCCACCCGCAGCCACTGGTCGCGGCAGAGGAACCGGAGCCCGGAGTTGCGCATCACCACGCCGGGCAGCAGGTGCGCCTCGGCCAGGATTTGGAACCCGTTGCAGATGCCCAGCACCGGCAGTCCGCCCCGGGCCGCGTCGATCACCGATCGCATGACGGTGGCGTGCGCGGAGATAGCGCCGGCCCGCAGATAGTCGCCGTAGGAGAAGCCGCCGGGCACGATGACCGCGTCGACTCCCTTCAGGTCGTCGTCGGCATGCCACAGGGGAACCGCCTGCGCGCCGGCGTACTTCACCGCGCGTGCGGCGTCCACATCGTCCAGGGTTCCCGGAAAGGTGATGACACCGATCCTGGCGCCCCCGATCGATGCGGTCACTGCGCCGTACTCGCGCTCGCGACCCGCCGGATCACCCAGGACTCGATGACCGAGTTGGCGAGCAGGGTCGAGGCAATCGTCTCGAGCTCGTCGTCGGTGACGGTGTCGTCCACCTCGAGGTCGAAGTGTTTGCCCTGCCGAACCCCGATCACACCGGCATGACCGGTGCGGCCGAGGGCGCCGAGAATGGCCTTGCCCTGCGGGTCGAGGATTTCGGGCTTGATGGTCACGTCAACTTCTACGCGCGCCACAGCAGCACTCCTGTTATTTGGTGGGGGCCGGAGACCTCAGCCTATCGGTTCCGCTGACCGTCCAGCCCCGTGGCGGTTCCCCGCCGCTCAGCGGCTACGCCGGTGCGATCGGGCTCCCCGACCACCTCGTCGCCGCCGTCACCGACGTCCTCATCGATGACGGGCATGCGCGCGGTCACCGGGACCGGCGAGCTCTGGTACTTGCGGCCGAAGAAATAGATCACCGGAAGAGTCGCCAGCAGCGGCCCGATGATACTGATCGGGCGGAGCAACCACCAGGTCAGCGAGGGTTGGGTGGCCTCGGATTCGGTGCCGAAGATGGTCCATTCCACCGCGCGGGACAGTGCCATGCCGGTGGTGTGGAACAGGAACAGCGGCAGCGCGAACCTTGTCAACACCGCCACGAATCGGGCGAACAGCTTTCCCTTGGCCAGTACTCGAAGGATCCACGGCCGCAGCAGCTCGGCCACGCCGACCTGAAAGATCGTCAACGCAATGATGCATACCGTCGGCGGCGCCATGTTCGAACCCTGGCCGGGGACCCCCACCATCGAGCCTGGATACAAACCGGAGAACACCAGCCCGACCAGCGTGAACAGGCCGGCGAAGGTGAAGACCCGGGCCATCTGCCGGCTCCGTGCGGATTGGTAGTCCCATTCGATGCGCCCATCGCGAAACCGTGGCGCGTGGTCCACTCCGGTGATTCGGCCGTGGAAATAGCCCAACTGGAACGCGAAGCCCCAGACGAAGAACATGTTCGCCCACTCCACGCCCGGAACGTGATAGCGGAACCGCAGGATGTCCACCATGATCGCGAAACCACCGAGAAAGATCAGCACCAGTACGTCGTATTTGCGGTGCAGCCACACGGTGATCGGCAGCAGGCAGATCAATGCGAGGTAGGCGCCGACGAACCAGAGCGGGCTGATGACCAACATCACCGCGCGGCTCATCCACTTGACATCGAACACGATGCCGACGATCAAGCCCAGCACGATCCAGGTGACCAACAAGGCGGCGGCCGGGATGGCCAGTGAACGGGCCTGCCGCAATGCGAAGTGCCACACCCGTTCCCCGCGAGAGGCGCTGCGTTCCCAGGACTTCAGGTGCACATAGGCACCGATGTAGAAGAAGACGGGCAGCACCTGCAGCAACCAGGTCAGAATCCACAGCCCCGAAGTGAAACCCAGCGGGCTGGTGGCGTTCGGACCGCTGTCGTTCCAGATGAAGATCGTGAAGCACCAGTGCCAGATGATGACGACGAGCAGCGAGAACGAACGCAGAAAGTCTGCGTACGGATCGCGCTGCGAGATTGCCATTTCTCCACCCTGCCCCGCTCGATTGCCCCTGCTCACACGCACGACTCCCGGGGTGAGTCGCCGGTATTCACAGCATATTGCGATTGTCCGACAGAGCCATCAGGTATCGCCCTGACCCACGCCGGACACCTGACGGGACCTCCGTGACCCTGGGTACAGTTCAAGAAGCGACCGCCTGGGCGCATCCGCAGCCAGGCACGAAAGTCGGGCACAGAAGGCTGCGCGTGACCACCATTGACGTACTCGTCGAAAGCAGGACAGCGGCGCTGACGCGTCGGCGCGGTGCCTGGCTCGCGGTAGCGCTGCTCGTGGTGTCCAACATCATGGCGAACCGAATTCTTCCGGCCTGGGCCTATCTGCCCTGGAACCTGGGCGTCGCCGCCACACTGATCCTGATCGCCCACCGCAGCGGGTACGACTTCACCGGGGTGGGGCTGGCCTTCCGGCGCTGGCATCGACCGGTGGGGGTCGGGCTCCTGCTGGTGGCGTTGACCGCGCTGGTGCTGGCCATCGGGCTGGTGCTGCCCGCCACCAAGGACTTCTTCCACGACGAACGGGTCTCCCATATCGGCCTCTGGGGGATGCTCTACCAGGTGCTGATCCGGATTCCGATCGGCACCGTCCTGCTCGAGGAGATCGCCTTCCGCGGCGTCCTGCCCACGCTGTTCGGCGCGAATCCGGCCCAGACATGGCGGTGGAAGCCGATCCTGGGCGCCTCAGCCCTGTTCGGTGCCTGGCACATCCTGCCGTCGTCGGCGCTCACCACCGGGAACTCGGCGGTCCACCACATGCTGGGCGGTTCGGCGATCCTGGTCGCGCTGCTGGCGGTTGCCTCCACCATGCTGGTGGGGGTACTGCTGTCGCTGACCTGTCACATCGGCCACGGGCTCAAGGCGTCGATGCTGGTTCATTGGGCCACCAACTCGCTGGGCTTCGTCGCGGCCTGGCTGATCATCAACTAAGAGGGAGCCGGGATGTACCTGACCAAATTCGGTCACTCATGTGTGCTGGTCGAGGAAGGGGCCGACCGGATCCTGGTCGACCCCGGCACCTTGTCCTCGGGATTCGAGGGGCTGACCGGGCTGACCGCGGTGCTGATCACGCATCAGCACCCCGACCACGTTGACGTCGCCAAACTCGGACCGCTGCTGAAGGCCAACCCGGATGTTCAGCTCTTCGCCGACCCGGGCGCCGCGGGCGCGCTGACCGAAGGCGGTCTGAACGCGACCGTGGTGAACGCCGGCGATGTCTTGGACCTGGCGACATCGGTGGAGGTTTTCGGCGACGCCCATGCGGTGATCCACTACGACGTGCCGACCATCACCAACCGCGGGTTCCTGATCGGGGGGCGGCTGTACCTGCCCGGAGACTCGCTTCAGGTACCGGTGGTGCCGGTGGAGATTCTGGCGGTGCCGGCCGGCGCTCCGTGGATGGCGCTGAAGGAGGCCATCGAGTTCGTCCGCGCGGTCGACCCGACCACGGTGTTCCCGATCCACGAGAAGGTGCTGTCCAACACCGGGATGAGCTACCTGCTCCTGGAGAAGCTGAAGCCGGCCGACACCCAGTGGCTCAACCTCGACGACGGGGCACGGGTCGAGGTCTGAGCGTGCGCGCACGGGTCATCCCGTTCGACCGCCCGGCAGGGTCGGCGCGGCGGGCACCGTGATGGTCGCCTGAGCGCCGGTTCCCGGAGCACCGGTCAGCTCCAACCGACCACCGTGCGCCCTGGCCACCTCGCCGACCAGCGACAGGCCCAGTCCGAAGCGGCGGGACGGGATAGCTTCGGGGTTGACGGGCTGCACCGGGCCGGCGGTCCCGCGGGTGAACCGGGTCATCAAATGCTCGGTGTCGGCCGGATCCAGACCCTCACCATTGTCGCTGACCTGCAGGGTGACCTCCCGACCGACAGTTCGGCAGGCCAGCGTGACGGTGCCACCGGCCGGGGTGTGCGCGATCGCGTTGTCGGTCAGCGCGACCAGCGCGCGGCGCAGGGCGGTTCTGGACCCGAGCACGTCGGCCCCGGATTGCCTGTCGAGGAGCAGGGTGATCTGCGCCGCGTCGGCGAGCGCCGACATCGAGGTGGCCACTTCCTGGACCAGTTCGGCGGCACTGAACCGTTCGCCACGATTCGGACCGCCGGCCAGCTGGGCGCTGGTCAGCAGCTCTTCGACGATCTCCCCCATCACCCGGGAGTCCGCGAGCAGCTGGTCCACCAGCGGTCGCTGCGGGCTGTCCGCCGGGAGTCGCCTGGCCAGCAATTGCGCCCGGGTGTGCAGGATGGTCAGCGGGGTCCGGAGCTCGTGGCCGGCGTCGGCGACGAACTGCCGCTGCAACTGCAGGGCCTGCCCGAGCGGCCGGACCGCGTTGCGCGCGGCGAGCCAGCCGACCAGCCCGGCGATCACCACACCGACCGCGCCGGCCGCGAGCAGGGCGTTCCGGACGAGTTCGTCCCGATCCCCGGATGGTTCCGGGGGGCGACCGGGCGGGTACTCGCCGCCACGGTGGCCGATCAGCGTGAACGCCAGCACGCCGACCACGATCACCAATACCGTGCAGACCGCCGCGAGCTGGAGGCCGACCTTGCGGGCGGCCGCTTGCACCACGTCATCGTCGTTGGACGAGCGCCGCGCGGGTCCTATCGGACGATTCATCAGATGGTGCCCAACTGGTAGCCGACACCGTGCACGGTTCTGATCACGCCGCGACCGAGTTTGCGGCGCAGGTAGTACACGTAGGTGTCGACGCTGCCGGGTCCGTCCTCGGCATCGAAGACAATACCCAGCAACTCGGGGCGGCTGAAAACCTTCCCCGGGCGTCTGGCCAGCAGCTCCAGTAGCGCGGCCTCCCGCCCGGACAGTTCCACTGCGACCGAGCCGCCGAGGACCCGGCGGCTGCTGACCTCGAGGCGGCGACTACCCACCGGCAACACCGCCGCGGTGTCGCCGTGCCGGCGCAGCAGGGCCCGCAGCCTGGCCAGCAACTCGTCGATCTCGAACGGCTTGACCAGGTAGTCCTCAGCGCCGGCATCCAGTCCGGCGACTCGATCGGCCAGCGTTCCGCGGGCCGTCAGGATCAAAATGGGCAGCGTGATGCCGTGCCGACGAAACCGGCCGATCAGATCGATGCCCTCGATGCCGGGGAGTCCGCGATCCACCACCATCAACTCGAACCGGCGCGTCAGCCCCTGGTGCAGCCCCTGATGGCCGTCCCTGGCATGTTCGACCTGATAGTCGTCGGAAAGCACTTCGACCAGCAGCGGTCCCAGTTCGGGGTCGTCCTCGATCAGCAGCAGCCGCGGCTTCGGCGGGGCTGGATCGGTCGGATCACTCGCCAGATTGCTCACCAGGTGATCGTTACACGCCCGGTCAGTTCAGTGGGACGGTGGCCGGACGCTGCCGGCACGCTCGTCCGTTGAGGTGCAGCCGCAGGTGGGCGGACTGCGGCCCGGTCAGCGCGGCCAGTGCACTGGCGGCCAGGGCCACCGCGCCGTCCGGATGGCTGCAAGCACCGCGGTGATCGATCACCGGAAGTCGCCGGCGCAGCCGCTTGACGGCCCCGCGGTCGCCGGCGTCGAGCGCCGCCATGTCCGCCGCGATGGCCGGCAGCCCGAACATGCAGGGGCCGCACTGACCGGCTCCTGCGTCGGCGAGATAGTGCAGGATGCCGGCGGTTTCACGCAGTAGGCAGCCGTCCGTGGGCAGGACGGTGATCGAGCCGATGCCCCGGCTGGACCCGGCGGCGGCCAGCGACTGGGTGCTGAAACCGACGCCGGCAATCGCGGCGAGATCGTTCCACCGACCGGCCAGCCCGCCGACCAACGCCCAGCCGGTGGCCGGTGCTCCGGCACCCCGCATGATGTCCCGGATCGCGGTGCCGTGCGCGACTTCGAGCACACCCGGTCTGGGCACGACGCCGCCGATGGTCACCAGCGCGGTGCCGGGCTCGGCGGCCGTGCCGACCGAGCGGTACCAGTCGGCCCCGAATCGGGTGATCAGGGCGAGGTGCGCCAGCGTCTCGGCGTTGTCGACCAGGGTCGGGCAGCCGGCGACGCCCTTCTCCCAGATAGGTTGCAGCCGACCGAGCGGGCGGGCGTCACCGTTGGTCAGGAAGCTTGCCAGCGCGGACGCTTCCGATGCGATGAAGCGCGCCGGGACCTGGAGAATCTCGACCCGGATGGTCTCCCTCGGCCGCTGGGCGAGAGCCGTCCGCAGATGGGCCTCGGCGGTGGCGCCGCGGTGAACGGCGAGGATGACCCGGTCGGCATCGAGCGCAGCCGCGGCGGCGAGCGCTCCATCGATGACCAGATGGGCCGACCAGCCGATGAGGACTCGATCCTTCGCCGACGTCGGGTCGCCCTCGCAGCAATTGGCGACCACAACGGCGCGCCGTTGCCGGCCGGACTGGGCAGCGACCGCGGCAAGCTTGCGGGCGGTCGGAAACCCGCCGCCGCCCCGACCGAGGAGTCCGGCGCCGTCCAGCATGGCCACCAGTTCCCCTGGTCCAGGAGTGGGCAACGGGCCGAGCCTGGCCGTGTGTTCCGCGTAGGAAACGGCCGCGACGGTCGGCAGTAGCCGGGCGGGACCTTTCGGGCCGGCTGTTGATGACAGGCCGATCCGGGGTCGATAGGCGGTGGTCACCTGAGCATGTCGCTTTCGTTTCGGTGTCGCGCAGCTCCGGCACGGCGGGCGGCAGGGTCGTGGTGGAGGTCACCGCGGAGTCGCCAGAGCACCAGGGCGATCAGCACGGCGCCCACGCAGGCGACGTCGACGAGCAGCATCCAGGTGGTCCGGCCATCTCCGCCGGCGACGCCCCAGCCGTGGGCCAGGGCCAGCGGCCACATCGCGTAGGAGGTCAAGTGCACGGCACGCCACCAGCCCGGGGAGATGAATCGGCGCAGCACGCTGGTCAGGCCGATGGCCAGCATCAGGTCGAACGCGACCGTGGCCAGGCCGACCCACAACGGATCGAAGCCGGACCTGAACGGCACCACGACATCCCAGAAGGAGAGGTCGACGTACCCGTCAACGATTGCGGTGACGATGTGCACCGTCAGGAAGGTGACGGCGAGCAGCGACAACGTGCGGTGCAGCCGGAGTACCGCGGCACGCGGCAATACCCGTGATCCGGCCCTGCCGGTGGTGGCGATTCCGAATACCATGACCGCGGTGAACAGCACCAATGACACCGCCCCGGTGGCGCGGCTGGAGTACCACAGCACCGAGCCGGTCACCGGGCGGCTGAGTTCATGAGGCGCCGGAAGACGAATGCGCCCGGCCGCGACCGCTTTGCGGTCGGGGCGCGGGGTTCAGGGTCGGGCCGTTGGCCCACTGCTGGTTCGGCTTACTCGGTGCGACGGCTGCGCCGTTGCCGGAATTCGTACTCGCGGCCGGCTGATCAGCGGTTGTCCGTTCCTGGTCCGCTGCCGCAGCACCGGCGATCGCGATGGTGACCGCGGCCGCGGTCACCCCGGCAAAACCAGCCACGCCGGCGGTGAGCAGGCGCACCCGGCGCCGCATGCGGCGGTACTCGGTGTGCTGAGAATTGAGCGCGCTCATCGGGTCTCCCGCCGGACATTCGGTATCACCTCCCCTGTATATCACCGGTCGTTCTGATGAGCTTTTGAGCTATTTCTGATCTTTCTCTGAGAAGCATCGGGCATGGCCTGCCACCTGGGCAAATAAGCGTTTCCGGCAGTGCCGGCGAAGTCGTATTGCGACATTCTCACAGCTGATTGGAAGGCAATTCGCAGCGGCTTGGCGCAGCCCGTCCGGGATGGTCAGGGCCGGTGGCATCGGGGCTTTCCGGACCACAGCCGAGGTGCACGTGTTCGCGCCCGTTTGGGCGCGGCAGCCTCAGTGGGAGCCGCCGGGGCCGCCCAGTTCCGGTGTTCCCCGGCCGGCTGCGTCGAGCGCGGCAATGAGACGCTGACCGGCGGTGTTGCGGTAGGACGCGTCGATCAGCTCGGTGACCTCGTCCCACGACGAGCGTCGCGATGGCAGGTCGAGCCCAAGCCAGCCGTAGGGCCCGAGATAGCCCGGGACGAAGATCCCCTGCCTGGCGAGCAAGGCCTCCCGTTCCGACTCGTCCGGCAGCACCAGGATGGACCGCTCATGCTGGACCCACTCCCCGGCGACCTTCACCGAGCCGCCGTAGTAGGTGAAGATCTTGGTGGTGTAGAAATTCGGCCGACCGTGCGACACCTTCTCCAGAGCCCCGGGGAAGGCCAGCGCGATCTCGCGGACACGCGCGAGGCTGGGGTCGTCGTCGCGGTACATCTGCGGGTGTGCCATGCCTCAACGGTAGGTGGTGGGTCGCGGAGCTCCGCGCCTACCTGGTTGGGGGACCCTGAGTGGCACCGACGAACCTGACGTCCGCGGTTCTGGAACTCGCCGCCGGAGATCAGAGCCTGACCGAGAACGCCCAGTTGCTGATCCTGGGTGCGCTCGACAGCGATCAGGCACTGCAGGACGCGCTCGGCGGCAAGGGTCGGTCGATCGCCGAGACAGTCGCCGTTCAGCGGGAAGCGCGTGCGCCGATCGGCGCCTACCTCAAATCGGTGAAGGTCGCCGGGTTCCGCGGAGTGGGGGTGACCCGTGATGTCGGGTCCGTGGTGACGATCAGCGAATCGTCACACCCGGCGACGCGGTATCTGGACGACGGTCTAGCGCTTG
>JBBRSR010000010.1:0-117145 GCA_038245175.1 Mycobacteriales bacterium | reverse complement strand
GAGGGGTTCTACAACTCACAGCGCCGGCATTCCGCGTTGAATTACCGCCGGCCCAACGAAGTCCACTACGGTTACCAGCAGCCGGCCACGGCAGCGTAGAAATCCACCTTCCGCTGTCCGAAAATTCCGCGGCAGATCAGTAGTCGGTGTAGAAGCTTTTGGCTGCCTCGAGGTCAGGCACTTTCAGGTTGGCGATGATGCGTCGGGCGAGCATGCGGTCTCCTCCTTGTGTCAACGGACCTGTGTGATGATCGTCGGAGTGCCGCCAGGTGTCCACGGTTGCAGGCCGTCAGCAGGCGGCGGTGGAGCCGGTGCCCATTCCGGCCACGGTCTTGATCGAGCCGGCTATGGCAGAGCGGGATGGTCATGAGGACCCCGAGGATCACCACAACCACGAGCAAGTTGCGTCCGCCTCATTTGCCACGATGTGACCAGAATCCCTGTATCTGAGCCTCCCAGGCTGCGGTGGGGACAGGCCCGGTATGAGCGATCGGCCAAGATTGGAACAGTCGTGCCTCGCGCGGCGCTACAGCTCGAGACTCAAGCGTGCTGCGAAGTCTGCCGGCGATTCCGCAAGGCCGGCAGCCACCAGCTGGCGGTCCGCGCTGACCAGGGCTACGCCGAGGCCTGCCGCGGCTGCTGCCCAACAGGCGTCGTAGAAGGACAAGGTGTGAGTATCAGCGAGCACCGCAGCGTGCCGGAGCCAGTTCGCCGTCATGCCCAGCGGGGCTCCCGTTATCGCGAGCATGTCGTCGAGTTGGTCCGCTACGTCACCAGCCGCCCAGCGCAAGGCGCGAACGAGGACGTTGCCGACCTCGTAGACGGCCAGATCAAGAATATGCACGTCGAGATCGCCGCGGACGTGAGCGTCGCGTATCGCGCGCGCCTGAGCAAGTTCGCTCTCCCCCGTCTCGTGAAACCATTTGATCAACACCGAGGTGTCGGCCAAGAGTGCGGTCACTTACGGCCATCGCGATCGCTGCGCACGAGGTCGGCGGACTCGAACCTACCGGCCTCGCGGAACCGCTGTTCGGACCGCGCGATCGCTGCGGTCAACAGCGCTGGGTCACGTCGAGCCAGCTCGCGTCGCGCGGCCACGGCCAGCAGTGCGCTACGGCTCGTCGAGCGCCGCTTCACCTCGGCGTCCAACTCGACAAGGAGGTCAGCCGGCAGGGAGATCATCACCTTGGACATACCAGGAGTATAGCTCGCAGTATTGCCATGGAGATCAGCAATCTTCGACCGCGTCGAGGACGGGCACTTCGGGTCATCCCTGCTACGTAGCGACTCGCTGAACACTCCTCCGCCCCAGCGCGGGGGCCACGTCGGCCGCCGCCATCCTCCGGTCGTACCGTTGGGTCGGGAACGGGTTGAGGAGCACACCAATGATCCGACGTGAAGCGGTCCGCGAGTATGCGACAGGATCCCTGTGGGTACTGCCCGGTGTCAGCGCCCTGGTCGCCCTGGTCGTCGGGTTTGCCGCTTCGCACGTCACTATCAGCCCCGACTCCCTGTTCGCTCCGCTCGCGTTCCAGGGCACCGCCGACGACGCGCGCATCCTCTTGAGCAGCATCACCAGCACCGTCATCACCGTCATCGCGCTCGTGCTGGGGCTGACAGTCGTTGCGCTGCAACTATCGTCGACGCAGTTCTCGCCAAGGCTGCTTCGAAACTTCCTACGCGATCGACCGAACCAGGTCGTGCTCAGCACCTTCGTCGCTACCTTCGTCTACTCGGCGGCGGGTCTGTACACCGTCGGCGTGGCCGCCGGCGCGCGAACCGAGGACTTTCCTCGGCTCGCAGTGAGCGGCGCGCTCATGTTGATGTTCGCCAGTCTGGCCATGGTGGTGTACTTCGCCGACCATCTCGCCCACTCCATCCAGGTCGACGCGATCGGCAAACGGGTCGAACGCGGCACCCTCAGAGTTGTCCACGACCGGCTGGGCAGAGTCGAGAACACCACACCCACGCCACCGGCCTGGTCCGTGCCATTCACCGCCGCGGACTCCGGATATTTGCAGACCGTCCACCCGGAGCTGTTGCTCCCGCTGGCCTGCGAGCACCACCTGCACGTCCGGCTTCGGGTTCGGGTCGGTGAACACGTCGTCGCCGGAACCGTGCTGGGTTGGATGTGGACCGCCAACCCGGAAGACCCCGTCCCGGACCCAGCGGTGTTCCGGCACGCTCTGGACGCCGCGATCCGCATCGGGTTCGAACGAACCCTGGAACAGGACGCCGCATTCGGCATCCGGCAACTTGTCGACATGGCCTGCAAGGCCCTGTCCCCCGCGGTGAACGATCCCTACACCGCCGTCCAAGCCGTCGACCATCTCTCGGTGATCTTCTGCGCCCTCGCCGTGCGCCCATTGGGTGACTATGTCGCCGGCGACCCCGGCGGACCGGGGATGGTCATCGTGCCCGGCAGACGGTTCGACGACTACCTGAACACTATGTGCGGACTGATCCGGCGCTACGGATCCAGCGAACCCACCCTGTCCATGGCATTGCTGCGGCTGCTCGAAAACTGCGCCGCGCTCCTGCCCGACGATTCCGCCCGATGGGCCGCACTCGGCGCAGAAACCGATCTGATCCTGGACGACACCACGCGGGAGACCGCCCAAGCCGCAGACGCCGTCATGGTCCAGGCAGCCGCCAGGGAGCTGAAGGCCACCATCTCCGCGCATCCAACCGTCGGCGAACAACTCAGATGATGGTGCCCACCGCCCGGGTGGCCGCCGCCGCGACGACGTGGGGTGAGTTCCCGCAGATGTGCGGGCCGCACCGCGAGGATCCGGCCGAGTTGACGACCGAGGTCTGCTGGCTGCTGGCCTGACGTCTGCCCCCACGGACCGAGGCTCAGTCCCTGGTCCCGATCCTGACCGCCGCGCTCAGGTCGGCCACCGCGGCGTCCCTCGTGCTCAGGGAAGGCAGCTGCAGACCGTGCTCGATGGTGGCCAGGATGGACGTGGTGTCGTAGGTGGCGTGGTCAACTCCGGACCGTTCGAAATCCTTGCTGATCAGCAGCGCAGGGATGCGGGTGCCGGGGCCGAACTCGTCGTGAACCCCAGCGGTGCCCGATCCGGGCGGCGGGACGTGGTCCCACTGACCACCGAACTCGTCGTAGGTGATCACGATCAGTGTGTCCTTGGCCTGCGGCCCAGCCAGAATCGTGCTGACCAGGTCCACCAGGTGATCGCTGCCTCTCGGCTCGCTGGCATAGCCCGGGTGTTCGTTCTCAAGGCCGTAGGGCTTGACGAAGCTGACCGTTGGCAGGGTTCCCGCGTTGGCGGCGGCGAGGAACTTGGTCTCGTCCTGCAGATGGGACCGGCCAGGCTTGCCCGGGCCGTAGTCCGCCCAGTAGTTCAAGGGCTGGTGATGGAACTGGAACAGCGGCCCCGGGGTGCCTGCTGCCGCGGCGTCCCAGCCCCCGGAGTACCAGTTCCAACTGACCCCTTTGGCGCTGAGCTCGTCACCGATATTCGGGTACTTCACATCGTCGATCAGCGGAAGCTTCGCCCCATTTCCGAACGGCGCATTGGACGGCTGCATGGTGTTGACGGCGTAGTCGCCGCACTTCACGTTCGGATTCGCGCCCGCTCCACAGGCCTGCGTCAGCTGGGCATCCTTCACCGCGGTGGCGGACACGTACAGCGGATAGGCGGGGCTGGAGTTGGGAAACCCGTTGACGTCCACAATCGAGTGCAGGCCGGCGTCGGCACCGGCCCCGGCGGTGTCGATCGGCGCTCGCGCTGCCACCAGGTACTGGTGATTCAGAAACGAGCCGCCGAAAGCGGCCTGGAAGAAGTGGTCGGCGATGACGTATTTCGGCGCGTGCTTGGCGTGCAGGTACTGATAGATCGGTAGCTGGGTGGTGTCATAGGTGCCCATGGTCAGGCCGACGGCGTCGCTTCCCGTGACGTACCTGTTCTGCTTGCCCCCGTTGATCTGATACTGCTCCTGGTAGAAGCGATGCACGATGTCACGGGTGCAACCACCTGCTACCGAACCGTCACTGTTCTTCAACACCCCGTTGGCGGCGAAAACGCCTTCTGGCGGGCAGGTCCGGGCGGTCGCCGCTATGTAGTTGTCGATCGTGAATGGGTCATTGGTGAACGTGCTTGCCGGGACGCCGTGGGCGCTGTCCACGCAGGTGGTGGCAAGCGGTGCCGGGGAGGTCAGGTTGACGTCGTTCTGCAGCAGGCAACCGTAGGCGTCACCGTTCTGCGCGACCTGGGTGGTGTTGATCTGCGCGGCACTGGACAGGCCGGTGACCGGTTCGCCGCCGACCGAACCCCATGATCCATAGAGATTGTCGAAACTGTGGTTCTCCTCGTAAATCACCACCAGGTGTTTGAAACCCGCGACAGTCGGTTTACCGTGATCGCGGTCGTCCCGCCCCGACGGGTCGGCTGAGGCGGCGCCGACGGTAGCAACTGCGGTGACGAAAGCCGCCAGAACAGTCAGGATCTGATTTCGTTTGCGCATAGCACGTCCTATCCGTCGCAGTGACGGTACGAAACATTGCGCCTTCGGCACGGTTTGCACAAGGCCCAGATGGCTTCGAATCGTTGAATAGTTGACGTCGCCCGAGTGACGAATCTGCCAGGCCGACCCGACGTCCGCACCTCCCTTGACACATGCTGATATCGGTATATAAGGTCTGGCAGGTGGCTCGAACCTCGACGACAGCAGACGTCTTCAACGCGATAGCGGAGCAGCATCGCCGCGACATCCTCGATGAGTTGGCCGCTGGGGAGGTATCCGTCGGCGAGTTGGTGGCACGACTCGATCTCGGTCAGCCGCAGGTCTCGAAACACCTCACCGTCTTGCGGGCGGTCGATCTGGTGCGTTGCCGCTCGGTCGGCCGGCACCGGCTGTACCGGGTGAACGGCCCGGCGTTACTGCCGGTGCAGGACTGGATGCGGCGGTATGACGTGCTTGTCAACGAGCACTACGACCGGCTGGACGACTACCTCGCCACACTCCACAAAAGTCACAACAAGGAGGACCACTGATGGCCACCCGACACGGCAGCGCCACCGTCACATTTCCCTCGGATCGGGAGATTCTGATCACCCGCACGTTCGAGGCACCACGGGACCTGGTGTGGGAAGCCCTGACCAAACCACGGCATCTGTTGCGTTGGTGGGGTCCCGACTTCTGCCCTCTCGTGGCTTGTGACATCGACTTCCGGCCCGGCGGTTCCTGGCGCTACGTCTGCCGCGACGCCGACGGGGGCGAGTACGCCTGGCATGGTGTCTACCGCGACATCGAGTCACCGGATCGCATCGTGTCCACCGAAGTTTTCGAAGGCTTCCCGGACGGCGAGTCGATCAACACGATGACGCTCACCTCGGTCAACGGCACAACCACGTTACGAACCGTGGTTTTACATGCGAACACCGCGTTCCGCGACGGCCACATCGCCTCGGGTATGGAGGCCGGGATGCAGTCCACGTTCAACCGACTCGACGACCTGCTGGCGATATCGGGCGAGTCTGCGGAGCGATTCCGGCGAGTGGCAGGCTATTTCACGGACCGGGTCACCCAAGTGCCGGCCGATGCGTGGGGCAACCCGGCGCCGTGCCCGGGCTGGACTGCGCGAGATGTGGTGCGCCACCTCACCCAGTGGGTCCCCGGCCTGCTCAGTCAGGCCGACATCGTGTTTCGACCGGGTCCGTCGGTCGATACCGACCCAGCGGGCGCCTGGACAACGCTGGTCGATCAGCTTCAGGCACTGCTGGACGACCCAACGACGGCGAGACGGGAGTTTCAGGCGGGCCCAGCCGGACGAATGACGGTGGAAACTGCGATAGCCATGTTGGTGACCGGCGATATCTTCCTGCACACCTGGGACCTGGCCCGAGCCACCGGGCTCGACGAGACCCTCGACCGGGATATCGCCAGCGAGATGCTGCTCGGCATGCAACCGTTGGACGAACTGCTTCGCGGGAGCGGTCACTACGGACCCAAGGTGGTCGTCAGCGAGGATGCCGACGACCAGACCAAATTGCTCGCCTTCATCGGCCGTACCCCCTGAACGTGAGCGACGACCTTCGTCGGCGAACAGCGACCGAGCTTGCCCGGGCGATCAGTGCCCGCGAGCTGTCGGCCGCTGAGGCGCTCGATACTCATCTCGTCCGAATCGCCAGGCTTAAGACGCGCACGATGTCGCCGGTGTTCGGCCGAACCAACAACCCATGGGACCTCGAACGCACGTCGGGGGAACATCGGGCGGCGCAGCCGCCGCTCACGATGGGGCTGAACTCGGAATGCTGCTCGGCGACCTGACCGGCGCCACGCCGGGATTTCAATGGCCGACGGTTGAGACCTGACCACGTGCGACGTTGGGGTCGAAGGGCCCTACCGCTCCCGCACTCAGTCGGGCGAGGCTTGACTGGGTGAAGGGGGCTCGAATGAGGACCTGGGTGCGTCGGCTCGTCGGGGTTGTTGTGGTGCTGCATGGCTGCATCCATCTGCTCGGAGCGGCCAAGGGACTCGGCTGGTCCGAGGTGACCCAGCTGACCCAGCCGATCAGCGTCGCGTCGGGTGTCGGGTGGCTGGCAGCAGCCGTCCTCCTCGTCGTCGCCGGCGCAATGCTGGCCCGCAACGCCCGCGGGTGGTGGGTCGTCGGTGCCGCTGCGGCGGCCGTTTCGCAGGCGGTGATCGTCACCTCGTGGACCGACGCCAAGGTCGGCACCGTCGTCAACCTCGTCCTGATCGTGGCGGCCTGCTACGGATTGGCCGCACACGGACCCTGGAGCTACACCGCCGAATACCGGCGCCGGGTCGCTGCCGCGCTGGCCGAGCCGACGCACGTCGAGGTCGTCACCGAAAACGACTTGACCGCGCTACCCCCGGCAGTCGCGGCCTACCTGCGCCATTGCGGCGTACTCGGGCAGCCTCACGTGGTCGATTTCCGCGCCCACATTCACGGCCGTATCCGGGCGGGTGTGAGCAAACCGTGGATGAGCTTCACCGGCGAACAGGTGAACACCTACGGGATGTACACGAGCCGGCTGTTCCTGATGGATGCGACAATGTTCGGCCTTCCAGTAGACGTCCTGCATGTCTTCGTCGGGATGTCGGCAACGATGCGCGTCAAGATCTGCTCGCTGCTGCCGATGGTGAACGCTGCCGGCCCGGAAATGGACCGAGGCGAGACGGTGACGCTGTTCAACGACCTGTGCGCACTCGCCCCGGCCGCCCTCATCGATGCCTCCATCGCCTGGCAGAGTCTCGACGCGAACCGCGTCCGCGGCGCGTTCACCCACGGCGCACAGACTGTGGGTGCCGAATTGGTCTTCAATGATCAGCATGAACTGGTGGACTTCATCTCCGACGATCGGCTGCGCGCCTCCGCCGACGGCCGCCAGTTCACCCAGCAGCGCTGGTCCACTCCACTTTCCGGTTACCGCAAGATCGGTGCGCGGCGGGTCCCGACCCACGGTGAGGCCCGCTGGCACGCCCCTGATCCCGAAGGCACTTTCAGCTACCTCGAGTTCAACCTCGACGACATCACCTACAACAGCCGCGAAATCGAGCGAACGAAGGTATCAGGCCGGCCAGCTGCGGTCCCTCGGCTGACCGGCTAGCGTCAGAACGATGACCCTCGCCTACGACATGGACGGACACGGGCCGGCGGTGCTGCTGCTGCACTCGACGGCCTGTGATCGGCGGATGTGGGATCCGCAATGCCAGCCGCTGATCGATGCGGGCTACCGCGTGATCAGGTTCGACTTCCGCGGGTTCGGTCAGACTCCCGCCGGGACCTCGGCTTACACCGATGTGCAGGACGTGGTGGACCTGCTCGCTGAGTTGAAGCTGGACCGTGCTGTGTGCATCGGATCGTCCTACGGCGGCAGGGTAGCGCTGGAGCTCGCGGCGCGGTGGCCCAACTCGGTGACCGCGTTGGTGCTGCTCTGCGCCGGCCGGCCGGGGCAGGTACCGAGCGCGAGGCTCAGGCAGTTCGGCCGATCCGAAGGACAGCTCCTGGAAGCGGGCGACGTAGCGGGAGCAGTCGAACTCAACCTCGCCACCTGGCTCGGACCGGAGGCCGATGCGGACACCCGCGAGAAGGTCCGGGTGATGCAGCGGCACAGCTTCGATGTGCAACTGGCGGCCGATGACATCGCCGACGGCAGTACCGATGAGATTGCCGACGATGCCGTCCCCGATGTCGACCTCGGCAAGATAACCGCCCCTTGCCTGGCTGTCTCCGGAGCTTTCGATGTGCCCGACTTCCGCGCGATCGCGGCCGAACTGCCGTCGATCGTCAGGACGGCTCGGCACCTCGAACTTGGCTGGGCCGGCCACCTGCCCAACCTGGAGCGGCCGGCCGAGATCACCGCGCTGCTCCTGGGCTTCCTCGGTGAGTTTGCGCCTCAGGTTTGAACGGGTTGCGCTTGCCGCGACACCGGTGGCGCTGCACAATGAACGACGAGTATCGGCTCGACATTCCACCCCGTCGTCATGCGCCGGGGCAAGCCCTTCTTCCCCTCGATCCGACACGAAGCTGGACCTGCAGCTGGTCGACACCCGGATGTTCGGCAACGGTGTTGTTCTGCTGCGGTATCAACGCCCGGGACAGCCTAGGAGCCGGCGCGAAGCACCGTGACCGCCCACTCCGCGCCGGGTGCCCACGGCTCGAGATCCCATGTGCTGAAACGGTGTTCGGTGCTCAGTCCGAGATCGGCGGCATCCCGGTCCAAGTGGTGGACTGTGTATTCCCGGTCCGTGGCGAAGCCGGCGACGATCCGGCCTCGCGGTTTCAACAGGCCGAGCAGGGTGGCCAGCACGGAGCGCTCGGTTGCTGGGGCGACATAGACCAGCACGTTCCCGGGGAGCGCGATCAGGTCGAACCGCTCCGGCGCTCCGGCCTTGCGCAGCACCTCGGGGGTGAGCGCGAGCAGGTCGCTCACGATGTAGGTCGTCTGCGGGTACCACTCCCGTGCCGCCGTGACCAGACCCTCGTCCCGATCGACACCCACGACCCGATGCTCCATCCGGTGTAGGGCATTGGCGACCCGACCGGTGCCACATCCGGCGTCCAGCACATCCGCCTGCCGCGGCAACATGGCATCCAGCAGGCGCGCCTCGCCCGCCAGATCCGAACCGGACGCGACAAGGTCATTGAACCGCTGATGGTAGGAATCCCACTGCGGGCCAACGATTGTGGTCTGCCACCGGGTGGGTGGCGGCGATCCGGGACCGTCCTGTGTCATCAGTCCAGCATCCTCCCTGCCGCCGAGGATCCACCGAAGCGTACTTGAACGGTCTGCGGTGAATGCGGTCGCTACCAGCCAGAGCACCCCGACGACGATGAAGATCGGCCCATTCCACCGGCCCAAGCATCTGCTCAAGGCGGATGGCTCGGTAGCGGCTGGTGAGGTCACCATTCCATGATGTCAGGACCCCGTTGGGAGTGGCCGAGCGACTTTTCGTGGCCGCGAGAATTCCGCGGACTGCTCCCTGGGTATCGAGCGCGGCCCGCGCTGACAATGCTAGGGACCTTGTCCCCTAGTGTGACGGTGCTCCGTCCCGCACGCTTCTTCTCGACGTGTCCAACGACGAACGGGTTGGATTGTCGCCGACGAAGGAGTCCGACCCGAATGGGATAGGCGCTATCGGCCAGTGACCGCACCCGTCCCTACCAAACCCGACTCGCACCAGGAGAAACACCGATGACCACTACTGTGACCAACCTCCCGACGTCCCTGCTGTCCGCCCAATCCGAGGCGATCATCAAGGCCACCGCCGGGGTCGTGGCTGCCCACGCCGACCAGATCACCGCATGCTTTTACCCCCGGATGTTCGCGGCCCGCCCGGACCTGCTCCGCGTCTTCAACATCGGCAATCAGGCCACTGGCGAGCAGAGCAAGGCACTGGCCGCGTCCGTTGTCGCCTATGCCGTCCAGCTGATCGATCCGGCGGCACCGGACTTCAGCCATGTGCTGCGGCGGATCGGCTACAAGCACATCTCGCTGGGAATCCGCCCCGAGCAGTACACGATCGTCGGCCATCATCTGCTGGCTGCCGTCGCCGAGGTCCTCGGTGACGCGGTCACTCCAGCGGTCGCCGACGCCTGGGGCGAGGTGTACTGGCTGTTCGCCGCACAGTTGATCGCCGAGGAAGCCCGCTACTACCAACAGGCCGACGTCGACCCGGCCCAGCCGGTCCGGCCCTATCGGCTCGTCCGGCGGATCGAGGAGACCGACGATGTCGTCTCCCTGGTGCTTGAACCGGACGACGACGGTGAGCTTCCGACAATCGCCCCAGGGCAGTATGTCTCGGTGTTCGTCGACCTGCCCGACGGCAGTCGCCAGCCCCGCCAGTACACCGTCTCCTCGACCGCCTCGGGCACCCGGTTGCAGATCACCGTCCGGCGCGTTCGCGGAGTGAACGGCGCTCCCGACGGAGTGGTCTCCTCTTTCCTGCATGACGACGTGCAGATCGGCGACGTCGTCGACGTCAGCGCTCCGGCCGGCGATTTCCTGGTGCACACCTCGACCGGCCCGTTGCTGCTGGCCAGCGCCGGCGCCGGAATCACCACCGTGCTGCCGATCGTGGAACACGTCGCGCGGACTCAGCCCGAACGCAAGGTCATCGTCGCGCACGCCGACCGGACCGCGCTGGATCACGCGCTCCGGGACACGGTGTTGTATGCCGGCCGGCAGATCGACGATTTCACCTCCTACACCTGGTATGAGACGGTCGCACCCGACGACCGGCACTCCCGCCAGGGTTTGATGGACCTGTCCGAAATGCCGCTGCCCGACGACCTCCAGGTCTTCACCTGCGGTCCCCTGCCGTTCATGCAGCACGTCCGGTCGACGCTGCTGGCGCGCGGTGTGCCGGCCGCGAACATCCGCTACGAGGTCTTCGGCCCAGACCTGTGGGCCGCGCAGGTCCCGAGCTAGCTACCGGGTGATCGATATCGCCACCGACCTGGCATGCGGGCCGGCGAACTGCCGGCAGCCACGAGTCCTCAAGGCTGGCGGCCTCGAACCCAGTCCGGTTAGCTGACCAGCAGAGTGCCGAAGCAGGCGACCCCGTCCTTGGAGCTCCTGCCCAGGTGCAGATAGCCGCCGCGAACGGTGCTGTCGGCGGCCTCGATGACCACGCCGACATCGGTGCGGCTCACCGTGATCCGGTCGGGCGCGACGGTGATGCTCAGGTGCGCCCACTGCCCCGGGGCCAGCGCAGGTGTCCAGGCCGAGGCCAGTAACGTGCCGTCGGTCTGACCGTCGGTGTGCAGGTACAGGCCGAGCGCGCCGTTGGCCCGCAGAATTGCGTGGTATCCGGTTCCCCGGCCCAGGCGGTGCTCGTAATACCGGTCATCTTCACGGCCGAAGGCCACGGTCATGTTGTCGGCTGCCGAGCCCGGCAATGTCTCCCACGACAGGTCGACGTCGATCCGGTAGTCACCCGCCGCCTGCGCCAGGGGGCCGAGTTGACCCATGGTGATGAAGTGCTGGGCGCCGCCCAGGGCTAGCACCAGTTGGCCGTTCGTGCGCAGGCGCGGCGCATAGCTGTCGGAGCTGGGCATCCGCGTCATTTCGCCGGCTTCAATGGCCCGACCCTTCCAGTTCTGCTCCTTGCTCAGCGGCGCCGAGTTGGCGATGTAGCCGTAGCTCGAGCAGATCGCGCCCTGTACGCCCAACGCGAAGAATCGCTCCGCTTCCGAGCGTCGGTGCAGCGGGTGGACCCATACCGGTATCCCGGTCGCCACCGCGCCGGCCAGGATCGAACTGTCGATGAAAGGTTCCGGCCCGACGCCGAAGGCCGGCAGCACCAGGTAATCCCGCGCGGGGTTGAGCCTCGCCGCGGCGGTGGCGACGGCAGCTGGAGTGACCTCGCCGGGTGCACCGAAATAGGAGAAAACCGGATACCCGGCCGCCTGCGCCTTTTCAACCCGGCTGCTTCGAAAATGCATCTTGACGATGATCGAATCGTGCAGGCCGTACTTGTCGATCAGCGCCATGATCGGGTCGTACGCGGCGAAGGACTTCGCCTCGACCGCCAGGATCACCTTGCCACCGAAGGCGGCCACCACGTCTTCGAACAGCGGGACACGTGGCGGATTCACCGTCCAGGCCGCGCCCAGTCGCGGCTGCCAGATTCGGATCGTCTCGAGCACGCTGGACGGCTGCTTTCGCACCTTCCCGCTTCCGGTGGTCGTTCGGTCGTAGGTGGAGTCATGCATGCAGATCAGCACGCCGTCCGAGGTCATGCCCACACTGATCTCCAGGCATTGCGCGCCCCAGGCGACCGCAGCCTGGTAGGCCTCCATGCTGTGTTCGGGAAGGACGTCCCCGGAACCACGATGCGCGATGTAGTAGTGCGCTCCACGAGCTGCCTTCCACGCATCGACGGTGAGCGGGGGCGCCGCTTGGGCGGCTGCGGTCGGCAGGCCGAACACCATGCCGGCGCCGATCACGCCGGCGCCGATACCGAATGTCCGCAGCGCTGCGCGGCGAGTGACAAGTTGCCGGTCAGTCATGGTCATCTACCCGAGCTCCTTTTGCACCTACATCGACGTCATTGGTCTCGCAGCACGGGGATCCCCTACAGCCTTACCTGCCGGTGCGAAGTGTTCACTATAAGTGATGTACGTGTCCGGTCTGTAACACGAGCGAATCCACTTCGCGGTATCGAGTGGGTGAGTTGAGGCGGGCTACCACCCGTAGTGGTCCAGGATCGACTCGACTCCGGGCAGGTGCCGGGCCCCGAAGTGGCGCAGCTGCAGCAACCGGTGGTGGAGCTGCAAGGCAGGCCGCCGCTCCGGATAGGTCGGGTCGGCGGGCCAGGCCCCGAAGTAGCTGTCGAAGAAGGCGTCGGGCATCGAGCGGGACATGTGCATGTAGGCGAGGTCCAGTTCACGATCCGCGTACGACACCTCCGGATCGACGATCCAGCGCCCCTCGACGATATTGCCCACCCACAGGTCACCGTGGGTCAGCGAAGCCGGTGGCCGATCCGGCAACAACGCCGGGAGTGGTCCATCGCAGGCGATTTCCAGACGTCGTCGGAGATCGGCGGGAACCTGCGGATCCGCCAGGTGGGCCCGCACCCGGTGCTCGGCGAAGAAGGTCGACCAGTCCTCGCACCAGGTATTGGGCTGGGTGAATCGTCCCGCCCGGTTATCCCGATGCCAGCCGAATCGGTCCGCGGTGACGCGGTGCATTGCCGCGACCATCAGACCGAGGGCGGGCCAGTCCGCCGGTCCCCCGACGTGCTCGAGGACCAGAGTGCCGCCCGCTGTGCCCAGCACCCGGGGAACGGCAACGCCCGCACCGGCCAGAGCGAGTAGACCCTCGGCCTCCAGTTCGGCCGGATAAGGGCACCGCTTGACGACAACGGTCCGCCCGTCCGTCAACTGCGCACGACTGGTCCGCGCGATCATGCCGCCCGAGATCGGCTCACTGAACACTGGTTTCGAGAGCTCCGACGGCCAGGAATCGTCCATCGGTGCATTGTTCCGCACTGCTGCGGTGGTGACCGGCTGAGCTGCGATCCCCGATGCTCCACAGCTCAGCCGAGTACGTAGATCGGGTCAGTGAGCTGGGTTGAATCCTCTGAATCAACCACCGATCCGGTCTTGACCAAATCTGAACACCCAGGGGTGACACTGGATCGGTGAGCACAACTGACGACGACTGGCGCGCCGTGGCGCGGCTGCTCCGGCGCACCGGCTTCGGCGCCACCGGACCGGAAATCGACGCCGCAATCGTGGTCGGCCCGGCGGCCTACCTGCTGTCGGCGCTGACCGCGGACCAGCAGTCGGATCCGGGCGTCGTGGCCACCCCAGCGCCTGCGCTGGAGTTGCTTGGACCGGTCGGCAAGCAGGCCACCGCTGCCGAGCGCAAGGCCCACAACGCGGCGCTGCAGGACGGACTCGCGGAATTGACCCGGTGGTGGCTGCGGCGAATGGTAGCCGTCCGGCAACCGCTGACGGAAAAGATGACCTTCTGCTGGCACAACCATTTCGCCACCTCACGGACCAAGGTCCGGCAGGCCGCACTGCTCCTCCAGCAGAACGAAACACTCAGGACACACTCGCGCGGCAACTTCCGAACGCTGGCGCAGGCGATGCTGATCGACCCGGCGATGCTGATCTGGCTGGACGGAAACGACAACGTGGCCGGTGCACCGAATGAGAATCTGTCCCGCGAGTTCATCGAGCTCTTCACGCTCGGCCACGGCGACGGCTACACCGAACAGGACGTCCGAGAGGGCGCCCGGGCACTGACCGGCTGGCGGCTGACCACCGACGGCGGCGCCACGCTGAATTCGAAGAAACACGACTCGACAGCCAAGACCATCCTGGGAGTGACCGGCAACCTGGACCAGACCGGGTTCGGCGACGCGGTTCTAGCGCAACCCGCCGCCGGCCCCTACGTCGCTCGGCGAACCTACGGGCAGCTGATCTCCGACAACCCGCCCAGCGAGGACGTCCTGGCCGCGCTGACCAGAGCGTTCCAGCCGTCCTGGGACATCGGCGCCTTACTCACCGCCATGCTCGGATCTGCCGACTTCGTCGCCGCGCAGGGAACGTCGGTGATCAATCCGGTGGAGTGGCTGGTGGGCGCCCTGCGGGCGCTGCAGGTGCCGCTCACCGACGACAAGCGGGTACGCACGTTGCTGGCGACGCTGGACACGCTCGGTCAGGTGCCCTTCGACCCGCCCAGCGTAGGCGGCTGGCCATCCGGTGCCGCCTGGCTGTCGACGGCCGCTGCCGATACCCGGATCCGCGCCGCGGTCGCGTTGACCAAGATCGCCGACCTGGACTCGATCAGCGCCGCCGCGCCGTCCGAGCGGGTGGACGCGGCCGGCCACCTGCTCGGGGTCGCGGCCTGGTCGGCCCGCAGTCGGGCGGTACTGAACGACGCCGCGGGTGATCCACGCCAGCTGGTGGCGATCGCCCTGAACACCTCCGAATACCTGACGAACTGAGGCTGCCGCACATGGACCACTTGACCCGTCGTCGTTTTCTGATCGCGTCCGGTGCCACCGGCGCCGCCGCGCTGGCGATCGGCTTCGGCACGGTCAGCTGGGGGACACTGATGGGTACCGCCGAGCGGGATCCGCTGGTCGGCGGCACCCGAATCCTGGTCATCGTCACCCTGTACGGCGGCAACGACGGCATCAACACGGTGATTCCCTATGGCGATCCGGCCTATCACGACGCCCGTCCGGAGTTCACCTACACCGCCGACCAGGTCCATCCGCTGGACGGCGAGCTCGGGTTGAACCCGGCGATGCCGGGATTGGCCGGACTCTGGGCGGGCAACCAACTGGCGATCGTTCGCGGGGTGGGCTACCCGAAGCCCGACCACAGCCACTTCCGGTCGATGGACATCTGGCAGACCGCTTCGCCGCAGGCACCGATCAACACCGGCTGGATCGGACGCTGGCTGGACCTGAACGGGGACAATCCGACGAACGCGGTCAATATCGGGTCGGTGCTGCCGCCGCTGGCGGTCGGGGCCACCGGAGCCGCGGCCGCGCTGAGCGTGGGTGCGTCGTCGGCGTTCCCGGCCGACCTCGCCACCGCAATCACCGGACTGGGGAAGCCGGATCCGGCCGATACGCCGGAGCAGATCACCGTTGCCCAGTCCTATTGCGCCGAGCGCACGGTTGAGGCGACGTTCCGGCCGGTGCTCGATGCCGGGACCGAGGGCGCCGCCGCAGGGTCGAAGTCGACTCTGGCGCAGCAGCTCACCCTGGTCGCCCGCTGCGTCAAGGCCGGCGTGCCCACGACTGTGTATACCGTCAGCTTGGGCGGCTTCGATACCCACGCCGATGAGAAGGCGACCCAGGAGACCCAGCTGGGCATCCTGGACACCGCGCTGTCAGCCTTCCTCAAGGATATGGCCAGTGATCCGAATGGTCGCAGTGTGGTGGTGCTGG
This sequence comes from Mycobacteriales bacterium, assembly GCA_038245175.1. GTDB lineage: Bacteria > Actinomycetota > Actinomycetes > Mycobacteriales > Nakamurellaceae > Nakamurella. The sequence goes on along the minus strand of JBBRSR010000010.1, from coordinate 101,233 downwards.
CCTATTCGGAGTTCGGTCGGCGGGTGCAGGTCAACGCCTCGCACGGCACCGACCACGGGACGGCGGGTCCGGTTTTCATCGCCGGGGTGCCGGTCCGCGGCGGATTCTACGGCGACCAGCCCAGCCTGACCGATCTGGACGATGGTGACCTGAAGTCGACGGTGGACTTCCGGTCGATCTACTCCGAGATGCTGTCCGGAGTGTTGAAGGCCGACCCGGTGACGGTCCTCGGTGGCAGCTACCCCGGGATTGGGGTGCTGACCTGATCGGGCATCGTCGGGATGGATTCGTACAACGGTTTCAGGTGTCTGAGTCGGGGCCGGCGACCAGGTAGAGCAACGCCTGGCCATAGGCCTCCTCGGCTTCGACGGCGCTGAATGTCAGGTCGTTCTCCTGTACCTGGATCGCCACCCGCCAGCCTTCCGCGACCTTGGTCAACGAGCGGATGGTGCCGGCCAGCAGCACGCGGAGTTGTTCTTCGCGCGGCAGCCACAGGGTGTGGCGCTGCTCGACGGAATCGAGCGCCCATTCGGTGGTGCCGTTGAACCCGATCACGTCGGCGTCCTGAAACCGGTAGACCTCGGCGATCATGTTCGACAGGACGAACACCTCGTCGTCCATGTCGTGGTCGGCCACGACGAAGTAGTCGCCCATCGCGGGCGTCCAGCGCAGCCCGCTGTCCCGAAGTCGTCGGGCTGTGGTGATCGAAATCATCAGACCATTATGAGGGAGTTGCGATTCCGGGAGCATCGGCACCTGGCCGGATCGGACCGGTAGAGATGACCACACGGCCGCGTGCCTGGCCGCTGGCCCCGCGCCTCGGCTCTACCCTGAACCCATGCAGCAGTACTTGGATTTGATGGAAAAGGTTTTGACTGACGGCACCGTCAAATCGGACCGGACGGGCACCGGCACGAGATCGATTTTCGGCCACCAGATGCGCTTCGATCTCCGTGATGGCTTCCCGGTGGTCACCACCAAGAAGGTCCACATGCGCTCGGTGATCATCGAACTGCTGTGGTTCCTGCGGGGCGCGACCAACGTGCGCTGGCTGCAGGAGCGCGGGGTGTCCATCTGGGATGAATGGGCCGATCCGGAAGGTGAACTCGGCCCGGTCTACGGACACCAATGGCGGTCATGGCCGACTCCCGACGGCGGTCACATCGATCAGATCGCCGCCCTCGTCGAGGGCATCAGGACCAATCCGGACTCCCGACGGCACATCGTTTCGGCCTGGAATGTGGCGGAGGTCACCGAGATGGCCCTCCCCCCGTGCCACACCATGTTCCAGTTCTATGTCGCCGAAGGGCGACTGTCCTGCCAGCTCTACCAGCGGTCGGCGGACATCTTCCTCGGCGTCCCGTTCAACATCGCCTCGTATGCGCTGCTGACCATGATGGTGGCGAAGGTGACCGGGCTGGAAGCGGGCGATTTCGTGCACACCCTGGGCGATGCCCACCTCTACTCGAATCATCTGGAACAGGCCGCACTGCAGCTGACCCGCACTCCCAAGCCGCTGCCCCGGATGGAGATCGCGGACGGAATCACCGAACTGGACGCCTTCGAGTTCGAACACTTCACCCTGCACGACTACGTCAGCGACCCGTCCATCAAGGCGCCGATCGCGGTATGAGCATGACCCTCGTAGCCGCGGTCGCGGCCAATGGCGTGATCGGCCGCGACAACGGGCTGCCCTGGCAACTGCCCGCCGACCTGCGGCATTTCAAGCAGCTGACCATGGGCAAGGCGATGCTGATGGGACGCCGGACCTATGACTCGATCGGCCGGGCGCTGCCGGGTCGCCGGACGATCGTCCTCTCCCGGCAGCCGGGCTGGCGGGCCGACGGGGTCACCGTTGTCAGCTCGTTGGCCCAGGCGCGGGAACTGCTCGGCGACGCCGAGATCATGGTCGTCGGCGGCGGCGAGTTGTATCGGGAGCTGATGCCGACCGCCGATGTTCTGCAGATCACCCATGTGGCAACCGAAGTCGCCGGCGACACCTACTTCCCCGCCATCGACCCGGCGATGTGGGCCGAGGTGGCACGCGCCGATCACGACGGGTTCTCCTTTGTCACCTACCACCGCCGGCCCGAGTCGACCTGATGGCTGGCGAGACCGAACTTGCGGTTCTCCTCGCGTCGATGAGGCCGTCGCTGGATCCCGAGCTCTACGTCTTCATCAGTCGACTGGACGCCGCCGAGTTCGACGGGGTGCGCCCGATGGCTACGGTCGTCGAGGACGAAGGCGTGACCGCGGTGATCCGGCAGGCGGACGCCGACGCACATGGTTGGCGATACGAATTCGTCGCTCAGCGGATCACCCTGCGGGTGCACTCAGCACTGGCGGCCGTCGGGCTGACAGCCGCAGTTGCCACCGTTCTGGCCGAGGCAGGTATCGCGGCGAACGTCATCGCCGCCTACTACCACGATCATGTTTACGTGCCGGCTGACCGCGCCGAGGCGGCGATCAACGCCCTGACAGTACTGACGGGCACCCGCTGAGGGACACCAACCAGCGCCAGGTCAGGCGACCGCTACCTCGCGTCCACCGCGCGCTGCGTCGTAGGGCAGAACGATCCGCAGGCTGGAGTCGATGCCCTTGGACGAGACTCCCGGCACGCCATTCTTCACCATCAGTCCGGCATCGTGCTTGGACAATCCGGTCTGCAGGGTGTGCGACACCGTCGTCAGGACGTCGTGAAGTTCAACGTCCAGGGCATCACAGATCGAGGCGAGCAATTCACTGGACGCCTCTTTACGACCCCGCTCCACTTCGGACAGGTAGCCCAGGGAGACGTTGGCAGCCGTCGACACGTCTCGCAACGTGCGATTCTGACGAGTGCGGGCATCCCGCAACGTCTCGCCTAATGCATCTCGAAGCAGCACTGTAACCTCCCCTTTGCGCTAGCACTTCTCAGATCACCTGGTACCTGTGGTACTACCGATTACGGTACTCCGAGGGTCGGACACAGTTGATGAGCTCCCTGTGACAATTAGATCAACGTGCGAATACCCGCCTAATGTTCCCGGGCCCGCTGTCGTCCGGGGCCGCGGGCCAGCGCGACCTGCAGCAGCCGTATGGCTGCCCGGACCGCGGCGGCCCGGATCTGCGCGCGGCTGCCGGATTCCAGTAGCTCGGCGACCAGCGGTGGACCGGCTGCGCCGGCCAAACACACATGGACGGTGCCAACCGGCTGCCCGTCCTGCGGATCGGGTCCGGCCACGCCGGTCAGTCCGATGCCGTAGGTGGCCGCACATCGTGCCCGCACCCCGACCGCGAGTTGCCGCGCAACATCCGGATGCACGGCGCCCACCTCAGCCAGGAGCGCGGCGTCAACACCGGCCAGGCTGTGTTTCAAATCGGTGGCGTAGACGATGACACCGCCGCGGACCACAGCGCTCGCACCAGGCACCGAGGTGAGCACCGCGCTGGCCAGTCCGCCGGTAAGCGATTCGGCCAGGGCGACGGTGCGTTCGGCCCGGGTCAGATCGCCGATCAATTCGGCCAGCAGCCGGGGATCGACACCGACAAGGTCGGCGAGCGCGTTCACACCGGTTTGGCCGGCGACGACTGCTTCCCGTTCGCGACGATCTTGATGGCCCTGACGACGTAGTCGATCCCGGTGCCGACCGTCAGGATCAGCGCGGCGGCCATCAGCGCGATCCGGACCCACTCGAGCCACGGTGGCCACGGCAGTACGTACAGGCCGATCGCGCAGATCTGGACGAAGGTCTTCAGCTTTCCGCCGTTGCTGGCCGGAATCACCTGATAGCTCAGCAGCGCCAGCCGGATCAGCGTGATACCGATCTCGCGCACCAGGATGACCAGAGTCACCCACCACGGCAGATCGCCCAGAACCGACAGGCCGACCAGGGCCGCGCCGGTCAAGGCCTTGTCCGCGATCGGGTCGGCGATTTTGCCGAAGTTGGTGACCAGTCCACGTTTGCGGGCGATATGCCCGTCGTACCGGTCGGTGATCGCGGCGATGGCGAACACCACCCAGGCCGCGAAACGCCACCAGGGCTCATGCCCGTCGTTCTGGAACAGGAACAGCAGAAAAATCGGGACGAGCGCGAGTCGGCTCACCGTCAGGATGTTCGCCAGGTTGACCAGCGGCACCTCCCGTTCCGCGGTCATCCGCGCACCCACGTCCCATCGGGGCGCGGCAGAACCTGCACGGCTTCGGCGAACAGATCAATGCCGTCGGTGCCGACCACCCGGGCGATCACCAGATCACCGAGTTCGACGCCGTCGGATTCGAGCAGGGTGGTGATGCCATCGACCTCGGGTGCCTGATGCGCGGCCCGGCCGGTGACGTCCCCGGCTTCGCCGCCCAGTTCGCCGTCGACCAGGACGACGACCTCGGTGCCGACGCGGTCCTCGGCGCGCTGGGTGATCAACTCGTCGACCAGGCTGGTGATCCGCTCGACCCGGTCCGCCACCTCGTCCTCGTCGAGCTTGCCCGAGAGTGCTTCGGCGGCGGTGCCGTCCTCGTCCGAGTAGCCGAAGACGCCGACCGCGTCCATCCGCGCGCCGATCAGGAATTCCTCCAGTTCGGCCAGGTCGGTGGCGGTCTCGCCGGGGAAGCCGACGATCACGTTGGTCCGGATGCCGGCCTCCGGTGCAGCCAGCCGGATCTGCGCGACCAGGTCCAAGAAGGAGTCCTTGTTGCCGAAGCGACGCATCCGGCGCAGAACCGGCTCGGCAGCGTGCTGAAACGACATGTCGTAGTAGTCGGCGACGCCAGCGGTGTGCGCGATGGCCCGGATCAGCGATTGCTTCGTCTCGGCCGGCTGCAAGTAGGACAAGCGGACCCTGGTGATGCCCGGAACTGCGGCCAGATCCCGCAACAGGTACTCCAACAGCTGATCGCCGGGCAGATCCTTGCCGTACGAAGTCGAGTTCTCGCTGACCAGGACGATTTCCCGGACGCCCTGGCCGGCGAGCCAGTGTGCCTCGGTGACGATTTCGGAGTTCGTTCGCGAGACGAACGACCCGCGAAAGGACGGAATGGCGCAGAACGTACAACGCCGATCGCAGCCGGAGGCGATCTTCAGCGGGGCGACCGGCCCGCGGTGCAGCAGCTTGCGGACCAGCGTCGGGCCGGACCGGGGTTCACTGCCCAGCAGGGTGCCGACGGCCGCCACCGCATGTCCGGGCACGGAGACCGCGGCCGCGGCGTGCGGGCGGGCGACCGGCGAGATCGGCAGCAGGGTCCGGCGGTCGACCGGGGTGTGCGCGGCGGGTCGATGGCCGTCCAGCACGTCGCCGAGCAGTTCGGCCAGGTCTGGATAGGAATCGAAACCGAGTACGGCATCGGCCTCGGGAAGCTCGTTGGCCAGTTCCTTGCCATAGCGTTCGGCCAGGCAACCCACGGCGACCACCTTCGCGCCGGTGTCCGCCGCGGCCAGCAGGGTGTCGATCGAGTCCTTCTTGGCGCTTGCCACGAATGCGCAGGTATTGACCACCACCACATCCGCTGGCGCGCCCTCGTCGACCAGCTCATAGCCGCCGAGCGACAACCGGCCGGCGATCTCGGACGAGTCGACCTCATTGCGGGCGCAGCCCATCGTCACCACGGATACACGGGGGGCTACTGGCACCCGTCCAGCGTAGTCGCCCGAGGGTGGTTCACCGATCACTGCCGGTGCGAGGCGAGGTCGCTGCGTCACTGGCGTCCCTCCGATTGCACTAGGCTAGCGCCCCGTGAGTTCTGAACCGTCGATACCGCTGAGCGAGCTGAGGGTTCGGCGGGCTCGGCCGGCCGACGTTCGGGGGATCAAATCGCTGGTCGACTTCTATGCGGGGCCAATCCTGCTGGAGAAGCGGCTGGCGAATCTGTACGAGGACGTCACCGAGTTCTGGGTCGCCGAGATCGGGGACAGGATCGTCGGCTGCGGGGCGTTGCACGTCCTGTGGGAGGACCTGGCCGAGATCCGCACGGTGGCGACCGATCCGGGGCTGCGCACGCACGGCATCGGTCACGCAGTCTGTCGGGCGATCATCGGCGAGGCCGGCCAGCTGGGCTTGCGGCGACTGTTCTGCCTCACCTTCGAGGTCAAATTCTTCAACAGCCTCGGCTTTTCCCCGATCTCCGAACTCGATCTGACCGACGAGGCCCGCGCTGAACTTCGCGCGTCCTACGACGCAGGTGTGGCTGAGTTCCTGGACCTGCCGCACGTCAAACCGAACACCCTGGGCAACACGCGAATGCTCCGGCACCTCTGAGGCACGATCGGTTCGACCGTCAGACGGTGGATTGGGTGGCGATGATCATGCCGACGCCGATGATCGAGATGGCCCAGATCAGGGCGACGAACAGGGTCAATCGGTCGAGGTTTCGCTCGACAACGCTCGAGCCGGATAGTGAGGACTGCACACCGCCGCCGAACATCGACGACAGCCCGCCGCCCTTACCGCGGTGCAACAACACCAGCAGGATGAGCGCAAGGCTGGTCAGCAACAGCAGTACGTCCAGAACCGTCTTCAGAATGTCCATTGCTACCTAGCGTTGTTCGCGGGACAGGTGATCCCGGGTTCGTCTTCATACCGTGTGCACAAACGACTGCGGAGCCGTTGAACGGTCGCGCTCATGCAGTCTACCGGTGGGGGTCGGTCGGCCAAGCCAGCGAATCAGCCGATGACGCCGACCGAGTTCGCGGCCAGGGTGGCGAATTCGGTGGCGTCCAGGCTGGCGCCGCCGACGAGTGCGCCGTCGACGTCCGGCTGGGACACGATCTCCGCCACGTTGGCGGACTTCACCGAACCGCCGTACAGCACCCGGACCCCGTTGGCCAGGTCGGCGGAATACTTCTCGGCCAGCGCGGCCCGCAGTGCCGCGCAGACTTCCTGCGCGTCGGCCGGCGTGGCCACGCGGCCGGTGCCGATCGCCCACACCGGCTCGTACGCCAACACGATCGACTCGGCCTGCTCGGCGGGAATGCCGTCCAGCGCGGCCAGGAGCTGCGCGACCGAGTGCTCGACCTGGTTTCCGGCCTCACGCACGGCCAGGCCTTCGCCGACACACAGGATCGGCACGAGGCCATGTTTGTAGGCTGCCTTGACCTTCGCGTTGACGGTGGCGTCGTCCTCGCCGTGGATCTCCCGACGCTCCGAGTGGCCGATGGCCACATAGGTGCAGCCGAGCTTGGCCAGCATCGAGCCGGAGATGTCGCCGGTGTAAGCCCCGGCGTCCGCGGGCGACAGATCCTGCGCGCCGTAGACCAGGCCCAGCTTGTCACCGTCGACCAGGGTCTGCACCGAACGCAGGTCGGTGAACGGCGGCAGCAGGGCGACCTCCACCTTGGTCAGGTACTTGTCCGGAAGGGTGAAGGCGATCTTCTGCACCAGGGCGATGCCCTCGAGGTGGTTCAGATTCATCTTCCAGTTGCCGGCAACAAGGATCTTGCGTGAACTCATCAGGACTCCAGAATGTCGATACCGGGGAGCACCTTGCCCTCGAGGAATTCCAGGGAAGCGCCACCACCGGTGGAGATGTGGGAGAAGCCGGCCTCGTCGACGCCGAGGGTGCGAACCGCGGCCGCCGAGTCACCGCCGCCGACGACGGAGAACGCGTCGCTCGCGGCAATCGCGGTGGCCACCGCACGGGTGCCTTCGGCGAAGGCAGCCATCTCGAACACGCCGACCGGACCGTTCCAGAAAACTGTCTTCGCCTCCCGCAGGATGACCGCGAAAGCCTCCCGGGAGTCAGGGCCGATATCGAGCCCCATCCAACCGTCCGGGATCGCGTCGGCGGCCACGATCTCGCTGTTCGCATCCGCCGCGAAGGCATCGGCGACGACGAAATCGGTCGGCAGCACGATCTTGTCGCGGTTCTCCTCGAGCAGCACGCGGACCGTATCGATCTGGTCGGACTGCAGCAGCGAAGTCCCGACGCCCAGACCTTCTGCAGCCAGGAACGTGTACGCCATACCGCCGCCGATCAGGATCCGGTCGGTGGTCGGCAGCAGTGACTTGATCACGCCGAGCTTGTCCGAAACCTTCGAGCCACCCAGGACGACCACGTAGGGCCGTTCGGGGTCGGTGGTGAGTTTGCGCAGGACCGCCGTTTCGGCGCTGACCAGGTAGCCGGCGTAGTGCGGCAGCAGCGTGGCGATCTCATAGACGGAGGCATTCTTGCGGTGCACCACACCGAATCCGTCGGAGACGTAAGCGGCATCCGAGCCGACCACGGCGACCAGCTCGGCGGCCAGCTCGGCGCGGGCGGCGGCATCTTTCGACGTTTCACGGGCATCGAAACGAACGTTCTCCAGCAGCGCTACCTGGCCGTTGGCGAGTCCGGCGACGACGGCCCTGGCCGAATCCCCCACCAGATCCGAGGCGAACGCGACATCGGCGCCGAGGAGTTCGGAAAGCCTGGCGGCGACCGGGGCCAGGCTGTACTTGGCCTCCGGCGCTCCGGATGGTCGTCCCAGGTGCGCGGTCACGACGACCTTGGCGCCCGCGCCGGTGAGCGCCTGCAGGGTCGGCAGCGAGGCCCGGATCCGACCATCGTCGGTGATCGTCGTGCCATCCAGCGGGACGTTCAGATCGGCACGGACCAGGACCGTCCGCCCGGTCAGCGAGGTGTGCAGCAAGTCGTCAAGAGTGTTCACGCAGGATTTCTCCTTGCCAAGAGGGTGGGAAGACTCAGTTCGTGCAGCCAACTCGTTCAGCCAACTCAGGAGATTGGCGGATCGGCCGTGACACGGCTGCGGGTGGGGCCGAAAATCCGTCCCCACCCGCAGATCGCCCGCTCAGCGGGTGCTGAGTTCAACTACCGCGGGTCGGTCGTGGCCTAGAGCTTGCCGGCGACCAGCGCAGTGAAGTCCGCGAGTCGGTTGGAGTAGCCCCACTCGTTGTCGTACCAGCCGACCACCTTGATCAGGTTGCCGTCCAGCACCAGGGTCAACGGCGAGTCGAAGGTCACCGAGGCCGGCGAGCCGACGATGTCCGAGGACACGATCGGGTCGGTCGAGTAGTAGATGTATCCCTTGAGCGCGCCCTCGGATGCGGCCTTGAAGGCATCGTTGATGTCGTCCACCGTGACGGACTTGGATAGTTCGACCGTCAGGTCGGTGACCGATCCGTCCATCACCGGGACGCGCAGGGCATAGCCGTGCAGCTTGCCGACCAACTCCGGCAGCACCAACGCGGTGGCCTTGGCGGCACCGGTGGACGTCGGGATGATGTTCTGGGCGGCAGCCCGTGCCCGGCGCAGGTCCGAATGCGGGAAGTCCAGGATTACCTGGTCGTTGGTGTAGGCGTGGATCGTCGTCATCAGGCCCTTGACGATGCCGAAATTCTCGTGCAGAACCTTGGCCATCGGCGCCACACAGTTGGTCGTGCACGAAGCGTTGGACAGGATGGTCTGGCTGCCGTCGTACTTCTCGTCGTTGACGCCCATGACGACGGTTAGGTCTTCGCCGCTGGCCGGAGCCGAGATGATGACCTTCTTGGCGCCGCCTTCGAGGTGCTTCTTCGCACCTTCGGCCTTGGTGAAGTGACCGGTGGACTCGATGACGATGTCAACACCCAGGTCGGACCAGGGGAGCTTCGAGGGATCGCGCTCGGCGAGTGCCTTGATCGACTTCCCCCCGACGATGATCTCGTCCTCGGTAAAAGATACGTCGTGCTTGAGCCTGCCCAGGATCGTGTCGTACTTGAGCAGATGGGCCAGGGTCTTGTTGTCGGTCAGGTCATTGACCGCCACGATCTCGATGTCGTGGTCCAGGGAGTCAATGGCCCGCCAGAGATTACGGCCGATTCGGCCGAAGCCGTTAACACCAATGCGCACAGTCACGCCTTGCCTGCCCTTCAATAAGCGCCGGTCCCAAGCGGGTACCAGCTCGACTCTATCGGGATCGATAAAGGGACACCCGACACACCGGCGTGCCAGGCGATGGGAACTCTACCGAGTCAGTCCGAACTTGGTGAAGTGGGTACACGGCTGAATCGGCCACAGCTAAATCGTGCCAGCCCGCTGCGAAAACGGCCTGCTGAAATACCGGCTAGTTGTCCAGCATGTCGGGGTTGACCGCTGATTCGGTGTCCGGGATCCCCTCGTCCTGGGCGCGCTTATCGGCCATGGTCAGCAACCGCCGGATGCGGCCGGCGATCGCGTCCTTGGTCATCGGCGGGTTGGCCAATTGGCCGAGCTCTTCCAAGGAAGCCTGCCCGTGCTCGATCCGCAACCGGCCGGCCTCCGCCAGGTGATCCGGTGCCTCCTCGCCGAGAATGAGCAGTGCCCGTTCGACGCGGGCCGAAGCAGCGACGGCGGCGCGCGCGGATCGGCGCAGGTTGGCGTCATCGAAGTTGGCCAACCTGTTGGCGGTGGCTCGGACCTCGCGTCGCAACCGACGGTCTTCCCAGGTCAGCACGCAGGTGTGCGCACCGAGCCTGGTCAACATGGCAGCGATGGCGTCACCGTCGCGGACCACGACGCGGTCGGCCCCACGGACCTCGCGGGCTTTGGCGGAGATGCCCAGCCGGCGGGCCGCGCCGACCAGCGCCAGCGCGGCTTCGGGACCGGGACAGGTCACCTCGAGCGAGGCCGACCGACCGGGCTCGGTCAGCGAACCGTGCGCCAGGAAGGCGCCCCGCCAGGCCGCTTCGGCGTCGCCGATGGACCCGGAAACGATCTGCGAAGGAAGCCCGCGGACCGGTCGGCCGCGCAGATCCAGCAGCCCGGTCTGCCTGGCCAGCGAATCGCCGCCGGCCACCACCCGCACGATGAAGCGGGTGCCCTTGCGGAGTCCGCCGGCGGCCAGAACCTGGACTTCGACCTGATGTCCGTACAGTTCGGCGATCTCCTTGCGGACCCGGCGAGCGACCGCCCCGGTATCGATCTCGGCCTCTACGATCACCCGGCCGCCGACAATGTGCAGCCCACCCGCGAAGCGCAGGATGGTGGACACCTCCGCTTTCCGAGCCGAGACCTTTGAGATCACGACCCGGCTGAGCTCGTCCTTGACGTCGGCAGTCATCGCCACGAAGTAGCCCCCTTGTCTTCACTAGTTTCGTTGCAGATGCCTCGACGCGCCGCTGCAGCCTGGACCACTGGGGCGATCGCGGCGGCCAAAGCTGCCGGATCGTGACGAGCAGCCCCGGAAGGGTCTGCAATGGATTTCAGAATGAGCTCCGCGCCGGACCGCGCCGCTGCGTTGGCCAGTCGTCCTGGGAGCGCAACCGCTCCAGTGTGGGCCACAACAGTGTCGATCTGAAAATCCGGAGAGTAACGATGCAACACCTCCAAGTATTGATCCTGGGAGAATCCGTCGGTCTCGCCTGGTTGCGGCTCCAGATTGAGCACCACCATACGATGCGCCGCGGTCGACGTCAGCGCGCTGGCCAGATCGTCCAGCAGCAGATGCGGAAGCACACTGGTCATCCAGGAACCCGGACCCAGCGTCACCAGATCGGCGGCATGAATGGCCGCCACCGCCTCCGGGCAGGCCGGTGCGTCGGCCGGATCGATGGCGATCCGTCGGACCGTGCCGGGAGTGGTGGCCACCGCAACCTGACCACGGATGCGCCGGATCGCGAGCGGATCCTCGTCCAGTCCGCTCACGTCCGCGACGATGTCGAGCGGTTGACAGGACATCGGCAGGACCCGGCCTCGGACGTTGAGCAAGGCGCCGGCCGCGTCCAGCGCGGCCACCGGATCGCCCAGTGTTTCGGCCAGTCCGACGAGCATCAGATTGCCGACCGGATGCCCGGCCAGCACGCCGGTGCCGGCGAAGCGATGCTGGAAGGTCGTCCCCCACAGCTCACCGTTGCTGCCGGGAGGCGTCAACGCGCCCAGCGCCATCCGCAGATCACCGGGCGGCAGCATGGTCGGCATCTCGCGGCGCAGCCGACCGGACGATCCGCCGTCGTCGGCCACGGTCACGATCGCCGTGATGTCCACATCGAGCAGCACCAGCGCCCGCAGCATCGCCCAGAGGCCATGACCACCGCCGAGAGCGGCCACCCGTGGGCGACGGACTCGTGCCGGGGTGATTCCCGGGGTGGTCATTCCCGGCCCAGATCGCGGTGCACGATTTTGATGGCCAGGTCTCCGGTGCCCAATCGCCGCCCCAGTTCCTCCGCGGTGGCCACACTGCGGTGTTTGCCGCCGGTGCAACCGACGGCCAATGTCAGGTACTTCTTTCCTTCGCGCAGGTAGCCACCGGAGATCAGGTCGAAGAGCTCCACGTAGCGCTCCATGAATTCCCCGGCACCCTCCTGAGACAGCACGTACCCGGAGACCTCCGGATCCGTGCCGTTGAGGTCCCGCAGCTCGGGGATCCAGAACGGGTTCGGCAGGAAGCGCATGTCGATGACCAGGTCTGCATCCAGCGGCAGTCCGTACTTGTAGCCGAAAGACACGATGGTCAGTGTGGTCCGTCGCGGCGCCCCGGTAAAGGCCGTCTCGATTCGGGCTCGCAGCTCGTGCACGGACAGGTCGGAGGTGTCTACGATCAGCTCGGCCTCGTCCCGCAAGGGCCCGAGCAACCCCCGCTCCGCAGCGACGCCTTCGGTCAGCCGGCCACCGCCCTGAAGCGGATGCTCGCGCCGGTTCGCCTCGTATCGCCTGATCAGCGCGGCGTCGGAGGCTTCGAGGTAGAGCACCCGCGGTCGGTAGCCCCGAGCGTCCAGATCGCGGATCACCGAAGCCAGATCTTCGGTGAATGCCCGCGAGCGAACATCGACGACCACGGCGATCCGGGTGACCGCGCCCCGAGCCTTCGCGCCGAGTTCGACCATGGTCGAGATCAGCTCGGGCGGCAGATTGTCGACGACGAACCAACCGAGGTCCTCCAGGCACTTGGCCGCTGTGGACCTGCCTGCCCCGGACAGACCCGAGACGATGGCCACCTCAATGCCCGGTGGTTCCGCAGTCGCCGGTGGCCCCCCTTCAGATGGGGTGACGGGGTTGGTCATCTCGGATCCTTTCCAGCTCTGGAGGCCGGTTGCGGGCGCGCCGCCTGCGGGGATTGTGACGCACTCGTGTTCTCCGGCGCCAGCGCAGCGATGATCGCCGCCGCAGTTGCGGCGCCGATGCCGGGCACCGCGGACAGTTCCACCGCGGTCGCAGCGCGCAGCTTCGGCACCGATCCGAACTGTTTGAGCAACGCCGTACGCCGGGACTGGCCCAGCCCCGGAATGCCGTCCAGGGCGGAAACGATCATCGCCTTGGAACGCTTCTCGCGGTGATAGGTGATGGCGAAACGATGCGCCTCGTCCCGGAGCCGCTGCAACAGATACAGCGCCTCACTGGTGCGCGGCAGGATGACCGGGTCGTCGTCGCCGGGCAACCACACCTCTTCCAGGCGTTTGGCCAGCCCGACCACCGTGACGTCAACCACGCCGAGCGCGGTCAGTTCCGCCGCCGCGGCGTTGACCTGGGGTTGCCCACCGTCGACCACCAGCAGCTGCGGGGGGTAGGCGAATCGGCGGACCCGGCCCGTTTCCGGGTCGATTCCCGGCGGCCGCGATGGCCGCGCCGCGGCAGCCGCCGGCGCCCGATCGTTCTCGGTGCCCGCTGCCTCCAGGCCGCCGCGGGCGAACCGCCGGCGGACCACCTCGGCGATCGAGGCCACGTCATCGCCGGGCGCATCACGGATGGCGAACCGGCGATAGTCGGAGCGTTTGGCCAGGCCATCCTCGAAGACCACCAGCGAGGCCACCACGTTCGTCCCCTGAACATGCGAGATGTCGATGCATTCGATCCGCAGCGGCGCCGAATCCATCCCCAGCGCTTCGGCCAGTTCGGTCAGCGCGGACGACCGGGACGTCAGGTCGCTCGCCCTCTTGAGTCGGTGCCGCGCGAGTGCTTCCTTGGCGTTGCGGGCGGCTGTCTCCGCGAGATCCTTCTTGTCCCCGCGCTGCGGGACCCGCAGTGAGACTCTGGATCCGCGGAGCCCGGACAGCCACTCGGTCATCTCATCCGGCTCCGGTGGCAGCGCGGGCACCAGGATCTCCCGCGGCACCGCCGCCGCTCCGTCGTCGCTGGCTCGGCCGCCGTAGAACTGGATCAGAAAGTTCTCCACCTGGGCTTCCATCGCCGAGTCCTGGTCGAGATCGACGATCCAGCCGCGCTCCCCACGGAGCCGGCCGCCGCGCACATGGAAGATCTGTACCGACGCCTGCAGGTCGTCGCCGACGATGCCGACCAGATCGGCGTCGGTGCCGTCCCCGAGCACCACCGACTGCTTCTCCATCGCCCGCCGCAGCGCCGACAGGTCGTCGCGGAGCCGGGCGGCCCGTTCGAAGTCGAGGTGCCCGGCAGCGACGTTCATCTCCCGCTCCAGTTGCCGCAGGAGCCGGTCCGCTCGGCCGGCCAGGAAGTCGCAGAAGCGATCGACGATCTCCCGGTGCTCGGCCGCGCTGACCCGTCCGACGCACGGCGCCGAGCACTTCCCGATGTAACCGAGCAGACATGGCCGGTCGATCTGCTGCGCCCGCCGGAACACCCCGGCCGAGCAGGTCCGCGCCGGGAAGACCCGGAGCAGCAGATCGAGCGTCTCGCGGATCGCCCAGGCATGCGCGTAGGGCCCGAAGTAGCGGACCCCCTTGCGATGCGGGCCGCGCATCACCTGGAACCGCGGGAACTCCTCGTTCAGCGTCACCGCCAGTTCCGGGTAGGACTTGTCGTCCTTGTAGCGAACGTTGAACCGCGGATCGAACTCCTTGATCCAGTTGTATTCCAGCTGCAGTGCCTCGACCTCGGTGGTCACCACGGTCCATTCGACCGATGCGGCGGTGGTCACCATCTGCGCTGTCCGCGGATGCAGGGAGCTAACATCGGCAAAGTAGGAGTTGAGTCGCTGCCGCAGGCTCTTGGCCTTGCCGACGTAGATCACCCGGCCATCCGGATCACGCCAGCGATAGACTCCTGGTGACTCCGGGATGGTGCCGGGGGCAGGACGGTAGGTGGACGGATCGGGCACTCGACCAGGTTAGTTCAGTGGTCCGACAGTCCCTGCTGAGTCACTCTGCAGACCCACCGATCAGGTCATCCTGCACTGTGACTCCCGGTCGCGATTCAACCGTTCTTGGATTGGGCAGTACTGCTCAGGCGAAGTTCGTACGTCGTTGAACCCACCGCGACGCCGCCGCGGAGCGGGCCGACCGGCCCGGCCAGATCGCGCTCATCAGCCGTCCGTTCACTAGTGTGTGAGCACGGCCGACCACCCGTTTCGACTGCATCGTTGCTTTACTTTTGATACGCAAGATCGACGCCACGGCAGAGATGTGGCTGGTAGGCCGCACTGCCGGAAGAAAGAGATGACCAGAACACCATGACTCAGACCACCTCGCCACCGTTGGAGACCTGGCCGGGATCGGCATACCCGTTGGGCGCCACGTTCGACGGCACCGGGACCAACTTCGCCATTTTCAGTGAGATCGCCGAGCGAATCGAGCTGTGCCTCTTCGATGACCGAGGGACCGAGACGAAAATCCCGCTACGCGAGATGGACGCTTTCGTCTGGCACGCCTACCTCCCGCACATCCAGCCGGGGCAGCGCTACGGCTACCGCGTGCACGGCCCGTACAACCCGTCGCAGGGCCTGCGCTGCAACCCGAACAAGCTGCTGCTCGACCCCTACGCCAAGGCAGTCACCGGCCAGATCGACTGGGATCCGTCGCTGTTCTCGTACAAGATGGGCGAACCGGACAGCTACAACGACGCCGATTCGGCCCAGCACATGATGCATGGGGTCGTGATCAACCCGTTCTTCGACTGGGCGGGCGACCGGATGCCGAAGATCCCCTACCACCGTTCGGTGATCTACGAGGCGCACGTCAAGGGCTTGACCATGTTGCATCCGGACGTGCCCGAATATCAGCGCGGGACCTACGCCGGCATCGCGCACCCGTCGGTGATCGCGCACCTGCAGAAGCTCGGGATCACCGCGATCGAGCTGATGCCGGTGCACCAGTTCGTCCAGGACAGCACGCTGATCGACAAGGGTCTGTCGAACTACTGGGGCTACAACACCATCGGTTTCTTCGCGCCGCACAATCAGTACACCTCCGGCGGTGATCTGGGTCAGCAGGTGCCGGAGTTCAAGAACATGGTGCGTGCGCTGCACGCGGCGGGCATTGAAGTGATCCTCGATGTGGTCTACAACCACACGGCGGAAGGCAATCACCTCGGCCCCACCGTCTCGTTCCGCGGCATTGACAACGGCGCCTACTACCGGCTGGTCGAGGAGAGCCCGCAGTATTACATGGACTACACCGGCACCGGCAACTCGCTCAACGTCCGGCAGCCGCACTCACTGCAGCTGCTGATGGACTCGCTACGGTACTGGGTCAACGAGATGCATGTCGACGGTTTCCGATTCGATCTGGCCGCCACGCTGGCCCGGGAGTTCTACGAGGTGGACCGGCTCAGCACGTTCTTCGAACTCGTCCAGCAGGATCCGATCGTCTCCCAGGTCAAGCTGATCGCCGAGCCGTGGGACGTCGGGCCCGGCGGCTATCAGGTCGGTAATTTCCCTCCGCAGTGGACCGAATGGAACGGCAAATACCGCGACACCGTGCGTGATCTGTGGCGGGGCGAGCCGGCGGCGATGGGTGAGTTCGCCTCCCGCCTCACCGGCTCCGCAGATCTGTACGAGAACTCGGGCCGGCGTCCGGTTGCCTCGATCAATTTCGTCACCGCCCACGACGGCTTCACTCTGCGCGACCTGGTCTCGTACAACGAGAAACACAACGAGGCCAACGGCGAGAACAGCCAGGACGGCGAATCGCACAACCGGTCATGGAACAGCGGCGCCGAGGGCGACACCACGGACTCGAACGTGCTGGCCATTCGGGCTCGCCAGCAACGCAACTTCATCACCACCTTGCTGCTGTCCCAGGGTGTGCCGATGCTGCTCGGCGGTGACGAGATGGGGCGCACCCAACGGGGCAACAACAATGCCTATTGTCAGGACACCGAATTGACCTGGGTGCACTGGGATCAGGCCGATCAGGGCTTGATCGAGTTCACCGCCCTGGTTTCCGAACTTCGGCGAAAGCACCCCACCTTCCGTCGGCAGCGCTTCTTCCAGGGCAAGCCGGTATCCCGCGGCGCCGGCGAGCCATTGCCGGACATCGCCTGGCTGCGGCCCTCCGGCGAGGAGATGTCCGGCAGCGACTGGGACAGCGGATTCGGCCGGTCCATCGCGGTGTTCCTGAACGGGAACGGAATCCACGGTCGCGACGATCGCGGTCAATATGTCTACGACGACAATTTCCTGATGTTCTTCAACGCCCACGATGAGTCGATCGATTTCCATATTCCCGGTGACGAGTTCAGCGGCGGCTGGCATGTGGTTGTGGACACCGGTGGCCTGATCACGGACACCGACCCGCTGTCACCCGGCGCCCAATTGCCCGTTCCGGCGAAGGCGATGGTCGTCCTGCGCGGAGCCCGGCAGGATGCGAACGCCCAGACGGCGCCGAGTTCCGTGCCAGCGCCTCGTCCGGCGCCGACCCGCGCCGCGCCGCCTGCTGCGAAGCCGAAGCGGGCGCCGCGCAAGCGCGCTGCGCCGAAGACCGCCAGGGCCGCGGTCATCGGCGACACCACCGCGGCGTCGGTTCCCGGACCGGCGGATCCGGCGGCCGAACTCGGTTCGGCCGTTCCGGACGGCGCAGCCGCGCCAGTGCCGTCCAACCGGGAATCGATCACCGATCAGGTGGTCGACCAGCAATCGGCGTCCGCCCAGAGCGCGGATGATGATACGAGCGGTCCGAACGACGACGCCGACTACGACTCGCACGGAGCAGCCCTGTGACCTGGGCTCCGGCCTCGACGTACCGATTGCAGATTGCACCCGATTTTCTGCTGTCCGATGCGCTGGCCCAGGTGGATTATTTGGCCGCCCTCGGCGTGGATTGGATCTATCTGTCCCCGCTGCTCGCCTCCGAGGCGGGCTCGGCGCACGGCTATGACGTGATCGACCACAGCCTGGTCGACCCGCAACGCGGTGGTGGAGCCCAACTGGCCGCACTCGCCGATGCTGCACACGCCGCTGGGATGGGTGTGCTGATCGATATCGTGCCCAACCATGTCGGGGTGGCGACACCCGCGGAATCGGTCTGGTGGCTCGACCTGCTCACCTTCGGCCGGGCCTCCAGGTACGCCGAGGCGTTTGATGTGGAATGGGATCTCGGCGACGGCAAGGTCCGGGTGCCGGTGCTGGGCGATCCGGACGGGCTGGCCCGGCTGACGGTCGAGGGAGACGAACTCGTCTACTTCGAGCACCGTTTCCCGATTGCACCGGGCACCGCGGGCGGCACGCCGCAGGAGGTTCATGCTCGGCAGCACTATGAGCTGATCGACTGGCGCCGGGGAGATGCCGAGCTGAACTACCGACGGTTCTTCACGGTCACCACGTTGGCCGGAATCAGGGTGGAGTTGCCGGCGGTGTTCGCCGAATCCCACCGGGAGATCGGTCGGTGGATCACCCAAGGCATCGCTGACGGCCTGCGCATCGACCACCCGGACGGCCTGTTCGACCCGGCCGGCTACCTGGATGAGCTGGCCGACCTGACCGGCGGCCGCTATGTCCTGGTCGAGAAGATTCTCGAGGGTGCCGAGCCGCTGCCGTCGAATTGGCACTGCGCCGGGACCACCGGATATGACGCGCTGGCGGCCATCGACCGGGTCCTGACCGATCCCGCCGGCGAGTCCGGGCTGACCGCGCTGGACACCGAACTGCGCGGCGGCGCCGCCGTCGAGTGGGCGGCATTGATCCACGACACCAAACGCGCGGTGGCCGACGGCGGCCTGCGCGCGGAGACCTCCCGGTTGAGCCGGTTGGCGCTCGCCGCCGACCCGAGACTGGGCCGGCACCCTGCGTCCCACATCGACGATGCGATCGCCGAACTGCTGGCGTGCTTCCCGGTGTACCGAACCTACTTCGTGCCGACGGTCCCGGCGTCGAACCAGCCGTCGGCCAGCGATGTCGAACGTGACGAGCACGTCCTGGCCGAGGCTGTCGCGTCGGCCGCTCAGCACCGTCCCGACCTGGCGGAAGCCATCGGTCTCATCGCGGCGTTGCTCCGAAATCCGGGTCTCGAGGTGAGTCGGCGATTCCAGCAGACTTCCGGGATGGTGATGGCGAAAGGCGTTGAGGACAGCGCCTTCTACCGGTACACCCGGCTGACCTCGCTGACCGAGGTCGGCGCCGAGCCCAGCGAATTCGCGGTGGGGGTCGATGAGTTCCACCGGCGTCAACTGTCGCGGCTGACCAATTCACCGTTGTCGATGGTGGCATTGTCCACGCACGACACCAAGCGCAGCGAGGATACCCGAGCCCGGATCGCGGTGCTGGCCGAGGTCCCCGAAGAATGGTCCGAGCTCCTACGGCACTGCCGGAGTCTGGTCGCGGACCTGCCGCTGGTCTCGGCGGACGGACCGGGGCTCAACCTGATTCTGCAGGCCGCCGTCGGCGCGTGGCCGATCAGCCGGCATCGGCTGGACGACTATGCGCTCAAGGCGTCCCGGGAGGCCGGAACGTCGACCACCTGGCAGGATCCGAACACCGCATTCGAGGGGCAACTGACTCAGTTGGTCGAGCGGCTCTGCGCTGGTGGCGAATTGGGCGCTCAGCTGCAGAAGTTCGCCGACCGGGTGCAGGCCGCCGGTTGGTCGAACTCCTTGTCCGCCAAGCTGATCGGGCTGACCGTGCCCGGTGTACCCGATGTCTACCAGGGCACCGAACTGTGGGATCACTCGCTGGTCGATCCGGACAACCGTCGACCGGTGGACTACTCCCGGCGCCGAGAACTGTTGAGCAGCTTACTGTCCGGTCCCACTCCACCGGTTGACGCCGGTGGCGCCGCCAAGCTGCTGGTGACCAGCCGGGCTCTGCACGCCCGCAGCCTGCTCGTCGGGTACGAAGGGCTGGCAGTCTCCGGACCGGCCGCTGCGCACGCGATAGCCTTCGATCGCGGCGGCGCCGTCATCGTCGCGACGAGGCTGCCGCTCGGGCTCGCCGAGTCCGGCGGCTGGGGCGATACCGCCGTCGCCGTCACCCCGGGGCACTACGTGGACGTGCTGACCGGCGCCGATCTAGAGGTCGGCGGGGTGGGGCTACCGCTCGCCGACGTTCTCGACGAACTGCCTGTTGCCCTGTTGATCCGCGACACCACGGAGCGAACCCTGTGAGCGCCGGGCAGATCGGCCACCGCTTCGATGTGTGGGCGCCCCGCCCCGCCGAGGTCGCGGTCGTCGTCGACGGACAGGTGGTCCCGATGACCAATCTCGGCGACGGCTGGTGGACGGCCGCTGTCGAGGACGGCGACCGGGAATTGGACTACGGGTTCCTGCTCGACGGCAGCACCACGCCGGTGGCCGACCCGCGCTCGCGGCGGCAACCCCAAGGCGTGCACGGCCTTTCGCGGACCTATGATCATACGTGTTTCACCTGGTCCGACCAGAAGTGGACCGGCCGGCAACTCGCCGGCGGCCTGATCTATGAGCTGCACATCGGTACGTTCACCCCTGAGGGCACCTTCACCGCCGCGATCGGCAAGCTCGATCACCTGGTTTCACTCGGCGTCAGCTTCGTGGAACTGTTGCCCGTCAATGACTTCAATGGCGAGCACAACTGGGGCTATGACGGTGTGCTCTGGTATGCGGTGCATGAAACCTATGGTGGTCCGGTCGGCTATCAAGGCTTCGTCGACGCCTGCCATGCGGTCGGCATCGCAGTGATCCAGGACGTGGTTTACAACCACCTCGGACCGGCCGGCAATCACCTCCCGGAGTTCGGCCCCTACCTGCAGGATGAGCACGCCAACACCTGGGGCACCTCGCTCAATCTGGACGGCGCGGATTCAGACCCGGTGCGCGAGTTCATCATTCAGAACGCGCTGATGTGGCTGCGGGACTATCACGTCGACGGGCTGCGGCTGGACGCTGTCCATGCGCTGAGCGATCATCGCGCAGTCCATCTGTTGGAGGAACTGGCCAACGAGGTCGATGCCCTCTCCGCTCATGTCGGCCGGCCGCTGACGCTCATCGCCGAGTCCGATCTGAACGATCCCAAGCTGATCACCCCGCGCGCGGCCGGCGGGCAGGGTCTGACCGCCCAGTGGAGCGACGACTTCCACCACGTCCTGCATGTCGCGCTGACCGGCGAAAGAGCCGGCTACTACAGTGATTTCGGCAGCATGGCGTCCCTGGCCAAAGTGCTCACCAGGGCCTACTTCCACGATGGCACCTGGTCGAGCTTCCGCGGCCGGACGCACGGCCGGGCGGTCGACACCCGAACCACTGAGACCTGGCGGTTCGTCGTGTACGCGCAGGATCATGACCAGATCGGCAACCGAGCCGCCGGCGACCGGTTGACCGCGACGCTGGACCGCCGGGACCTGGAATTGGCCGCCGTCATGCTGCTGACGGCACCCTTCACCCCGATGCTGTTCATGGGCGAGGAGTGGGCGGCAACCACCCCGTGGCAGTTCTTCACCTCGCACCCCGACGAGGGTCTGGGCGAGTTGACAGCGCAGAACCGGATCAAGGAGTTCGCCCGGATGGGCTGGGACGAGTCGGTGATCTCGCATCCGCAGGAGACGGCGACCTATGCCAATTCCATTCTGAACTGGGCCGAGCCCGAGCAGCAGGCGCACGCGAGAATGCTGGATTTGTACCGCCGACTGGCCACGGTGCGTCGGGACCGACCGGAGCTCACCGATCCACGGTTCGACCGGACAGCTGTCAGCTATGACGAGCAGTCGCAGTGGCTGCTGATGGATCGGTCCGGCGTGCTGGTCGCGGTGAATTTCAGCGACGAGGAGCACATCCTGCCGTTCACCGCGAACGCGCCCGCGCTGTTGCTCGGTACGGCCGAGGCCATCCGGGTGTCGGAGTACGGGCTGGCGGCGTGCTCGGTGGTGCTGCCCCCGCATTCGGCCGCGGTGATCGCGTCGAAATAGCGGGCGCGCCGGAGGATCCTCAGTCGTCCTCGACGACGATGCCCAACGCGTCGGCAAGCGCCGGGGCGAGCACCGCGAGCTGACCGGTGTCGATAATGGCGCCGCGCAGTGAGTCATGGTCGCCGAGGAGGTCGAGCTGGCCGGCGCCACGAAAGTCGACGTTATTGAGCGTGGTCCTGGAGAGCCGGACCCGGCGCAGCGAGGAGCCCGGGAAGGTCACCGTGGTCAGGCTCGCCTCGCCGAGATCGACATCGCTCAGGTCGCACCGATCGAAGACCACATCGCGCAGCGTCGCACCGCGCAGATTCAGCAGGCCGATCTTGCACTCGGTGAAACTCACCCGGCGCAGCGTCGAACCGGACACCTCGACGCCCGCCAGAAAGCTGTCCTGGACGGCCACGTCCCGCCAGTCTGTCTCACCGAGATTCGTTGCCAGCCAACGGGTCCGGCTCATCCACACCTCGTGGAACCGCGCTCTTGCGAAGCTCCCGTTGGTGAATTCGACCGAGGTGAAGGCGGTTTCGGTGAATCGGGAACCGATCGCGGTGCACGAGTCGAACTCCGCTGCATCGAAATGGATCTCGGAGTATTCCTCGTCCCGGTCGAGTTCCGCCTCGGGTGGCCGAAGGTATTTCGCGTAGGGCAGGTCGGCGAGCGTTCGCGGAGCCTTGAGCCGGCCGCCGTTCACTGACGCGGCAGAGCGTGCAAATGCGCTACCGACACCTGCACCAGGGATGGGACGAAGACCCGCCGCCCGCCGGGCGGGACCTCGATTTCGCTGGGCACGATCAGCACGGTCAGCCCGGCCGCCACCGCGGAGGTCGCACCATTGGGCGAATCCTCGATGGCGATCGCGGCGTCGGTGGCCACTCCCAGCGCCGCGAGTGCCCGGGCGTAGGGCTGCGGATCGGGTTTGCCCAGGGTCACGTCGTCGCCGGTGATGATCACGTCGAAGTTGTCGCATCCCAGGGTTTCCAGAGCGGTCTGGACGAGCGGCCGCTCGGTGGCGGTGACCAGTGCGGTCAGCAGCCCGGCGGCGCGCACCGCCGTCAACAACTCGCGGGCACCCGGTTTCCATGGCAAACCCGACCGAAAGTGTTGCGCCGTCAGGGCATTCAACTCAGCAGCGGTCACCCGCCAGTCGCGGTCCACGCCCACCTCTGCGTGCAGGATTTCCACCGACGGGCGCATCGGCAGCCCCACCATGGCCGCCGCCGCAGCCGCCGAGATGGAGCCGCCGAGTGCAGCGGCGAGCTCGTCGAGGGCCAGCGCCCAGAGCTTCTCACTGTCGGTCAGCGTGCCATCCATGTCGAACAGCACCGCCAACAGTTCCGGCTGCCGCCCGTCCGGGCTCATTTGGCGGCGAAGTATTTCGCCTCGGGATGGTGCGCCACCAGTGCGGAGGTGGACTGCTCGGGATGCAGCTGGAACTCCTCGGAAAGCTCGACGCCGATCCGTCCGGGCTCCAACAACGTCACCAGTTTGGTCTGCTCGGAGATATCCGGGCAGGCCGGATACCCAAAGGAGAACCGCGCGCCGCGGTACTCGAGATCGAAGAACTTCTCGATCTGTTCGGGGTCGTCGGCTGCCGCGTTCGAACCGTCCGGGAAGACCATCTCCGACCGAATCCGCTGATGCCAGTACTCGGCGAGGGCCTCGGTCAGCTGAACCGAGAGTCCGTGCACCTCAAGGTATTCGCGGTAGTTGTTGGCGGCGAACAGGGTGTTGGCGAATTCGCTGATCCGCTGGCCCATGGTGACGACGGTGAACGCGATGACGTCAACCTGACCGGACGAGCGGGGCCGGTAGAAGTCCGCCAGGCACAGGTGCCGGTCCCGGCCCTGCCGCGGAAAGGTGAACCGGGCCACTTCAGCGGCCTCGATGTGCGGGTCCGCCAGCACTACGACGGAGTCGCCTTCGGAAACGCACGGGAAGTACCCGTACACTACGGCGGCTTCGAGAACCCTTTCCGTGTGGAGCTTCTCAAGCCAGTAGCGCAGCCGCGGGCGACCCTCGGTCTGCACCAGGTCCTCGTAGCTCGGTCCCTTGCCACCCTTGGTGCCGCGCAGACCCCACTGCCCCATGAAGGTTGCACGCTCGTCGAGCATGGCCGAATACTCGGCCAGCGCAATGCCTTTCACCACCCTGGACCCCCAGAACGGTGGCTGAGGAACGGGATTGTTCAGCGCGACATCCGACCGTTCCGGAATCGGTTCGGCGGTCAGCGCGGCCGCCGCCTTGCGCACCTCGGCGATCCGTCGCGAACGTTCGTGTCGGGCGCGCCGCTCGGCGGCCTTCTGCCGCTCGGCGGCGTCCTCGACCGGCGCCAATCCGCGCTTGCGGGCCATCACGCCGTCCATCAATCGCAGACCCTCGAAGGCATCCCGGGCATACCGCACATCACCCTGGAACACGGCCGACAGGTCGTTCTCGACGTAGGACCGGGTCAGCGCGGCGCCCCCGAGGAGTACCGGATACCGCCCGGCGATCCCCCTGGTGTTCATCTCCTCGAGGTTCTCCTTCATGATCACCGTCGATTTGACCAACAGGCCGGACATCCCTATGGCGTCCGCCGAGTTCTCCTCGGCTGCGGCCAGGATCGCCGAGATCGGCTGCTTGATACCGATGTTCACCACGGAATAGCCGTTGTTGGACAGGATGATGTCCACCAGGTTCTTGCCGATGTCGTGCACGTCGCCCTTGACCGTGGCCAGCACGATGGTGCCCTTGCCGCCGTCGTCGCTCTTCACCATGTGCGGCTCGAGGTAGGCCACCGCCCGCTTCATCACCTCGGCCGAAGTGAGGACGAACGGCAGTTGCATGGCGCCCGAGCCGAACAGCTCGCCGACCGTCTTCATCCCTTCGAGCAGGGTGTCGTTGATGATCTCCAGGGCCGGCCGGCGGACCAGTGCCTCGTCCAAGTCCTCCTCGAGCCCGTTCCGGTCGCCGTCGACGATCCGCTGCTTGAGCCGTTCGTCCAGCGGCATCGCGGCCAACTCGGCGGCGCGGGTGGCGCGCCCCTCGGCGGTGGTCGCGCCGTCGAAGATCTCCAACAGGCGCTGCAGCGGGTCGTAACCGTCTTTGCGGCGGTCATAGACCAGGTCCAGCGCCACCGAGCGTTGTTCCTCCGGAATCCGGGCCATCGGCAGGATCTTCGAGGCGTGCACGATCGCCGAATCCAGCCCGGCGTTGACGCATTCGGCCAGGAAGACCGAGTTCAGCACCTGCCTGGCGGCGGCGTTCAGACCGAAGGAGACGTTCGACAGTCCCAGCGTGGTCAGCACATCGGGGTGCCGACGCTTGAGTTCCCTGATGGCTTCGATGGTCTCGATACCGTCCCGCCGGGTCTCCTCCTGGCCGGTGGCGATCGGAAAGGTCAGGCAGTCGACCACGATGTCGGTCTCCGACATTCCCCACTTGGTGGTCAGGTCGGTGATCAACCGCTCGGCGATGGCCACCTTGTGATCCCTGGTCCGTGCCTGACCCTCTTCATCGATGGTCAGCGCGACCACCGCGGCGCCGTGCTCGCGGACCAGTTCCATCGTGCGCACGTAGCGGGATTCCGGCCCGTCGCCGTCCTCGAAGTTGACGGAGTTCACGATGGACCGGCCACCGAGGTGCTCCAGGCCGGCCTTCAGCACGGCGGGTTCGGTCGAGTCGAGCATGATCGGCAAAGTGGACGCGGTGGCGAACCGGGACGCCAGCTCGCGCATATCCTGCGCGCCGTCGCGGCCGACGTAGTCGACACACAGGTCCAGCAGGTGCGCGCCGTCCCGGGTCTGGGCCCGCGCGATGTCCACGCACTGGTCCCACGACTCGGCGAGCATCGCGTCCCGGAAGGCCTTGGACCCGTTGGCGTTAGTGCGCTCGCCGATCATCAGCACCGAGGCGTCCTGGGCGAACGGGACCGCGGCATACAGGGAAGCCAGGCCGGGCTCCGGGCGGACTTTCCGGGTGGCTGGCCGCAGATCGCGGACGGCCGCGACAACCTGCCGCAGGTGTTCCGGTGTGGTGCCGCAGCAACCGCCGACCAGCGTCAGCCCGAATTCGGTGATGAATCCGGAAAGGGCGGCGGCCAGCGCCTCCGGATCGAGCGGATACAACGCGCCATTGGGCCCGAGGACCGGCAAACCCGCGTTCGGCATCACCGAGACCTGGGTCTTCGCGTGCCGGGAAAGGTAGCGCAGGTGTTCGCTCATCTCGGCGGGTCCGGTGGCGCAGTTGAGCCCCATCAGGTCGATGCCCAGCGGCTCCAGCGCCGTCAATGCGGCGCCGATCTCCGAGCCGAGCAGCATGGTGCCGGTGGTCTCGACGGTGACGTGGCAGATGATCGGCACCCGCTGACCGCGGTCGGCCATGGCGCGCTTGGCCGCGATGATCGCCGACTTCGCCTGCAGCAGGTCCTGGCACGTCTCCACCACGACGGCGTCGATCCCGCCGTCCAGCATGCCGGTGACCTGCTGGTAGTACGCATCGCGCAGGGTCGCGTACGGAGTGTGGCCGAGCGTCGGCAGCTTGGTTCCCGGGCCTACCGAGCCGAGCACGAACCGCGGCCGGTCGGGGGTGCTGAACTGGTCCGCCTCGGCCCGGGCCAGTTCCGCGCCGGCCTGGGCGAGCTCGTAGATCCGGTCGGCGATGTCGTACTCGGCCAGATTCGCCAGGTTCGCGCCGAAGGTGTTGGTCTCGATGGCGTCCACGCCCGCCTCGAGATACTCACGATGCACTGCTCGCACCATGTCCGGGCGGGTCACATTGAGAATCTCGTTGCACCCCTCCAGGCCGGCATAGTCGTCCAGCGAGGGATCCTGGGCCTGCAGCATGGTGCCCATTGCCCCGTCCGCGACGATGACCCTTTCGGAGAGTGCGCTGAGCAGGGGATGGACGATCGGGGAATTCACAGGTTGATCTTACTGGTGAGTTCGGACGCGACCGTGCCGAAACCGGTCCGCGCCGGGCCGGAATGCCGCGGTCGACGGCGCCAGACCAGCAGACCGTCGGGCGGACCGGCACGTAGGCTGGTTCGGTGAACCCGCTCCCCATCCTGCGAAATCCGGTGATGGTCGCTGCCTTCGAAGGCTGGAACGACGCCGGAGACGCCGCGACGTCCGCAGTCGAGCACCTGGCCCTGACCTGGGACGCCGAGTCGCTGACCGAGATCGACCCGGAGAACTTCTACGACTTTCAGGTGACCAGACCGACAGTCAAGATGGTCGACGGGGTGTCCCGTCGGATCGAATGGCCAACCACTCGACTGACCGTGTGCCGCCTGCCCGGTCGGAGTCGGGACGTGATCCTGGTACACGGCATCGAACCGAACTTCCGCTGGCGAGCGTTCTGCGCCGAACTCGTCCAACTCGCGTTGGACCTCGGCGTGACCAACCTGATCAGCCTCGGCGCGCTGCTCGCCGATGTTCCGCACACCCGTCCGGTTCAGGTGGTCGGCTCAGCACACGACACCGTCACCGCTGCGGCCCTCGGGTTGTCGCTGTCCGACTACGAGGGACCGACCGGCATCACCGGCGTCTTCCAGGATGCCTGCGTCCAGGCCGGAATTCCGGCCGTCGCCTTTTGGGCCTCGGTCCCCCACTATGTGTCCCATGCTCCGTCGCCGAAGGCGACGTTGGCGCTGCTGCACCGGGTCGAGGAGTTCCTGGACTTCGAGGTTGACCCGGGCGCGCTGCCCGAGCAGGCCGAGGAATGGGAGGCGGAGGTCAGCCAGATCGCCGCCGACGATGAAGAGATCGCCGAGTACATCCAGAACCTGGAGGAACGCGACTCGGAGACCGAGCCGCTCACCCCGGCCAGCGGCGATGCCCTGGCCGCGGAGTTCGAGCGATACCTGCGCCGGCGGGGCAACAGTCCCAAGGGCGACAAGCGGCCCGACAGCCGCTGAGGCCGACCTGAGATCCGCTGCGCCGATTCAGGGCAGTAGTGCCACGCCGAGCAGTGCATCGACAGCGGTGGCCACCTTCGCGCCGGCCAGGTCGTGGTTCTCGGCCCAGCGGTCCAGCAATCGCAGCGCCTTGGGCGTGTCCAGGTCTTTGCTCAGTGCCGACCGCAGCGCTGCGACGACCTCGCTGGAGTCGAAGCCCAGCCGGTTCGACGCCGATCGCCACCTGGCGAGGCGGTGCTGGGCATCGATCAGCAGGTCGGACGACCAGAACCGGTCTTCGCGATAGTGCCCGGCGAGCAGCGCAAGCCGGATGGCCATCGGGTCCACGCCCTCGGCTCGCAGTCGGGACACGAACACCAGGTTGCCGCGGGATTTGCTCATCTTCTCGCCGTCCAGGCCGATCATCGCCGCGTGCGTGTAGTGCTCGGCGAACGGCGAACGGCCGGTGAGCGCTTCGGCGTGGGCGGCGCTGCACTCGTGATGCGGGAAGATCAGGTCCGTGCCGCCGCCTTGAACATCGATGGTCGGCCCGATCCGGTTGCCGGCGATGGCCGAGCATTCGATGTGCCAGCCAGGCCGCCCATCGCCCATCGACGACTCCCACGACGGCTCCCCCGGCCGTGCCTGCCGCCACAGCAACGGGTCGAGCGGATCGCGCTTCCCGGCGCGCTCCGGGTCCCCGCCGCGCTCGGCGGCGTAGGCCAGCATGGTGTGCCGGTCGTATCCGGACTCGTAGCCGAACCGGCCGGTCGTACTGATATCGAAGTACACATCGGGGTAGGTGGGGTCGTCCAGCCGATAGGCCGCCCCGGCGGCCAGTAAGGCCTCGACGGCCGCGACCACCTCGTCCATCGCCTCGACCGCCCCGATGTACTCCCGCGGCGGCAGCACCCGTAGCGCTGTCATGTCCTGCCGGAACAGCTCGATCTGCTGCTGGCCGAGCTCTTCCCAGTCGACCCCGTCGCGCGCCGCCCGCTCCAGCAGCGGATCGTCGATGTCGGTGGCGTTCTGCACGTAGTGCACCGTGTGCTTGTTGTCCATCCACACCCGCTGCACCAGATCGAAGGCCAGGTAGGTGGCCGCATGGCCGAGATGAGTGGCGTCATACGGGGTGATGCCGCAGACGTAGATGGTTGCTTCGGCCCCGGGTGCGGTTGCCCGCACGCTGCGGGAGGCCGAGTCGTAGAGCCGTAGCGGAACGGCGACACCGGGTACGACAGGGACGGTTGGAGTGGGCCAGGACTGCACCGACTGACCCTAAACGTTCGGGACCGCTATCGGCGAACTCCCGGCACCACATGCCGATTGGCGTTCATCACGGACCGCTGCCAGCCGACCAGATTGGTGCCCCGCAGATGGTCTGGTGGACTGGACGAGAAATACATCAGATTGTCGCTGGCCGGATGGTGCGGCAGGTTGAGCGCGTGACCGAGTTCATGCACGAGCACGGTCTCGTCGTAGCGGTCGGGTAGATCCTTGTTGAACAACGAGGCTTGGACCACCACCCAGTCCGCGGAGATGCCCAGCGAGCAGCCGGTGGTGCTGCCGTCGATCTCGCGGACCACGATGACCGTCACCGGCCGGCCGACGATGTCGGTGATGCTGCCCGCTTCGTCGAACAGTTTGAGCTGGCGGTGATAGAAATCGGTTCGCCCGATGGCGTCGTCCAACAGCAGCTGCTTGTTCGCGTGCGGGTCGAGGGCGTCGGTGGGCGCCGACTCGGTGACCGTGTGGGTGGCCAGGTGACGCAGCCTGATACCGGCCCGATCGGTCAACACACTCGTCGCCCTGGCGATGGCCGGCTCCAGGTCTGCCGGCTCCAGCAGCGGCCGGCCGTGTTCGTCGGACAGGATCAGTACGGTCAGCCGCAGGGTGCCGGGTTCGGCGCTGGTCCCCTTCAAGGCACCGCTGATCGCCTCCCCCGCGTAGGCGCTCGCGCTGGCCACGTCGGCGGTGATCGAGCTGACCGTTCGGGTGAGATAACGGGCGGCGCCGAACAACCCGGTGCCGAGCTGCGATCCGATTCCCATGCATGCTCCTTCTGGTGGGTCACTGACCGTTCGGTGGGCGAGCAGAATTGCTGTTTCGCCAGTATCGAGTACGGGCGTGCGCGCGGTGATACGAGGTCGGGTCTCAGAGCCGCGGGTCGACCGGGTCCGATTCCAGGGCCAGCACCGCGAAGACGGCCTGATGCACCCGCCACAGCGGTTCGCGATTGACGAACCGGTGCAGGGCCTCGAGCCCCAGGGCGTATTCACGCAGTGCCAGCGATCGTTTCAGGCCGAGATTGCGATCGCGCAGCCGGTCGAGGTTGGCCGGTTCGGTATAATCCGGGCCGTAGATGATTCGCAGGTACTCCCGACCGCGCACCTTGATACCCGGCTGCACCAAACCCTTTTCGTTGCGGACCAGGTTCGCGAACGGTTTGATCACCGCCCCCTCGCCGCCGGCGTCGGTCAGGGTCTGCCACCAGTTGATGCCGGCGGCGACCGACTTCGGGTCGGCCAGGTCCACCCGCAGCCGGCGGGTGCTCCGAAACAGTGCCGGATCGGTGGCGACCAACCGGTCGGCTATTGCGAGATGCCAACCCTGGTCACGGGTTTCGAATGTAGCCGCCTCAGCCGCCAACAGCTGGAACGGAGCGAGTGCAACCCCGTCGAGCCCACTGGTCGGTGCGACATAGCGACGATATGCGGTGACATAGTTGTCCGCATTCTGCATCCGGGATTCACTGCGTTCCAACACTTCCCGGACATCGATACCGCGTCCGGCAGCCATTCTGAGCGCCGTCGTCGCGGCCGGCAGGGCGACCCTCGCGGCCGCTCCGACGGAGGCGTACAGGTCGCGGATCAGCTCGTCTGCCTTCAGCGACCACGGCAGTAGCTCGCAGTCCAGCAACAACCAATCGGTCTGTAGGTCGGCCCACAGACCTGTCCGATCGACAGCCGCCGAGACACGTTCGAGAAACCGGCTTTCCAGGTCGGGAGCGAAGAACGGCCGCCCGGTCCGGGTGTGCACGACGCCACGCCAGCCCGCCGGTGCGGCGAATCTGCCGGGTTCCCGGCTCACCAGCACCACGGCCCGGGAGCCCATATGTTTCTCCTGGCAGCTCAGCTCGTTCACGCCGACGCCGCGAAAGTACTCGAAGGCCGCCGACGGATGCTCGAGTCCGTCCGGGATGCTCGCCGCGGTGCCGCTGGACCTCGGCGCCGCGTCGCACGGACTCATCGTCGGCGGTAGATAGAGCAGCCGGCCAGGGTCGATCGCGTACCTGCTCATCACCTCCAGCGCGCCCGCCGCCTGCTCGGCCCGGACGGTGACCCGGCCGTGCAGTGCGGTCTCGACGACGGACTTGCCGAGCACATCGTCGATCCTCAACAGACCAGCGGCCCGTTCCGGCGGGGCGGCGGGCACCAGCGGTTTGGCGGGCGCGTACCAGACCTGTTCGGCGGCCACCGAGACGACTTCGCGTTCCGGGTAGCGCATGGCGGACAAAGCCCCGCCGAAAACGCAGCCGGTATCCACGCAGGCCGTGTTGTTGATCCACTCCACCTCGGGCACCGGAGTGTGCCCGTACAGCACGACGGCGGGGCCGCGGTACTCCTGTGCCCAGGGGTAGCGAACCGGCAGGCCGAACTCGTCGGTCTCTCCCGTCGTTTCACCGTAGAGCGCGAACGCCCGGACCCGGCCGGACGCTCGTCCCTGGTAGGACTGCTTGAGTCCGGCGTGCGCGACGACCAACCTGCCCTCGTCGAGCACCAGGTGCGACACGAGGTCATAGCAGAACCGCTCCACCCGGGCCCGGAACTCCGGCGGTTCGGCTGCCAGCGCAGCCATCGACTCGGCGAGACCGTGACCGAACTGCACCTTCCGGCCTTGCAGGGCCTTGAGCAGTTTGGCCTCGTGGTTGCCCGGAACTGCCAGCGCGTGCCCGGCTTCAACCATCCCCATCGCCAGCCGCAGCACCCCGGGAACATCGGGTCCGCGATCGACCAGGTCACCGAGGAAGATCACCCGTCGACCAGCCGGATGAGCGGCGTCGATCGCCCGCCCGCGATCGTCCCGGCCTATCACGTAGCCGAGCGAGTCGAGCAGCGTTTCGAGCTCCGACCGGCAGCCGTGCACGTCGCCGATGGCGTCGAACGGCCCGGTCTCGGTGCGCCGGTCGGTCAGCAGCGGCTCCCGGACGATGGTCGCCTCGGCGATTTCCGATTCAGCACGCAGTACATGGATCCGGCGGAAACCCTCCTTGGTCAGGAAGCGCAGCGAGCGGCGCAACTGGTCGTGCTGGCGACGAATCACGTGGGAGCCGAAGAGCCGGTCGGTCCGGCTCGTGTTCCGCGCGACGCACACAGATTCCGGTAGGTCCAGGACGATGGCCACGGGGAGCACGTCGTGCTCGCGGGCCAGCGCCACCAGGTCCTTGCGGGCCGCCGGCTGCACGTTGGTCGCATCGATGACGGTCAGCAGGCCGGCTTCGAGTCGTTTTCCGGCGACGAAGCGCAGGGCGTCGAACGCCGCCGCCGTCGCGGCCTGATCAGTGGGATCATTGCTGACCAGACCCCGAAAGAAATCGCTGGACAGCGACTCAAACGGGGCGAAGTGCTCGCGGGCGAACGTCGATTTGCCCGAGCCGGAAACGCCGACCAGCAGGACCAGGGACATGTCCGGGATGGTCAGTTCGGTCATCGACCCGCCTCCCGCCGGAACAGGGCGAGCTGGGTCGGTGCGCCCAAGACTTCGTGCGCCTCGCCGACCTCCCGGAACTCCACCCGGTAGCCGTGCCGGCGCCCGACGGCGGTCGCCCAACCGCCGAACTCTTCGCGCGAGAACTCGAATCGGTGATCCGGATGCCGAACTCCACCGGTCGCCAGACCGACATACAGCACGTTGTAGTCGGCGTTCGGCGTCGTGACGACCACCGCCGCGGGTCGGGCGTGTCCGAAAACGGCATCCTCCACGGCGCCGAGTCTGGCCGGATCGATGTGCTCGATCACTTCCATCAGCACGGCAGCGTCCAGCCCGATGAGGCGGTCGTCCTGATAGGTCAGCGAGCTCTGCAGCAGTTGGATCCTGCTTCGCTGCCGGTCGGCGGCCTGGTCCAGGTGCAGTCGTTTCGCGGCCGAGGCCAGGGCCCGCGCGGCCACGTCGGTGCCGATGATCTCGGTGAAGCCGGGGTCGGCGGAGAGCCTGGTCAGCAGCGCACCGGGGCCGCAACCGAGGTCGGCCACGCGGGCGGCGCCGACATCACGCAGGGCCTGGATCACCGCGTCGGCCCGGTAGGTACGGAGCGGTGTGGCCGCTGGGTTCGCCTCGAGGTCGTCAACGGTCGCCGGGGTGTCGTCGGTTTCGATCAGCCGCGCGGTTGCATCGGAGACCATCGAACGTTGATGGGCCAGGTAGCGTTCGGTGATCAGGTCACGCTCCGGATGGCCGGCGAGCCAACCCTCACCCGAGCGCAGCAGTTTGTCGATTTCCTGTGCGGAGACCCAGTAGTGCTTGGCGTCATCCAGTACCGGGAGCAGCACGTACAGGTGCCGCAGCGCCGCCGCCAGCCGCACGGATCCCTGCAGCCGCAGGTTCAGATACCGTGAATTTCCCCACCGCGGGTGCTCGGAGTCCAGCGGCACCGGCTCCGCTTCGACGGACCAGCCGAGCGGTTCGAACAGCCGCTCCGCGAGGTCGCGGCCACCCCGGCTGGGCACGGCACTGACCGTGATCTGCAGATTCAACGGCGCGGCCGCCAGCTCCGGATGGGTTGCGCTGCGACCGCTCATCGCCGAGCTGAACACCGAGCCCAGCGCCACCGCCAGCATCGACGACGACGCGTAGGGACGATCGTTCAGATAATGGCTGAGCGAGGCGGCGTCACCGCCGAAGCGTCGGTTCCGGGCCAGGCCGACAGGATCGATTTCCAGCAGCAGTGCAACCGTGCAGCGCTCCTGGGTCGCCTCCGGATAAAATACGTGCGCCTGCCCGACGCTGACCGGGAAGCTCTGGAGTCTGGCCGGGTGCTTGTGCAGCAGATGGCCGAGGTCGGTCGCGTTCGGCCCCGCGTAGCTGATCGTCACAAGCACGAAGCGGGCTCCCATCGCCGACCGTTGGTCCGGTAACTGTAGAGCCACCCGCGGGTGATCAGGGCCGAATTATGTGCTCAGGAGCACGACCTACAGCGGGGGCCACGGGATCGGTGAGCGGTCCGTCGGGGGCAGGGCGAAGACGGGGTTGTTCCGCAACCGATCCACCCGCTTTCGCAGAGTTCTGACTTCGGTGTTGGTCAGCAGGTCGGCCAGCAGCTCACCGAGGTCGCCGGCGAGTCCCGCGGACAGCCGCTCGAGCCCGTCGATGCCCTCGTCGGGGAGCCCGTCACCGGCCCACCCCCAGAGCACCGTGCGCAGCTTGTCCTGTCGGTGCAGGGTCAGCCCGTGGTCGACCCCGTAGACCGGACCGCCCGGCACCGGCAGCACGTGCGGCGCCTTCCGGTCGGCGTTGTTGACCACCAGGTCGAAGGTGGCGAGCAGCTTGAGTCCGGGCGAGTCGGCATGGGCGAGCACCATCGGCTCACCCCGGCGGCCGGACGCCTGCAGCACCGGCAACCAGCCGGTCGGCAGGTCGGCAACCTCGAACAGGTCGATCTCGGTCCCGCAGTCGGTGCCGTTGATCCAGCGCTGAATCATCCCCGAGCCGAGCGGACCCTCCCGCAGATACGTCGGCGGCACACAATCCCAGCCCGCGCTGCGGGCGATCAGGGCGCTCGCGACTTCGCGCGCGGCGAGGCTGCCATCCGGAAAATCCCACAGGGGGCGTTCGCCCCGAATCGGCTTGTAGACGCAATCGGCGCTCACCCCGTGCAGGGTCGTGCGGGCCAGCATCGTCACGTTGGAGGCATCCGTGAGCCTCCCGACGATCTCGATGGTGCCGTTGATCAGCAGTTCCGCGAGCTCGGCGGGATCGAGGTCGCCGGCGGTGTCCTGAAACAGCTCCTGCTGGAACAGACCGTCCGCATCGCCGTCGGGGTCGTCAACATCCGGGTCGGTCGGATCGTCGAATTGCGGGTACCCGTCGCTGGAATCCTCGCGGCGGTCCGCTGAATCAGCCGAGGGCACCGCGGTGATAGCCGTTCAGCCGGGGACAGATGTGACCTTCCGGATCGAGCGGATTGCTGCACAGCGGGCACGGCGGCCGGCCGGCGGAAACGATCCGCTCGGCCTGCGCGGCGAAGGACTGCGCCTCATCCAGGGACAGGAAGACCCGCAGGGCGTCCGGCCCGTCGGCACTGTCGTCCAGCACGGATTCTTCACTGACCTCGGTCTCGGTGATGGCCAACAGTTCGACGACGATCCGGGAGCCCTCACCGTCCCAGGCCAGACCCATGGTGCCCACCCGGAATTCCGGGTCGACCGGAGTTTCCAAGGCTGGTTCGGTGGGGTCGACGGTTGGCGGCTTCTCACCGAATCGGCGGACCACCTCACCGATCAGCGACCCGAGCTTGTCGGCGAGCACGGCGACCTGGGCCTTCTCGCAGGCGACCGAGACCACCCGGGCACCGTCGACGGCCTGCAGATAGAATTCGCGATCGCCCGGCTGCCCGACCGTTCCAGCAAGGAATCGGTCGGGTGAGCGGAAGATGTATACCTGGCGGTCCATAGCGCCACCCATCCTATGCGTCGTCTGATCGTGGCTTCGGTGGATTACTGGGTGCTGCCACCCACAACGGCGTCAACTCCGCTGTCGGCGCAATCCGCGGCTGCTGAATTCGCCGCACCGGGGGGCGACGATTCGGGGGGGGCCGGCGGCAGGAGCGCACCGAGGTCTTCGGCGTAGTTGATGCGCTCGACGATCGGGCGCAGCGCTGAGTAGCGCACCACCGACAGGGATGCCGGCGAGACGTTGATCCGCTGAAACCCGTCCAGATGCAGCCCGAGCGCATCGGCCAGGATCGCCTTGATCACGTCGCCGTGCGAGCACAGCAAGATGGCCGAGCCGGGCCGGTCCAGCTCGGCCGCGAGTTGGGCGCGGACCGCGGCGATGGCGCGGACCGAGACCGCGGACAGCCCCTCGCCGGACGGGAAGACGGCCGCGCTCGGCCGAGCCTGCACCGTCCGCCAGAGATCCTCACCGGCCAGGTCCCGCAGCGCACGGCCGGTCCAGTTGCCGTAGTCGACCTCGAGCAGCCCCTCGTCCAGATGCACGTCCAAGCCCGTCGCGGCGGCCAGCGGGGCGACCGTCTGTCGGCACCGGTCCAGGGGCGAGCTGACGATACGGCCGATGTCGATGCCCGCCAGTCGGCTGATCAGCGCGGTGGCCTGCGCCTGTCCGGTGTCGTCGAGGTTGACCCCCGCCGACCGGCCGGCCAGCACGCCGGCGGTGTTGGCCGTGGACCGGCCGTGCCGCAGCAGGATGACGGTCCGCACGGCGGTGTCCTGGGCTGGTGGACGAGGTGTCGCGGGGGGATCGGGTGTCGCGGGGGGATCGGGTGTGGCCGGCACGGCGATCAGACCGCCGCGATCCAGCCGGCGGACAGCGCGACGATCAGCGCCGCACCGAGCGCCCAGCGGTACCAGACGAACACGGTGATCTTGTGATGGGACACGTATTTCAGCAGCCAGGCGATGCTTGCGTAGCCGACGATGAAGCTGACGATGGTGCCGATGGCGGTCGGCAACACACCGACCCCGTCGCCCAGGGCGGACGGCAATTCGTAGGCGCCGGCGCCGACCAGGGCTGGAATGCCGAGCAGGAACGACAGTCGGGTCGCGGCGACCCGATCCAGGCCACGCATCAGGCCGATCGAGATGGTGCCACCGGAGCGCGACACACCAGGGATGAGCGCCAGGCATTGCGCGAAGCCGATCAGCAGGGCGTCGGTCAGGTTCAGATCGGATTCCTTGCGGTTCTGCTTGGCGACCGCTTCCGCCGCCAGCATCGCGAACCCCCAGATGATCAGCGCCGCGGCGACGACCCACAGCGATCGGAGCGGCCCCTTGATGACATTGCGGGCCAGAACCCCGACGATCACGATCGGCATCGAGCCGATGATCACCAGCCAGGCCATCCGGTAGTCGGGGTTCGCCCGCAGGGCCGGCGTGAACAGGCCCTTGACCCAGGCGACGAGCAGCCGGGTGATGTCGCTCCAGAAATAGATCAGCACCGCGATGATCGCGCCGACCTGGATGACAGCGGTGAAAGCGGTCACCGACGGGCTGGCGATGTCCAGTCCGAGCAGCTTCGCGGTGATAGTGAGGTGACCGGTCGAGGACACCGGGAGGAACTCGGTGAGCCCCTCGACGATTCCCATCACGATGGAGTCAAGGACATTCATGGATCAAGACCAGCAATCTTCCGGGCTTCAAGGGTGGCCGCAAGGATGCTAGTGCTGTCCCCGGCTGCGCTGGGGTAACACGACACGTTGACCGATGTGATTCCCGCATCCGCCAGCCTGACCAGGCCTTTTGCGATGTGTTCTACGTCGCTCAGCAGGCTGGTCCGAGCCAGGAACTCCAGCGGGACCGCGGCCGCCGCCGCTGCGTAGGCCCGGGACAGGAACAACCGCTGAACCTCGTCCGCCTCGGCTTCGTAACCCATCGCGGTGGCGATGCCGTGATAGAAGTTCGTCTTCTTTGACCCCATCCCGCCGATGTAGAGCGCCGCGTTGGCCCGGACGGCGGCGGCCGCGGTCGGCACATCCGGCCCTAGACTCACCGCGACGTTTGCGGCGAAATCAATGGCCGCGGGGTCTCGTCCGGCGGTGACGGCGGCCTCGGTGATCGCCTGCACCTGGGCCCCGCCGTGTTCCGGATCGAAGAAGATGGCATGCCAGCCGTCCGCGATGCGGCCGGTCAGCAGCAGATTCTTCGGGCCGACCGCGGCCAGATAAATCGGAATCGAGGGGCGGGCCGGTGCGAGACCGAGCATCAACGCCTTTCCCGGTCCGTCCGGCAGCGGCAGGGCGAAATGCTTCCCCTGGAACTGCACCCGCCGGCGCCCGATCACCTGTCTGACAATTGCCACGTACTCCTCGGTCCGCCCGAGCGGGTCACCGTAGGGCACCCCGTGCCATCCCTCGGAGACCTGCGGCCCGGACACCCCGAGACCGAGCCTGGCCCGCCCGCCCGACAGTGCATCGAGCGTGGCGGCCGTCATCCCGGTCATCGCCGGTGAGCGAGCCGGTATCTGCATGATGGCCGAGCCCACACCGATGGTGCTGGTCCGAGCGGCGATCGCAGCCAGAACGGTCGGCGCGTCGGTGGCGTAGGCCTCGGCGACCCAGGCGCAGTCGTAGCCGAGCCCCTCGGCCACCGTCGCCAGTTCGACAGCCTCCCGGATCTGCGCGGCCGTCGTGAAGTACCCGAGATTCACACCCAGTTGCATGTCTGTCCCCTGACCGTTGACCGGTTCTCGACGTTGTGGTCACCGTACAAGCCGGTGCGCCGGATTTCCCATCGCCGGTCCTAGGCTGGACCGATGGACGGACTGGCCGCACTGCGTCGCATCGCGTTCCTCTTGGAGCGTTCCCTCGCGCCCAGCTACCGCGTCAAGGCGTTCCGGACCGCTGCCCTCACGCTGGCCAAACTCCCCGCCGCCGAGTTGGCCGAACGCATCCGAACGGGTTCGCTGATCGAACTTGCCGGCATCGGACCCAAGACCGCCGCGGTGGTGATCGAAGCCGCGGCCGGGGGCATCCCGAAATACCTCGCGGACCTGGAGGTCACCGCAGGTCCACTGGCCGCCGGGGGCGAGGAGTTGCGCGCCGCGCTGCGCGGCGACCTGCATGCACACAGCGATTGGAGCGACGGCGGCAGCCCCATCGAGGAGATGGCGATCACCGCCGTCGAGATCGGCCACGACTACCTGTCGCTCACCGACCACTCCCCCCATCTCACGGTGGCCAACGGGCTGTCGGCGGATCGGTTGCGCACGCAGATCGGCATTGTCGATGCGTTGAGCAAGCGGTTGGCACCGTTCCGGCTGCTGACCGGAATCGAATGCGACATCAACGAGGACGGCACACTCGACCAGACGGATGCGTTGTTGGGCCGGGTCGACGTGGTGGTCGGCTCGGTCCATTCGAAGCTCCGATCCGACTCGCGGACCATGACGGCGCGGATGCTCAAGGCCATTCGGAACCCGTATATCGACGTCCTGGGCCATTGCACGGGCCGGCTGATCACCGGCGGCCGGGGCACCCGGCCGCCGAGCTCCTTCGATTCGGCCGCGGTGTTCGCGGCCTGCGCCGAGCGCGGGGTGGCGGTGGAGATCAACAGCCGTCCGGAACGGCTGGACCCGCCGATGGTTCTGCTGCGGCAAGCCCTCGAGGCCGGCTGCCTGTTCAGTGTCGACACCGATGCGCATGCGCCGGGGCAGCTGGACTTCCAGTCCTACGGTTGCGCCCGCGCGGTCGAAGCCGGGGTGCCGCCGGCGCGGGTGGTGAACACCTGGCCGGTCGAGGAACTGCTGGCCTGGACCACACGCGATCGGGGCTGAGCGCCTCCCCAACCCACCAGAAGCGGGAGATAGGTTTGACGGATGGAGATCAGGCAGGTCGGCCGCAGCGGGTTGCGGGTGTCCCGGCTCGGGTTGGGCACGATGACCTGGGGCCGCGACACCGATGCCGATGAGGCCGCTGGGCAGCTCGAAGCGTTCGTCGACGCGGGCGGCACCTTCATCGACACCTCGAACATCTACGGCGACGGCGACGCGGAGTCCATTCTCGGCACGCTCATCCCCGACGTGATTCCCCGGTACAAGGTCGTGCTGGCCACCACCACCGTGGGGACGGGGGCCGGACGGGGCAGCCTCATCTCGGCCCTGGACGCCTCGCTACAACGGCTCGGCACCGATCACGTCGACCTCTGGCAGGTGCACGGCTGGGACGTCGCGACGCCGTTCGAGGAGACCTGCGCGGCGCTGGCCTGGGCCGTGACGACCGGCCGGGCCCGCTACATCGGGGTGTCCGGCTATCACGGTTGGCAGGTGGCCACCGCCGCCGGCGAGCTCGGCCACCTCGGCGTCCCGATGACGTCGGTCGAAACCGAGTATTCGCTGGTCGAGCGTGATCCCGAGGTGTCGATCTGGCCCGCGGCGGCCGCGCGCCGGGCCGGACTGCTGGCCTGGGCACCGCTGGGTCGCGGCGTTCTGACCGGCAAGTACCGGCACGGCACCCCGGCCGACTCGCGTGGCGCGTCACCGCACTTCGCCCGCTACGTCGGGCGTCATCGAACGGACGTTGCCGCCCGGATCGTCGAGGCGGTCGCAACCGCCGCCGACGGCCTCGGCACCTCACCCCTGGCCGTCGCCTGCGCCTGGGTCCGCGATCGACCGGGCGTCGCGTCTGCCGTGGTCGGCGCCCGCGATGCCGCGCAGTTGCTCGGCGCCCTCGCCACCGAGGCCATCGTGCTGCCGCCGGAGATCACCGCCGCCCTCAACGACGTGAGTGACCCGAGCCGCGATGCGGACGACTGAGGACAGCCGTTCCCGATGACCGACCCGGTTTTCACTGAGTTCTGCGCGGCCGGCCTCTGGCCGGGCGTCGGTAAGGCCCTACTGGCCACTTTTGCCG
The DNA here is from genome assembly GCA_038245175.1 of Mycobacteriales bacterium. Classification (GTDB taxonomy): domain Bacteria; phylum Actinomycetota; class Actinomycetes; order Mycobacteriales; family Nakamurellaceae; genus Nakamurella. The sequence goes on along the minus strand of JBBRSR010000010.1, from coordinate 60,860 downwards.
AGGCGGGCATCAACAGCTCCCGGGACGTCACGGCGGCCCGACTGCGAAAGCTGCCCAGGGTCACCGACAAGCGGGCGGACCGACTCTTCACGTCCTGGATCGGCGCCGGCCAGGCCTATGACATCGCCGAGCTCCTGGTCCCGGAGGAGTTGCCGGCCCGTTGGGTGCCGCGGCTGATCGAGGCTCTCGGTGACGGCGGGGCGATGGCACTGCGCAGCGATCCCTGGCGGTTGTTGATTCTGCCGGAGGCGATGGTCGGTCAGGCCGATCGGCTGGCCAGAGCGATCGAACCCGGTGTCCGGCGTGATGATCCGCGGCGTGGCCGGGCCCTGATCGGGTGGACGTTGAACCGATTCGCCCGGGACGGCCACACCGCGAGTTCGATCGCCGACCTGATGGCCGGTGTGCGGCCCTTCGGTGTCGACCCCGAGGCGCTGCAGGCCTCGATAGCGGCCGCCGTTGCCGCGCAGGACGTGCAACTGGTGGCCGATCCGACTGGCGATGGCAGCGCCGGATTCAGTGCCGGATTCAGTGCCGGATTCAGTGCCGGATTCAGTGCCGGAACCGCTGCCAGCTGGGTCGCCACCACCGCACTGGCCACCGCCGAGACGGTCATCGCCGATGGGATCGCCCGGTTGCAGCGCACCGCGAAGCCGATCGCCGCCAAGATCAAGGTCTCCGCGGCCGGCAAGGATCTCGACGATGTCCAGCGAACCGCGGTCGTCAACGCCGCCGAGCACGGCGTCAGCCTGCTGACCGGCGGCCCGGGCACCGGCAAGTCGCGGACGGTGGCGGCGATCGTCGAACTGTGCCGCGGCGCGCGGGTGAGCATCGCGTTGGCGGCGCCGACCGGACGTGCGGCCAAGCGGCTCGAGGAGTTGGCCGGCTCGGCGGCCACCACCATCCATCGGTTGCTCGGCGCTCGAGGTGGCCCGGTGGCCGATGGTGAGCGCTTCGACAAGACGGCCGACAATCCCATCGAAGCCGATCTCGTGGTGATCGACGAGGCCTCGATGCTCGACGTGGAACTGGCTGCCGCACTGGTCAGCGCCCTGTCGGATGGCACCCATCTGGTCATCGTCGGCGACCCGGCGCAGCTGCCGTCCATCGGGCCGGGTCGGGTGCTGGGCGACCTGCTCGATGCCGGGATCCTGCCCGTGGTCGAACTGAGCACGCTGTACCGGCAGAGCGAGGGCGGTTCGATCGCCCGACTGGCCACCGCGGTGCGCGGCGGGAAGGTGCCACCGGTGGACGACCCCACCCGGGAGGTGGTCATCGTGCCGGCCCGCGGGTCCGCGGAGGCGGCTCATCGGGTGGTCCAGTTGGTCACCGGATCAATTCCGCGGGTCTTCGGCACGTCACCGGACCAGATTCAGGTGGTGACGCCGGTGCATCGCGGCGATGCCGGTACCCAGGCCCTGAACCGGGTGCTCAAGGCGGCGCTGAACCCCGGCAACGGTGCCGTCCGCGGCTTCGACAAGGGGGATCGGGTGGTGGCCACGGCCAATCACGCCGAAGCCGAACCGACCGGCTACGCGAACGGTGAGGTCGGTACCGTGGTGTCGACCGGCGACAACCAGCTGCGGGTAGCGTTCAGCACCGGCGAGTCAGAGATCAGCGGCAAAGCGCTCGGCGACCTGCTGCACGGCTGGGCGATCACCGTCCATCGGGCACAGGGTTCGGAATGGGAGACAGTAGTCGCCGTGATGCCCCCGGAAGCCGGGTCGATGTTGTCCCGGCCGCTGATCTATACCGCGCTGACCCGGGCGCGGCATCACCTGTCGATCGTGCACGCGGCCGGGCCGGCGTTGGCCCGTGCGGTGGAGCAGATCGGCGAGAAACCACGCCGGACGCGGCTCCGATCACTGCTCCGATTCGCCCTGCCAGCCCCAACGAGTGGAGACTCCCGCCCATGATCGCACCCCAGACCACGACCAGCCTTGCCAGAGTCTTTCACGCGTTCGTCGCCGTCCTCGGACTCGCCGCGCTGATCGCGCAGCTGACGCTGACCATCCGCGGCATCGACGTACTGGTCCCGGCGGACGGGGTGATCGCGTCCACCCCGATGCGGGTGGTCCGATTCTTCAGCTACTTCACCATCCAGAGCAACGTGCTGGTGATCGTGATGTCCGCTTCGCTCGCGTTACTGCCGACCAGGGACGGCGGACTGTGGCGGGTCGCCCGGCTGGATTCGCTGGTCGGGATCACCGTCACCGGAATCGTCTACGCGATCGTGCTCGCACCGATCGTGGACCTGCACGGGCTGTCCGGGCTGACCGACAAGATCTTCCACTACGCGATCCCGGTCCTGGCGGTCGTCGGTTGGCTGCTGTTCGGGCCGCGGCCCCGCATCGACCTGAAATCCCTGCTCTGGTCGGGCCTCTGGCCCCTGCTCTACATCGTCTACGTGGTCATTTTCGGTGCGACCACGCAGTGGTACCCGTATCCGTTCACCGACGTGACGAACCTCGGATATGCCAGGGTGATCCTCAACGGGTTGGTCATCATCGTGCTGATCCTGGCAGTCGGCGCCGGCTTCCGATGGCTCGACAAGAAGCTGCCCATCAGGCCGTGAAATTTACAGGCATCCTGTAGAGGTGCGAAACCCCAGTGTGAATTCATCGGCATGGAATCCGGCGCGGCTCAACCCCGTGCAATTGGTCCGCTCCGCGCTCGGCTCCGCGCTGCGCGGCAAGGTGGCAGGCGAGAACGCCGCTGAGGTGGGCCGCCACATCTGGACCGACCCCGGTCCGCGTTGGTTCGAGCCGGGCACCGCCATCCACGTCCTGCACCAGGATGCGTCGATGTTCGTCGGCGGCATTCGCTCGCTGCTGTTGCAATCGCTGCATCCGTTGGCGATGGCCGGAGTGGCCGGGCATTCGGGGTATCGATCCGATCCCTGGGGCCGGCTGCAGCGGACCAGCACGTATCTGGCGATGACGACGTTCGGCCCGATAGATCAGGCCGAGGCGTTGATCGACCGGGTCCGCTCGATTCACGAGCGGGTCCGCGGCAAGACGGTCGACGGGTCCCCGTACTCGGCCAGTGACCCGCATTTGCTGATGTGGGTGCATCTGGCCGAGATCGACAGCTTCCTCGCCACCTACGACCGCTACGGGGCGGCGTCGGCCACCCCGCAATTCCGCGACGACTACGTCGCCCAGACGGGGCTGGTAGCCGGCCGTCTCGGCGTGCGCAACCCACCGCAGACCTACGCCGAACTCCAGGACGGACTGCGGGCCTACCGCCCCGAACTGGTCGGCAACACGCTGGCCTGGGACGCGGCGAAGTTCCTGCTGCTCAGTCCCCCGCTGCCGCTGCCGGCCCGGCCGGGCTACGGAATGTTGGCTGCCGCCGCGGTGTCCTCGCTGCCGGGTTGGGCCCGCCGGGAGCTCCGGTTGCCGCGGCTGCCGGTCGTCGACGAAGTTCTCGGTGCCGCCCTGGGCCGGTTAGCCACCGGGGCCATCCGGTGGGCCATGGTGCCCCCCGGCCGAGAGTCCGTGGCCGAATCTGCCTGAGCCCGGTGCCGGGCGGGGGTGTCGCCGTAGAATGCCTCAATCCGATTGGACACCGGTGGTGCCGGGACACGGTCGACCAGCAACTGAAAGGGCAGATGCCGGTGCTGGAGAACGACGAGTACGAGTACCAGGCGATGCGCATCGATCCACAGTTGTCGCGCTCCGCGACAGCGGCGATGCTGTCGATCCGCGCCGAGTTCACCGGCTGGGAATTGGCCCGTTCGTTGCGGTTCGCTGACGGTAGCCGGCAGGTGTGGTTGCGCCGCCGGCGGTCTCGCTTCGTGCTACCGGGTTTGAGCGTCTGAGCGGCTCAGTGGCCAAGATCGGAAGGCAGCATCGTGATCGTCGAGATCCAAGTCCTCCCCCGGCCCGCCGGCACCGCCGAGAGACGTTACGCCAACGTCGACGCGGCCATCGCCGTCATCCAGGAATCCGGCCTGGTCTACGAGGTCGGCCCATTGGGCACCAGCATCGAAGGTGCGCCGGACCAGATCTGGTCGTTGCTCCGCGCCGTCCACGAAGCGACGTTGACCGCTGGCGCCGATTCGGTGATCAGTGTGATCAAGGTCAGCCAGGCCGCCGATGACGCCGGCCCCCGGATGGCCGACCTGACGGGCAAGTTCCGGCAGTGACCTAGCCTTCGCGCACCTGCAGAACCGCTCAGGCCTTACGGTGGTTCGGCCATGACAGAACAGCCCGACGACCCCGCCTGGCCCGGCACGCGCACATCGATCATTCGGGATGCGTTGGGTGTCGGGGTGGCTACCGGCGCTTATGCCATCTCATTCGGCGCGATCGCTGTGGCCGCCGGGCTGAACTTCGCGCAGGCGATGGCGCTGAGCCTGTTGATGTTCACCGGCGGCTCGCAGTTCGCCCTGGTCGGGGTGATCGCCGGCGGCGGCAATCCGTTGGCAGGCGCAGCGACCGCGATCCTGCTGGGCAGCCGGAACGCGTTGTACGGCCTCCGACTGGCACCGTTACTGAAGGTCCGCGGCTGGCGCCGATGGGGCGCGGCGCAGTTGGTGATCGACGAATCGACGGCCATGTCCTTGGGTCGCACCTCCGAGCGGGCAGCGCGGCTCGGGTTCTATGCGACCGGCTTGGCGGTGTTCGTCCTGTGGAACCTGGGTACTCTGGCCGGTTCCCTGGGCGCGAACGCGCTCCAGGACCCGTCGGTTTTCGGGCTGGACGCCGCCGCATCCGGTGCGTTCCTGGCGCTACTCGGTCCCCGGCTGCGGGGTCGCGAGCCCTGGGCGGTGGCCGCCCTCGCCGCGCTGGTGGCGGTGCTGGCGGTGCCGTTCGTCCCGGCCGGAGTGCCGGTGTTGCTGGCCGCGCTCGTCGCGGTCGCCGTCGGCTTCACCCCGGCACCGGCCGCGAAAGCGGTCTCGAAAACCCCGCCGCGAGTCCCGAAGGACCCACGATGATCTGGGCCGGGGTGCTGATCGGCTGCCTGGGCTGTTACCTGCTCAAGATCGCCGGGCTCTCGCTGCCGGCCAGACTGCTGGAACGGCCACGGCTGCAACGGATCGCCTCCCTGATGCCGGTTGCGCTGTTGTCCGCGCTGATCGGCGTTCAGACGTTCGCCAACGGACCGCACTGGGCCTTCGATGCCCGCATCGTCGGCCTGGGCGTGGCCGGTTTCGCGGTGTGGCGGCGGTGGCCGTTCCTGGTGGTCGTCTTCCTCGCCGCGGCATCGACGGCATTGTTCAGGCTGGTCGTGGCCTAGGTCCGCAGGACCGCTGGGCTACTTGCGCCGGGCCACCAGCACCCGCTGCAGGACGATGAAGAACAGCACCAGGACACCGATCATGATCCGGGTCCAGCCGGTGTTCAGGTCCCCGTCGAACTCCTTGTAGGCGTAGATGGTGGCCAGCGTCAGCACGCCGAGCAGGGATCCGAGCACATAGCCGGAGCCGCCGACGAGCAGCGTTCCACCGATGACGACGGCAGCGATGGCGTTGAGTTCGTAGCCGATGCCGGCGACCGGATCGGCCGAAGCCGTATAGAAGGAGAAGAGCAACCCGGCCAGGCCGGCGCACAGCCCGCTGATCACATACACGCCGACCTTGGTGCGCCCCGCGGCCAGGCCCATCAGGTTCGCCGAGGATTCGCCGCCGCCCAGGGCATAGACGGTGCGGCCGAACCGGGTGTAGTGCAACACGATGAACGCGATGACCAGCACGGCCAGGGCGATCAACACCGCCGGGGTCGTGTACACCTGGCTGATCCGGACCTTGCCGCGCAGGTTCACCGTGGTGGATTCCCAGAGGTTGATGTGTGCCAGGTTCATCGTCTTGAAGAACGGATCCTCGATCGCGATGGATCGGTCGGTGACCACCAAACATAGTCCGCGGGCCAGGAACATCGCGGCCAGCGAGGCGATGAACGGCTGGATGTTGAACCGATGGATCATCAGCCCGACCAGCAGTCCCATGGACATTCCGACGATCAGCACCACCGGAATCACGAGGTAGGCGGGCCAGCCCTGCTGGAGCAGGGTTGCGGCCACGACCGACCCCAGGGCCATCACCGCGCCGACCGACAGATCGATGCCACCGCTGAGAATGACGAACGTCATGCCGACGGCGAGCGCGATCAGGAACGAGTTCTTGCTGAACAGATCCATGATGGCCTGCCCGGACAGGAAGTTCGGGTACAGCTTCGCGCCGACCCCGAGCAGGATGCCGAGCAGCACGACGGTCGCGCCGATCTGTGAGTAGCGTTCGAACCGCCGGAGCGAACGCCGTTTCGGTGCCGCCGCAGCGGGTTTGACCTCCAGGGTCGCCGTCATGACGAGACCCTGCCGGCGATGTCGGTGAGTTCGGCCGCTGAGGCGCTGACCGGGGCGGCGGTCGTCGTGACAGCCGCCATCACCACGGGCGGTCTGGTCTTCCCGCCGCGGAACAGCGTCGCCACCCAGGCCCGCGCTTCCGGCGATTGGATGAGGCAGACCACGATCACCACGCAGGCCTTGAACACATCCGTACTGCGGGCGGAGATCGCGATCACCACGAACGTGTCCATGGTTTCGATGATGAACGCCCCGATCAGGGTGCCGGCCAGGGAGAACCGGCCGCCGGCCAGAGAGGTGCCGCCGATGACGACGGCCAGGATGGCGTCCAGTTCGATGAACAGTCCGATCGAGTTCGGGTCCGCCGACGTCGAGTTGGAGGTCAGCATCAACCCGGCGATTCCCGCGCAGAGGCCCGCGAAGATGTAGACGATCCAGGTGATCGAACGGGATCGCACGCCGGCCAGCCGACTCGCTTCCGGGTTCACGCCGACCGCTTCGATCAGGGTGCCCAGTGCGGTGCGGCGGGTCAGCAGTGCGGTCAGACCGAAGATCGCCCCGGCCAGCAGGATCGAAAACGGAACGGCGAGCCAGTAACCGCCACCGATCAACTTGTAGGCCGGCGTGTTGTCCGGGTACAGGATCTTCTCGTTGGTGATCACCTGTGCAAGGCCCCGTCCGGCAACCATCAACACGAGCGTGGCGACGATGGGCTGGATGCCCAGGACGGAGACCAGGAAGCCGTTCCAGGCGCCGGCCACGAGGGCGATCAGCAGCGCAACGCCCACCGCCGTGAGGACGACCTTGACCGATGTCCGGTCGCCGGAATTGATGATGTACATCGACGCCCAGGACCCCGAGATCGCGGCCACCGCACCGACCGACAGGTCGATGCCGCGGGTGGCGATCACCAGGGTCATGCCCAGGGCGACAAGCACCACCGGCGCGGCCCGCCGCAGGATGTCGATCGGCGCGCCGAACAGGTTTCCGTTCAGGATCGTGACGTTGAAGAAGTTGCGGTTCCACAGGAAGTTGGCGACCAGCAGGGCCAGTAGCACGCCGGCCGGCCAGACCAGCCGGTGCGAGGCGAGCTTTCTCATGCCGGCTGCCCCGCTTCCGCTGCGATGGTTTCCATGATGTCGTTCACCGTGACCCCCGTGTTGACGACCTCCGCGATCTTGTGCCGATCGCGCATGATGACGATTCGATGGGACAGCCGGAGCACCTCCTCGAGTTCGGCGGAGATGTACACCACCGACATGCCTTCGTCGGACAATGCGGCGACCAGCTTCTGGATCTGCGCCTTGGCGCCGACGTCGATGCCGCGGGTCGGCTCGTCCAGAATGAGCAGATTCGGTTCGGTGATCAGCCAGCGGGCGAGCAGCACCTTCTGCTGGTTGCCGCCGGACAGGTTGCGCACCAACGCCTCCGGGTTGGTCGGCCGAATGTCGAGGGCCTTGATGTACTTGTCGGCCAACTCGTCCTGCTGCTTGCGGGGAATCTGCCGAAGCCAGCCACGTTCGGACTGCATGGCGAGCACGATATTGGCCCGCACGGTCAGATCACCGATCAGCCCCTCGGCTCTGCGGTTCTCCGAGGCGAACGCGATCTTGTTGTCCAGTGCAACCCGTGGGGTCCGCAGTTTCACCGGGGCGCCGTTGATGGTGGTGGTGCCCGAGTCGTTCCGGTCGGCGCCGTAGAGCAACCGGGCCAGCTCAGTCCGCCCGGAACCGAGCAAACCCGCGAGTCCGACCACTTCGCCCGGATAGATCTCGACGTCACAGGGATATACGGAACCCGCCTTGCCCAGGCCGTTCGCCGTCAGGAACGATTTCCCGGCCACCCGCTCGGCGGCCTCTCGTCTGGTGCCCTGCTTGAGTTCGGTCAGCGCAGCCAGTTCCTTGCCGATCATCTTGGAAATGAGCGCGATGCGCGGCAGGTCGCCGACCAGGTATTCACCGACGAGTTCACCGTTGCGCAAGACCGTGAGCCGGTCGGCGATTTCGTAGACCTGGTCGAGGAAGTGCGAGACGAACAGCACGGCGACGCCGCTGTCCCGGATCTTGCGGATCACCGTGAACAGCTCAGCCACTTCACGAGCATCCAGCGAGGAGGTCGGCTCGTCCAGCACCAACACCTCGGCGTTGATGTCGACGGCCCGGGCGATCGCGACCAGTTGCTGGATGGCGATCGAGTGCGATTCGAGCAGCGAGCCCGGATCGATATCCAGGTTGAGCGCGGCGAGCACCGAACGGGTGTGCTTGCGCATCGCCCGGAAGTCGATCAGCCCGAGTCGGCGGGGTTCGCGGCCGAGCATGATGTTCTCGGCGACCGTCAGGTTGGTTGCCAGGTTCACCTCCTGGTACACGGTGGCGATACCGGCGGCCTGCGCTTGGGCCGGGCCGTGGAACCTGACTTCCTGACCGGATTTCACGATGGTGCCGGCGTCGATCGCGTACACCCCGGTGAGCGCCTTGATCAGCGTGGACTTGCCGGCGCCGTTCTCTCCCATCAGTGCGTGGACCTCACCCGGAAAGAGCCGGAAAGCCACCTGCTGCAACGCCTTCACCCCGGGAAACGTCATGCTGATGTTGCTCATCTCGACGATCGGAACAGCGGTCGGACCGCCAGAGCCTGCCAGCATTGATGTCGCCTTTCGAGCAGCGTCCGGTCGGTGGCGTCCTCAGGCGCTCAGGCCTGACGACGAACACCGACCGGACGGCAAGCAGAATATTGTGAAACCCCGATCAGTAAGGCTTAGACCTGTCGGCCCCGATCGGCTAGTACTTGCGGGTCGGCAGCGCCGCGATCGCCTGCTCCTGGGTGAAGGAACCTTCGACGGTGATGACCCGGGTCGGAACTTCCTTGCCGCCGAGCACGCCGCTGGCCAGCTGGAAGAGCTGGTCGCCAAGCAGCGGAGAACACTCGACGATGAAGTTGATCTTGCCGGCAGCCAGGGCTTCCATGCCGGCCTTGACAGCGTCCACGGTGACGATCTTGATGTCCTTACCCGGGACCTTTCCGGCCGCTTCGATGGCTTCGATCGCGCCCAGACCCATGTCGTCGTTGTGGGCGTAGACAAGATCGATGTTCGGGTACTTGGCCAGGAAGCCTTCCATGACCTTCTTGCCGCCGTCCCGGGTGAAGTCGCCGGTCTGCGACGCCAGGGTGGTGAACTTCGACTCCGACCCCAGGATGTTGTTCCAGCCGGTGGCGCGGTCGTTGGCCGGTGCCGAACCGGTGGTGCCTTCCAGGACGACGACGTTGACCTTGGTGGCCGCGGCGAATTCGGTCTTGGCCCATTTGCCGGCCTTCTCGCCCTCGGCGATGAAGTCCGAGCCCAGGAACGTCTTGTACAGGCTCGGGTCTGCCTTGACACTGCGGTCGGTCAGGATAACCGGAATGTTGGCGGCCTTGGCCTCCTGAAGCACCGCATCCCAACCGGTCTCGACGACCGGGGAGAAGGCGATCAAATCGACGCCCTGGGTGATGAAGGTCTTGATCGAGGCGATTTGCTTGGCCTGATCACCTTCGGCGGAGGTGAACTGCAGGTCGACCTTGTTCGACGCGGCGGAAGCCTTGATCGAGTCGGTGTTGGCGCTGCGCCAGCCACTCTCGGAGCCGACCTGCGCAAATCCGATCACCGCACCACCCAGGACGGCCGGATCCAGCGGCGGGATGGCGATCTCGGATCCGCCGGAGGATGCGGATGTCGCAGCACTGGATTGCGATGATGGCGCCGCAGAGGGGGCCGAAGACGCGGCCGACGAGGCGGTGGTGCTGGCGGTGGTGGACGTCGTGGCGGCAGTGGTGCTGCCACATGCGGCGACGGTCAGGGCAAGCGCCGCTGATGCGGCGACCGCCAGAGTTTTCTTGAGCACAGCAATCCTCCAACGCTGGTGGAACCTCGTGACTGGCGGATCGAGAACGAGTGCCGGGGAATGAGGCTGGCCGGAAGTCGCGCGAAATGTGTTGGTGCACCGACGTTCTGGTCGGCGTACGAGGCGAGAGGTTGCCTCGGGCACGGTCACACGAGCCCAGGATCTGGGCGGGTCGACGCGGGCTGGCTCAAGCCGACATTGGCTGACCTTTCGTTGCCGATCCCCCACACTGCTGCGAGGACGGATCGTCGACGACCCGCAGGCTTGAGTGTTAACGCTCACACTCCCGGGGTCAAGCGTATTCGGTCACATGTGTGTAACGAGCTTCCGCTGGCCGGGTAGCCGACCCGAGTGAGCGAACTTGGGCTGCTACTCGGTGGGCTCGCGGAGCAGTCGCGGTAGCAGGGCGGCGCCTGCCGGGCTGCCGTCGGCGCCGAGACGGTCGTCCGGATTGGACAGCCGGCAGGCGTTCAGCGACAGGCAGCCACAGCCGATGCAGGACTCCAGCTTGTCGCGCAATGCCTCGATGGCCCCAATCTTCTCGTTCAGCCGGTCCCGCCAGTCCAAGGAGATCCGGTGCCAATCGGCCGTGGTCGGCGTCCGCTCATCGGGCAGATGCGCCAGTTCGGCGCGTACCTCATCCAGGCTCAGACCGACGTTGCGGGCCGCCCGGATGAACGCGAGTCGCCGCAGTACTGGGCGGCCATATCGACGCTGATTGCCAGCCGTACGGGTGGCGGTGATCAGGCCGGCCCGTTCATAGAACCTGATCGCCGAACCGGAGAATCCGCTGCGCGCGGCCACTTCGCCGACCGTCAGTGTCCCAATTGTTGCCATTTTCCCACACTAGCTTGACTTAAACCTGACTTCAAGTTCAATAATAGGCCCGGACCAACTGAACCTTATCGACACGTAGGAGCAGCACATGCGCGTAGCACTCATCACCGGCGCATCCCAAGGCCTGGGCCGCGCACTCGCCCGTCAACTGGCCGCGGATGGCTGGCGGTTGGTCGTCGATGCACGACATTCGGCGGCGCTGCACGAGGTCACCGACAGGCTCGGCGACACCGTCGTGGCCGTTGTCGGTGATATCGCTGATCCAGCACATCGTCAGGAGCTGGCAGCGGCGGTTCGCCGGTTCGGCGGCGGCCTGGACCTGCTCGTCAACAACGCGAGCACGCTGGGCCCGACTCCCCTGCCGCCATTGACCGCGGTGACCGGCGAGCAGCTGGTCCAGACGTTCGGGATCAATGTCGCCGCACCGTTGGAGTTGATGGTGGCATTGCTGCCCGACCTGAGGGTCGCCGGCGGCACGGTCGTGTCGGTCTCGTCGGACGCTGCGGTCGAGCACTATGACGGCTGGGGTGTCTACGGCTCGTCCAAGGCCGCTGTGGATCATCTGACCCTGACACTCGGCGCGGAGAATTCCGAGATCGCCTGCTATGCCTTCGATCCCGGTGACATGCGCACCGCGATGCAGCAAGCCGCCTTTCCCGGTGAGGACATCAGCGACCGACCGCTCCCGGAGTCCGTGGTGCCGGGGCTGTTGAATCTGTGGCGAACCCGGCCGCCCAGCGGGCGATACAGAGCCACCGATTTCACGACCGCTGAATTGCCGATGGCGGATGGCGTAGGTGCCCGATGACGCTGCTGACCTCGCACCCGACAACGGTTTTCACCGCCACGGTCGATCGAACCGCGACCGAGCCACCGGAACGTCGTGGCCTGCAACGTGATCAGGTCCGGCTGCTGGTAGGTTCGGCCGACGGCATCACTCATTCACACTTCACCGACCTTGGGGACTTCTTGAATCCAGGTGACCTTCTGGTGGTGAACAACTCTCGGACGCTACCCGCCGAGATCGACGGCGAGATCGCGGGTGTCGGGCCGGCAGTTGCGCACTTCGCGACCGAGCTCACCGGGGGCCACTGGGTGATCGAGTTGCGGACCGCGCCGCATGGGTGCCAGCCGATTCTCGACGCGCAGGTTGGCATGCGGGTGTCGCTCGGCGGGTGGGGAGAGTTGGAGCTGGTCCGACCGCACGCTGCTGATGGCTCCTCCCCGACCGGGATGGGCAATCGGCTCTGGGTGGCAGCCGCCGTCGGCGAGGGGTCGCTGGCCGATCATTTGCTGCGCTGGGGCCGGCCGATCGCCTATGGGTATCTGCGTGATCGGTTCCCGCTCGCCGACTACCAGACGGTGTTCGCCTCGGTCCCGGGCAGTGCGGAGATGCCGAGCGCCGGCCGCCCGTTCGCCAGCGGGCTGGTGACGTCATTGATCTCGGCGGGCGTGATGTTCGCGCCGATCACCCTGCACACCGGTGTGTCGTCGCAGGACGCCGGTGAGGCACCGCAGCCGGAGTGGTTCGAGGTGCCGGAGGCGACAGCGCGATTGGTGAATCTGACCAGGGCCGCGGGCGGCCGGGTGATCGCGGTCGGCACCACGGCGACCCGGGCCATCGAGTCGGCGGTGAACGCCGCCGGACTGGTGGAGGGCGCGTGTGGCTGGACGAACCGGGTGATCTCGCCGGAAGCGCCGGTCCGGGTGATCGATGGGCTGATCACCGGCTGGCACAACCCTGAGGCATCCCATCTGCTGCTGGTGGAGTCGGTGGCCGGGCCGGAGCTGACCCAGCGGGCGTACGCGGCGGCGGTGGCGCAGGGATATCTGTGGCACGAGTTCGGCGACTCGGCCCTGTTGCTCCGGTAGGCCTCAGCAGTTTCGGAGTAGTCGGTCGAGCACCCGGACGCCGAACGTCAGGGCGTCGACGGGCACGCGTTCGTCAACCCCGTGGAACAGTGCGCTGAAGTCGAGGCCGGCCGGGAGCTTCAGCGGGGCGAAGCCGTAGCCCTGGATGCCGAGGGTGGCGAATGCCTTGTTGTCGGTGCCGCCGGACAGCATGTACGGGACGGCGTGCCCGTCCGGGTCCTCGGCCTCCAGCGCGGCCTTCATGTTGTCGACCAGGTCGCCGGAGAACGGCACCTCCAGCGGGGGCTGCCAGACCCATTCGATCTCGATGCCGTCGCCGACGATCTCGGCGACCTGCTCGCGGAAGGTGTCCTCGCTGCCGGGCAGGATGCGGCAGTCGACGGCGGCTGAAGCCTCCGACGGGATCACGTTGGCCTTGTAGCCGGCCTTGAGCATGGTCGGGTTCGCGGTGTTGCGCAGAGTGGACAGGACGATGCGAGCGACGGGCCCGATCTTCGCGACGGAACCTTCGAAGTCCTCGTCCGGGAACTCCATCCCGGTCAGCTCGGTCATCGCGGCCAGGAACGCGTCGACCGTTGCGGTCCTGGTCAGCGGGAATTCGTGAGCGCCGAGCCGCGCGACGGCGTTGGCGATGCGGGTGACGGCGTTGTCGTGGTTGATCATCGAGCCGTGTCCGGCGGTGCCGGTTGCTCGCAGGGTGGCCCAGGCGACCCCCTTCTCGGCGGCGGCGACCAGGTAGGCGCGCTGCGAGTTCTCCAGTGAGATCGAGAAGCCGCCGACCTCGCTGATCGCCTCGGTGGCACCGTCGAACAGCTCGGGGTGGTGGTCGACGAGCCAGCGGGCGCCGAAGAATCCGCCCGCCTCCTCGTCCGACATGAACGCGAAAATCAGGTCGCGGGGCGGAACGACGTTGCTGCGCTTGAGATCTCGGGCGACGGCCAGGGTCATTGCGACCATGTCCTTCATGTCCACCGCGCCGCGGCCCCAGACATAGCCGTCCTGGACGGCGCCGGAGAACGGGTCAACCGTCCACTCGGTGGCGTTGGCAGGGACCACGTCCACATGTCCGTGGATCAGCAGGGCCCCGCGCGTCGGGTCGGCGCCGGCGAGCCGGCAGATCAGGTTACCTCGCCCGGGGACAGACTCGTAGAAGGTGGTTTGGTAGCCGACCTCCTCGAGCTTGCCCTGGATGTAGCGGACCGCGCGGGTCTCGCCGTCGCCGATGGTGTCCGGGTCGCCGGTGTTGACGGAGTCGATCTGAATAAGCTCGCTGCAGAGCTGGACAACCTCGGCCTCGGCCGCCGATTGACTGGTGGTGGGAGCGTCCATCATGGTCATGTTCCTACCACTGCCTGGTGTCCCGACCTGCATTCCGGTCGGGTTTGGGATCAGCGGGTCAGAGCGACTATCGTTGACCAGTCCGCCCCGATCAGTTCCTGGGACCCGGCGGGCGACACCGGTCCGGGTGGCGGAATGGCAGACGCGCTAGCTTGAGGTGCTAGTGCCCGCAAGGGCGTGGGGGTTCAAGTCCCCTCTCGGACACGTACCAATCTTATCTCTTGATCTGCACTGACTGTGTTTGAGTCAGACACGGTGATGGACTTCATGTTCACTCCTGAATCCCCCACGCCCCGCTGGTTCATGTCCGCGGATCCTGTCGGCGCACCGGTCTGCTCGTGCGACCCGCACGGTCCGTGGCAGGCACCGACCTCGGTGAGTGGTCGATCGAGTCCAATGGGATTACCGTGCGAAGTGTGGAGCGTCGACAGCTTGGCGTGCTGTTCCTGGCTGCTGCGGTGCTGGCCGTCTGGGTGTTCGCAGGCCTACAACCGCGTCGGGTCGCGGGCTCACCACGGGCGCTGTCGGTGCCGGGTCCGCCGACCGTTGGTGACTGTGTCCCTGACCCCGTGAACCCGGCGCTATGGGGGACCGTCCCATACGACTATCCACAGCTGCAATTCGAAGCGTGTGACGGCTTTCGCTACGGCGAAGTTGTCGCCGTCCTCGCCAATCCGGCCAAGCCTCCTGCGTCCACGGGAAACGGCAACGGTGTGTCGGTCAGCGATCCCAACCCCACGACCTGTCTCGAAGCAGGATCACTCTACGTCGGGGCAGTGCCGCTGTTTCTGCACTGGGCGCCCAGGATTTATTCGTTCTCGGCGCCGTTCAGTCCATCACCCCTGCAACAGGCAGTGGGGCAGCACTGGGTCGCCTGCGCCGGGTTCATTCCAGCCAACGACGCTCAGACTGCGGTCGTCCACTACGCCGGCTCACTTCGAGATGCGATGTCCACCGGAAATGAGCGAGACATCCTGGGGTTCTGTGGTTCTGGCGATGATTGGACGACCGGCTACGTGCTGTGTTCTTCGCCCCATGACTTCCAGGTCCTCGCGTCTGGCAGAGCGGCTGGGGGTGACGTCGCCCGCGACGAACTGCAACGGACATGTGTGCAGAGCGCCCAACGATTGACCGCCCTTCCCGACGCCACGGATGCGGGTGCGCTGGCCGTCGAGGTGCAGAGTATCGACAACACAGGCGCCTCGGTCGACACCCGTGCCGGGCCGGCAGAAGCCACCCTCGGGTGCGGAATCAACACCGTCGATAGTCGGCGACTCGTTGGCAGTCTGGTGGCGCTCGGCGACCTCGCCATCCCCTGGGAATAGGGGAGCTGCTCTGAGAGCGACCGACGTTATTCGACAATGGCGTTCACTAGGAGCTTGAACCATGCCGCCGCCGCCTGCGGTGTGGTTCGCCTTCTCGACCACGTCTTTGCGGTTCCCGTGTAGCGGGCGCGCACGACCAGACCTGGACCCCGAAGTGTCTTGCGATCGGCGCGTACGTGGCGGTGCCGGCCCCGGGTGGCGGTATGGACCACCGTGGGCATCCGATCGAACCGCCAGTCCCGTCTCAGCTCGCCGAGCTTGATCCTGATCTGGTGCGGGTCAACCTTCGCCGCCGCCGGGCATTCCACCCGTCAGTCATACTCGGCTGTACTCGCAGCAATGAAGACTGCTCTCCGTCCCTGACGACACCTTCGACAGGGCGTCAGCATGTCCAGCAGAATGCACCGGCTACCCTTCGGTTCCTTTCGACGCTCGGATGGCATCCGGTCGACGCGAAGATCGCCGAGCATGCCGGCGCGCTGGGGCGCAGGTGGCCCCCAAGTCACCACAACATCGACGGCGCTGACCTCGCCATCGCTGCGACTGCGATTCGCGCCAACGCACGGCTCTTCACAGAGAACATCCGGCGCTTCCCCAGGTTCGAGGGACTTGAAGCCCCTTACACAACGGCCCACGTTCGCAGCTCAGAGCTGGCGCCGAGGGTGGTGAATCGTCAGATCGTCATGGGCCTGTCCTGCTGGTAAACGGTGAGGTTGTCGGCGTCCGTGTGGATGGACCAGGCGCCGTCGCTGAGTGTGACGGTGACGATGTCGCTGACCATCCGCAGGTCCTGGGACTCGTCGACTGCCTCGAAAGCCATCCGAACGGCACCACTCCCCGATGCTTGCACGACGACGGGGAATGTGACGCCTTCACCCTCGTCCAGATGTATCTGAATGGACGTTGGGAACTGAGTGGGCTCAGATTCACTGCCGGGGCCCCAACCAACCGTCCACGAGTAGCTGATCGCCGTGTGCACGACTTGGAGTTCGTCGCGCAGCTCGACCAACCCTGCCAAGCCGGCGGCGCCCCAGGTCGCGACGAGCTTGACCAACACCTCTACGAACTGGTCCCTATCGTCGGGTTCTGTGTCGTTGTGCAGAGCGACGCGGTCAATGAACCGGGCCTTGGCCTCGCCCCACCATCCTGCCCATTCTTCGGTGCCGGACTGGGCGATCGACGTGATGAAACCCGGGTCGTCTTCAGCGTCGAGATCAACGGAGGCGACGTCGCTGCCGTCGGTTTTCAGGTAGCGGAGGACTGCGGCCACCGTCGCAGCTGAGTCCTCGAGGTCCGCGTCGTCGGCGACTATCTCGTCAAAGAGCGCACCCAGCCCGTCGCCGATACCCAGTGGCCGCACCGTCAGGTCGGGGTCGACCGCTGCCCTTATCTCGACCTCTACAATACTGACCTCGCCCGAAAAGCCTTCGAGGATTTCAGCTTTCGCCTTCGGAATCAATTTGAACATACCGATTCCGGAGACTTGGACCGGATCGGATCGGTTCCCCTTGTCGTCGATGAAGTAGTACCTCCTGGAAACGACTTTGCCGCCGCGGGGCTTCAGTGGCCCCGCCTCGAACGCCTGAGAGGTCACGTTTTCGACCGGCGCCTGAGGTTGCCCGACGTTCAGCTCGAGAGCGTGCCCCAACCGGCGGATCAGCGGTGCCAGGATCGGGTTGCGGAAGCGGATGATCTGGAAGCCGACCGGTGGATCAGTGAGTGCGTAGCCTCTGCCCTGCAGCAGCACGTCGGACCCGCTGAGAATGACCTGCTCCAGCAGAACGCTGCGACTACCCGCCTTGAGCCATTCCAGGAACGCCATGGCTCCGACCTCCGCCGCTGGGGGTGCTCGATGGAACCACATCAGTGAACCATCCTGCGCCGGGGCCCGCCATTCCGCAGAACGCAAACTGGCGATTGCCTCGAAGCGCCGCAACGAGATCGACCAGCAGATCGCAGCTGTCGTTGATGGATCCGCCGATCTCGCCGGAAGGTGAGCGGCCAGACCATCAGCACCCGATCACGTCGGCTGCCGCAGGGACCCTGTGGTTCGAGTGAGTTGATCTGCATGATGCCCGCACGGTGGTGGCATTCTGGGCTGATGGAACCGGGTCCGGATGTGGTGGTCGTCGGAGCCGGCATGGCCGGCCTGGTGTGCGCGACCGAACTTGAATCACGGGGCCTTGAAGTGCGCATCCTGGAACGAGCCGATCATATCGGCGGTCGCATCCGCACCGAAATCGTCGACGGCTTCCGCTGTGACGTCGGTTTTCAGCTGCTCAACGCTGCCTACCCGCAGGTCAAACGCCTGATCGACGTGCCGGCGCTCGAAATGCAGCTGTTCGCAGCCGGGGTCCGCGTCCACCTGGGTGATCGCAGCGCGGTGTTGGCCGACCCGCGCCGCGCCCCCCGGCTTTTGGCGGCGACGCTGCGCAGCGGGCTACTGGACGTCCGGGACATCCTCGGGCTGGTGCGCTGGGCCCTGCCGACGGTGATCGCCCCGCAGCGGGGCGCCCGGGCCGTTGATCAGACGCTCGCCGAATCCTGGGCGGCAGCAGGCGTGCAGGGGCGGTTGCGACGGGAGGTGCTCGAGCCGTTCCTGTCCGGAGTTCTCGCCGATGACCCAGCGCTGGCGTCGGCCGTCTTCGTTCGCCTGCTCATCCGGTCATTCCTGCTGGGAACGCCCGGCTTGCCCCGTGCGGGCATGCAAGCCCTGCCTGAGCAGCTCGCCCGCCGGCTGCGCAGCCGCGTGGAGACGGACACCGAAGTCGTCGGACTCGGTCCAGGCCCAGCTGTGCGCACAGCCGCCGGAACGATTCACGCCCGCGCGGTCGTGGTCGCGACGGACCTCCAGTCCGCCAGCGTGCTGCACCTGACCCCGGCCCGCGCCACCGGGGGCTTGACGACCTGGTGGTTCGCGACCCCTCCCGGGCTACCGCGCGACCGGCTGCTCTGCGTCGACGGCCGGCGCGGCCCGGTCGCCAACACCGCGATCGTGTCGGCGGCGGCGCCCAGCTACGCTCCGCCCGGGCGCGACCTTGTGCAACTCACCACGTTGGATTCAGCCGGTCTCAGCGACCTCCAGGCCCGCTCCGAAGCCGGTCGCCTCTGGCGGACCGACACCACCGCGTGGGACCTCTTGGTCAGACATGACATCCCACAGGCGCTGCCCCTCACCCGACCACCTCTGCAGGTGCGCCGGCCGGTCGAGCTGGGCGACGCAACATTTCTGTGCGGTGATCACCAGGACACCCCGTCCATCCAAGGCGCCATGGCGTCGGGCCACCGCGCCGCCCGCGCTGTGATCGGGTTGCTCGACGGCCATCGGAGTTCGGCGTCAACGCAGATTTAGTGCGCAGGACCCAGCCAGCCCGACCGTTCGGGGCATGCGCAGACGGATAGCCGTGCATGCCCCGAGGCGTCACGATCAGCTGTCGTGGTGCGTGGCCATGGCCGCAGGAAGGATTTCGAACGTCACATTGTCACCGTGTTGGCGGGTGTAGAAAACTCGCCAACCGTCATGGAACGGCTGCGGTGCAGTGCTGCCGAGGATTCCGTTCTTGGTGGGATCGCCGTTGGAGGCGTGGAACCCGGTGATCTCATTGTCACCATCGTTACCGCACGCCGAGCCGCAGAACGAGTCAATGGTCGCCGACGCGTCCCGGCCCTGGGCGAGGAACCGAAGGGGTTGGGCACCCTTCGAGTAGTCCGCCGCGGTGTCGAACAGGTAGCCGGAGTCAACAGCAGTGCGCTGCGTGTGGAGGGTGTCGCCGGCATCTTCCACGGCTACCAACTGATTCGCGCCGACGAACTGGATATTGTCCAGACCGGTGTGGGTGACGTCGCCACGGTAGAAGATGGTCAGGCTGCCGTCGTTGGACCGTGGGCTCTGCGACAGGTGCATGATCCCGCCGAACCCACCGAATGCGCCGGCTTCGGTGTTCGCATTGGTGTCGCCGGTTTCGGTGAAGTAGAAGTCACCGAACTTCCCATCGGGGCCGAATACCCCGTTCTCGGGCCGCTTGAACGGAGTTCCGTCCGCCGCCTTGGCAAGCGCATTGGCGTCGAATGCGGCCATGCCGTCGGTCGCCGTGTCGTGAACGGTGATCCAGTGCGTCGGGAAGGACTTGCCGAAGGTATGCAGGTCGGCCATGTCCTGACTGAGGACGTCCGCGTCCGCCGCGCCCGCGGTGAACTTGATCGGATGACCGTTGTTGGTCAGCTGCAGCACCTGCAGCTTGCCGCCCTTCGTCAGGTCAGCGGGATCGGCCGGAACCACCCGGTAGACAAACGAGTTCGGCTGCTTGGCCACCGTGTTGACAGCGCCGGTCTTACCGCCGACATCTTCGACCAGGTACAGGTTGCCCAGCTTGTCATTCTGGATGCCTTCGTAACCGCCCCGACCTGTCAGCCCGGAAATGTCTTGAACCGTGGCCGGAACGGAAAGATCCGATTGCCAGACCCCACCCTTGGCACCCGCCTCGGCGGTGAACAGCAGCCGTCCGGCGATCGGGTCCCAGGTCGACCCGTCGAAATCGGGCAGGTTCACTCCCGCGGTGTCCTGGGTTGCCAGCCGCGTGACCCTATGGGCCGCATCCGCGTCCAGGTTGATCCGGGTGATGTAGCCGGGAGTGCCTGACTCATGGCCCTGGAACAGGAAGTGGGTGCCGTAGTTGTACGCCGGGTCCGCACCGGGCAGACCCTTTTTGAAGACCAGATAGGTGTTCTTGTCAGGTTCGGTCTTGTGCGCTTCCGAGACAGGCAAGCCGGGCAGCGGCACCATGGTGGGCTTGTCACCGTCATACCCGTAGAACGGAACCTCAGCGGTCGGGTTCTCCAACCTGTTGGCGCCCTGAGCCAGCGCCACCTGGGTCAGCTCGGGCGACAGCACGTCCGGAGCCACCACTCCCGCACTCTTCGGGTTCGCGGTCGGCAGGTTCGTCAGCGAGAACAGGCCTGGCCTCGAATTGTCACTACCGCCATGGTCAGATTGATCATTCGCGGTGGCCGGCACCGTGGCCGCGGCCATCGCCGCAACCGCGGCCAGGCCCACCACGGTGGCGCGGTATCTGTTCAGAGTGCGCATTCAGAGCTCCTTGAGGGTGAGGGACCGGCCTACCTTGGGCTGCGGCGGTGGCGTCCCGGTTACACCAGGGCGAACGCAGAATGGACGGCATGCCAAGATTGTGCCGAGGGCCCAGGAACTCGGCGATCGCCGGAGTCGAGCTCAGGGTGCGTGGTGCGTCAGCCCGCCCACTCCCCCCGGTACAGCACTCCGGTCACCGCCAGCTCCTCGTCGAGCACGACGAGGTCGGCCACCGCACCGGCAATCAAACCGGCGGGCGGCAGGCCGAGGGCGCGGGCCGGGTTGACCGAGGACTGCCGGACGGCCGCCAGCAGCGCCTCGTCCCGCGGTCGGCCACTGTTCGTCACCGCAGTACGGAAGATGCGGTCCATGGTCGCGGTGCTGCCGGCGATGGTATCGGTGTCGGCGATCCGCGCGACCCCGTCGATCACCGTGACGGCCAGCGGCCCCAGCTGGTAGGCGCCGTCGGCCATGCCGGCTGCCGCCATCGCATCGGTGACCAGCGCCACTCGGTCCGGTCCGACGCTGTAGGTCACGTGCCGGTACAGCGCCGGGTGTAGGTGCACGCCGTCGGTGATCAGCTCGACGGTGACCCGCGGGTCCTCCAAAAGCGCCATCACCGGGCCCGGTTCGCGGTGGTGCACCGGCCGCATCGC
Source organism: Mycobacteriales bacterium (assembly GCA_038245175.1). GTDB lineage: Bacteria > Actinomycetota > Actinomycetes > Mycobacteriales > Nakamurellaceae > Nakamurella. Next base: position 39,556 of record JBBRSR010000010.1, on the reverse strand, counting down.
ATTGAACAGGTGCGTCCCGACGGTGGCGCCGACGTCGATCGCGGCGCGCACCTGGTCGTAGGTGGCGTCGGTGTGGCCGACGGCGGCCACTACTCCGGCCGAAACCAGCCGTCGGATAGCCGCCATTCCACCGGTCCGCTCCGGGGCCAGCGTCACCATCCGGACGGTGCCCCGGCCGGCACGGAGAACGCGATCCAGCTCGGTGGGGTCCGGGTCGCGCAGTGCTGCCGGCTCGTGCGCGCCGCACCGTCGGAGCGAGAGCCACGGGCCTTCCAGGTGCAGGCCGACCAGGTCACCGTCCTGTACGTGTTCGGCCAGGAGGGCGACCTCGCGGAGCAACTCGTCAGGATGCGCGGTGACCAGCGACGCCACCATGGAGGTCGTGCCGTGCCGTCGATGCATATCGATCGTGGCCCTGGTGCCGGTGGAGGTCGCCTCGGGAAAGGCCCCGCCCCCGCCGCCATGCACATGCATGTCGACGAAGCCCGGTACGACGGTGACCGCGCCCAGAGCCAGGTCTGCCGGACGGGACGGCTCACCGGCGCCGACGGCCAGAACCCGGCCGTCGGCGATCTCGATCCAGCCGGCCCGCAACAGCTCGTCGCCGGTCACAACGGTATCGGCGGTGATCAGCATTCCGGGGTCCTCGGGCTAGGTAACGGCGGGATGAAACCGGGCAGATTGAGGCAGGTCACAGACCCTGCCAGGCCGGCTTGGCCTGGTAGGTCTCGCGGTAGTAGTCCGCGAGTTGCAACCGGCCGGCGGCCGCCCCGTCGAGCAGCACCGTCACATGAGGGTGATGCTGCAGGATCGTCCCCGGCCACAGCGCGCTGACCGCGCCCTCGACCAGGTGGTGTACGGCCTCGGCCTTGCCTGCGCCGATGGCGACCAGCACCACGTGCCGCGCGGACAGGATAGTGGCCAGTCCCTGGGTGAGGCAGTGGGTCGGCACCTCACCCAGATTCCCGTCGAAGAACCGCGCATTGTCGATCCGGGTCTGTCGGGTCAGCGTCTTGATCCGGGTCCGCGAGGCCAAGGACGAGCCCGGTTCGTTGAACCCGATATGTCCGTCGGTGCCGATGCCCAGGATTTGCAGGTCGATGCCACCGGCCGAAGCTATCGCCGCCTCGTACTCGGCGCAGGCCGCCGCGATGTCGTCGGCCAACCCGTCCGGGCCGTGCACCGCATCCGGCGCGAAGTCGACCCGCGAGACGAAGTCGGTGTCGATGACGGTCCGGTACCGCTCCGGGTGGTCGGCGGCGATCCCGACATATTCGTCCAGGGTGAATCCCGTGGCCTGGGCGAACGACACACTGCCGGCTGCACACCTGGCGGCCAACTCGTCGTAGATTGCCAGCGGCGATGAGCCGGTGGCCAACCCCAGCACGGCATTCGGACGCCGCTGCAACAGCGCGCTGATCGCGTCCGCGCCCAGTCGGCCGATCGCTGCCGCGTCTTTCAGAATGATGATTTCCATAGCACGTCTCCTCGGGAATGTTCAGGTGGTGAGCTGGGCGGGAGTCCGGCCGCCGCGACGAATCGCAGTCGGCCGGAACCCCTTCGATCAGTGGAAGACGGTGAAGAGCGGGTCGCCGATGGACAGTGCACCAGCGGCCGTGATGGCGGCATCGATCGAGATGTCGGTCGCCTGCTTCTCCATCACCACCACCGGGACGATCGTCCTGCGGCCGGTCGCCGCTATCGCGGGCACGTCGTAGGTGATGACCGGCTGGCCGGCCTCGACCCGGTCGCCCTTCTGCACATGGGCGGTGAAGCCCTCGCCCTTGAGTTGCACGGTGTCCAGGCCGAGGTGGACGACCACCGCGACACCGTCATCGGTCATCACGACGTAGGCGTGCGGCAGGAGCGTGTGCACCAAGCCCCTGACCGGGGCGACCGCGTCGACAACGTCCTGCGGCGGATCGATGGCGAGTCCGTGCCCGATCAATCCCTGGGCGAAGATCTGGTCCGGGACGTCGGCGAGGGCGATTGCGCGGCCGGGGACCGGAGCCAGGATCGCCGTGGTGCCCGACGACACCGGATCGGGCACCGCGGCAGCAGCAACCGGTGCTGCGACAACCGGTACCGCGACAACCGGCGGCGCAGCCATCGGGACCGCGGACATCGCCGAGACCAGCACCGGCATCGCCTCGAGAGCATCCAGGATGTCGTTCTTCAGCGCCTCGGCCTGGGTGCCGAAGACGGCCTGCACGTTGGTGCCGACGTCGATCACACCGGCGGCGCCAAGTGCCTTCAGGCGGGCCCGGTCGACCTTCGTGGTGTCGGCTACCTCCATCCGCAGGCGGGTGATGCAGGCATCGACGTTGACCAGATTCTCCCGGCCACCGAAGGCGGCGATCAGCCGTTCTGCCTGGCTGTCGGCACTCGCACTACCGGACACGGCCATCGAAGACGTGCTGTCGGTCAGGTTGGCCGCTTCCTCGGCGTCGAACTCCGCATCGGGCTCCCGACCCGGGGTGCGCATGTTCCAGCGCTTGATCGCGAAGCGGAACAGCACGTAATACACGCCGAAGAAGATGACGCCCGGCACGATCAACAACGGGATGTTGTGTGCAGCCGGGGCAGTGCCGTAGAGCAGCAGGTCGAGCAGTCCGGCGGAGAAGGAGAAGCCGAGGTGGATATCGAGCAGGTAGGCGATCGCCAGGGACAGGCCCGTGAGTACTGCGTGCACGACATACAGCGGGAACGCGACGAACATGAACGCGAACTCGAGCGGTTCGGTCACGCCGGTCAGGAATGCGGTCAGGCCGGCGGCGGAGAGGATGCCGATGGCGGCCTTGCGCTGCCTCTTGTGGGCGACGTGGATCATCGCGAGCGCGGCGGCGGGCAAGCCGAACATCAGAATCGGGTAGAAACCCGAAGTCAGCAGACCGGCGGTAGTGTCGCCGTTGGCGAAGCGGGTCAGCTCGCCGGTGACCACGGCGCCGGACGACGTCGTGTAGTCACCGTAGAGGAACCAGACGTAGGTGTTGAGGATGTGGTGCAGGCCGAGCGGGATGAGCATCCGGTTGGTGAAGCCGTAGACGAACGCGCCGAGCGCGCCGGAGCCACCGATGAAGTGGCCGACCGAGGTGAGGCCGGCATTGAACACCGGATAGAAGTAGCTCAGCCCGAAGCCGAGCAGCAGGCAGGCGACGGAGACCACGATCGGCACGAACCGGCGACCGCCGCCAGGGCGGTCGAGCCGTCGGCCTTCTTGGCGAAACCGATGGCGACGCCCACGGCGAACAGCAGCGGCAGGTGGGTGAAGACAGCCCAGCCGGCGGCGCTCATGGCCTCGAAGAACGGCCCGATCAACGGCGCCTTAACCCCGCCCAGTAGATCGGGTTGACCCAGGCGGAGCAGGATGCCGGCGGCAGGGAGCAGCGCGATCGGCAGCATCAGGCTCTTGCCCAGACGCTGAAGTTGGGCGAAGCCGGGGATCCGAATCCCCGTCCGCTTCTTCTTGGGTGGCGCCGCTGGGGCTGTGCTGGTCGTGACGTGGCTCATCGCCGACTACCTCCGCTGTCGATGGGATGATTGGTCTGGACCAATCACTATCGAGCAGATTGGCATAGACCAATTCCGTGGTCAAGAGGAGTTGAACTGTGGCGTTCGTCACACCGGAGTGGGAGTCAGACAGTGCGGGGAATGGTCTAGGCCAATCTCGCCTAGGATGACCTGTACCACTGGCGGCGCTGCGCACCGAAGGGCCCACCGCGTTGAAGGTTCCGAAGTACTACCGGGTGAAGAACGAGATCCTCGACCTCATCGCCGGACTCGCCCCCGGTGTCGGCGTGCCCACGGAACGCGAGCTGGCCGAACGCTTCGCGACCTCACGCACGACGGTGCGCCAGGCCATCGCCGAGCTGGTGATCGACGGCCGTCTGGAGCACACGCAGGGGCGGGGCACCTTCATCGCGCAGCCCAGGCTCATGCAACTCCGGCAGCTCACCTCGTTCTCCCAGGACACCCATGATGAGGGGCGACTCCCCGGCAGCATCGTCCTGGGCATCGCCGCTCAGTCGGCCGGCGCCGAGGTGGCCGACCACCTCGGGGTGGCGCCCGGAACGGTTATCCATCGGGTCGAGCGGCTGCGCACCGCGGCTGACGAACCGATCGCCCACGAAATCGCCTACCTGCCCGGACCGTTGCCGGCGCTGGCCGACGAACTCGAGCGGCGAGGCTCCCTGTACCGCACGATGCGCGAGGCGTATGGCATCGAACTGGCGGCGGTCGAGGACATCGTCGAGACGGCCCTGGCTGATCCGATGCAGGCTGCGCTACTCGAGGTCGACACCGGGCAACCGTTGCTGCTCGTCCATCGGACGGGCTGGGACGACCAGGGCCGGGTCGTGGAATGGACCCGGTCGCTGTTCCGCGGCGACCGGTTCCGGTTCGTGGCCAGGAGCCGGCCGGACCTACCAGGGCAGCGGGCCGAGCCGATTGGAGAAGGTCCCGGTGGGCCCGTTGGCACCGATCGTGGCGAGCCGAACGATGGCGTCCGTACCCTCCTGAACCGTCTGGGTACCTGAGTTTCCATTCAGATCGGTGGCGGTGTACCCAGGGTCGACCACGTTGATCCGCATCGCCGGAAACGCCTTGGCGTACTGAACGGTAAGGGCACTGACGGCCGCCTTCGATGACCCGTACGCGAGGGCGGGAAAGGCGAACTCCATCTGAGTGGGGTCGGTGACGCGGCCGAACGAACCGAGTCCACTCGAGACGTTGACGATGACAGGTGAGCCCGACGCCTGCAGCAGCGGCAGCATCGCGTGCGTCACCCGCACGAGGCCGAAGACGTTGGTGCCATAGACCGCCTGCACCATGTCGGCTGTCACTTCGGCAGGCAGCGCCCGCGAACCGGACACCGCGGCATTGTTGACGAGGACATCGAGGTGACCCGCTTCCCCGAGGACGCACGCCGCCGCGGCATCCACCGAGGCATCGTCGGTGACATCGAGTTGCACGAAACGCGCGCCGATCGACGTGGCCGCAGCCTGCCCTCGTTCGGCGTCCCGGGCGCCGATGTAAACGATGTGGCCGAGTTCGGTGAGGCGCCGTGCAGCTTCGAACCCGAGGCCCTTGTTGGCTCCGGTGATGAGGGTGATTGTCATGAATTCAGCGTGCGCCCGACTGAGATCGGGAAGCCGGCACGCCTTTACCTACGGACTGCCGATACCACCATCGCCGGGTGTGCCGGGTGGACACTGGGACAATGAATGACTTCGCGCCAGCCGAACTCGCCGTCGTTCTACGCGCCTGGCGAGACCGCCTGTCACCCGAGGCCGCGGGACTGCCGCACGGAAAGGTCAGGCGCGCACCAGGTTTGCGACGCGAAGAACTCGCCGACCTCGCCGGGCTTTCGGTGGACTACCTGGTGCGTCTGGAACAGGGGCGCGCGAGGAATCCGTCACCCCAGGTGCTCGGAGCGATTGCGCGCGCACTTCGTCTCACCACCCAGGAGCGCGACCACCTCTACCGCACCGCCGGCGCCGCCACTCCGTCCACGGGGGATGTTCCACGCCACGTGACGCCGGGCATCCAGCGCATCATCGACCGGCTGGGCGACACCCCGGTCGGGGTGTTCTCCGCGGCGTGGGACCTGATCAGTTGGAATCCGCTCTGGGCGGCGCTGCAGGGTGATCCGTCCAGCTGGGCAGGACCAGCGGCCAACCTGGTGTGGCGATGCTTCATGACCGACGGCTCGCGGGTGATTCGTAACGACGACGAAAGGGCGGTCTTCGAGCGCGATATCGTCGCCGACCTGCGCTCCGCCGCCGGGCGCTACCCCGCCGATCGAGCCCTGGCCGCGCTGGTCGCCGGGCTGCTCACCTCGAGCACGCGCTTCGGGAAAATCTGGAGTGAAGCGTCGGTGGCACTGCATACCGCCAGCAGGAAGACCATGGATACTCCCGGTGTGGGGGTGATAACCCTGGACTGCGACATCCTCACCGCGCCCGGCAGCGATCTGCACGTCGTCGTCTACACCGTGGAGCCCGCCACGCCCGACGCAGCCCGGCTCGACCTGTTGCGCGTTGCGGGCCTGCAAACGTTTTCCGCCGCCGGCAGCTGAGAGCTCCGGCCTCGATGACGATCAGGTGTCCGCGGGCGCGGACCAGACATCGGCGGGCAGAAACACCGCGACGTTGTCCATCCGGCGTTGAACGGCGGCGATCTCATGTACGGCCTGTGCGAGCATGCTGCGATCGATCGGCGACAACCGGTCTCGGACCAGCATGTCGGACGGCTTTTCGGCTCGTTCGTGCTGCTCGATCTGGTATCGGAGCCGCAGCCGTTGGACAACTTCGAAGGCCTCGATCAGGTTGTTCGCCTGCTCCTCGGGCAGGATGGTCGAACCAGCGGCCGCCCGGAGCCGCTCGGGGGTGGGCAGCGCCGCGGATCCCACGCTCAGCCCGACCCAGCGAGCGATGTTCACGATCGGCAATAGTGCGTGTGCCTTGATGTCGAAAGTGTCACGCCTGGTGAAGATGTCGCGTACCGAGCGGAACTTGGCCCGCTTGGACAAGGACTCCTGCATCAGCAGCCTCATGGTGCCGGGGTGGCGGCGCACATCCCGGAAAACCTCGGTCACCGCGGGCAGCCCGGGGTCGCCATGGATGGGTCTGCCGTCCACCAGGAGCGAGGTCATCATGGCCCCCTGATTCTCCTCGGGGGATACCAGCCACTCCTGCGCAGCAGTGCGCCACGATTCGTTCGTCCGCGCAAACAGGGTGTGCTCCGCAGTGGCGCCGTGGTCGTCGGTGGTCAGGCCGGCATCGGCCAGAAGTCGGATGATCTCCCCGAATACCACCCGGTAGCGGTCGATCTCGTGCTGACCGATCGCGTCGTCGAAGGCGACAGCGGAGTCGATGTCGGAACTGGGTGTCGCTTCCCGGCGACCGTTGCTCCCCAGCGAGAGCCAGGTGAAGGCGTCCGGCGACAGTTCCGGATGGTGATCGAAGACCAGCCCGATCGCTCGCCGGACGACGGTGTCGACGATGGCGGAATAGACCGTAATGACCTTGCCGGACGACAACTGCCGGGACAGCAGGTCGGCGAGCACCTCCGGGACTCGACGAATCAGTTCCTGCAGCTCTGCCACCGTCGAAGCCCGGCGCACCTGCTCGTTGATCGAGACACCGCTGGCCGTGGGTGACACGGTGAAATGCCGCGGGCTGACGATGCCGCGCAGCTCCCCCTCGCGGTCGGTGACGAGCAGGTATTCGGCGTTCCGGTCGAGCATCAGGATCAGGGCTTCGGCGGCCGAGTCACCCAGGACGGCCGTCGGCGCGGAGTCATCGAGGACCTCGCCGGCCGTGGCGGTACCGGGCAGACCTTCGACCAGTACCCGCCGGCGCAGCAGCGCGTCGGTCACCAACCCGAAACCCCCGTGCCGCAGGCGGACTGCGGCGCACGACGACCCGCGATCGGTCATCAGTCGCGCCACGTCGCTGATGTGGTCATTGATGTCGACCACGAGCGGATCCGTCACGATCAGATCGTCCACCAGGCTGTAGGCCGAGACGGCGACCCGCTCTCGGGTGATGGCCACCTGCTCGGCCAGGAACTGAGCGCCGGGACTCGACGTGAAGGCGGGTTCGACGACCGAGGCCGGGATCGCCGCCACGGTCACCATGTCGACCGCGCGCGCGAGGGGACCGACGGACCTTCCGATCAGCATCGCGGAAAAGCCGAAGATACCGCCGGGGCCGAGACGCTCATCGGCTGCATCGTCGGTGTGCCGCACGCCATTCCAGAGGTCCACCGATCCGGCGATGACCACGAAGACTTCGACGCTGGGAACCGTGAACGCGTCGAGGATGACCTCGCCCGGTGTGAAGCGCTCGATTCGCGCGGCCCCCGACATCGTGAGCCGCACATCGGCCGGCAGACCGTCGAAGGGTGCGCTCCCGCGCAGAATGTCGGCGAGCGCAGCGATGTCGTCGTTGCCGTCGGCGCGCAACTCAGGCGGTACCCGGCGTTGGCGGAGCGGGGATCGAATAGCCGGACGGTCGAACGGTCGAGTTCAGCGACTTCGCCCACGATCCGTCATCGATGTATTGCTTGAGGGCGGCGTTGACCTTCTGCAGCATTGCCGAATCCCCCTTCTTGACACCGATGCCGTACAACTCGTCGGAAAAGCCGGTGCCCACCACCTTCAGTTTGCCCCGATACTGGTCCTCGGCAGCGAACCCTGCGAGGATCACGTCGTCGGTGGTCACCGCGTCGACCTGGCTATCGGCGAGCGCCTTCACACAGTCGGAGAATGTCGGCAGCTCGGTCAGCTGGATCCGTCCCAGGTACTTGTCCTTGATGTTCGCCGCGGAGGTCGTGCCGGGTACGGAGCACAGCTTCCTGCCGTTCAACGTTTCGGGCCCGGTGATCTCCGTTTCGTTGCGGCGGACCAGTAGATCTTGGTGCGCTTCGAAATACGGCCCGGCGAAGTCCACCACCTTCTTGCGATCGTCGGTGATGGAGAAGGTGGAGACGATCAGGTCGGCCTCGCCGGAGGTCAGCAGCCGTTGGCGGTCATCGCCATTGGCTTCCTTCCAGGTGATGTTCGCCTCCGGAACACCCAGCGCCTTGGCAACGTACACCGCGGTATCGATGTCAAAACCGCTGTAGGTGTCACCTGACTTGAGGGATAGGCCAGGCTGATCGAAGGCGATACCGATCGTCAGTTTGCCGTTGCTGGCAGCTCCCGGCACCGTGGACGGGCTGGGGTTGGGCCGCTCATCAGTGGATCCGCACGCGGTGAGGACGAGCATGACGGCGATCGCGGTGGCACCGGCAACGGTGATCCTCCGCCGCCCGACGTTGTCCATATTGTTTTCTCCTCTGCATGAATTCGGGACAAGGTTTCGACGGAATCAGGTGGGACGGACGAACTCCTCGTGACCCGGATCCAGGTCGTCGGGCCCGACCCGAGGTCCGTATGTCGGGCCGTCGTCGGACCACACCGCCTTGATGCGGCCGCCGGTGTTGGCCATCACGGCCGGCCTGACGATCATCCAGCCGATGACCAGGGCGATCGCCAGCACCGGGATTCCGATCACCACCACCAGAAAGTCGGTCTTGTGCCAGAAGTACGGCGATGACTGCCAACCCGACACAGCCAGACCGACAATCACCAGTGCGAGGAAGGCCAGTCCGATGTAGCTGGTCCACGGATAGCCCGGCGCCTGGAAATCACTCTTCGGAATTACCCCCTTGTTGACCAGTTTGCGCAGCCGAAGCTGGCACAGGAAGATCGTCGCCCAGGTGAACACCACACCGATAGCGGCGGCCTCCAGAGCGATCTCGAATGCGTTCGGGACCAATGCGTTGAGCACGGCGCCGAGGACGAAGACCACCGAGGTCATCACAATGCCGGCCCAGGGCACGCCCGAGCTGCTCATCTTGAGGGTGAATTTCGGTGCCTGCTTCGACATTCCCAGGCTGCGCAGTACCCGCCCGGTCGAATACAGGCCGGAGTTGAGGCTGGACAGGGCGGCGACGATCAGGATCGCCTGGATCAGCGCGCCCATCCAGTCGAGCCCCAGACGCTGGAATACGGTCACGAAGGGACTGGTGCCGGATGTGTACTCGGTGGTCGGCAGCATGGAGACCAGCAACAGGATGGAACCGCAGTAGAAGATTCCGATGCGGAAGATGACGGCGTTGACGGCCTTCGGGACCTCCCGCTCGGAGTTCTCCATCTCGCCCGCCGCGACGCCCACCATCTCGATCGCGGCGTATGCGAACACGACACCCGACATCACCAGGATCGGCCCGTACCAGAAATAGCCGTCTCCGGTCGGCCAGAACCCGCCCGGATTGTTCCACAGGTTCTGGAACCCAGCCTGGTGGCCACCGACGTCGAACTTGCCGATCACTACCACCAGCCCGACCCCCAGGAAGGCCACGATCGCGCCCACCTTCAGGATCGAGGCCCAGAACTCGAATTCGCCGAATGCCCGGGCGGACAACAGGTTGATCACCAGCACGACGGCCAGCGCGATCAGCACGGTCGCCCAGGTCGGCATCAGCGGGAACCAGAATTGGACATAAAGTCCGACGGCGGACAATTCAGCGATGCCGGTCAGCCCCCAGTTCAGCCAATACAACCATCCGGTGACAAATGCGGCCTTCTCACCGAAGAACTCGCGCATATAGGAGACGAATGCGCCCGACGTCGGGCGATGCAGCACCAGCTCGCCGAGCGAGCGCATCAGAAAATAAGCGATGACCCCGACGAATGCGTAACTGAGCAGCAATGCCGGTCCGGTGCTGTGCAGACGCGACGCGGAACCCAGGAACAGACCCGTTCCGATGGCGCCGCCGATGGCGATCATCTGAACGTGGCGGCGTCCCAGAGATTGCTTGTACCCAACTTGTTCTGCGTCGAGCGACTGCCGTGCCGGATCTTGAGTTGTCGTCATGTGGTTACCTGCCTTAATGCCGGGTCCTATGGGGTCATCTCCGGCTCCGCTCACATGTTGCTACACGAAACGAAGATTTGCAGTGCGAAAGCAGGTCGGATACAGGTCCGAAATAGCCTGGAAACAGCGCCCCCGGACGTCCTGGCTCGCCGATGGGGTAGTTCGGTTCGCGCCGAGCAGGGCAAGATCGTCCCGAGAGAATCTCCGTATATCAGCCCGAGGAGCAGACATGACGTCGGATTCGCCCACCGTTATCTGGGAACCCAGCGATGACCGGATCGCGAGTGCGGCGATCACCGACTTCGCCGCATTCGTCACCGCCGCGACCGGGCTGAGCTTTCCTGACTATGACGCGCTCTGGCGCTACTCTACCGAGGACATCAGCGGCTTCTGGTCGGCCATCGCGGACTACTTTCAGATCCGCTGGCACCAGCCACCCACCAGCGTCCTCATCGACCAGACCATGCCCGGGACGCACTGGTTTCCGGCCAGCACCCTCAATTACGCCGAACATGCTCTGCGACCTCAGCACAGCGCCGATCATGATCAACCGGCGGTCATCGCGATCGCCGAGGACGGCACCGAGATCACCCTGACCTGGCAACAGCTCCGCGACCAGGTCGGTGCGGCCCAAGCCGGGCTGCGGCGACTCGGAGTCACCGCCGGCGACCGGGTCGTCGCCCTGGTTCCCAACACGCGGCACGCCCTGATCGGCTTTCTGGCCACCGCCGCCCTGGGCGCCGTGTGGTCGTCGTGCTCCCCGGATTTTGGTGCGCCGCCCGTGCTCGACCGTTTCAGCCAGATCGAGCCCAGGGTGCTCATCGCCGTTGACGGCTACCGCTACGGCGGGAAGGAATTCAGCACCGCCGAGACAGTGCACCAGCTTCGGCACGAGTTGCCATCGCTCACCGGTGCCATCCACATCCCCACCCTCGGCACCCCCACTCCGGACGGAATGGTCAGCTGGACGGACCTGACCGCGAGTCACGCGCCGCCGGAGTTCACGCCGGTGCCGTTCGACGCCCCGCTGTGGATCCTGTACTCATCCGGCACCACCGGATTGCCCAAGCCGATCGTCCAATCCGTCGGCGGCATTCTGCTCGAGCACCTGAAATCCCTGCGCCTCCAATGGGATCTCGGCCCCGGCGACCGGTTCCTGTGGTTCACCACCACTGGCTGGATGATGTGGAATTTCCTGATCGGTGGTCTGCTCGCCGGCGCCACCGTCGTGTTGTATGACGGCAGCCCAGGCCATCCCGACCTGCTCACCCTCTGGCGGATCGCCGAGCGGCACCGCGTCACCCTCTTCGGACTCTCCGCCGCCTACGTCACCGCCTGTCTGAAGGCGGGCCTCAGTCCGGCCCGCGACCTGGACCTGTCCGCCATCGGTACCGTCGGATCGACCGGCTCACCGCTGGACGCCAGCGGTTTCGACTGGATCACCCGGAACGTCGGCGAGGACGTCCAGATCGTCTCGTTTTCCGGTGGCACCGACCTCTGCACCGGCGTAGTCGGCGGTGCTCCCAGCGTTCCGGTCTGGAAGGGCGAGATCTCCTGCCGCGCGCTCGGCGCCCGCGTCGAGTCCTATTCCCCCGATGGCCGACCACTGATCGACGAGGTCGGCGAACTGGTCATCACCGCCCCCATGCCGTCCATGCCGGTGTTCTTCTGGGGCGACCCCGACGGCTCCCGGCTGCGGGACTCCTACTTCGACCACTTCCCCGGGATCTGGCGACACGGCGACTGGATCCGGATCACCTCGCGCGGATCCTGCGTGATCGAGGGCCGCTCCGACGCCACCCTCAACCGCGGCGGCATCCGGATGGGCACCGCAGAGTTCTATCGCGTCATCGAGGCCCTCCCCGAGGTCATCGATTCCCTGGTCATCGACACCTCCAGCGCAGCCGGCGAAGGGGACCTGCTGCTGTTCGTGGTGTTCGCCGAGGGCGCCGATACCGACGAAGTGATCGGGCTCCTGCGCGCCCGCATCCGCAGTGAACTCACGCCGCGGCACGTCCCGGGCAAGATCGTGCCGGCCCCATCCCTCCCCCGCACCCGCAACGGCAAGAAATGCGAGGTCCCGGTCAAACGCATTCTCGGCGGTGTCCACCCCGACCAGGCCATCTCCCGGCACGCGCTGGCCGACCCCGATGCGTTCGACACCTTTCTCCGAATCGCCCGCGAAAGCCTTCCGCCAAAAGAGTGATGCCTGGCCGGAGCGTCGGCAGGCCGACCAAGACTCGGGACCAAAGGCCCTTTCACCGGTATTCCGGCAGGGCCAATGATTCTTGAATCGGCGGGTCCCCGAGTGCCCACCGCGTCGAGGAGGTCCCCATGGACCAGACCTTCCAGTTGGCCGGCATCAGTGATCCGGCCACCTATCTGGACGCCGGCTGGCTGTCCGTATCCGTCCCCAATCTCGTCGTGATCCTCGCGATGTTTGCCATCTTCGTGTTGGCCGTCGTGGTGCCGTTTCCGAAGGACAGGGACGAGTCATGACCACGACAAAGCCGTCACCCACCGACTCTGGTTCAAAGCCGACTTCCGCCGACTCCGGTCCAAGGCCGACCGCCACCGACCCCGGTTCGAAGATGTGGACCTCTCGGCTGCGGCGGGCATGGCTGGACAAGCTGCCGCCGGACAAGCTGCTACCGGATCGACAGCCGTCGTACGTGGCGTCGTGGATTTATGTCTTCGGGGTGCTGACGCTGGCGGCGTTCATGGTCATCATGGTCACGGGGCTGGGTCTGGTCTTGGTCGGTCCCAACTGGTACCACACGTCATCGTTGGGCAGATTCACCAACAGCCTGCACTTCTGGAGCGTTCAGCTGTTCTTCGTCTTCATGGTGATCCACCTGTGGGGCAAGTTCTGGATGGCTGCGTGGCGGGGGCGCCGAGCGATGACGTGGATCACCGGCGCCGTGGCGTTTCTGGCGTCGGTCGGCACGGCCTTCACCGGCTACCTGATGCAGACCAACTTCGATTCCCAGTGGATCTCCTTCGAGGCCAAGGACGGCCTTAACGCCGTCGGAATCGGCGCGGTCTTCAACGTCACCAACCTGGGTCAGATGCTGTTGCTGCATGTATGCCTGCTGCCGCTGGTGGTCGGCCTGCTCGTGGTCTGGCACGTCCTGCTGGTCCGTCGCCGGGGCGTCGTCCCACCGATCGACGCAGGCTCCGCGGCCATCCCGGCCGACAGCTCGACAGAGTCAGGAGCGCTGTCATGACAGGACGGAAGAAGGACACCGATCCCGCCGCGCAGGAGTGGCAGGGTCCGTGGCGCCGTTACGACATCATCAAAGAAGGCGTCATCGCAGTCGTCGTCGTGAGTATTCTGACCGTGCTGCTGGCAGGCATCTTCAGCTCACCCGATGAGCCGCAGTTGACCTTCAAAGGCTGGGCAACCAGTGCACCCGACAACTTCTATGCCACGACGGTCCAGGAACTCGCCGGTACCAGTGGGTCGGCCGGCTACGGGCCGCCGTACAACTCTGCCTCCGATGGAATCTCGATCGGCCCTTTGGCACCGCAGAAGTGGTTGGGTGTGACCCACCCGGTTGACGCGGCGAACGATTTCGTCATCAAACCGCTGAGCAGCCTGCCGCAGTCGACCGATGTGACCGCGGCCCTGACAGCTTGGGACGCGGCCGCCGCTGACCAGCAGACGACGTGGGCAACCGACTACGACACCGCGTTGACCGACGCGGAGGGCGACCTGACCAAGGTCGCTGCGGGCGACTACGGACCGGTTCCGGCGCTTGCCCAGGGACTGACCGACATGGCCGCCGCGGGTGCACTCGACGGTGCTCTGATGGCGCAGGGCAACTTCTACCAGACCGACTTCACCAAGCAGATCCTGTTCCTCGGCGACGGGTCCTACCTCGATGACGCCGGGACCGCCGCCCACCTGCAGGGCAATACCTGGGGCATGATGAACGAGACCGGCAGCTACCCGGGCCAGGCGTGGTTGTGGCTCTACTCGTTCTGGTATCAGTTGCCGCAGTTCAACTCCGACAACCCCGACGACTACCTGACCAACCACGCCGACGCGCTGATCTTCTACATCATGGCAGTCCTGTCCGTCGCCCTGATCCTGGTGCCGTTCATCCCCGGAGTTCGGTCCCTACCGCGGTGGATTCCGATCCACCGGTTGATCTGGCGCGACTACTACCGTCGCCAGGGCAAATCCACACCAGTGCAGTCACTGCGCAAGAAGTAGCAGAGTGCGCTGTCGCAGGCCCTTTGTCACGCATTCTGACAAAACTGTCATCTATTGACGGATTGTTACTCAGGGTAGCAATTTGGACACGATGACAATAAATATCGTACATACAGCGCCTCTTGCCACAAATCCCTGATGTGTGCTACTCCTACGACTACACAGAGTGCGCGGCGGCCTCTCTGACTAGCCAGGGGGGTCACCCGCACGTGAGTCGGATTCTGGTCATCGATGACGAGGCTGCGTTAGCCAGACTGCTGAATCGGATCCTGACTTTGGCCGGCTATGACGTGACCGAGGCAGCCACCGGCATGGAGGGGCTCCGGGCGATCGAGGCAACCGACCCCGACTTGATCATTCTCGATCTGATGCTGCCCGACCGTCGAGGCGAGGACGTCTTGGCGGAGCTGATGGTATCGCGGCCGGGAAGTCGGGTCCTCGTGTTGTCGTCTGTCACCCAGATAGCCGCACGGGTGGCGGTCTTGGAGCACGGCGCGGTCGACTTCCTGGCCAAGCCGTTCGCGAACGCCGAGTTGGTCGCCCGGGTGCGTGCCCGAATCCGCGGACCAGAGGCATCGCCGTCCACCAAGGTCGCCGCGCCGCGGTACCTGCGCGGCGCCGGTGTTGAAGTGGATATCCAGCGCCGGGAGATGGTGGTCAACGGGCGCCGAGTAGTCCTGACCCAACGGGAATTCGTGCTGCTTTCCTATCTGTTGCAGCGTGCGCCGGCGACGTGCACTCGCGTGGAACTGCTGGAAAGTGTCTGGGGTACCACCTTCGACGCCGGCACCAATGTCGTCGACGTCTATGTCAAACGGCTCCGCTGGAAACTGGCGAACGATCGGATCGAAACGGTGCGCAATGTTGGTTATCGACTCACGGGTTAAGGCGTTCCTGGGCGCCGGTTGGCTCATCTTCGCCGGAACCAACTGCTATCTGACCTTCGCCCTGCCCGGCGAAGAAACCATCCCATACCACCTGGTGTGGGCTAGTTTCGCATTGTTGTACGGCCTGTGTCCGTGGCCGAAGTTGTTGACCCGCATTGTTTTCGTCGCGATCACCGTGATCACCGGAATAGCATTGGTCGGGCATGCAACGGCCGGAATCATCCATTGGGAAGAATGCAGCGAAATCGTCCTGATGGGCCTGATTCTCGCCATTCTGGTGTGGCATGTGAATCGCCAGTGGGCGGCCCGTGATCGACTGCTGGCCCTGCAGTCGGCCGAGCGCGGTCGAACCGAGAAGCGTGAAATAGCAACGCGGTTCGGCTCGCACGAGGTGCGGACTCGACTGACCATCGCCCGCGGTTATGCGCAGCTGATCGCCGACCAGACCACTGATTCCGTGGTTCGTGAGGACGCCAACCTGGTCGTCGGCGAGTTGGTCAAGGCATCGGCGTTGGCGACGAATCTGCTGACCCTGGTCAGGGTGGTGCAACCCTCACCGCGGTCGCCGGTCGACGTTGATCAGCTGATTCAGATTGTGCTTCGTCGATGGTCGGTGACCGCTGACCGGCAGTGGAGCGCGACAAGTTCGGTCGGTGTCATTCTCGCCGATTCCGAGCGACTCGAGGCCACTCTGGACTGTTTACTGGAGAATTCCGTCAAGTTCACCGAACCCGATGACGTGATTGCGGTTACTGCCGACATTACTGGTCAGAACCTGGTGTTGTCGGTCATGGACACCGGCGCCGGAATACCCGTCGCCGACGTCGACACGGTCTTCGAATTGTTCAAAACCAGCTCTACCGCCGGTGATCGCGCGGGTAGTGGACTCGGGCTGGCAATCGTCCGCGCCATCACCGAGTCACGCGGCGGCACCGTGCAGGTGGACAGCACGCTCGGCGTCGGGACAACGTTCACCCTGCGGTACCCGCTGCCGCCTGCCGGCGCGGCAGATCGCGCGACCGGTCCTTCGGTCGCCGCCGACGTTTACGGGCTGACGACTGTCGCCGCACCGGTTCCTCATCAACGGCTGGAACAGACCGCCAGCCCGGTCTGAGGGCGGGTTTACGCTCACGTCACGAGTCGGTCGAAGCATCCGTCTTTGCGGTGTGCCCGGGCTTGATAGCTCACGCTGGGGCATCGGTGATCGACAACGGCGGGGGCATGAAGCCCAACCGCCTCGCTGCATTTCACGTTTTTGAGTTCGTCTTGGCGTCGGCCAGGTCGCGGTCTCGATCGGATCCCTGCGGACCACCGTCCGCCGAGCCGATTGCCGGGGTCTCACTGCCCGCCAGGTTGCGCTGCAGCCGGGACCGGCGGACCCCGCGGATCGCCATGAATCCGGCAACCAGCAGCAGCATGATCAGCAGGAACCCGCTCGTTGCCTTCAGCGCGCCGGCCAGCGGGGCCGTCGAGACCAGAACTGTCTTTGCCGAACCAACGGCGGCCCCGAGAGTCCATGGATAGCTGGCGGTCACGTCGGGCAGACCGGCGCGCTCAACGGTGACCATCACCTCGAAGCGGCTGGTCCAACCGATGTTCGTGGTCACCGACCATTGCCCGTCCCCCATCTTGGTGGCGGCGATCGGCTGTCCCGGGTTGAAATCAGGATCGATCAGGGCGATCAACACAGTACCGATCGGCGCTGGCGCCGGCCGTCTGGTGTCGGCCACGCTGACTACGATCACGTTGGCGCCCGGCGTGTTGGGCCGGATGGAGATCGTCTCCTCCAGGTCGCCGACCGATTGGTCCCGAACCGGTACGGACGCATCGCCGCCGGCCTGCACGAAGGTCGGCTCCATCGCCGGCTGGCTGCTGGTGAGAATCCCGGCGAGCAACAGCACCACGAGCGCGGCGGAGGCCTCGATGATGATCGTGCGATGGGGTATCCGGCGGTCGGTTCTGCTCCGGAGCCGCCGATGATTGAGCAGGCCCAGCACCCCGATGACGCCGACAACGAGCAGCTTCAGGATGAGGGTGCGTCCGTAGAACGTGCGCAGCAGCGCGTCCACCGACCCCACCACGCCACTGGTCAGATAGACGCCGCTGACCACCATGATCCCGAGGCAGCCGGCCGCGGGTATTCCGAAGGCTCGCAACATCCCTGCGATCGCCGCACCGCCGGTTCGGCGAGCCAGCGGTAAGGCCACGAACACAGCCAGCAGCAGCGTTCCGGACCACGTCGCCGCTGCCAGCAGGTGAGACGCATCCGCGACGATCCGGGTGATGGAGGCCACCAAACCGGCTCCGGCGTGGCCCATCAGCGCCGTACCGATTCCTACGCCGATCGCACCGACGACGGTCAGCACCGCACGTCCGGGCAGCCGCACGTTCAGCAGGGCGGCGATCAGCAGGAGTCCGAAACCCAGTTCGCGCAGCGCGAAGTGCGCGCCGTAACTGCTCAGTAGGACGCCGTCCACCGATAGACCGCCGACCACCACCTGATCGGCGAGCAGGCCGAGCCCGGCCAGCATGCCGGCCGCAGCTCCCCACGCCGCAAACCGCCGGCACTGCTGGGCCCCGTGCATGCCCAGCACGCCGCCACCGGATCGCGCAAGCAACCGACCGGCCAGCAGGCCGCCGAGGCAGAGGGCAAGCGAGACGAACACCGCCGCGCGCAGGAGGGCTTCGTCGAGGCCGGGAATCGGCTCGACGGAGCCGGCAGCGGTGACTTGTTGCCCGATGCCGAAGACCAACACACCACTGGTGGTGTGCAGGTCATCGCTGGACAGCGTGCGCCAGGACAGTCGATAGGCATCTCGAGCCAGCGGTGGCAGGTCGGCGACGACCTCGACCGGTTCCTCGGTGCCCGCCGAATCCCCGGCACCGCCGGCCAGCCGGAGGTCCGTGGGCTCGAAGTGGACTCCGTGGCTGTCGACGATGTCGATCTGCATCGCATCCAGCGCGACCGACTCGCTGAAGCTCAGTTGGATCTGGGTTGGCGCCGAATCGAGCGTGGCGCCGTCCGCGGGTGTGCTGGCCGTCAGGAACGCATGAGCGCTGGCCGCGGGCGCCGGCAGCAGGATCAACAACCCGGCCGCGAGTGCCGGAACGGCCAACAGCCGGCGCCAAGGGCGCCGGCTGTTGGGCCGCCGGGTGGAAGCCCCGATCACAACACCGGGACGTGCGGTAACTGCACGTCCCCCTCGACGATGGTGGCCAGCTCACCGGATCGCAACGCCGCCTGGGTGTTCTGGTACACCAGGTAATAGGTCTGGCCGGTCCGCAGGGTGTGTCCCTGCTTCATCAGCGAGATCCGGTGGGTGCTCTGGTCACGCGATTCGCTGACCAGCTCCGGCGGGTGGGCCGTGTCGGACTGGAAGCGACTCGCCTTCTCGCTGTCCAGCACCACGTAGGTCAGGGTGATCAGCCCGCCGTCCCCGACCACGGCGACCCGGGTGAACCGCACTCCGTACTGGTCCTCCATCGCCGCGTTCTGCGGGAACGCAACGTCACCCGCCGACGCGGTCGGGCTGCTGGCCAGGTGATAGCCGACAAGCCCGAGAACCACCAACACCAGCGCGATCGCGGTGCCGCGGACCCAGCGAAGGCCCGCGGCCGCACCCAATTTCTTCAACACTGTGACTCCTACGGAAGGGTGTAGCGGGTGGAGGTGAAGCCGTCGAACCACGCCGAGCCGGTAGAAGCATTGGTGCCGTTGGTGACCCCGGCGGTGACGCCGAGCCGGACTGCTTCGAGCCGAAGGTTGCTGCTGTTGCCGGTCAGGGCGCTCACCTGCGCTCCGTCCACCTTGAGGACCAGTGATCCGGCTGCGGCACCGGTTGCCGGGCCGGCAAGCCAGTCGAGCTGGATCAGATGGGAGCCGCCCGGCAAGGTGACAGCGGTCCCGGTGGTCGTGCCACCGGAGCGGGTCATGATGACCCACACCTGGTTCACCGGCGTGGGGCCACCGGTTCGGTGGAACTGGAGGGCGAAGATCCCGCCGCCGCCGGCCGTCTGACCGTCGAAGATGGTGAGGTTGCTCCCGCTAGCCGTCCCCGACGCCAACGAGTTGGCGTTGAACATGAAGCTGGCGTGGTAGCTGGTCTCTGCGGCGGGGCTCGAGTCGGTGACGAAGCTCCGCTTGGCATTGGCGTTGCCGGTGGTCGGAATGGTCACCACCAGCCCCTTCGTCGAAGCCGGTTCGACCACGCTGACCATCTTCGCCGCGACATTGGTGACCGCCGAGCCGGTGGAACCGCTCCACCCCGGTGTGCCCGCCTCGAAGAACCCATTGAAGATCCCGTTCGGCCTGCTCACCGTCACCGATGTATTGAGCGCGTTGCTCCAGTTCCCAGCCGTGTCCTGCACCCGGAGATTGAACCGCTGCACACCGGGGGGGATGGCTGCCAGTGGCACGGTGGCCACGGCGTTCCCGCCGGTCACACCCACCGACACCCGAGTGCCCTTGCCGACGCCCGGATCGGTCGCCCCGAGCCAGAACTCGGCCGCACCGAGGCCCACCGTCTCGGTGACAGCCGCGGAAAGGCTCAGGTTGGCTGCGCCGTTGGTCGGGTTCGGCGAACCCGTCAGGGTGCCCGCAAGCACGGGTGCGACCTTGTCCACGACCAGGTTGATTCCGAACAGCGGACCCCAGTTGCCCGCGGCGTCCTGACCGCGGACGTACACGTGATGGTCACCGTTGCCCAGCGCCCGCACCTGCGAGATCGGGAACAGCCCGTAGACCGCTTCGGACGTCGAGTCGATGCTGCCGTCGACGGCGATCAGCTGGAGTCCGGTGCCGCCGGCCGGGTTGACCGTCTTCGGTTCCAGGAACGCTTCAGCGCTGACCAGCTTGCTCTGGATCGCGTTTCCGGCATCCCGATCGGTGATCCTCGCAGAGACAACCAGGTAGCCCGGATTGCTCCGGTCGGTGAGGATCCCGTTCGACGGATTCGGCCCGACGGCCGCCGCCTCCACACCGGGTCCGGTCTTGTCGACCACCAGCGGGATATCCAGCGTGGGACCCCACAGGCCGAGCATGTTCTTGCTGTGCACCAGGACATCGTGGGTGCCTTCGCTCAGCCCCAGGACGACCGCGGCCGGGATCGACGCATCCTCGGAGACGACTGTTGCGCTACGATTCAGAGTCATCCCCGTGCCAAGGCCATTTGTGCCGACGGTATCGATGAAGTACTCGGCGTTGGTGATGGAGCCGCCCGCAGCGGAGTCGTCACCGGTGGCCGAGACCCCGACAGCGACAGTCCCGTTGGCCGGCGATGCGGTGAGGGTGCCACCCGTTGTCTGCGGCCCGGTCTTCGGCAGGTTGAGCACCACCGAGCCGATGACGCCCCAGTTGCCGGCCGAATCCAGCGCCCGAACGAACACTGTGTGTTTGCCCGCGTCCAGGCAGTTCAACGCGACCGGCGGAGCAGCTCCGGGTAGCGGAATACAGGTCGGCGCCACTGCGGGAATGGTGCCCTGAGCTCCCACGACATTTTCGACGAAGGGTGGTGTCGCTGATCCGAACGCACCGCTCATCGGGATGCCGAAGCCGGCGCCCGTGGTGACGGCGTCGTCGACCGCGAATTCCGCTTGAGTCACCGAGGAGTGGCCGGTAGTGGCATCGCTGAGATCCGCGGTCACCGTCACGGCTCCCAGCCCGTCGGACGGGTTCGGCGACACAGTGATGTGTGAGGACACCGGGCCGACGCCGTCGGTGCTGGGCGGGGGTGCCGCGGTGTCCAGGAAGGTCAGTAAGCCGCCGAATGCGAACTGCAGCGGATCGTTGGTGTGCTGGCCGTTGTTGTCCAGATGCATCGCCGGTTCGTAGACCGCCAGCTTGGCCTCTGGACCGGTCGGCATGGTCACCACGGTGTCCAGAGTCTGCCCGGGCGCCACGCTTTCGGCGGTGACGGTGGACGCGTACTGCATGGCGTGGCCGTCCTGCGCGATCTCCACCTGGTCGCCGCCGAGCACGCTCATCGCGTGCGTTTGCGATCCGGCATTGACGTAACGGAGCAGCACCTTGTGGCCCTGATCGGTGCTGATCGGATCCGCTGTCGGATACGGCTTGCCGTTGAACATCCGGTATTTCGGCGCGAAGTTGCGCATGTCAAAAGTCGCGGGATTGGCGTTGAGCGCTGGGTCTATCTCGCTCATCACCAGGACCGCATCGTCGTTGTACCCGGTAGACGCGGTGCCGTACGCCGTGCCGTCCGCCGGCAGCACGATCAGCGCCCCGGCCAGCCCCATCGCCACCTGACGGCCGCCGTTGTGGGTGTGCCCCGCCTCATACAGAAACGTGCCCGGACGCGTCGCCGTGAACGAATAGATGCGAGTAGCTCCGGCGCCGACTCCCGACATATCGTCACCGGAGCCCCCGCTGAACGCGGCCGCCGACTGCCCCGGCAGAGCCAGCGAAACGTCTTCGCCGACCAACTGGTTGTGCAGCGTGATAGTGACCACGTCATCCTGATGGACGACGAGTACCGGGCCGGGCGCGGTGGCCGAGCCGGCGGCTCCCGTCGTCGAGAACCCCCAGATGGGGATGGGTGTGCCCAGAATCGGGGCCGTTCCCGCCATCGCAAAGAGGTCGCAGGCGGCGATACCGGGGGTGGCGGTGCAGCCCTGGGCACCCAGCTTCCCGGCCGGCGCTGCCGCGCTGAGCAACGATGCGGGCGCGGCGCTCGCCGCCATGACGGCGGTGGCGGCTGGCGC
Organism: Mycobacteriales bacterium; assembly: GCA_038245175.1. Lineage (GTDB taxonomy): Bacteria > Actinomycetota > Actinomycetes > Mycobacteriales > Nakamurellaceae > Nakamurella. The sequence continues at coordinate 17,309 of JBBRSR010000010.1, read as the reverse complement.
CGCATTCGCCGTTGCCCCGGACAGCGCGGTGGCCACCACCATCGCGGCGATCGTCGCGGTGGCCAGCAGCGCCGGGCGTGGGCGCCGCCGAACCAGGTGAGCCGTGGGACTGCTTGCAGCCTTGATCCGTGTCATCGCTCCGGCCCTCACTGTGCTGGGCAGCCGGCGGGCGGATCGATGCGGAAAACCGTCATCATCCCGCCGAAGGTTGCTCCGTAGTTGGTTGCTTGCTCCAGCGCGTGGCTGTGGGCGATGTGGTAGTACTCGCCGCACTGGTTGTTCGAGGTGATCGTCGGCGGGAGCGGATTGGACGAGCCGAGATAGCCGCTCTCGGAGAACCAGGTGTCCGTTCCGACGAGCAACTGGTCGTTGATCGAGGGAATCTGGGTCGGCAGCGGATTGGTCAGCGCGTCCCAGTGCTCGACGTCGCGCCAGTCCATCAGCACATCCAGCGTTTGACCTGGTCCCACGTCCAGGTCGTACTTCTGATAGGACAGATCCTGGCCGGTCGGGCCCTGCAGGGCGTGACCGTCCCGATTGATGACGCGCTCGTCACTGCCATGCGGATGGAACGGGTAGTTGACGGTGCCGGCATTCAGGTATCGGATGGTCGCCGGCCGCGGGTTGGTCACGGCGTCGTAGGGCTTGATGTGCACGAATGCGGAGTACGGCTGGGCCGGCAACCAGGAGGCGTTGTTCGGCGCCAGGGTGTCTGGCATGCTGCGACCGTTGATCATGAAATACCTTGCGGTGTAAGCACTCCAGTCGATCGGCAGGCCGCGCTCGACCGCCAGATGCACGTCCGGGTCGACCTCCGACAGCAGGAACACGTACTCCTTCGGGCTCAGCGGATCGCTGACGTTGAAGGCGGAGTCGGCCCGGTCGTTGACCTGGTCCGGATGGCCGGCCGGGCGCACGATCAGCGCGCCGTACATGCCCATCTGCACCTGCTTGTCAACGTCGGTGCCGCTCTCATAGAGGTAGGTGCCGGGGCTCCCCGCGGTGAAGGTGTAGGTGACGGATCCGGTGGTGGCGGCCGCCGATTGCACCAGCGAGGTGAGCGAGCCACCGGTGTCGAACTGTGGCTGGGCGGGATTGCCGTCGGCCTTCACGCCCTTTTGACCGGGGAAGACGATCGAGGTCGCCTCGGGCAGCGTGTTGTGCAGCACGATGGTGACAAGCTGGTTCGACGTGACGCACAGCGTCGGCCCCGGCAGCTGAAAACCGCGCTTGCTGTTGGCGTAACTCCACATGTAGATCGAGTTGCCGTCCGGAGTGGAGACGTAGCCGTCTCCCGCGGTCAGCGAGAACGTCTGGTTCGGGTCGGTGTCGCAGACGGCGCCGACCGACGGAGCGGCAGAGGCAACCGGCGAAACGACGAGCAGTGAGCCGAGCACCACGGCCGCCACCCCGGTGACGGCTCGCAGCCGCCGCCGGCTGGTTCGGATAGTGAGTTTCATTTCCGATCTCCTTGGTGCCGGTCAGGTGTTCGCGACGGTTTGGGTGGGGTACGTACCTGCGGCGCCGACTCGGATCTCGGTCATCATTCCGCCGTATCCGGTCCCACCGCCGTTCTCCAGATAGGAGTACTTGCGGTCGTAGAGCAGGTAGGTGCCGGGCGTGGACGGGGCCACGAAGATCACGTCCCGACTCTCCCCGGGACCCACGTCGACCGTGTTGGTGGTGATGTAGTTGGTCGTTCCGTCGCGGCCCTTGAGCAGGCTGGCGTCCTTGGCGACGATCTGCAGGTCGATGTTGTCCACCGTCATGGAATGGTTCTGGTAGCCCAGATTCGACAGCCTCAACAGCACCCGGTCACCGGAGTTGCAGTTGATCAGTGATGAGATGGGTTGGTACTGCAGGCGTCCGGCGGCAGTCGAGAGCGGATTGCCGTTGGCCGCAACGGTATCCGGGTAGGCCCGCCCGTTGAGCAGCCAGAAACTCGGATCGAAGTCTGTCCAGTCGTTGACCTGGATGTGCGCGTCCCGATAGTGCGCCGCCGACCAGAGCTCGGTGATCATGAAGGCGAATTCGCGGTCGTAGCGGGTGCTTCCGTCGCCGTCGTTGTAGGCGTACTTGGTGCCGACCGGATCCGAACCGATCGGTGTCCTGTTCTGCTTCGGCCGGACGAAAACCATTCCGGTCATGCCCATCTGGACGTGTTCGACGTCTTCGAAGTGGCAGTGGTACATGTAGGTTCCAGCGTCGTGCGGGCGGTAGAAGTAGGTCAGATCGCGACCGACCGGAACCGCGAGCGACAGTTCGGGAACACCGTCGAACAACGGGATGGCATTGACGAAACCGTGCCAGTGCAGGGTATGCCCGTCGAACAGGTCGGGGCGCTGCAGCAGGCCGAGATTGGTCAGCGTCAGAAAGATGTCGTCCTCCTCGTCGAAGGCCATCATCGGCGCGCTGATCTGCGCCTTACCCCGCTGCGCCGCGACCTCGGCGGCGCTGAGGCCGGTGACGTCGCGAAACCCGAAGACGTAGGTGTTGAATGGGCTCGGCGCCAGCGAGTCCGGGAAGAAGGGTGGGTCGGCGGGGGCGTTGTCGGGCATTCCCACCCAGCCGTCGGTGCCGACCAGGTGCAGTTCCTTCCTCGGATGGGCCACCGCCGGGGCTGCCAATGGTGCGGCGGCCGCCGACCCGAGCAGCAGGTTCGAGCCGATCAGGGTGCCGGCCACGAGCCCGCCGCCGCCGACGAAGAGCGACCGCCGGGACAACCCGTGGCGTGGGGCGAAACCGGTCATTGTGCCCTCCGAGAAAGCGTTGGTGGATTGATTTCACTGCCGGCCCGGGGCCGGTTTCGGGTTTGCCGGATCATGGCGTCATCTGATCTGAGCCGGCGTCGTACCGAACCGGTGGACCGACGCTGGGCCGCACATTGCCGTCGATGTCCAGGCCGGGAGCTCTGATGGTGTATGACCACCCGGTAGTAGCGGTCCCCCAGCGCACCACCAGATTGGCAGCGCCGGCCCCGACGGCCGACGATGCGGACGTCAGGTGGTAGTCGCCCATCAGCGACGGCGGCAGCAGCTGCGCGACGATCACCGACTGCCGGAAGGCCGGGTAGGCCCTCGAGGCCAGGATGTTCACCGTCACGTCATAGTTGGACTTGAAAAGCGGATCAGTGAAGCGGTTGGTCGGACTCGCGGTCACGCCGACGCCGTCCTGCAGCACCGAGTTCGTCGGCGTGAGCAGACCTGGAACATCGACCACACCCATGTCCCAGTTGTTGACGTCGTTGGGAGTGCCGTCGGGCAGCGTGCCGCCGATGCCCGTGACCCAGCCGCCGCTGAAGGTGCCGGCGCGGTTGTCCCAGAACACGTCATTGAGCAGTGTCGGCTTGCTGAACAATGTCGCGCCCAGCGTGGCCGAACCCGGGAACAGCACGGTGTTCTGCAGCCGGGCCTGCAGCAGGTCGCTGTTCGCCGCGGTGGACAGACCGGCGGGCGCCGGCTGTCCGTCGCTGGTGACCGCCGTGGCGGTGGTCAGGTTCTTGGCCACCGTGTTGTTGACGATGTTGACGAAAGCCGCGTCGTCCAGCGCGATGCCGCCACCTTCGTGCGCCGAGACGTTGTTGGCAATGGTGTTGTTGGTGATGGTGATCGTGCCCGGATTCGCACGCGACACATGCGAGCCGCTGACCTGCAGCAACCGGATGCCGCCGCCGTCATCGCTGGCCAGGTTCGCCTGGATGACGTTGCCGTCGATGGTCACCGGACCGGTGCCCGGCGAGAGCCGGGTGGGAACCGCGGGCAACTCACCGGCGATCATGATGCCGCCACCCTCGTCGTAGGACGAGTTGAACCAGATCCGGTTCTTGGTGATCGCGCCGCCGCTGCTGCCGCCGCCGTTGTCGTTGTAGCCGAAGGCCGAGATCGCGCCGCCGTACTCCGCCGAGAAGTTGCCGCAGATCGCGTTCCCGGTGACCTGGTAGCCGTCGCTGCCGGTGAACAGCCCGATCCCGCCGGCCAGGTTCGTCCCGCCGTTGTCCCGGATCTGGTTGCGGGCCAGCACTAGGTTGTAATTCCTGTTGCTGCCGACGTACGGGGTTCCGACCCGGACGCCGCCGCCGTAGGAGCCGCCGTTGCCGCGGATGATGTTGTCCGTCACCTGCAGATTGCGGACGTTGCTGTGCACGTACACGCCGCCGCCCTGGGTGATCAGCGCACCGGTCGCGCCGTACGGCGTCGTGATGACCCCGGTGAGCTCATTGATGTTCACCGGCAGGTCGGACTGCGCGCCACCGGTGATGGTGAAGCCGTCGAGGCTGACCGGGTAGCTGGTCGGGACCGAGGGTCCACTCGGGTCGTCGAGCACCGTCACCACGGCCGCGTCGGGCACCGCCGGGTTGCCGGAGTAGCGCAGGCTGCCGAGCAGGTTGATCCAGGCCGTACCGCTGGGGTTGTCGGCGTTGAAACCGGAACCGTCGATGATCGAACCAGGCACGAAGGCGCCGTTGGCGTCGAAGCCACCCGGGCCGACACCCTGGATCTTGACCTGGTGGTGCACGATCAGGTTCTCGGTGTACTCACCCTGCGGGTTGGCGCTGGTCTGGGCGTTGGGCCAGACCACCACCAGCCAGTACTTCTTGGCCGTGGTGGGCCTCGCCGCTTCGAGGGCGGCCTGAATGGTGGCATAGGTCTTACCGGGGCCGACCTCGGCCAGCAAGGGGTTGGTGGCTGTGGTGCCCGCAGTCGACGCTGTGACCCTATCGAGGACCTGGATCGTCAGCCCGTTGTAGCCGGCGAGACCGTCGGCGCGGGTGATGCTGATCGCGGCGGAACCGGAGCCGAACGTCGCCGGGACGGTGAAGACGATCGACTTATCGGTCCAGGTCGGCGTGGCCATTACCGTCGTGCCGAGTTTGAGAACGCCTGGGGCGGAACCGAACCCGAAGCCGGTGACGGTCACTTGGCTGGCGGTGGCTGGGGCGGTTTTCCGGACGTAGGGCCGGTTGACGGCGAGCAGCTGCGGCGCATTCGCGCCGAGGTCACACACAGTCGGATTGGCGACGGTGGTGTCCGGCGCGAGCGCGGTCGTCGCCACCTGGGTCGGCGCCTCGTCCGTCACGGTGAACAGACCCGGCCACGCCTGGAAGTTCGTCGCGATGGTGCGGAACCGTGGGTTGTAGTCGGCGTTGAGCGCCCCCGGTTGACCAGGGTCGTTGCCGACGAATCGATACATGTTCGGGCACGGACCCGCCGGGACCGGGCAGTTGAAGGTATCGGTGGACGGCTCGAGCGCCTCGTACAGGCCGTTGAAGTCGGTGTGCGTGGTGTCGACCAACCGGCCGGACCAGTCGTACAGACCCACCGGTGCGAACGGCAGGCCCAGCGCCTCGCCGTAGTTGACGCTGCGCTTGTCCAACGTCAGCCCCAGGTCGTTGAGCGTCAGGCCCCAGAAGTGCGTCGGGATCGGCACATCGGTGAACAGGTTGAAGTTCGGCGCGGTCGCCTGGCCGGTCCGGACGGTGACCAGCTTGTCGGCGCAGGATGGGCGGTCATAGCCCTGGAACGGGCTGCCACCACCTGCGTTGAACGCCGGGTTGGTCACGTTGACGGTGTGCAGGGCGCCGACGCAGGGCGAGATGATGCCGGCCTGCTGGGACGGCGGCTGGGACGGCGGCAGTGGGGTGGCATCCGGCGGTCCCGCCGGGTTGTTGGCCGCGGCCGGGGTGAGCGACAGAAAGTTCTCCTGCGGCAGATAGCTGTCACCGTCGAAGACGTTGACGTCCTCCTCCGAGGTCACCTTGTACATCTTCCCGCCGCCGACTGTGTTGTTCGGAATGTCGACCGACACGATGTAGTCGATGGCCGGCAGAGGCTGCTCAGCTGGGAGCGGGTCGTAGAGCGCGAGCCCGGTCGGGTTGTGGACTGTATCCGTCGCCGGATACAGGTTGATCTTCGTGGTCGCGAAGCCGTAGTTGCCGTTGACGGTTTGCGAGATGTTGTTCGGCGTGCTGTCGCTGGGGCCGATCGCGACACCCATCATCGGCGCCTCGACGCAGACATGGTCGGCCGCCGCGCCGAACTCGGGCAGTGCCTGCTGGTCGGACAGCACAGTCCCGTCGTACTGACGTGCCGTGCACCCGCGGGGTGGTTGCCACTCCTCGGACATGTAGGTGTCCTGCACCTGTGGGCCCTTGATGAAGGCGCCTCGGTCGGCGGACGGGTTCGTGATCATGGCACCGGGGTTGGCCGTGTCCGGGATCTGCAGCGGGACGATCGCATGTCCCTGGCGGCACTCATTGGCCTGGTCCGCCGGCGCCGCGATGCAGGGCTTCGGAACGTACAGGTTGACCGGGATGTTCGGGATGCCCGGTTGATAGGGCTCGGTGGCCGCGTCGGCGGGATCGAGCTCGTTGCGAGTGGTGTCGTAGGTGACGGTGCCGACAATGCCGCCGTTGGCGCCGGAATTGTAAGGCTGGACGCCCCAATTGATCTCACCGCCCAGGCCGATGATCGGCAGGAAGTTGAGGTCGACCAGGCTGCCGAGCTGGGTGGTGTACGCGGTCTCGTTCTCGCCGCGGTAACTGATACCGGTGGTCTTGTAGCGGGTGTTGAACGCCTCGAGGACCAGCCACTTGCCCATCGGGTAGGTCTCCCGAATGTCATAGGCGCCGTTGCTGCCGGTGGACGACGTGTTCGTCGCCTGATCCATCAGCGAGTTGTCGCGTTCCCGGACCGTCAGGCCGAATTGCGGTACGCCCGTCTCGCCCGGATCCTGCTTGCCGTTTCCGTTGGAGTCGATGAAGACGGTGCCGTGGATGTGGGTGAACCAGCCGACGATCATCTTGTTGCCGACGTTGGTGACGAGGCCGCCGCTGACCTCGACGTTGAAGCTCCACAGGATGAAGTCCTGCGGGTCATCCCAGATCGAGAGCTGATACGTGCCGTCCGGGACGTTCTTGATGTCGAAAGAGCCGTTGGCCGCACCCCTGCCGACGTAGATCTGGGCGTCTCCGGCCCCGAGGTCGGACAGCGCGATCCAGGGCTGGTTGATCGGTCCGCCGAACTTGGCCCCGGCGAAGCCGGTCTCGGGGACGACCTGGCCGTTCTGGCCACCGATGTAGGGCAGCCCGGCGACTGCGACGCCCTGGATCTCGCCGGTCGGCACATTGCGTCGCGGAATGGCGACAGCCTGGGTCTTGACGAAACCGAACTGAACCGACGGCACCAGTTCGGCGCCCTTGGTCTGCTCGGTGTCGAAGCCGGTGGCCCCCTCCTGGCTCCAGATGTCGTGGTCGTGGCCTCCCTCCAGCGTGGTCGTCTGGACCCACTGATAGTTCTGTCCGGCAGCGGGCACCGGCGCCGTGACCGTCGCGGCGTACCGGTTCGGGCCCATGTTGGGGATCTTGATCAGCCCGCTGGCGTCGCTGGTGCACCTACCGGTGGAGGCCGGGTCGACGATCGGCTTGTTGTTCGCGTCGAAGGCCATCGGCAGGATCACGGGCGGGACCGCGTTGGCGGCGGTGTTGGCGGCGGCGTCGTTGACCAGGTTGCCGGCCGAGTCGCGATGCATGTACTTGGTGCAGAGCGCGTTGCCGTAGTAGTCGGTGCTGACCGTGCCGAGCACGTCGGTCAGGTGCGCGGTGAAGCCGGCGATCCCGCTCTCCGCGTCGACCTCATAGGTGGCATCCACCGGGGCGTTGTCGTTGAACACTTCGATCCGCAACGTGGTCAGCGGCAGCGGTGTCGGGTTCATGGCGACGGTGACCGGCAAAGGGGTCGTACCGGCGGTCACGGTGAAGTGTTGGCCGTCGATCTTGAATCCGTCGGCGGTGACCGAGATCAGGTACTTACCGGGCGCCAGGCCGTCCAGCGCCGTGGTGCCATTCAGGTTGGTCTGGTCGCCTTGCGCAACGATCGGCGCGAGCCCCGAAGTCACCCGGACCGACGGCCACTTGCAGGTATCGGCGTAGTTGGCATCGGTACTCCCGCCCGGAGCTGTTGCGGGCAGGCACTTGTCGATGCCTTGGTTCGCGAGCGTGCCGGGGTCTCCGGTGTCGTCGACATTGATCAGCCACTTATAGGTAGTGACCGGATCGTCCTTGTGCACGAACCCGGGACCGGCGCTGACCGATCGCGCGGATTGCACGTGCAGGGTGATGCTGCCCGTGGTTCCCGCTGCGGCCGCGGCCGGCGCGGAGGTGACCGCCGGAGTGATCACCGCCAGGGCAAGGACCATGGTGAACGTCGCCAAGACAGCGATAGACCGCTTCACAAAAGTCGGTTGATTGCTCATACCGATCCCCTCGAACTGGCAGATGTCGGCCGCGTAGATACGGACTCACCGAGCAGAGTGCGTGATCAATGCGAGGTATGGGCGATTTCTGAAAGAACTGTCATTTATGGGCTTTCGTACCGTCGTCATCGCGCTCTCCGGGCTCGCTGTCCGGTTTCGGCGACAACGCCCTGGCGCACACGACGGCACCAGCCACCGCGAGCATCATCGGCGCCAGCAACTCGAGACCGGTATGGGTGAACTCCAGGACGAGCACGATGGAGCACAGCAGCGAATTCTGGGTCGCGGCCAAGACCGCGGCCGCGGCGATCATCGCGTAGGCGGCGATGGAGGCACCGGGCCAGACCGCGGTCCACCCGGCACCTGTCAGCCCGCCCAGCATCGCGCCGGTAGCCAGCGCCGGAGTCAGCAATCCGCCGGTGGCGCCACTGGCCAGGCAGGCGCCGGTGGCCAGCGGCTTCAGCACCAGGAGCCCGGCCACGGCCAGCAACGGCAGGGTTCCGTCGAATGCCAACTGGGCCATCCCCTTCCCGTTGCCCAGCAATTGCGGAAAGGCGATGGCCAGGGCGCCGACGGCGGCGAAAACGGCTGTGGTTGCTACTGGAAGCCGCCACCCGGCGGGCGCCAGTGTCCTGCTCCAGGAGGTCAACCGGACGAATCCCGCGCCGGCAAGTGCGGCGAGCGGACCGATCAGCAGTGACCACACCAGCAGCGCGGGCGCGAAGTGCTGGGCCGCGACGAGGTACGTCGGCCGCATCGACAGGACCGGCCAGGACACCGCGGTGGCGACGGCAGAACTGATCACCGCGGGGGCGACATGCCGAACGGCCGCCGAGGTCAACAGAATCTCCAGAGTGAACAGCGCGCCGCCCAGCGGGACGTTGTAGACCGCGGCCAGCCCGGCGCCTGCGCCGCAGGCCAGAACGGTTCGCTGCTGATCGGGCGGCAGCCGGAATTTTCTGGACAACCACAGTCCGAGGGCCGCGCCGACCTGGCGAGGCGCCCCCTCCCGTCCGAGCGATGCACCAAAGCCCACCGCCACTATCTGCAGCGCGGCATCGGCCGCCGCAAGTCCCACCGGGATGTCGCGCGCAGGTTGCCCAACGGCCGCTTCGACGGAGGCGAACGGGTTGGTCCAACGCCGCAGCAGCCACCATCCGACACCGACGATCGCGCCGCCGACGGTCATCGCGACCACCCTGCGCGTCGGCGAAGCCAATTCGACGCCGGTCAGAAATGTCTGCTCGGTATAGCCGAATGCGGTGTGCTGTACGAAGTGCAGCAGCAGGGTCAGGACGATCCCCCCGAGCCCGGCAGCCAGGCCCGTCAGCGCTGCTACACCCACCGACCCCCAGCCGAGACCGCGGGATCGTCGGGTACCCCCTTGGCCCCGGAAGGCTCCGGACACCCCTACGTCTCAGCCCGGCCGAAGGTCAGAACTTCCACCCGATCGAACACGATGAGGCAGCTGTCCGCGAAGTCGGCCAGCTGTGGCAGAAATGCCCGGATTCGTTCTTCTGAGTCGACGATGTGCACCGTCACCGGCGTCCGGTCGACCAGCTGCCAGACCGGTCGTTCGTGAATCCGGGCGGAGTGCCCGAAGCCCTGAACCCCCTGCAGGGTGCTCAAGCCGGCCAAACCTGCCCGATCGGCCCGGCTCAGAATCTCCCCGCTGACCGACCGATGACGGTGGATGTCGCCATTGCCCAGATACACCGACAAGCGGCACAGCTGCCGTAGCTCGGACACTCTGCCGTCTCCTCGGTTTCGTTATTCATTGACAGCCATCGAATCATCCCGGATTCAGCCGATGGCCGCGCCCAACGACCAGCCGAGTGCTGCTGCGCCGACACCGGCGAAGACGCTGATCAGCACGGTCAGCGCCGCCTGGATTCGCGCGCGTTCCTGGGTCAACCGGAGGATTTCCCAGCTGAATGTCGAGTAGGTGCTCAAGGCCCCGCAGAGGCCGGTCGCCAGCAGCGCTGTCACCGCGGGTGACAGGTGTGCCGCAGCACCCGTGACAACTCCGAGAATCAACGATGCGACAACATTCACCGCCAGGGTCCCCCAGGGAAATACCGTCTGGTGGCGGCTCTGGATGACCCGATCGGTCAGGTATCGCGCCGGCGCACCGATCATCGCGCCCAGCGCGATCATCAGGACGGTCATCCTTGCCGCGCCGGCGACAGGACTTCCACATTGTCCAGCGCGATGATGCCGCCGAACATCAACTCGGCCAACTGAGGCACGAATCGATCGATGTTCTCCGCCGTGTCGATAATGACGATCATCATCGGCATGTGCTCGTCCAGGCTCAGCAACCGATTGGTGTGCAGGTGGTGCGAGGGACCGAAACCCTCGACCCCGCGGAACGCCGACGCACCTGCCATCCCGGCATCGCGGGCTCGTCGAACGATTTCCATGAACAACGGCTTGTGGTTGAACCGTGCGTCCTCGTCCACGATCACCATCAGCCGACGCGCCGAACCGGACAGCCTCATCTGGGTTTCCTCTCCGCACGACGGCGCGACGACGCCTGGGACGACAGGTGGCCGAGCACCCTGGTGAGCGTGGTGGCGGCCCACACGGCGAACGCGCACACGCCGAGGGTGACCAGCAGGTACAGCATCGCCGAGCCCACCCGGTGGGCCAGGATCATCTGCTGGACATCAACGGCGAAGGTGGAGAAGGTGGTGAAGCCGCCGAGAATTCCCACCCCGAGAAACGGCCGCATCAGACGATGCGGTGAGGTCAACTCCAACAGCACCACCAGCAGCACACCGATCAGCAGACACCCGGAAGCGTTGACCAGCACCGTCGCCCAGGCGAACTCGCCCGGCTGATGTGGGATCAGCAGGCCGACGCCGAAGCGGGATTCCGCCCCCAGCACGCCGCCGACGGCGATCACCGCGAGGATGTCCCACTGCCGATTCGGCAACTCGCCGACCTGGGCCGGGTCATGCACGTCATAGTCCGGGTCGATGAAAATGTCGCGGTCGTCGTGACCGATCGAGTCCGATTCGCCGATGGTTCCCACAGATCCTCCGCTACATCGGGTCCAGGTCAGCCTGAACACACTGAGTAGAGGCCATCAGCGGGGCATCCCGCGGGCAAAGGCGAGCCTCATCGCCTGCACCCGCCAGTGTGCCGCGAAGCCGCGCCGACCACAAGGTCGGCAGCCCGCCTCGCTGTCGCAGACCCGGACCGCCACGTCGGCTTGACGGACGGTTCTGGGTGGCTGATTGCTAGTGCTCACCGGTAGCTGGCTGGGCGTCAACTGCTCGCCGGTGAACGCACTCACAGTGTCTGGCTCAGCTGGTCTGATCGGCAATCGTCCCTGGGTACTAGACCCGTTTGCGGCCGGGCTTGGGCACTTTCACCGGTAGCGCGCCGACCTGTTGCAGGGCCAATTCCAACCAGGGCGACACCAGGCCCGGGTTGCTGGACCAACCTGCTGGAACTGCGATGTATCCGCCCGTCGGACGTTCCGCGGGACCGAAGGGTCCGGTGCCGTCAACGGCGGAAAGTGCCAGCTTGCTGTCCTCGTCGACCAGCCGGACACCCAGCGCTGGTCCGAACAGTCCGGCGAACATGTTGCCGTTCACGAAAGCGGCCAGGTTGCCGAACATCGGTTTGACCTGCACCGACGGAAGGTCAGGAATCATCGATCGGAAGGCCAGCTTGTCAGCCTCGCTGGGTCTGGGAATCTGCACGTTCGACCTGACCTCCGCCGATCAAGGGCACTGGTTTTCGCCGGGAACTGCCTGTCACAGTGTCTGTGAGGGATGCTACTCAGGCTGGCTATTGCGTCCATGAACGGTCACAGTGGGGTGATAGCCACCACATCGCCCACAGTCGGGTTGCACGAGGACACCGAGTCCATCGTCAGCGCCCTTGTTTCGCGTGCCCGCGTGGTGACCGGGATGGAGATCGCCTCCGCCGCGGTGCGCGACGCCCAGGGTCAGTTCCCGATGGTGATGTACAACGGTATCCGGTCGAACGAGTTCCGCACCTTGAAGATCAGGATCGGTGCGGGGTTGGGCGGCTTGGTGCTGAAGACCGGCGAGCCGGCCCGGCTCCCCGACTACCACCAGTCCAGCCTGATCACGCCCGACTACAAGGAAGCTGTCGGCGCCGAGGGAATTCACGGCATCGCCTGCGTACCCGTGCTCGGCCCCGACGGTGTCACGGCGCTGCTGTACGCCGCGGTGCGCACCAACACCACGCCGGGAGATATCGCGGTGGTCAGGCTCGAAGGACTGGCGGCGGAGGCGGGCACCGCCCTGCACCACCTCGCTGTCCGCGCCAGTCAGGCAGAGCTCGCCGCGCTCCGTCAGCGGCAGATGATCGCCGGCCGGCTGCACGATTCGATCGCGCAGACGCTCTTCTCGGTCGGCGTGCTGGCCCACCGTGGGCGCGGCGAGACCGATCCCACGAGGCTCGCGCACAGCCTGGCCGAGATCGAGACCGTCGCCAGTGCCGCCCGCTTGGACCTGCGGGCCACCCTCGCCGATCTGAGTCGCGTGCCAGACGGTCGCGGGCTCGATCTCGCGCTGGTGGCCGAGGGCCGCACGTTCACCGCCGCGAGTGGGGTCCCGGTGTGGTGGAGCCACCGCGGCACGCCGCGCGGCATTGCCCCGGAGGTGGCTGAACTGGTGATCGACGGCTTGCGGGAGGGCCTGCGGAACACGGTCAAGCATGCGGCCGCCGAGCAGGTGATGGCCACCCTGCGGTGGGGCTCCGCCGAGGTGATGCTGGTACTGCAGATGCAATGGGGTGAGCACGCGGACCGCGCAGCGGTCGCCGGCGCGGTCAGCGCTGCCAGGGAGCGGGGGGTTCCGTGGCGCCCCGGATCGGGTCTGGGGATGATCGCCGATCGGGCGGCAAGCCTGGGCGGCGAGCTGGAACTGACGATCAACCCCGATCGTGACGGCCTCGTCGTGCAGCGGCTCACGCTGCCCGCGCCCGAATACCGACTATGAGCGTGCCGGTCAAAGTGCTCGTGGTGGACGATCATCCGCTGTCTCGCCGAGGCGTCGCATCGCTGGTCGCCGAGGCGTTTCCCGAGCATGTCCTGCGGGAAGCCGGAACCACTCACGAAGCGATCGCCATCGCCGGTTCGTTCCAGCCCAACCTGGTGGTGCTGGACCTACGGACGCCCGACCCGCCGGGACCAGCCGCGACCTGCGCCGCTCTCAAGGACAAGAACCGGCACTGCCACATCGTGATCCTGACGGCATTCGCCGAGATCGACCTGATCAAGCAATGCCTGGCCTCCGGTGCTGACGGTGTCTTGCTCAAGGACGCCGAACCTGACGACCTGATCATGCGGTTGCGGCACCTGGCCGCCGGTACCCGGGTCATCGACCCCAGGGTGGCCGAAGCACTTGCCGTCGACATGGTCAGCATGTTGCGTGGGCAGAGCGAGCAGGTCGTCTTGTCGCCGCGGGAACGCGAGGTGCTGGACCTGCTCGCCGAGGGCTGCTCCAACCGACAGATCGCCGGACGGCTGTTCATCGCCGAGACCACCGTCAAGGGCTACGTCGCCGGATTGCTCGACAAGCTGCAGGTGGACTCCCGCCTGCAGGCCGTGGTCCGCGCCGCCCAGCGCGGGCTCCTGTAAATCGCGGTTCGGCGCCGGAACACACAAAACGCGCACCACCGGAAGTCGAACTCCCGGTGGTGCGCGCCGAATTGGTGTCCTGAAAGATCAGGACTTCGCCAGCGACGGGTTCGGCAGAATCGCCCTGCCGAAGGTGGAGGCGATGACGCCCGCCGCACACAGGTACCAGGCCAGACCGGCGGCGACAAGGCCGAGCACGCCACTGGTGGTCGTCAGGGCGGCGCTGCCGTTCAAGGCGCCCAGAGCGAGCAGGATGAAGACCGCGTCAACAACCGCGAACAGCAGTGCCAGGACGGCGGTGGTGCGCATGACGGCAATCAGCATCAGGCTGGTGAAGATGGCCCAGGACATCAGGTACCAACCAACTGCCGCGCCACGATCAGCGGCCGGGATGCTGCCGGCGAAGAAGGTCACGAATGCCCAGAATGAGAGCCAGAAGGCACCGTAGGAGGCAAAGACAGTGGCGCCGAAGACGTTGCCCTTGCGGAACTCCCACATCCCGGCAAGCAGCTGCACCAGGCCGCCGTAGGCCAGGGCGACACCGAAGACGACCGGCTCGGTGGACTTGGGCAGGATGCCCGCGTTGACCAAGCTCAGCAGGAAGGTGGTGAGGGCGAACGCAGCCAGACCCAGGGGACCCGGATCGGCGATCCTGCGGACGTTCTCGGAAGCCAACTCGCGGGTGACCGCGACCACACCTGCGGTGGGATCGTTGAGGTCGGCGATGACCTCGTGGTTGTTGACAGTCGGACTCTGCAGCGTTGCAGTCATGGTCAATGCTCCTTCAGGAGGGTTGGGGTACTGCACTGGTGAGATTCGGTACGGGTGATGAAAGTTCAGCCCTGGATGTGGCTGGTGTGGCCGGCCCATTCGGCTGAACGCAGGATGTCCTTGCGAACCTTGCCGGTGGATGTCCGTGGCAGTTCGAGCACGAAGTCGACCGACTTGGGTGCCTTGAACTTCGCCAGGTGCTCCTTGACGTGACCGATCAGCTCCGCCTGGCCGGCGCTCTGGCCGGCGGTGAGGACGACGAAAGCCTTGGGGCGCTCGCCCCAGCGCTCATCCGGGATGGCGATGACCGCGACGTCGGCGACCGCGGAGTGCGACAGCAGCGCGTGCTCCACTTCGACGGTGGAGATGTTCTCCCCGCCGGAGATGACGATGTCCTTGGCCCGGTCCAGCAGCTGGACATAGCCATCGGGGAAGCGCACACCGAGGTCACCCGAGTGGAACCACCCTCCGCGAAATGCTTCCGCGGTGGCCTGCGGATCCCGGAAGTACTCTTTCATCACGGTGTTGCCGCGCATGACGATCTCGCCCATGGTGACACCGTCATTGGGAACGTCGACGAGGTGTTCGGACCCGTCCATCACGACGACCCTGGCATCTTCCGAGGTGATCATGCCGACGCCCTGCCGGGCCATCAGCCTCGATCGCTGCGCAACCGAGAGATCACCCC
The DNA here is from genome assembly GCA_038245175.1 of Mycobacteriales bacterium. Classification (GTDB taxonomy): domain Bacteria; phylum Actinomycetota; class Actinomycetes; order Mycobacteriales; family Nakamurellaceae; genus Nakamurella. Next base: position 1,977 of record JBBRSR010000010.1, on the reverse strand, counting down.
AGGTGTCCTGCTCCTCGCAAACGGTGTACGGGCCATAGGTCTCGGTGAGTCCGTAGACGTGCACCACCCGGACGTTCAAATCGGCGAAGGTCGAGATGATCGATGGGCTGGGGGGAGCCCCGGCGGTCGTCATGGTCAGTGCCTTGGTCAGCGGGTGCGCCAGCGGCGAATCGGCCATCATCGACAGCACTGTCGGAGCGCCTGCCATGTGGGTGATTCCGGCCTCGTCGATCAACTTCCAGATGTCGTCGGCGCGGGTGGCACGCAGGCAGACGTGAGTGCCGGCAACGGCAGTGAGCGCCCAGGTGGTGCACCAACCGTTGCAATGGAACATCGGCAACGTCCAGAGGTAGCTGGAGCCGTCCACGAAACCCTGGTGGATGACTTCGCCGAGCGAGTTCAGGTAGGCGCCGCGGTGGGTGTAGACGACACCCTTCGGCTTACCGGTGGTACCCGAGGTGTAGTTCAGGCTGATCGCGGCGTTTTCGTCGGCGACCTCGTAGGCGATCGGTTCGTCGGTGCCGGCGGCAAGCAGGTCGCGATAACCGGTGGTGAAGGCCAGATCGACCGGGTAACCGCTCTCGGCCGGCAGGGTGATGATCTCCCGGAGGGTGGTGACCGACGCAAGGTTGGGCAGCGCCGGCTCCACCAACGGAGCGTCGCCGATCAGGAACACAGCGCCGGAATGTTCGACTATCTGAGTGATCTCTTCGGCGGCGAGCCGGGTGTTGATGGTGACCAGGACACCGCCGGCCAGCGGGATGGCGAAGTGCGCTATGAGGGCCTCGGCGCAGTTCGGGGCCAGGTAGGCAACCCGATCACCCGGCTGCAGGCCCCTGTTCCGGAGTGCGTTCGCCAGCCTGGTGGCCTCTGCGGCCATCGCCGCGTAGGTGAACGTCCGCGGGCCGTCGATGATCGCTGTCCGGTCCGGATGAACTGAGGCGGCGCGCTGAAGAAAGCGCAGCGGGCTGAGCGGGTGTTCCATCTTCGGTCACTCCCAATTCTTCGGCACCGTCGTTGGGGCCGTAAGCACCAGGTAACGGCCTGCGGCGTCGGAAACCCAGAGCTGCAGGCCTGCACCAATCTTCCGGCGGGGCCAACTCAGTCCTTTAGGACTAGCGGTCTTCCAGTGGCAGGACCCAGCGGCGAGCGGTAAAACAGATTCATGGTCTTGGGCTGGAAATTGGTCATCGACACGCAGGACGCACCTCGGCTCGCCGAGTTCTGGGCGGGCGCGCTGGGTTACGAGGTGGAGGACCCCAGCGCCCTGATCGAGCAACTGCTCGCCGGCCGGCAGGTCGGCGCGAATGCGGTCACCGAATACGGTGGCCGCCGGACCTTTCGCGGTTACGCCGCGATCCGGCACCCCGACGATCCGTTCGATCCGATCAGTGGCATCGGGCGCGGGCGCCGGCTGCTGTTTCAGGACGTCCCCGAACCCAAGACTGTCAAGAACCGGCTGCACATCGACGTACACGGCCCATCCGGCGGGCTCGACGAACTGGTGACCCGGCTGGAAACTCTGGGCGCCGCCCGACTCCGGGAGATCGACAACGGCCCCGCCGGGCACTGGTGGATCATGCACGACCCCGAAGGCAACGAATTCTGCGCATCATGACGAGGCCAGGGGTATTGCTCTGAGCACTTCCGACCAGTATACTCGAACGTATGTCCAGTGCACTCGAAGTCGCCGATCAGCCGGTGATGTCGGCTGCGCTGGTGGAATCGGTGATCGCCTGGTTGCAGCAGGCCGCGCTGAAACCAGCTGTTGGGTCGGTGGATCACGCGGAGCGGATTGATCGGATCACCCAACTCGAGCGGTCGAAAGCGGTGTCCGCCGCGGTCCAGGCCCACGAGACGGCGGCGTTCGCGCGGTGCCAGGCGGCGGGGGTGTCGGTGTCGCGGTACCAGCAGGAGCACCTGCGGCGCAGCATCGCCGGGCAGGTCGCGTTGGCCCGGCGGGAACACCCTCGTAGT
>JBBRSR010000009.1:0-128153 GCA_038245175.1 Mycobacteriales bacterium | reverse complement strand
GTCCTCGGCGTCCTGCTCATCACCGGTGAGTACAGCACCGGGATGATCCGATCATCGCTGGCCGTGGTACCCCGGCGGCTGCCCATGCTCTGGGGCAAACTGGCCGTGTTCGCCGCCGCGGTCTTCGTTACCATGCTCATCTCCAGCATCATCACATTCCTGATCGGGCAGGCGCTGGTCAGCGGGCACCACCCGGAGACGCTCGCCACCCCCGGCGCGCTGCGCTCCGTGGTCGGCGCCGCGCTGTACCTCACCGTCGCGGGCATCACCGCCATCGCCCTCGGTGCGCTGCTGCGCAATACAGCCGCCGCGGTCACCACTTTCGTCGCGGTGTTCTTCGTGATTCCGCCGATGATGAATCTGCTGCCCACCTCCTGGACGGACCACGTGGCGCAGTTCCTGCCATCCAACGCCGGCGCCGTGCTCATCGGCGGCAACTACGGTCTGGCCCACCCCTTGCTGCCCTGGACCGGATTCGCTGTGATGTGCGGATACGCCCTCGTACTGATCGGAGTCGCCGCATGGCGACTCAACCGGGTCGACGCCTGACCATGCTTATCGGACGTGTCTCACCGGCAGGATGGCGACGGCACCGATGAGCGCGCAGACACCGGCAACTGCGTACAGCACGCCGTAGCTACCGCGGCCGATGGCCAGGATGACTGGGGCGATCGCCGGCGCGATGGAACTGGGCAGCGCGCCGGCGATGTTGAACACGCCGAGATCCTTCGCGGCGTTGTCCTTGTCCGGCAGCACGTCGGCGACGAGCGCCAGGTCGACAGCCAGGTACATGCCGAAGCCCAGTCCGCTGATGGCCATGCCGACCAGGAAGCCGTTGAAGTTGCTGGCGATCGCGATCGCGAACATCGCCACGCCGTACACGATCGAACCGGTGAGGACGAAGATCTTCCGTCGGCCCGTCCGGTCGGAGAGTTTGCCGCCGATGAGGGAAGCGATGACCTGGAGGACGGACTGGGCCAGGGTGCCGAGGAATATCTGCTGCGGCACGTCGGCCTCGGCGCTGCCGATCTTGTCCAGCAGGTAATAGGCCTGATAGGTGACCAGGAACGCGTACGCCAGCACGAACATGAAGCGGCTGGCGAAAGCCCAGGCGAAGTCCGGACTCTTCCGCGGGTTGACGTAGAACGTCCCGGCGAATTCCCGCAGCGACCAGGCAGGCTTGTCCACCGTGGCCAACCGGCGATCTTTCAGGGTGACCGCGAAGAGCAGGATGAAGAACCCACCGATTGCGCAGGGGGCGAGGAACATGGCGAACTGGTTGCCGGTGAACAGCTGGACCAGGAAGGTGCCGCTCACCGACGCGATGGGCAGACAAACGCCCAGGATGCCGGAGACCATACCGCGTTGGGAGACCGGGACCTGGTCGGGCAGCACCGCCACCAGCGCGGCCAGCAGCGCGTTGAAAAACAGCGAGGCGAGGCACCATCCGAGGAGGATGACCGGGATGTTGGGTGCCAGCGCGACAATCAGGATGCCGATCGAACCGCCCAGCACGCCGATCACCATCCACGGCCGCCGCATGCCCAGCCGCGACGAGGTGCGGTCGCTCATTCTGCCGAAGTACGGATTGCCGAACAGCGACAAGAAGGCGCCGATGCTCGTGACCAGCGCCAAACTGTTGGGTGCTCGTTCCGTCCCCACCAGCGAGTTGACCTTGAGCGCCAGGGTCACCAGCAAGGGCGCGAGGAACAGCAGGATGGTGCCCATGTACGCCAACGTGTACAGCGCGATGAAGCCCGGGCCGACCGCTGGGGGCCCGATCCTTGGGGGGATGTGGTGTGCTGCAGGAACTGGCTGGCGCTTCGCCGGACCGATATCCAGCGGCTTTCCACCGTCGTCGGTTGCGTTGACCCCACCGAAAGGACCGATTCTCACCACGGCACAGCTCCCGCCTCGAAATGGCAGCGTCCCACAGCCGGGTGTCGATCCGGCATCATATTTGGTTCGGCAATCCGGCGAGGCTGTCAGGCATCCCGCGTCCTCGAACGACCCGGTTCGATGCCCCTTATTCGGACGGTGATCGGACCTACCGCAGCCAACACCCCGTATGTGACGGTGTGGCAACCGTCGAGGCCACCGCGCCTGATCGATATTCGCGGCCAGTGGCCGATTCGCCAGGGCGCCTCCCATGCACTGAACACCGGGCCGCATTCGGTGTTCCGTCGATGGAAGCACGCCATCGCCATTCACGTGCAGGACGTCGACGGACTTCTCTCTACGTCGTCGATAACCGGCGGCAACGCTGCAGCACTGTTCTTGCCCGGTGCCGACTCCTTCCCGCAACCCCGAACCTCTCACCGCCGCTGAGCGATCCCGGCCTGGTCACTGTCATCGACCGCTCGGCGCAGCTCATCAGCTATTTCGATCGCCTAAAGGTTCCGGGTCCGGCGGCAGACCGCACCGCTGATGCTGGTATTTCGCTGGCACCTCGCCCTCGTCCTGGACCGTTGCTCCGATGCGACCAGGGCCAGCCTGCTGAGTAGTTGGGACTTCCCATCCACGGCGGCCATCTCATCACTTCCCGTCGCGCAGTGCGTCTTCGTAGACGTGGACGAGCCCTTGGAGGAACTGGGCCACCGTCGATCGTTCGACGGGGGTCAGTGTGTGGGTCAGTCGGTCGATGCCGGCGGTCAGCGGGTTGGCACTTTCACGGGCCGACGCGAGCGATGCCGGCGCCGGCGCCACAACGACCTTCCGCCGGTCAGTCGGATGCGGCTGCCGGGAGATGTGCCCCGAGGCCTCGAGTCGGCTGAGCACCAATGAGGTTGCCGCCGTTGATGTCTCGAGAGTGTGAGCGATGGCCGTCGGGGTGTCCGAGCCCACAATCGACAGGTGGATCATCGTCGTCAGCCCGGCGGAATCGACCCGCAGACTCTCCTGCATGTGACGGCGGAACCGCAGCTGCAGGCCCAGCAGCTGCAGCAAGGTTTCACGGATGCCGTCGTCGACGCCGCGTCCGGCCAAGCCGTGAGGACCTTCAGCAGCGCCGCCCGCACGGTCTTGGGATACGTCGATCTCACCCATGGTCGCGATCCTATAACAAGATTGGCAATACTAATAGTAACCGAAGATGGTTGCGGAGACGGCCCGTGGGGTCACTCGACCCAGCCGGCGGGCCGGCACTGAGGGCTCGTAGACGAAGGACACTTGCACTTCAGGGTCGAGTAGCGGGTCTCCTGCTGGCGAGGTGCGCCGTCGGGCGAGGACAGAGCCCCGGAGCCGCCCCATCGGTCAGGTCCACGCGAGTGGCGGTCAGGTCTGCGCGGGTGGAATGGGCAGGTGCCGGTGTTCAAGGCGTTTTTGGTACAACTGGGTGTCGGCGCGGGCTATCAGTTCCTCCGCAGTGTCGGACGGCTGCATATCCGCAACGCCTGCCGTTACCGACCCGAGATTCCGGTCATCGTTGAGCGCTTCAACCACATCCTGGAACCGGTGCTCGGCGACTTTCTTGGTCAGCCCGATGAGGACACAGACGAATTCGTCGCCCCCATACCGGATGATCAGGTCGTAGGTTCGCAGGTGCGCCCGAAGGGAGCCGGCGATCCGGACGAGGACCTGGTCGCCTGCGGCGTGCCCGCGGGTGTCATTGATCACCTTGAGGTTGTCGACGTCGAAGAAGGCCACGCTCAATGGTTGACCGGTTCTCTTGGCTCTGGCCATTTCGCGCTTGAGCTCCAGAAATCCCGGGCCCCGGCCATACACGCCGGTGAGCCCATCCAGCGATGCTCGTCGGCGTTCGGCCGCAGCCACCCGCCGGTCGGTCTTCGACTGGCGGCGGTCTTGGTCACCTGACCGGCGGTCGGCCTTCGAGAGCTGACGATCACTGTCTGCCTGACCGCGAGCGGCGGAGCCGGACCCTCGATCGGTCAGCGCGCTGGCCCGATCGTGCTCCGCGCCGGCCCGCTCCTGGGCGGCCGCTTGACGATCGCGCAGCGCTCGGTAACGATCTGCCGCCGCCTCGCCACGGGCCCGCTGTGAACGGTCGATCGCCTCCACCAAGACCGGGGTCTGCGGGTCCAGACCAACACTCGCGACGGCGTCCACTGGGTCCGTGCCGAGGTGGTCATCCGTCGACGCCTTGATGTCGCGTCGCCCGGCGGCGACGTCGCGCTGATCGGCATCCAAGTCCCGTAGCTGCGCGACGTCGTCGCGGACAGCCGCGTCGTGATCGCGCTGATCAGCCGCCTGATCCCGGTCACTGCGTTCCTGATCGCGATGGTCGGCCGCGATGTCGCGTTCATCTGCGGCGTAGTCGCGCTCGTCGCCGCTGTGGTCCCGTTCGTCGGCAGCTCGGTCGCGGACATCACCGTCCGCGTCCAGCTGGTCGGTCTCAGGTGGCGCCTTCGCCCCGATCGGGGTTCCAGTCTTGACATGTGACACCGTGCGTTCGGCGTCGTGGTCCTCGGTCGGCGACGTCCGGTCAGGGATACGCGTCATCTTCGGCAATCTGTCTGGAGAGGGTCCGGGCCGGCGGCGGCCCGCCACTTCGACTGTATCCCGCCTCGATCCGCTCGCCCAGGGTCGTTAGACCCCAGTGTCGCCGCTGGGGACCCGCCACCCGCTACGTTCGTATAATCACCCAGCGGGGAAGTTCGATGAGCGGACCCGGGAACCCCGGTGAGCGCCATCACATTGACGTCCCCGGCTCGACGCTCGTCATGATGACCGCTGCGCGGGGCCCTGGAGCGCACACCGACATCGGGCGCAACACCGTGGAGAGGACGTGGGGTGAACACCAGGTCCGACTTCGCCCGTCCGAGCCTCGAACAGGTCGGTGCTCTCGCGGGAGTGTCGCGGGCGACCGTCTCGCGTGTGGTCAATGGTTCGACGACGGTGGCCGCGGATCTCCGAAAGCAGGTCGAGCGGGCCATCGTCGAGCTGGGATACCAGCCCAACCAGGCCGCACGAACCCTGGTCACCCGCCGCACCGACACCTTTGCCTTGGTGGCTTCCGAGCCCGACTCGAGGGTTTTCGGCGACCCGTTCTTCAGTGGAATCGTCCGTGGGGTGATGCTCGAGATGGGCGCCGCCGAGCTGCAGGTGGTCGTGATGATGGCGCAGTCGCCCAAGGATCTGAACCGCGTGGAGCGTTACCTCCGCTCGGGCGCCGTCGATGGAGTCCTGTTGATTTCCGAGCACTGGACGAGCGACCCGCTGCCGGCGGCCATTCTCGCTGCCGGGATTCCGCTGGTCATCGGTGGCCGTCCGATGGATCCGGAAATGGGAGTTCCGTATGTGGACAACGACAACTTCGACGGGGGGCGATTGGCCGCTGAGCACCTCCGCGCCGCCGGCCGAACGGTGATCGGCACCCTTGCTGGTCCACAGGATATGTGTGCCGGTGTCGACCGACTGGCGGGCTTCAAGCTCGGTCTTGACGCTGCTTTCGACCCCGCTCTTGTCGAGTTCGCCGACTTCACCCAGGAAGGTGGCGAAGCAGCGGCCGAACGCCTACTGGGGCGCACACCCGACCTGGACGGGCTCTTCGCAGCATCGGATCTGATGGCGCTCGGCGCGTTGAAGGCCCTGCGCCGGGCGGGACGCCGGGTGCCTGCCGACGTCAGCCTGGTGGGATTCGACGACATCGAGGTGGCGCGTTCCGCGGAGCCTCCGCTCACCACGGTTCGCCAGTCGACAGTGCTGCAGGGCCGCACGATGGCTCGCCTGCTGCTCGCCCGGATTCGTCCCGAGCTCCCGCCCGGCGACGACAGCATCCCGGATGTGCACAGCATCGACCGGATCGTGTTGCCCGTGGAACTGGTGATCCGCGAATCCGCCTGAACGTCAAACACCGCCGCCACACCGCCGCGGCAAATTGTGTAGGGCGGCAGAGGTAAACACCAACTCACCCTTGCGCAAACGTTCGTCAGGTGTCACCGTAATCCAAGAGAGCGCTCTCTCAGACCCCCTCAGAAGGTAGGCCGCACGCAATGTCGCTGCTGCACAGCTATCCCACCGCGCCCCGTGGATCCGGCCCGACGACCGTCAGCAGCCGGCTCCGCCGCCTGGTGGCCGTCGTGACTGTCAACGCGCTGGTCACCGCACTGCTCGTGACCGGCACCTCCGTAGCGGCCGCCGCGCCGCCTGCCGCCCCGCCGCCAAGCACCGGCCAGCCCGACTTCGGTCCCAACGTGAAGATCTTCGATCCGACCATGCCGACCAGCCAGATCCAGGCTGCCGTCGACGCCGTTTCGGCGGAGCAGATCGACAATGAAATGGGTACGCAGCGATATTCGCTGTTGTTCAAGCCGGGTACCTACGGCACCCCGGCGAGCCCGTTGATTCTGCAGGTGGGGTACTACACGGAGGTCGCCGGGTTGGGTCAAAACCCGACCGACGTCATCATCAACGGCCACGTCGATGTCTACAACCGGTGCCGACCGGCCACGGGATGCTTTGCGCTGGACAACTTCTGGCGTTCGCTGTCCAACCTCACCATCAACGTCATGGGGCTGGACGGCTGCCGGGCCTCCGCCAACTTCTGGGCCGCGTCGCAGGCCTCGCCGATGCGTCGGGTCAACATCACCGGCGGCGACCTCACGCTGATGGACTATTGCGGCCAGCCCGGGTTCGCCAGCGGCGGCTTCATCGCCGATTCCAAAATGGGCAAGGTCGTCAACGGCTCCCAGCAGCAGTACATGGTGCGTGACAGCAGTATCGGTCAGTGGTCGAATGGTGTCTGGAACCAGGTGTTTTCCGGCGTTACCGGCGCCCCGGCCGAGTGCTTCCCCGCGGTCACGGACGTCTGCGGCCCCTACACCACGCTCGTCAAGAACCCGGCTAGCCGCGAGAAGCCCTACCTGTACGTCGATTCCGCCGGAAAGTACCGGGTCTTCGTGCCGGCACCCAGGACCAACTACTCCGGAGCGACCTGGGAGAACGGCCCGACACTCGGTCGCTCGGTCGCCCTGTCGAACTTCTTCATTGCCAAACCGTCCGACTCGGTTCGAACCATCAACCGAGAACTCTCCCGCGGCAAGAACCTGCTCCTGACGCCCGGTGTGTACGACGTCGGCAGCACCATCAAGATCAAGCATGCCGACACCGTGGTGCTGGGCATGGGCATCGCCACCTTGACCGCCGTGAACGGCGCGGTCGTAATGAGCGTGGCAGACGTCAAGGGCGTCGACATCGCCGGCATCACCATCGATGCCGGCACCAAGAACTCGCCGGTGCTGATGCGGGTGGGCAGCAAGTACGGCCACCACGGCAGGAGCAGTGCGGCCAACCCGACCGCCCTGCAGGACGTGTTCTTCCGGATCGGCGGACCGCACGTCGGCAAGGCCACCCTGAGCCTGGAGGTCAACAGCGACAACGTCATTCTCGACGACATCTGGGCCTGGCGTGCAGACCACGGGGTTGCAGGCAGCGTCGGCTGGGACATCAACACCGCCAGGACCGGTGTCGTGATCAACGGCGACAACGTCACCGCCACCGGGCTTTTCGTCGAGCACTACCAGCAGTTCAACGTCATCTGGAACGGCAACCGCGGCAAGGTCATCTTCCTGCAGAACGAGATGCCCTACGACCCGCCGAGCCAGGCGGCGTGGATGGAGGCTCCGGACGTCAACGGCTGGGCCGCCTTGAAGGTCGCCGATTCGGTGACCACCTTCAACGGCTACGGGATGGGCAGCTACAGCTTCTTCAACCAGGGGGTGGACATCTTCGCCGCCAACGCTTTTGAGGTTCCCTCGACGCTGCCGCCGGGAAGCCTGCACAACATGCTCACGATCTTCCTCGATCCAGCCAAGGGGAAAGGCGGCATCTCGAACGTTGTCAACGGCATCGGCGGGCCGTCGACCATAGCCAATCCTGATGTTCCGGTCACCGTGATCAACTACCCGCAGGTGCCGGACACGACGGCGCCAACGGTCGCCATCACCGACAATGTCGCCACCGCCACCGCGACCGGCGATGTCACCTTCACCTTCACGTTCAGCGAGGATGTCGGAACCAGTTTCACCACCGACGACATCGCGGTCAGTGGTGGCACCAAGGGTGCGTTCGTCCGGGTGGACGCGACGCACGCCATGTTGGTCGTCACCCCGCCGGCCAACTCGACGCGAACGATTGATGTCAGTGTCGCCGTGGGGACGTTCAGCGATCTGGCGGGCAACGCCAACACTGCCGCCGCCGCCGCGCAGCAGGTTTGTGACACGACCGTGACCAAGACCCAGATGGCGTTGCCGGTCACGTTCGACTCGGCCACAGTCGACTACGGCCTGATCGGCTTCGGCGGAGCGGAGAACTCCAGCCTTGCCGCAGATCCCACCACCGCGGCGAATACGGTCGCCCAGGTGGTGCGAGCGGCGGCTTCGGAAACCTTTGCCGGCACGACGATCACGGCTGCTGCGGGGCTGGGCTTCGCCTCGCGGATTCCGTTCACCGCCAACGCCACCAGCATGTCCGTTCGAGTCTGGTCACCCAATGCCGGAATCCAGGTCCGGCTGAAGGTCGAGGACCACGCCGACAACACCACGTCGGTGGAGACCGAGGCCACCACGTCCGTGGCGGGCGGATGGGAGACCCTGACGTTCAACTTCGCCAACCAGGCGAACGGCACGGCTGCGCTGAACCTGGCGTCCAACTACGACAAGGCCACCATCTTCTTCGACTTCGGCCGAGCCAAGCCCGACGCCGTCCAGAAGACCTACTACTTCGACGACCTGGCGTTCGTTTCCTGAAGTGTCCCCAGAGAAATAGTCGAATCCTGGTTGGACTACCAACCAGGATTCGACTATTTCTCCGTTAGCTGCCGGCAGCGGATCTGGCGAGGGCGTCGAGGATGAGGTCGAGCCCGTAACCGAATTCGAGGCTGAAGTCGTAGCCTGGCTGCATGACGTGCTGCATCGTGAACTCGCGGAGGTAAGGGTAGGCCTCGGCGTCGAAGACTTCCTCCAACATCGACGCTGCGATGTCCGCGACGCTCTCGGGGCCGTGGATGGGAAGCGCGAAGTCGGAGAGCGCGAATCCGTACACGTAACTGTCGATCAGGGCGAATGCGTGTGCGGTGAACTCCACCGAGAACCCCGCCGCCCGCAGCGTGCCGATGAATGCGTTGTGGTGTCGTAGCGTCGCTGGGCCGGGGTGCAGCCGGGATTGCAGGAGCGCGATCGCCCACTGGTGGCCCTTGAGCACCAGGCGGGCCGAGTGGGCTCGCCGGCGCATCTCGCCCTGCCACTCCCGGCCGATCACCGGTAGTTCAATCTCGCTGAAGACGAGATCGACGATGGCGTCGATGATTTCGTCCTTGTTCGCGACGTAGTGGTACACCGACATGGGTTTGACGCCGAGTTCGGTGGCGAGCGAGCGGATCGTCAGCGCCGCCAGGCCGCCCGCATCGGCGACCAGCATCGCCGCGCGGAGCACCCGGTCGCGGCTGAGCGGAACGCGTTGTTGGATCGTCGTTCTTATCTGTTCTGACATCCTGCTCCGCAGTCCTAGCCGATTCGTACTTTGTACTATACATCGCAGTACTAAGTACGGCAGGTGCAGGCCAGCGAGCAATTCAGCCGGCCGGGCCTTCGATCAGCGGGTCGAATCTGAGATGTGAGACCGGGCCGGCCAGCACCGGGACCCGTCTGCGTTGCCGCCACAACACCGGGCGGCCGTCGGTCCCCCTGGCCAGGACATACCGCCGCTCGAGCCGCAGACCCTGATTGGGCACCGCCGAGGAGGCGATCTCGTGGCCATCACCGGCACCGATCAGTTCCGACTGGGCTCCGGCGCGCGGAAATGGCGGGGCCTGGCTCAGATCGGCCACCAGCCCCTGGACGAAAACCCGGCGCGCCGGGGCCGGCCGGCTTTCGATGCGGTAGGGGTGCCAATGCTCGGGCATCACGGTGGACGGGGCCCAGGTGAAGTCGCGGCTCCCCGTTCGGCGGGTTTGGGCCAGCGCCGCGCTGCTGTCCGCGGACAGTGCCAGGTCAAGGCCGTTGGCCCGCAGCTCGACCGCCCAGAGGAAGTTCGCGTCCTCGTCGACGCCCAGCAGCACGTCGTCGATGGCGGCGCCGGTCAGCGGCGTGGTGGCGGTCGGCCACACCACCAGGGACGAGCGGTCGAACCCGGCCGTCCGGAACAGTGACCAGGGTCCGGGCGCTTCGTCGGCCGCTGCGGGCGGGTCCCCGTCGCCCGGCGGGATGGTCAGATCCCACCACTCGTCGAAGCTGTCGCGTACCCGGGTGCCCTGGAGTGTGACCACCACACCGGAACTCGGCGGTGGCATGCCACCGCCGGCGGGCGGGGCGGGCGATGGCACGGGGATGGTGAACCAGTCGTTGGCGTGGTCGCAGATCAATTCGATCAGCAGGGCGGTGGCCAGGTGGGACCGATCCGGTGGGAAGCCGCCGATGTCGACGGCCGAGTCTTCGAGCTGCCACCATCGCGGCGCCGGTGCGCCCGGGTACCGCAGCCGTTGCGGGATCACCTGCCGGACCGCGAACACGGGTGCCGCGATGGGCGCGTCGGCGTCGGCGGTGTACCAGTCGACATCGCCACCGTCATGGCCGGCAATCCGCAACGTCGCGCCGCCGACCGGAACGCTCGCCTCGTGCGTCAGCGTGGCCGGCTGCCAGAAGTCGGGCCGATCGACCAGCCCGGCCACCGCCGGATCGGCAGCGGCGATCAAGCCTGCCCGCCACAGCGCGCGGCCATCCACTTCGCCCGTGAACGAGTCGCCGTACGGCGCCGGCAGCGGTCCGAGCCCGTTGTCCACGCGCTGCTGGTCGGTGAGCCCGGCAGCCAGCAACCGGCCGACTCTGATCCGGCGGCCGATCGTCCACCAGTCCTCGGTGGATCCCTCGACCAGCGCTTCGGCCGGCACCACGGTCGGGTCAAGGCCGGCCACCGGCTCGAGCGGGGTGTGCGCGACGTTCAGCTCGACGACGGTCGGGGTGCCGGCGTCCTCGCCGGCGTGCTCGCCGACCTGCCACTGGCGGCCGAGCATCCACAGCGGGTCCGCCAACTCCGCGGAGAACCCGCGCTGCACATCGGTATAGGGCGGCACCGGTTCGAGTCGACGATAGATCTCCCAGGTCATCGGTGGCACTGCCTCTCCAGGAAAGGTTCGCCGCTGGACCCGCCGCCGCGGGTCACGGGTTGACCAGCGTCTCGCCGGCCGGTCCGGTGGTCAGCACCATCGAGGTGGGCACCGCCAGCGACCAGCCGCCGAGCTGATCCGGCTGGGCCATCCGGGCCCGGGCCTGCAGCCGGATGGACTGCACGATGCCGGGGAGAGCGTCGGCCGCCAGCGGCACCTGCTCGTCGGGCGGGATGGCCAGCAGCACCGCCTGGGGTGCCCGGGACCTGGGGGAATCGAAACCGAACGCCGCGTGGGTGGTGTGCCGGGTGCTGGGCACCGTCTCGGCCCAGTCGTCGAGCACGCCGACCGCCACCGGTCCCCCGGTCGGCGCGGCCGGTCCGTAGACGACGACCTGCCGTGTCCCGTTGACCGGCACCGACCACAGTTCCACCGGCGCGGTCGCCGTTGACGGCCAGCCGTGCTGCAGTTGGTGCGCCTCCAGGCGGGCCACAGCCGGCCGGACAGCCGCAACGATCTCCAGCCAGTCCTGGTCCAGACCGGGCGCGTCCAGCACCGGCGGCAAGGTGCCCGGGTAGGTGACGGGCAGCCCGGACACGGGTGAGAGCAGGGTCCGGATGCGTTCGGTCAGGGTGGCGAAGTCGGCCGCCACGTCTGCGGCGGCGTCGCCCGACTGCGTCAGCCGGTCCGTGAGCAGGGCCGCCGCCTGGGCGGGATCGTCCGGCAGACCCCAGCGTCGGCCGGCTGCGCTGTCCGCCGGGTCGGCGATCAGCGCGGCGATCAACGCCGTCGCGGCGGCCCGCAGCGCGCCCAGTCGGGTGCGCATTTCCTGGGTGGCCGCGGCCACGTCGATCAGGTCGCACGGGTCGTGCTGGGCGCCGAGCAGCGAGCAGACCCGGTCGAGCTGCACCCGGCGGGCCGCGGCGGTCGACGAGACGATCGGCGCGCCCAACGCCGCCGCGGCCATCGAGTCCAGCCGTGTTTGGGGCAGCAGGACCACGTCGGCGACGTCGAGGCCGAGGTCGCCCAGGTCGATCGTCGCAGCGGTGCTGGTCCACGCCCACCGGGCGGCCGGCCCGAGTTCGGCGGTCAGCAGGGCGGCCAGCGCGGGGTCGGCCAGCGTGACCGGGGAGGCCTGGTCCGCAGCCGGATCCGGCGGCGGCAGCGCGATGAGCACCGTGGTCCGGACGCTGACGCCCTGCCGCCGCGTCTTGAGCAGTCGCAGTTCCGGTGGCGCGGCCAGCCCGGCAGCTGCCTCCATCGACTCCTGCGCCTGCGCCGCCCGGCCCGACACCACATCGTGGACGGCGTCGGCGACGAGCAGGTCGGCGTAGGTGTCCAGCACCTGTCGAAGGTCGTCCAGAGGCCCGGTTTCCGGAGGCACCGAGGCAGCGGGCGCCTCGAGCACCGCGAGCCCGTCGCAGACCCGCCGGCCCGCCTGCTCGAGCCGCGGCGGGAACCGCCGCCGGAGCACCAGGACAGCGGCCGGATCCCCCGCGCGGCGTTCGATCTCCCGTCCCAGCGCCTCGCTGAGGTGGATGCCCAACCGGACGTCGTCGCCGAGCCGCGCGGCCAGCCGGGCCAGGTCGGAGCGGACGGCGATCTGCCAGCGAGCGTCGTCGTCGTGCACGGCGTGGTCACGCAACACCGCGGCGGTCAGTGCCTGGGCGTTGCCGGGGGCGTGCAGCAGCCCGGCCGCGGTCGGCGGGGTGGCGTCGGCGGCGGGCCGCAGGTCGTCTACCCAGCCGTAGGCTCCGAGTCGCCGTACGGCGCCACGCGCGTCGAGCCGGCGCAGCCGCCGGCTGCCCAGCGCGGTGACCCATGGATCGATGCGATGGCTGGCGGAGTCCAGGACGGCCGTGACCGCGGCGGACAGCGGCGGGCCGTCGAGCACCGCATCATCGAGTTCGGTGAGCTGCTGGACCGCGACCCGCACGTCACCGAACTGCCGGACGATGGCCGCCACCCTGGGGTCCGGTGGGTAGTGCTCGTTGAACCGGTTCCGGGCGTAGTCGGGCAGCCGGCTGACCTGCTGACCGTTGGCCGCGTCGATCGCCAGCTGCTCGGCGTGCTCCAGCGGCAACAGATACGGGGGGGTCCAGCTGGGCCACCGGTCGTCCTGCAGTCGGGACACCTCGGCCTGGGTGAGCAGCAGCGACTGCCTGATCAGCCTGACCAGCAGCGGAGACTTGTCGACCTGCTGGTCCTTGACGTCACCGGCGTGCGCCAGCGTCTCCCACGCCATCTTCAGGAAGCCACGCAGATAGTCGCGGACCGAGCCACCGCCCTCTACCGCGTCCTGGACGTAGCCGTAGGGCTGATAACGGCGCAGCGGGCTCGGCGCGAAGGCCAGCGGCTCGGCCATCGCCAGCCATTCGTCCAGGACCTGCTGCGGGTCCTGCCCGACGACGATGGACCGCAGCATCGCCACGATCTCCAGCTGCAGGTAAAACTGGGAGCCAATGGCCCGACTGGTCGGGATGCGCCCGATGATGTCCAGCAGCCGGTCCGGGTCGGCGCCCTGCGCCGAGCCGCCGGCCAGCCCGGAAGCCGCCCAGGCGCGCAGCACGCCATCTTTGGGGCCGAGCACGGTGGCGATCGTCGACTCCCAGACCGGGTCGCTCTTGGCCGGGGCCCAGGCCGACAGATCGACGGCCGGCAGCACTCCATAGGGGATGTCGCCGACCCGGATCGCCGGGTACGGACCCAGTGGCGCGAGCAGCCTGGCGGCCCAGCCGCCCAGCCCCATGACGGCGATGCCGAGGCCTTCGACGTCCTTGAACCAGCGCTGCCATAGCACCGGCCACAGGGCCTGGACCAGCGGCGGGACCGCGTCCAACAGTGCGGTGTCGGCGTTGGGCACCCCGTCGAGCACGGCACGGCCGGTCAGTGCGCCGGCCAGATCATTGGCGTCGTTGGAGCCGGCGGCACGCGCGACGGCCAGCCAGGTCGCCGGGTCGCGGCCGAGATCGGCCGCCGGCGCGCCGGCGACGGTATTCGACGGGCTCATCGGCCGGACCACACCCAGCGCCCCGCTGTCGGCTTGGGCCTGGAACACCGATTGCGGGTCGGTGTCGGCCAGTCCGGTGACCATCAGTACGGACAGCGTGGGCCCATCCTGCCCGGCCGGGCCGGGCCGGCCGTCGGGTAGTACCACCTCGATGGCCAGCCCGACATCCACCGCCGCCTGATAGG
This sequence comes from Mycobacteriales bacterium, assembly GCA_038245175.1. GTDB lineage: Bacteria > Actinomycetota > Actinomycetes > Mycobacteriales > Nakamurellaceae > Nakamurella. The sequence continues at coordinate 113,899 of JBBRSR010000009.1, read as the reverse complement.
AGGTCCACCATTTGTCGGGCACCTGCTCGGGCCGCATATCGGTCATCGCGGTGCCGAGATCGGCCTGCGCTGCGATGACGTCCAGCTTCGGTTCCAGCTCGCCCAGCTGGACCGGGCCGGCCCCGAGGTCGGCCCAGATCTGCAGCGTCGGCGGCAGGGCTGCGCGGTAGGAGTCGGTGCGCACGCCGGACTGCCGGAAATCGCCGGCGGCGCGGAAAGCGGTGCCGTCCCGGACCACCGGAACCGTCCGCAGCAGAAACGCGGCCCGGCCACCGCCGACCGCGCCGGCGAGCGCGGTGAACGCGGCCGCGCCGTCGTCGGTGCTCAGATCGCCCGCGCAGTGCGACCAGCAGGAGGCAACCAGATCCGCCTCTGCCCGGGTGGGCGACGGCGGCGGCGCGGCCAGCGCGACCGGGTCCGGATACACCCGGACCCGCAGGCGCCACGGATCACCGTCGACGGCCGGTCGGCGGAACCGCGTCTCCAGCCGCAGCGGCAGCAGCACCCCGATGCTCAGGCCGGCGGGCAGCGGATCCAGTCTGGTCCCGCCGGTGTGGTCGAGGTCGAACACGTCGTCGTCGGCCAGCGCAGCCGTGGTGACGAAGACCTGCCCGTCACCGACGCGACCTCCGTTGGCGGCTACGGTGGCCACGATCCGCTGGGCGGTGGCCAGGGTCAGCCGCGGCTCGACGCCGAGGAACAGCCGCCTCGGGTCGGGGACCAACTCGGAAAGCAGGGTGGCCGCGTCCGGAACCCCGGCCAGCCATCTCGACCATTCGAGGAAGCCGAACGCCGGGTCCGGCCGGGTTCCGTCCAGGGCGTCGAGTTCGGCGTCCAGAGCGACCACACCGGCGTGGGCGTCGGCGAGCGCTGCGGTGGTGGCGGCGGCCTGATCGGCCATGGCCCGGTCGGCCGGGTCGGTCAGCCGGCCGGGGTCGCCGATACAGAGCCAACCGGGAAAGTCGGCCAGCTCGACGGCCAGCTGGGCGATGCGCTGCCGCCCCACCTCCCGGGCCCGGCGGGCGGTCTGCACCTCGTCGCGGCGCGCGGTCACAGCAGGTTCCCGAAGAACACCCGGGTCGGCGGCCGGAAGGTGGCACTCGCGAAGGTGGCCGCGTCGGCCGGCGCGATGAGTGGCGACCCGTCGGCGCCGGGACGAAGGAACTGGTACCCCGGGGGTGGCTCTTCGAGCACCACCCAGTGACTCCGGCCGGCCGCCGGCGGGACGTCGAAGCCGAAGAACACCAGGTCGGGATCGAAGGTGCCGCTGAAGGAGGGATATCTGCGCTCGGCGGGCGCGACCGGCGGCGCCGCGCCCGGGTCGCCGTCGACCGTCGGCACCGACCCCCAGGTGATTTCCCCGCCGGCGTTCGGCGTGAGATAGACCGCGGTGGACGGGTAGCGGCGGAACAGTTCGGTGTGCAACACGATCACCAGCGCCGCTCCATGGGTGGGGTCGGACAGGTGGCTCACGTCACCGAGATCGGTTCCGTCGGGCCAGAGCGGCAGGTCGGTGTCGAGCGCGACAATGGACCGGATGTCGGTCGCCACCGCCCCCTTGGCCAGGTCGATCCGCTGCCAGAATCGGCGGAGCGGGGTCCAGCGAGAGGTGATGGGCAGGTTCCGCCAGCGCAGCTCACCGAGCGTTTGATAGTTCGCGCCGAGCAGCAAGGCCTCGATGAACGCCGGATTGCTCTGCACGGCAAGCACCCGGTCGGTCGGGATGTCGCCGGCGCCGGGCAGCAGCCAATCGGGCGCGTTGTCCTTCACGAAGCTCCAGAGCGGGATGTCGATCTCCGGCGCGAGATCGGGCTCGGCCAGGACCGGCTCACGCAGGCCGATCAGCCCGCCGAGCACCCGCTCGACCACCATCGGGCGGGCCGCCGTCGGATCGATGCCGGCGGCGATGGAATCGGCGAAGGCGTTCAGATCCGGCAGCGGCCGGCAGTTCACCACAGGGGGTTGCTGCGCGGCGATCGCCACCAGTTCCTCCGCGACCCCGGCCTGGAGCAGGGATTCGGCCAGCCGACCAGCGGTATCGGCGTTCTGGGCCGGGTCACCGATGCCTTCGTACAGCTTCTGCAGGACGGACTGGCTCTGCTGCCGGAGGGCGCCGGCCAGCGCCTCCGGTTTCTGGGTGGCGGACTCGGCGACCTTGGCGTCGGCGTCGGGCAGCTTCTGCGGGGGCGGACAGTGGTTGGCCGCGGCGATCAGCGCCGCGAGTGAGGTCGCTCCCGGGGCCGCCGACCGGGCCAGCGGGCCCCGTCTGCGCAGCATCCGACGGGCCGCGCTGGAAAACAAAGCCGGCGCCAGCGCGTGGGTGCGGCCACCGATGGCCTGCAGCGCCGTGCCGCCGATGGTCACCGGCATCCGGCCCAGCAGCGGCGACACAGTGGCCAGCCGGGCCAGCGGATCGACCGGCACCCGGCGGTTCCACAGGCTGGCACTGCCCCGCAGCCCGAGCACCAGGTGCCGGATGCGTTGCGCGGCCGCAGCCACGGCGCCGGCCTGGGCAACCGCGCCGTCGGAGATCCGGTCCTGCCAGGCGATCCCCAGCCAGCCGCCCAGCCCGGCGGCGCCGCGGTAGCGCGGGTCGGCCCGGAGTTGGCGGCGCCACCCATCGGGCACCACGTCGTCGGTCGGCGGCGGCCAGGCCCACGCCTGCCCGTCCACCGGCGACGGGTACCAGGGCGCGTCATACCGGGGAAGGGTGAGCACCCAGCGTCCGCCGATGTCCAGGTCGGCGGACAGCTTCTGAACGGCGTCGGCCACGTCCGGCAGCAATGGGTCGATGACCGGTGGGCTGCCGGGATCGGGGACAACGGTCAACGCCCCGCCGGCGGCCAACCTGGCACCGGCCAGCGGGCCGACCTTGACCATTGCCCGGCCGAACTGCGCAGCCTCGAGGAGCGCTGCTTCGGCCGGCGCGAGCGGCTCCAGACGGGTGGCCACCGACGCGAAGTCGCCGGCGTCGGCCGTGGTCCGGAACGTCCAGCTATCGAAGCACGGCAGGGTGGCCGAGGTGGTTCCGTCCGTCCAGGAGTCGACGACCGTAACGCTGCCGTCGGCGGCGGTCTTCGCGCACCAACCGGGGACGAGAGCGGCGACGTAGTCCTGGGCCAGGTTCAACGGGCGCGGGCTGAGCACCCGGGCGAAGGTCCGGCCGGGCGCCTCATGGACGTGGGCCCAGCGGAAGCTGTCGGCCAACCGGTGGCCGGTGAACACGTCGGGCCCGGTCAAGATCACCTGGCCGTCCGGCTGCAGCTGCACCTCGGTCGGGCTGCCGACCACCAGGACCAGCCAGGGCCGCACGCCGGACGCACCGGCGACGTGGGGGTCGGGCGAGTAACGCCACGGCAGATCGCTCGCGCGGAGTTCGACGTAGGGCATCATCGTCGATTCGGCGTCGACCCGTCCGGGGTGCGGATGCCGGCCGATGACCTGACCGGGGGTGAATCGGGCCACGTCGGCGGGTCCGGCCAGCAGGAACGGGGCTGCGGCCGGGACGTCACCCACGTCGTCGTGCAGGGTGATCGGCAGCGACGCGCCGAGCCGGGCACCCACCCGCGGCGCCGTCGCCAGCGCGTAGACCGCCGGGCGCTGCCAGGACAGGAAGTCCGGCATCACACACCGGCCATCGCGACGGGCGACGCTGCATCTGCGGCGGCGGTGGCGAAGGCGTTGGGGTCGCCGCTGATCCGGGCGGCCTGGAACGCGGCGGTGGCGCTGGCCCTGATCACGCCGTCGGCGCTGTTCACCCAGCTCGGCGCGGTCACCGACACCATCGGCGTTCGGGTGGCCACGGCTGGTGGAGCGTCCCGGTCGCCGAGCATGGCCAGCAGGATGTCCGGGAAGGCCAGGGCGCTGATCGTGGAGGCAGCCAGCCTGCTGTGGTTCTCGCCGCGCACCTTTCGGTATTCGTCGGGGTGGGTGTCCTGGGCGGCCGACGGGCCGACGAGGGCAGCACCGCCGGCGGACACCACACCGGCGGGCAGGTTCTCGAACGGCGGCCGGTTCAGCGCCTCCGCCTGACTCAGGCTGATGAATTGGCCCGGGGCGAACAGGTCGTCCAGCTCCGAGGTCTGGTGCGGCACGGCAGCGGTGACGGCCTGCGAGCTGCCGAGCGGTGCGCCGTCGAGCCGGTCGATCGGAATGGTGAGCGGTATCCGTTTCTGCTGCCAACCGACGCCGCCGCACGGCGACACGAGGGCGACGCCCGGCGGGACGGGCATCGGTGACGCGACGACATCGCGGTCGGGGCCACCAACGGCATGCAGCGTGGCGGCTCTGACCTCTTCGTCGGCCAGCACCTTGGCGGCCCGCCGGGGCGGCACGGCCGGAGTGCCGCCGCCGCTGCCGAAGGTGAACGTCTCGTCGAAATGGAAGTCGTGCAAAAAGGTCTCGACGGTCAGCCGGCCGTGGATGACGACCGGCCCCGGCCCGTCCAGGGTCCCGTCCAGGCGGATACCGCCGAAGGTGATCCCGAAGACCTCGACCTCGAAGCCGGCGCTGACGTCGGCGTGCATGTGGAAGGGAGTGAATTGGACGATGGCGTCAACGGACAGGAAGCCGTGCGCGCCGCAGCCCGCGGCATCGATCCCCGCCTCGAAGTACCCGCCCAGCTGGACGGTGTTCGAGGTGACCGCGAGATATCCCTCGGCCCGCAATTCGATCCCGGGGATGGGCAGGTCGAGGTGGAAACCCAGCCGGCGCAGCGGCGGTATCGATGCCGGCTCGGGGCGAAAGCCGGGGAAGAATCCGCCCACCGACAGCACGACGTAGGCCTGCGGCCCCCAGCACAAGCGGAACGCCATGTCGCCGTAGATGGTGAAGATGCCGAGCAATCCACTGTCCACCAGGCTGGCGTCGACCGACAGGGTCTGCTGGACGAAGTCGATCACGCCGACCACGTCGATCCGCAGCTTCAGCACCGGCGGAATGCCGGCCCGAGCGATGCCGACTATCACGATGCGCTGCGGACCGGGGAGCTCGATCAGCACGCCGAGGTCGAGTGAGCAGAAACCCTGGCCGGCAATCTCCAACCAGGACAGCCGCATGGTCGGGCCGACCACGGACGATCCGGGCTGCGGCGGAAGGATGGCTTCCAGCGCGCTCAGGGCCCGGCGGGCGCTGTCGCCGACATCGAGGGGGAACAACATTTCGCCGGCGCTGCCATCGCGCAGCCGGGCGGCCAGCGCGTGCTCGTCGATGCCCCGGTTGATGCCGACGATGCCGCCGATGCGGGAGAGCTGAAACCCGAAGCCGAACTGCAGCCCAGGGGTGAAGCCGGCGGAGAACACGGCGGCGAAGGAAGCCGTGCCGCCGACCTTGCGCAGGCTGGCCAGTGCGGCCACCTGCACCGCGCCGAGCTGCAGGGACAGCGCGCCGCTCACCCCGTCCGGCAGCACCACCACCGAGCCGTCGCCGACGACGGGCCCGGCGTCCAGGTGGGCGGACAGCGCGTTGGGGGGCAGTGGTCCGATCACCAGCGAGGGTGCGGCGGGGTTGCCCGGGTCGGGCAGTTGCAGGGCCGGGCTCTCGACGTGCACGGCGAGCGGGCCGAAGCTCGCATCCAGCCGCACACCCTCCGGGCTGGCCCAGCCGTCGCCCGGCGACAGCATCGGCAGGTCCGGAACGGGGACCTGAGCCAAGAGGAACGAAACGAGTCGATCGCGCAGGGCGTCGGTCGCCGTGCGCCAGCGAACGAGCTGGGCCTCCAGGGCCGCCGGCGCGCCGAGGGCGGTGTCGACTGCGTCGGCCGCGGCGAGTAGCTCGACTATCTCCGGATCCGCCGGACCACCCAGGGCTGCGACGACCGAGTCTGCGTAGCCACGAACCGGACCGGCCATCCACGGCTTCTCTCAGCGCAGGTGGCAAAGAGCCAGGGACGGGATCGGCAGCCACCGCCGGTAACACTAGGACTCGAGCGGCGATTGCGCGCCACCATGTCATCCGATTGGCCGAGCCCCGGGGCTGGGACTAGAGCGAGCCGACTCGTGTGGCGAGCAGTCCGCGGGCGGCGAGCCAGTCCACGAACTGGGTGAGCACACCGGTCGAGGTCGTGCCGGGTGTGCCGACGCCGAACCCGTGGCCGCCGCGTTCGTAGGCGTGCAGCTCAACCGGTACGCCCGCGCGCTGCCAGCTCTCGACCATGCCAAAACCGGCATGGCCGAAGATCCCGTCGTCCAGCGCAACACCGGCGAACAGCGGCGGGGCGTTGCCAGGCACCTGCTCGGCCGGCATCGGGCCGTACACATATCCGACGAAGGCCGGCCGCGCGGCTATGTCGGGATCCAGCACCGCCCGCTTGACAGCGATCGCGCCGGCGGAAAAGCCCAGCAGGCCAATGCGCTTCGGATCCAGCTGCCAATCCGCCGCCCGATCCCTCAGCAGCTGGAGTGCGTGCGCGACATCGGCCACCGCGCGCGGCTCATCGATGCCACCGTCCCGCTGCCCGGCGGGGGCGTCGAGGACGCCGAGCATCTGTTGCAGGGCGGCGCTGGGTTCAGCCGACGTCTCGTTCAGCCGATATTTGAGCACGAAGGCGGCGATGCCTTTGTCGACCAGCCTGCGCGCCACTGAAACACCTTCGTGCTCCACCGCGACGAACTTGTACGCGCCGCCCGGAACGACAATCGCCGCGGCTCCGGTGGCGGCGGACGGATCCGGCAGGAAGGGAATGAGTGCGGGGCGGGTCACGTTGCGAACGATCACCGTCGCTGTGTCTGACCCAAACCCCGGGATTGCGAAGTGTTCCCACGATTCGGTGTCGTCGGAGGCGCCGGCGTCGTCGGGGTAGAGGGCGATCATGTTGTCGAACACGGGTCGCTCTGCGGGCACCAGCTGGGGCGGGGCCAATGGCGGCATTCTCGGTCTCCAGGAACGGGCGACGGTGGGCCAGTCAATGATGGTCAGGTTTGGTCGAACATCTCAATGATCCTCGAGAATGCCGAATGCGCGTCATCGCTGGTAGGAGTACGACAATTATCCTTTGTCCCCGATTTTCTTGGCGGACAGGAGCCGAAACTCCTGTTCGATCCTCACTGAATCGCGCACCTGTTGAAGGCTCGCCGCGATGGCGTCCAGATCCAGCGTCAGTTTTTTGGCGCTGGTCTGCGCGGGGATGTCCCGGATCTCGACCCTGCGCGCGCTGACAGCGGTATCCCCGAGATGCTCGATGTTGACAGCCTGGTAATGGGATATCGATTCGGGATCCTCGATCTCGACCTTTCTGGAGCCGGTGAGCATCGGGTTGGTGAGTTTTTGGTTGAATTTCACCAATTCATCGGTCACCGTCGAGATCCGCCCGACCTCCCCCTTTTTCACCGACTGATCAAGTTGATCGATCTTCTTCTTGTACGCGGCCAGCACGTCTTCCTTCGGTGCGTCCTTCAGCTGCTGGTCCTTGAGCCACGGAGCGTTGGTGGGGTCCGCTTCGCCGGTCGCCGCACCCTTGGATTCCGCGGCGAAGAATTGCCGTTGCAGAAGGTTGCAGGAAGTCTGCAAGTCCAGCAGGGTGGCCAGCAGCACCTCGTAGCTCGTCGTGGTCCGACCGTTGTCGGTGTGCCCGAAGCCGGTCGACGCGTCGAGTGAGATATGACCGCCGCCGCCGGTCGCCTTCGGATCAGGGATCAAGCCCAGTCCCTTGGCGCCGCCGAAAATGTGTTCGGTGATGATGGCCTGGACCGCGGGCACCTTGATCGTGTCGATCGTCGTCGGCACGGTTTGGGTTTCGTAACAAGCCATGTCGATGTCGGCCACCCAGAACCAGGTCCACGGTGGGATGCGAGGCTTGTCGCCGGCCGCCGCGATCTCCGGGAATTCGTAGGTGATCTGCCGCGCGTACTCGGCCTTGCCCTTGACCGTTTCGACGGTGATCGCGGGTCCGCCGGGTATCTTTGCCTTCAACTTCTTCGCTGCCTCCCCCCATTGGTAGATGGTGGTTTGCGCAGTGCTGTGAGCGGCCTTCTGCTTTTCGGTCTTCCGTTCCTTCGGGTCCGCGAGGTCCAGGTTGATGCTGGCCGCGTCGACAGTGGGCTTGAGACCATCACCGAAGGTGAATTCGGTCCCGATCTGCATCGTGCCGGTGCTGCCGGTCACCACCGCGCGGGTAGCGAGCTCCTGTTCCATGTAGTTCAGTACCCGAACCGCCTGTGCCGCAATGGCGTTCTTCCGCAGATCCGGGACGGCGGCGACGGAGCCGGCAAGGAGCACCTTGAGGGTGACCAACGGTTCCTCCATCGTTAATGCCCGAAGGGCGATGCCGATGGCGGCGTTCACCGATAGCTCGTCGTCGGTCCGGATTCGCTGCAGCAAGGAACAAAATTTGGTCGTCACGTCAAGCGCGCGAGCCGCGATGTATTGCTCTGCGTCGGCGCGGTTCGTGTCCGTGACCTGGGGGTCGTATTCGCGCCGAATGACTGACGATAGCCCGGACGAGGAATTCACCGGTGGTTCCGCCGTCCCGGAACGGGCACCGTCGGCTCCGTGCCCGGAACGGGCACCGTCGGCTCCGTGCGTGCCAACCGCCGCTTGTCGGCGGAGCGCCGCCAGACTTGCCCGCGGCACCACAGCGCTGGATCGGCGGTCTGCCGAAGCCGGCCAGCCCAGCAGCCCGGACACGGCGACGGCGCCGATCGGCTGCTGCGACGGTGCCGCCGGAACGCCGACCGGCACCTGGCGGTCGGTTTTCTCGCCTTCGGCGACGCGATGGGTGGGGCTGGTCATGACGACATTATTGAGGTTGCAGCCGCCACTGTGAACCGCCGATCCGGTGTCAGATCGCCACCGGCCACGCCCATCACCCGGCCGCGCGGACGTCCTTCGAGCCGCTCGACCAGGCCGCCGGCTCGGGCCGAATCAGAATTCTGGATACTGTTTGGGGATTTACCAGCCTGTAACACAGGATTCACGCACCTAGCACCTAATTCTGTATACCGTTTGCCCAGCGATCCTCTCGGGTTGGCGATGTCACGGTTGGTGGTGGAAGTGTCACAGTCTCTGGATACAGGTGCTGCCAGTCCTCTCCTCGGCTCGGACAGCCCGCTGGACGACCGGCAGCGTGCCGTCGTCGCCCGCGTCTCAGCGGCGGAGCGGGCCTCGATCCTCGCGCTGCCGACAGATGACCCCTTGGACCCGAAACGCCGTCGACGGGTCGAAGCCACACACAGCGAGATGTTCGGGCAGCCGGCCGCGGTCGAAGCGACGTGGGCGGCGAACGCCGATCAGCTCGATGCGCTGGCCGCCCATTGTGCCGCGACACCGTTCGATCGGGTGTTCCTCGTCGGGGCCGGCGACTCCCTCGCGGTGATGCTGGGGGCGCGGCGCGCCCTCGAACTGGCGCTCGGGCTGCCCTGCGAACCCGTCCAGAGTCTCGAGTTCGCCTACTACCAGGGGCATCTCGCCACCGATCGATCGCTGGTGGTGGCGCTGTCCAGTTCCGGGGAGACGACCCGGACGATCGAAGCGGCCCTCGTCGCCCAGCAAGCCGGCGCGCTCACCGTCGCGATCACCAACACCCCGTCGTCGACATTGGCGCAGGAGTGCGGGACAGCGCTGGTGGCCAAGGCGACCCGCGTCGGCTGGCCCACCCAGTCATCGACCGCCGCGCTGGCCCTGCTGCTGCGCCTGGCCGTGCAGACAGGCGCCGCGCGAGGCCGCGCCATCACCGGCGCGGCCGCCGGTGACCTGGCCGCCCTGCCCGATCTGATGGCCGGCGTCCTGAGCGCCTGCGACCAACCGATCGCCGAGATCGCCACCGCCGAAGCGTCGGGCGGAATGTACCTGTTCTCCGCCGGCGGGCCGACCTGGCCTGCCGCCATCGTCGGCGCGGCGAAGGTCAAGGAGTGCACCCCTGACCATGCCGTCGAAATCCAGGTCGAGGAGTACCACCACTACAACTCGCAGAAGGCCGGTGAGCCGCTGTTCCTGTTCGCGCCGACCGGCCCGACCGTTCCGCGCGCCATGGACACCGCGCGCGATGCCCGCCGATTCGGTGGCCGGCCCTACACCGTCACCACCCGCGGCGAGCATCGCCTGGACGAGCACGCCGAGACGGTCCTGTATCTGCCGGACGTCAGTGAGACCATCGCACCGTTGCTGTACCTGTTACCGGCCCAGCTGATCGGCTATCACCTGGGGATGGCGAAGTTCGCCGCCGCCGAGGCTGCCATCGGCGACCGGTCATGAGCACCGGGCCGGCGGGCAGCGAAACCCTCGTCTGCATCGGCAATCTCACCATCGACGAGGCGGTAATCGACGGCGTGGACAATGGTCCGGCGATGGGCGGCGACGCCGCCTACGCTGCCCTGGGCGCGCGGTTGTTCCTGGACGACGTTCGGCTGCTGGCCCCGGTCGGCCACGATCTGCCCACTGGGTTGCTGGACGACCTGACCGCCGCGGGGGTCCGCACCGGTCAGCTCCCGTTTCGGGACCTGCCCACTGTTCGCAACATCGTCTCCTACGCGGCCGACGGCAGCCGGACCTGGCAACTGCTCTGCAGCGAGGCCGACTTCGACCGGATGTCGGTCTACCCGGCGGACGTACCGGCGACCGTCCTGAGCGCCGACGGGTTCGTCCTGTCGGCCATGAGCCTGTCCTCGCAGCTCGCGCTCACCCCGTGGCTGCGGGCGAACACCGACGCGCTCTTGTACCTGGACATCCAGGAGGACTACCTGGCGGGAAATCGCGACGCCCTTTTCGAGATGGTCTCCTGCTGCGACGTCTTCCTGCCCAGTGAGGCCGAAGCCCTTGCGCTCAGCGGATTGTCCGACCTGGCCGCCGCGGCTGCCCTGTTCCGTTCGCTCGGCCCGCGGACCGTGGTCATCACCCTGGCCGAGCGTGGTGTGCTGCTGCTCGACGGTGACGGCCCGGCCGTCGAGGTCCCCGTCGACCGGGTAGCTGCGGTGGACAGCACCGGTGCCGGTGACGCTTTCTGCGGTGGGTTCGCCGCCGTCCATCTCGCCGTCGGCGACCCGGCGGCCGCGATCCGGGCCGGCGCACAGGCGGCCCGGATCGCCGTCAGCGCGCTCGGCATCGGTGGTCTGCTGGGCGCAGCGCAACGCCGGACCATTCACGCAAGGGCGGCAAACCGATGAGTCGGATCGCCGTGATCAACCCCAATACGACCAGTTCGATGACCGCCACCGTGGTTCGCGCCGCTGCCGCTGCTGCGCAACCGGGGACGGTGCTGACCGGCCGGACGCCGACCCACGGTCCGGCCACGGTGGAGACCAACGCCGACGAGGTCGCCGGCGCCGCAGCGGTTCTCGCCGAGATCGACCGCGCCGAAGCCGAGAGCCCGGCGCCGGACGGCTACGTGATCGCCTGCTTCGGGGACACCGGCCTGGCCGCGGCCAAGGAACGGGCCGTCGGCCCGGTGGTCGGCATGACCGAAGCGGCGCTGGTGACAGCCTCGCTGATCGCGCACCGCTTCACGATCGTGACGATGCCGAGACGGACGCTGGCCATGTCCGACCGGGTCGTCCGCGAGCTGGGCCTCGGACACCGTTGCCGGGTACGGGCGGTCGACGAGCAGGTCGCCGGGGTCGCCGGCGGATCGTTGCAACTGCTCGACCAGTTCGTCGAGCAGAGCTGGGCCGCTATGGTCGAGGACGACGCCGAGGCGATCATCCTCGGCTGCGCCGGCCTCGCCGATCTGGTCGGGCCGCTCCGTGCGGAATTGGGGATACCCGTCATCGAAGGTGTCGCCGCAGCGGTCGGCTTGGTCGAAGCGCTCGTGGCACAAGGCCTCTCGACCTCGCGGGCCAACACCTACGCACCGACCGGAGCCGGCCGATGACAGTTCTCTTCACCGACGTCCGGCTCTACCAGCCCGGCAGTCCCGGCGGCATCAGCGAGCCCACCGATGTGCTCGTCGAGGCCGATCGGATCAGCCGGATCGGCCACGAGGCGCGCACACACTACGAGAGCGCCGCGCGGCCCGGCGAGGTCATTCACGGCGCCGGCCACCACCTGGTGCTGCCCGGCCTGATCAACGGCCACTTCCACTCGCCGGCAAACCATCTCAAGGGCTCGCTGCCCAGCCTGCCGCTGGAACTGTTCATGCTCCGCGAATCCCCCGCCGACCCGTTGCTCGCTCCGACACCGCGTGAGGCGTACCTGCGGACCATGCTGGGTGCGCTCGAGATGCTTCGCACCGGAACGACGTCCGTCCAGGATGACGCGTTCCTGATGCCCTTTCCGGAGCCGGCCATCATCGACGCGGTGATGTCGGCCTACGCCGACTGCGGGATCCGTGCCAGCGTTGCCCTTGACCAACCGGAGCTGCCCGAAATCGACAAGCTCCCCTACCTGCGTGACACCGCGAGCCCGGCGCTGCGGACCGCCCTGAGCGCGCCGGCGCCGATGGACCGCGCTGGCCTGCTGGCCGCCTACCGCTACCTGATCGACACCTGGCACGGCTCCCACGGCGGCAGACTGACTGCGGCCGTGTCGATCTCGGCCCCGCAACGGGTCAGCGAGGAGTATTTCGCCGACCTCGACGAGCTGTCCCGCAGGTATCGGATCCCGCTGTTCGCGCACATGCTCGAAACCAAGGTGCAGCGGACGCTGGCCACCGAGCAGCCACGCTTCCGCGGTCGATCGCTGGTTCGCTACACCGCCGACCTGGGCCTGCTGAGCGATCGGATGAACGTGATCCACGCGATCTGGGTGGACGACGATGATCTCGACCTGATCGCCGAGGCCGGTGCGGTGATCGCCCACAACCCGGTCAGCAACCTGCGACTGGGCAGCGGGGTGATGCCGTTGCGGCGGGTCCTGGATCGGGGGATCCCCACCTGCCTCGGGATCGATGAGGCGATCTGCGACGATTCGACGAATCTGTGGGGCGTCATCAAGACCGCCGGACTGATCCACAACATCTCCGGCAGCGACAGCGCACGCTGGCCGGCCGCCACCGAAGTGCTGGACTGCGTCTGGTCGGGTGGCGCGGCCGCGATGCTGCGCGGTGGCGAGTTGGGCCAGGTCCGCGAGAACTGGCTGGCCGACCTGATTCTCCTCGACCTGCACACTCTTCCGTTCACCCCGTTCAACGACCTGCCCGGGCAACTCGTCTACTGCGAGAACGGCGGCAGCGTTCGGCTCACCATGGTGGGCGGCGCGGTCGTCTTCCGCGACGGGCGGGTCAGCACCGTCGACGAGGACGCGCTGCTGGCCGAGGCGCGGGAACTGTTCGCCCGGCGACGCCCGCGGATCGACGCAGCGCGGCGGTCCGGCGCCCCGGTGGCGGCAGAGTACGCGGCGATGGTCCGCCGGGCCGCAGCGGCCGATGTCGGCCTGAACCGGTGGGTGAGTTCATGACCACGGCGACCGACCGGACGGTGCGCAGGCACGGTCGCTGGGATTTCACCCCGCTGCCGGCCAGTGCCGAGACCTGGCCCAGCGGCAGGCGTCTCGCGATCTATGTCGCGCTCGGCCTGGAGGACTACCGGTTCGGGGAGGGCCAGACCGAGGACCTGATCGCCGGGGTGAGGGCACCGGATCTGGTCAATGCCAGCTGGCGCGACTACGGCAACCGGGTCGGCGCCTACCGGTTGATCCGGCGACTGGAGAGTCTGGGGATCTCCCCGACGGTCCTGTTGAACACCGCCCTGTACGACTCGGCTCCCCATCTGCTGGCCGAGGTGCGGCGGGTGGACGCCGAGATCGTCGGGCACGGTATCTCCAACTCCGACTCGCTCGTCGGGATGGTCGAGGCGGCCGAGGCGAGCTACCTGCGCGCCGTCGCCGAGCGCATTGGCAGGGAGGAGGGCAGCCAACCCCGGGGCTGGTCCAGCCCATGGCTCAGCCACACCGAGAACACGCTGGAACTGTTGGTGGACAGCGGCTATCGCTACCTGCTCGACCTGCGATTCGACGACCGGCCGGCCTGGGTCAACACCGACCGGGGTCCCCTGCTGGCCCTGCCCTACGCGCTGGAACTCAACGACAGTTCCTCGATCATCGGGCGCGGCGTCTCCGCATCCGAATTCGCGGACATGATCATCGACGAATTCGAGGAGCTGCTGCTGGCCGCGGCCGACCAGCCGCTGGTGATGAGCATCGTGGTGCACTCGTTCATCTCGGGAGCGCCGTTCCGGCTGCGTCAACTGACCCGTGCGCTGGAACACATCGTCCGGCGCCGCAATGAGGTCTGGCTCACCCAGCCGCGGCACATCTACGCCGCCACCACGTCGTGGCCCGGCAACGGGCGGCCACAATGACGGCAGCCACGCCGGTGTCCCCGGTCGCCCAGGTCAGCGGCCTCACCATCACCCTGTCCCGGCGTGGGACAGCCACCCAGGTCATCAGAGGACTGGACCTGCAGATCGCGCCGGGCGAGATCCTCGGCCTGGTCGGCGAATCGGGGTCGGGCAAGAGCGTGCTCGGGCTGGCCCTGCTCGGGCTGCTGCCCACCCGTTCCCAGCCGATGATCGCCGGCTCGATCCAGGTGGCCGACACCGACATGGTGCGCGGCAGCGCTGCCGCGATCCGGGCCGTCCTGCGCCATCACCTCGGCGTGATCTTCCAGGATCCGATGACGTCATTGAATCCGACGATGCGGGTCGGCGCGCAGATCAGCGAGGTGCACGGCGACGAAGCCGAGGCCATCCGATTGCTCTCCGAGGTCGGTGTCAGCGACCCCGAACTTCGGGTCAGGGTCTTCCCGCACGAGCTTTCCGGTGGTCTGCGGCAGCGAGTGATGGCCGCCATCGCCGTCTCCGGCAAGCCCTCGCTGATCATCGCCGACGAACCGACCACCGCGCTGGACGTCACCGTTCAAGCCCAACTGCTCGACATGCTCCGCGACCTTCGTGACGAGCTCGGCTGCAGCGTCCTGTTCATCACCCACGATCTTGCCGTCGCCGCGCAGATCGCCGACCGGATCGCAGTGCTGTACGCCGGGCGCCTCGCCGAGATCGGGCCCGCCCGCGACGTACTCACCAGGCCCACCCACCCGTACACCGTCGGCCTGCTCAAGTCGCGCCTCACCCTGGCCACCGCACGCGCGGAGGTGTTGCCGACCATGCGCCCGGAAGCGGCCGGCGTGGCGCTGCGGCTCGGCGGCTGCCCCTATCACACCCGGTGCCCACTGGTGCTGGACGTCTGCCGGGCCGAGGTTCCGGAACTGACCGTGGCGCCGCTCGAGAACGCCGACGCCGCACCGCATCTCCGGGCCTGCTGGCGGGACCTGGCGGACGTCCGCGGCCTCGCCGCCCATCACGAACCGCCCGTCGCACAATCTCCCGCCCTCGCCAGAGCCGCCGACCAACCGGCGGTCGAGGTCACCGGACTCGAAGTCACCTTCCGGCCGAAGTCGGGGGCCCGCCGGGCTGCGCCGGTGCTGGCGCTCAAGGGTGTTGACCTGACCGTCGAACCCGGGGAAGCGGTGAGCATCGTCGGCGAGAGCGGCTCGGGCAAGTCGACCCTGCTGCGGGTGATCGCGGGCATCCTGGCGCCGACCGCAGGGACCGTCCGGGTCGGCGAGGCGGGGGCCCAGATGGTGTTCCAGGACGCCGGCTCGTCGCTGACGCCGTGGTTGACCGTCGGCGAACTGCTCCGCGAACGCCTCCGGCCGCTCAAGCTCGGCCGGGCGGTCACCACCACCCGGATCGACAACACACTCGACCGGATCGGGCTCCCCCCTGAAGTGGCCCGGGTGCGGCCGCCGGAATTGTCGGGGGGTCAGCGTCAGCGGGTCGCGTTGGCCCGCGCGACCATCATCGCGCCGGCGGTGTTGCTGTGCGACGAGCCGACCAGCGCGCTGGATGCGTCGTTGGCGGCGACCGTGCTGAATCTGATCCGCGAGCTCCGGGCAGAACTGCGGATGACCGTCCTGTTCGTCACCCACGACCTCGCGGTCGCCCGGTTGATGGGAGACCGGATCGTGGTGATGACCCGCGGCACGATCGTCGAGACCGGCGCGATGGCCGAGGTGATCGCCGCACCCGGCCACCCGTACACCCGAACTCTGCTGGCGGCGGTCCCCGAGCTCGAGGCCCGCCGATGACCATCACCGACGACCCCATCCTGCGTCGCCGGTTCGGTCGGTTCGGCGGTGGTTCCGGTACCGGGGCGAGCACGTCGGTGAACTACGCGCTGGTCGGGCTGCTGGTCCTGGTGACGCTGCTCGCAGTGTTCGCCCGGGTCCTGTCGCCGGATGACCCGATTCAACCGATCGGTGATCTGAACGCGCCGCCGGGTTCGCCGGATCATCTGCTCGGCACGGACGCCATCGGACGGGATCTGCTCAGCCGCACCCTCTGGGGTATCCAGACCAGTTGGTTCGCCGCTCTCGCCGTCGTCGCCTCCGGGCTCTTCATTGGCGGGCTGATCGGTGTGGTGGCCGGGGTTTCCGGTGGCCTGATCGATTCCCTGCTCATGCGGTTCACCGATCTGTTCCTGGCGTTACCCGGCACGCTCGTCGCGATCGCGATCGCCGCGTCGCTGGGGGCCAACCTGACGAACACCTTGATCGGCATATCCGTGGTGTGGTGGCCCTATTACGCGCGGATCGTCCGCGGTGAGGTGCGTTCGCTGGCCGCCCGGCCGCACGTGGAAGCCGCGAAACTGGCCGGCGTCGGCTGGTTCCGGTTGGTCTTCCGGCACATCCTCCCGGGGGTGGTGCCGACCGCGATCGTCGCCGCCAGCCTGGATATCGGAAACGTGGTGCTGCTCCTGGCCGGGTTGTCGTTCATCGGCCTCGGGCAGGCCGAGCCGGCTCCGGAGCTCGGCGCCGACACCGCCCGGGCGCTGGATCAGCTGCTCGCCCAGTGGTGGGTGCCGGTGGTGCCCGGCATTGCGGTGCTGCTGCTCAGCCTCATCGCGAACCTCGGCGGCGACGCCATCCGCACCCTGCTCGCGGGCCGACGGTAGGGCGGCCACGGTGACCCGATTCCTGCTGCGCCGGCTGGGCGCGGCCATCGTGTTGTTGCTGCTGCTGACCCTGATCATCTTTGTGCTGCAGACCATCTCACCCGGGGACCCGGTGCGGGCCTATCTGGGGGTGAATGCCTCGCCGGCCGACATCGCGGCCAAGCGTCACGAACTCGGTCTGGACGCTTCGCTGCCGGTCCGGTATCTGAAGTTCCTGCTGAACCTGCTGCACGGCGACCTGGGGATCTCATTTCGCACCCATCGGCCGGTCACCACCGATCTGTCCGATTTCCTGCCGGCCACCGCCGAACTGGTCGCTGTCGCGTTCCTGATCGCGGTGGTGCTGGCGGTGCTGTTCGCGCTGTCCGGTGCGCTGCGCTGGCGGTTGACCGGGGTGCTCCGCGGGCTGCTCCTGCTGGCTGCGACCGCACCGCCGTTTCTGCTGGCGCTGGGCGGCATCGTGCTGTTCTACGCCCAGCTCGGCTGGCTGCCGGCGTCCGGCCAGGGCGCCGACACCACATCGCCGACCGGAATCCTGTTGCTGGACAGCCTGTTACACGGCGATCTGGTGCAGTTCGGGGCTGCCGCGCAGCATCTGGTGCTGCCTGCGGTAGTGCTGGCGATCGCGCCCGCCGTCGCGATCGGCAGGGTGCTGCGCTCCAGCCTGGACACCACCCTGACCGCCGACCACATCCGCACCGCCCGCGCGAAGGGCCTCCCGGAACTGGCCGTGCTGCGCAAACACGTCGCCCGCAACGCGGTCGGCCCCGGTTTGTCGATGGGGGGCCTGCAACTGGGTTTCATGTTCGCCGGCACCGTCGTCGTCGAGCAGGTTTTCAGCTGGCCCGGGATCGGGAACTACCTCGCCGCCAGCATTCCGGTGGCCGACTTCCCGGCCATCGCCGCGGTGACCCTGGTTCTGGGCGCCTTCTACATCGGCGTCAACGCCGTCGTGGACGTCCTGCAGGCGCTGGCCGACCCACGCCTCAACGCGTGACCACCCACTGATCCACCCACCGACCACCCACCGACCGACCACTGAAGGAGATTTGGATGAACCACCCCAGAAGGCGCCCGGTGACATCGATTCGGCGGGCCATCATCGCAGTCAGCGTGCCGCTGATCGCCCTCGCCGGCTGCTCGTCGTCGTCATCATCGACCACTGCCACCGCCAACGTCGCGCCGACCGACGGCTCCCTGACCATCGGTCTACTCGGCGACATCGGTCAGCCGCCGGACCCCGACATCTACTATGCCAACAATGGTCTCGCCATCGTGCTGAACACCTACGAGGGACTCGTGCAGTACAAGAACAATATCGACACCGTCGAGATCGCCCCGCGGCTGGCCACCTCGTGGACGGTCTCGCCCGACAACACCGTCTACACATTCACACTTCGCTCGGGGGTGACGTTCCATGACGGCACACCGTTCACCTCCGCGGCGGTGAAGGTGGCGTTCGACCGGCGGATCGCCGTCAAGGGCGGCGCCGCCTATATGGTGGCCGGCGTCGACTCCGTCGCCACCCCGGACGATCTCACCGCGGTGGTCACGCTGAAGGAGGGCAATTCGGCA
This sequence comes from Mycobacteriales bacterium, assembly GCA_038245175.1. Classification (GTDB taxonomy): domain Bacteria; phylum Actinomycetota; class Actinomycetes; order Mycobacteriales; family Nakamurellaceae; genus Nakamurella. The sequence continues at coordinate 95,446 of JBBRSR010000009.1, read as the reverse complement.
TTCCTGGACTACCTGGCCTCACCGTTCGGCCCGAAAATGGAGTCACCGGAAGGCCTGACCAAGAATGCCGGCTCGGACAACGCCCAAACCTATCTGCAGACCCACGATCTCGGCACCGGACCCTACGAGCTGTCCTCGGCGCAGACGGGCACCAAGTACACGCTGACTCAGTACGCCAAGTACTGGGGCACCATTTCGCCGTTCAAGACGGTCAACCTGCCCGTCTACAACGACGCGTCCTCGATCCAGCTGGCCTTCGACAAGGGTGACGTGGCCGCGATCGTCGCCGCGCTGCCGTCGTCCAGCCTGCCGAAATACGAGACCAGCGCGGCGTTCTCGAGTTACCTGCTGCCCACTCTGCAGTCCGCGCTGATCACCCTGAACCCGAGCAAGGAATTCTTCGCGACGAAGCCGGCGCGCACCGCCTTCATGCAGTTCATCGACCAGCAGAAGCTGGTCAAACAGGTGCTGGGTGATCGTTCGGAGGTCGCCACCACGCTGTACGCCAAGGGCATGATCCCGGGTGGCGCCGACAGGCAGAACATCAGCTATGACGCCTCCGTGTTCACCGCCTACGCCAAGACGTTGCCGGCCGGCACCGCCATGGTGATCGGTTATGCCTCGGACAACAACAACGCCCAGCAGATGGCCACCATCCTGGCCGCCCAGGTGCAGGCCATCGGCGGTATCACCGCCACCGCGCAGGGGTACCCGACGTCGCAGGTGTTCGACTGGGCGAACGGTCCCGAGAAGGGGCCGGACGCCTTCGTGGACGGCAACAACGGTCCGGACGGCGGCAGCCCCTACATGTGGGGCCACGTCTTCTGGGACAAGTCCGGTGGAATCAACTATTTCCTCTGCGACGACCCGGCCGTGGACGCCGACCTGAACACCGCCGTCAAGACCGGCGACACCGACCTGTTCGTCACAGCGGCGCAACAGTATTCGGCCGGCGGCTGCTACCTGAACCTGTCCTACAACAAGGACTGGGTGGTGGCCCAGAAGTGGCTGGGCGGGGTGGCCGAGGCGCACAACATCGGAGCCAACGAGCTCGACTTCAGTGTGCTGACGATCACCAAGTAGCCGATCCGAAACCCATGCGACCTGAGTCCACACCCGCGCGTCCGGAATCCCTGCCGACCCAGATCTATCTGGCCATCCGCGAGCGCATCATCCTCGGCCAGTACCCGCAGGGCAGCAAACTCGCCGAGCAGCGCCTCGCCGAGGAACTACAGGTCTCGAGAATTCCGTTGCGCGAGGCTGTTCCGGTACTGGAGATGCACGGCTTCGTCCAGACCACGCCGCGCCGCGGGGCCGTTGTCACCACCTGGGACGCCAAGGCTGTGAACGACCTGTTCGATCTGCGGCTGTGCCTGGAGGTGGGTGCCGCGCGATTCGCCGCGCGTCAGGTCGCGGCCGGCGCGCCCACCGAACGACTCCAGCAGGTGCTGGCCGAGACCCGGCGAGTGGTGCGCGATCGCGACCCGTACGGAATCGCGGCGGCGAGCACCGAGTTCCACGAGGCGGTCGTCGACCAGGCCGACAACGCCCTGATGAGCGCATTGATGGAATCGATCTCCGGCCGGATGATCTGGTTGTTCTACCTGACCTCACAACTCGACGTGGACGACGCCTTCGCCGACCACGTCGAGCTGTGTGAGGCGATCCTGTCGGGCAATGAGAGAGTGGCCGAGGCCCTCGCCTACGCGCACATCGAGCGGGACCGCGAGCCGTCCTTCGCCGCGCTGGAGAACCGCGCGGTACTCCCGAAAAGTGGTCGCCTTCCAGGTTAATGCCAGATAGTTGGCCCCGGCCGGCAGGAGGGCCCGCGGCCAGGGCCAACTCACGCTGGTCAACTGTTCACGGCTGCCGATTCAACACCTCCATCCTCCCGACGTCGGTTTCTGGCCCCCGCGTCAGGGCGGTGACCGTCCCCGGCCCTGATCCTCCGCGCCCCCAATCGGCGCCGCGGATTTCCGCTGCAGCGTCCCCGGCACCCACCGCCGGGATGTTGACCGGGCCTGCCGCCCGCACCGCATGGGCGATGTGGTCCGCGGCGGCGGCGGCGCCGGATACTCCGCGGCGATGATCGCCTCGAACTCCTCCCGCAGCAGATCCTCATCCATCCGCAACCCGAGAAATCGACGGTCATCAATTGTTTCGAGCACCGCCGCTTCGAGCACCGCGGTTTCGAGTACCGTCATGGCACCTCACCCACCCTTGACGAAGGCGCCCGTCAGGCGTCAACGAGCTGCCGGTTCTGCTGCCCCGGCTGGTCGATCGCAATCTTGCGAGGCTTGGCCTTCTCGGCCACCGGAATCCTCAACGTCAGCACCCCGCCGTCATAGGCTGCCCGGACGCGCTCGGTGTCCACGGTGTCGCCCAGAATAAGTTGCCGGCTGAACACGCCCCGCGGGCGCTCGGCGGCCAGAAACTCCGGATCACCTTGCAGGGCTTTGCGTTCGGCCTTCGCGGTCAGTACGTTGCGTTCCACGTCGAGGTCGATCGAATCGGGATCCACTCCGGGTAGATCGAACTCCACGATAATTCGTGGGCCTGATGTGTGGTCCCGGTGATGGATATTTTGATAGCACCGCCGCGGGACGGCCGCAAGGGAATGCTCAGCGCGACGGGAACAGCTTGCGCCGGACTTCGGCGATCCGCTGCTGGGTGCGGGGATCTTGGTAGTAGGCCTTGGCTTTCGCGGTCAGTCGCTGCCCGGTCGGGCTGCGGACGAATGCCACCACACTGCCCACGGTGGCGAATCTTCGGAACATAGTCAACATGATTTCTCGCCGTCTCAGAGGATCTTGTCGAGGATACCGCCCAGGCCGGTGGCACTGCCGCCGGTGCCGGAGCCGCCAGTGAACTTTGCGATCAGTTCCGCCGGGTTGACGCCGAACTTCTCGAGAAGCCCGGCGTGCTGGTCGGTGTCGACCCGGTTGGGGAGTTCACGTGCGGCCTGGTTCGCCTCGGTGTGCTGCCCGCTCCCGCGCAGGAACTGCAGGATGGTGTCTTTGTCGAAGTTCATTCTCTGTCCTTTCAGTGTTGTTGGGTCGTTCGCCTGGACTCAGGCCTGGTGGTTCCGGCTCGGGGTCGAGTCCATCTCGATCCGTTCGGCCCGGACTCGGCCGGCGACCTGCTTGTCCTCGGTGACGGTGTTGATCTGCAACCGGATCCGTTCCACTGGAACGGTTTGCTTCGTGACCACGACGCGTTCCTCGCTCAGCACCATCCACCGATCCAGGGCAGCGCGCTCGGGATCATCAGTGGCCGCGGCGATGGCTTCGTCGTCGGCGGTCATCGGCAGGTGCGTCAGTCGGAACTCTTCATGGGAGACCTCGACGGTGATGGTGCGGGTCTCGGTGACGACGAACTTCTCCAGCCGTACCCGGCCCGACGGGAACCGGACAGTACCGCCCCGCAGCCGCTCATCGGAGCGAACCAGGCAATCCCGGTCGGGGCCCCGGCCACTGTTGCGATCGCTCATCACAGTTCTCCCTACGATTGATGACGGGACTAGTTGCCGAGTCCGGCCTTGTCCACGTTGCGGTGGAACCGCATCCCGGCTTTGCCACCCAACAGGGCGGCCCCGAGGGTCACGATCACGATCGAGAGGATCGCGATGATGCCGGCGGCGGTGACGCTGCCCTCATCGACCGGGATCCGGGGCAGGTTCAGGTTGGACAGCACGTTGAATTTGCTGCCGAAGATCGCGACCAGGATGGCGATCACCGCGGCGACGATGATGCTCCAGATCCACACCGCGAGACCCTGTTTGGTGCCGTTAAAGCGCGCCATCCGGCCGGCGACGTACCCGCCGCAGAAGTAGGCGATGAAGAGCACGACCAGCAGGGCGATACCACCGATCAGGCCGACGGTGCGGGCGGTGCCGGTGGCAGCGGTGGCCTGCTGGTTGATCTCGTCGGTGGTGGTGTTGTTGGCCAGCGACAGTGCGACGCCGGTCGCAGCGACAAGGGACATCAGGATCGCGCCGACCCCGGCGGCAGTGAGCCACCCGAAGAACGCGGACCCGAACTTGATCCCCCCGAACCGGTCCTCCTCGCGGGCCTGCACGGCGTGCCGGGCCACCCCGGTCTCAGCGGCGACGTGCAGATACGGGCTGGCCGCGGTGTTATCGAGGGTGCTCTCCCCCGGAGTTGCTTCGCCGATGGTGGTTTCCGCGGTTTCATACCGGGTTTGGGTGACGTCTGAACCGGTCTGGCTGTCGTTGGTCATGTGTTGCTCCCTGAAGGTTGAGGTGGGTGGGCCGATGGGGCGCCGGTCTCGGGTGTCGCAGGTGGCGCCGACGGTTGGCCGACCTCGGCTGGTACCGCTCTATCGAACGGCGTTCTCGGACCTGTCGAGGAGGCTCTCGTCCCGATCGCCGACGGACTCGACGGTGGAATCCTGCTGGCCGGGGATGATCTGATCGCCGTCGGTGCTCATTTCGATCTGTTCCTTACGGACCGACTCGGTGACGGCCTGCTGCTCGGTGACAGTTTCGGTGCCGAGCTTGACCTTCTCGATTCCGACGACGTCCTTGTCGACCACCACCTTGTCCGCCATCAGGGTGACCTCGACGCTGTCTTCCCCGATGGTCGCGCCATCCAGGGAATCACCAGGCCGCAGCGGTTCCCGGACGATCTGTACCTCTTCGTGGGAGACCGGGACGGTGACGGACTGCTGCTCGGTGACCACGAACTTGCGCAGCCGGGCCCGGCCCGCCTCGACCCGGGTGGTGCCGACGCGGAGCTGCTCCTCGGAGCGGGTCAGGTAGCCATCGTCGTGGCTCGCCGATGCCGAGGCCTCGGGTGCACGGGTCGTGTCGCCGTAGCCAGCGGTATCCGTTGCCGACGGGGCCGAGGTGGTGCCGTGGTTGACCCCGTAGTAGGAGTACAGCTCGTTCTCGTCGTCGACGGACAGCTCGGCGCCCGCGTCAAAGTTCGGAGCGTCCTTCACCATGGCCTTGTCGTAGGGAACGGTGATGGTGGAGCCGTTGAGGGTGGCGTGGTCCAGCGGCACGAACGACTCGTTCATGCCGAACCAACCGGTCTTGACGGTGACCCAGGTCAGCTGGCCGTTCTCGTTGTCGACGTAGAGCTGGCCGACCTTGCCGATACTGTCGCCGTCGGATCCGACGACTTCACCCTGGTCCATCAACATGGCTGCCTGATCGGTTGCGATCATTTCTGATGTCCTCCTGCTCAGTGGTGGCGCCGGGGGCCGGTCGGCCCATCGACGATTGCTGCTGGACTGCGGTAACACTGACGACCGGCCCTGGGAGGTCAAGCGCCTGCCGCGCCGAGAAGTGTTGATGTGCAGCGTTTCCGGTCAGCGGACCGGTCGCACCGCGGCCTGACCGTTGGTCGAAGCCATGTCGGGCATGGCGGCTTTGGCCTGGGCGGCAGCCTGCGCCGCGATGTCCTTCGCGCCGGGTGCGGACGCGGCCTGCTGCTTGATCTTCGGGGCTTCCTCTTCGGCCTTGGTGAGGTATCCCTCCCAGCGGTGCTGCATGGGCTTGATCAGCCCGCCGCCGGCACCGACGATGATGACACCCGAGACAGTGCCCAGGATTGCGATCAGCACCGGCGTGGTGACCGTGGTCGCGACCCCGATCTGGTTCAGCGCGGCCACGACACCCAGGAACAGGATGAACAGGCTGGCCACGTTGGCCAGGCTCTTGCCATAGGAGAGGCCGCCGAGAGTGCCCTGGATCAGGGTCTTGACGCCGGCGGCGATTGCTGCAGCGACCACGACGATGATGATCGCGACGACCAGCGCGGGCAGGAACGAGATAACCCTGGTCAGCAGGTCGCTGATCGGGTTCGGCCCGAAGACCCCGAACGCCAACTGCAGGACGAACAGCGTCAGCGCGTAGTAGACGATCTTCGCGACGATGTCGGAGGCGTCGAACTTGCTCTTCGCCAACGCCTTCTTGATGCCGCCGCGCTCGACAGCCCGGTCGAATCCGACTCTCTCGAGCACCTTCGACACCGCCTTGGAAATCGCCTTCACGATCAGCAGGCCGATGATCAGGATGGCGAGGAACGCCAGCAGTTTTGGCACGAACGTGACAACGGCGGTCAGGCCGGCCAGTAGGGAATCTTTCACGACGGTCTCCTGGAGATATGCGAGGAATGGGTCACGGCGCGTTCCGCAGCACGTGCTTTACAAGGTAAGGCAATCACACCTATGTGGACTTTACAAGATAAGGTCGACCACCAAGCCTTTCGGGCTATTTGTGCACAACAGGCGTTCGCATATCGAGGCCAAGCAGGTGAAGGACGCGTGGGTCATTCAGTCAAAGAGGTGATACCGGCCTCCATTTCGTCGGCTTGCCGCCACCCGACCAGGCGCGCGAGTTACTGATGGTCGCCTGTCCAGCCGTTTGGGTAGAACGCTCGGCAAAATGCTTACGTGGATAGAGCCGCGGCGCTTCACGGACCGGCCTTACATGATAAAGTCGCTATCGTGACGTCGACGTGAGCGCGCAGAAGAAGGACCCGGGCGAGGCAGCCGGACATGGTGAGCGGACACCGTCGATTCCGACTGCCGCGCCGGGTAGCGGCCGGTTGGGGTTGGACCGACGGCGGATTCTGGGTGCCGCGGTATCGATCATCGACACCGAGGGCCTGCGGTCGCTGACCATGCGGCGCCTCGGCGACTACCTCGAGGTCGAGGCCATGTCGATCTATCACCACGTCCACGGCCGGGAAGAACTGCTGGACGGAGTGGTCGAGGCCGTCGTCGACGAACTCTACGGTGACCCGGAGGTGCACATGACGTCGGCGGACTGGCAGGAATACCTGTACCGGCTCGCCCACGGGGTGCGCCGGATCGCACTGGCTCACCCGGAAGTCTTCCCGCTGGTCTGTACCCGCCCGCCGGCCGCACCGTGGCTCCGTCCGCCGCTGCGGAGCCTGCGCTGGATGGAATCGTTCCTGGACACCCTGCACCGATGCGGATTCTCCGACCAGGCCGCGGTCACCGCCTACCAGGTGTTCTCCAGCTTCCTGCTCGGACACCTGCTCCTCGAGGTGTCCGGAAAAGGGGTCGATATCGGACCCGTCGAAGAAGTCGACCCCGAGCAGCCGGTCCCCTCGTCCAACCTCGACGACTACCCGATGCTGAAACGCCTCGAGGACCTGCTGTCGAAGGACCGATCGGCCGAGATCTTCGCCGAGTCCCTCGAGGTCCTTACCGACCATCTCGAAGCGCTGGGCAAGCGCTGAGTCGGTGAGTGCGGTCGCTGAGCATGAAAGCCCCGGTCCGTTGCCGGCAGCTGAAACCCTCCGCTCGCACTCCGCTGAGTGGTTAGACGTTCCACCCCCGACGCCGGGGTCGCTGCGCGGCCCCGGCGTCACCAACGCGAGCGACCCCGCGAGGCCTTCGCCCGGACTGACCCTCGCATCACCTCAGACGACGAACACCGCTGACAGCGCGAACACATTTGCCTCCCCCCGGCCTCCGCGCCCTGGGTAACGCCCTGCAAATCTGGGACCGGACCCGGTCGATCTCTGGGTCACCGTCTCCTGCTTGAACTGCAGCGCCGCCTGGCCGATCGGCCCCAAGAAAGGCTGACGCAATCTGGAGCTCGCTGAACGAATCGGGGAGGATTCTTCTCGCTCACCGAGAACAATCCTCCCCGATTTTGCAGAGGCCCCAACCGGTCACCACCTGCGACCTGCCGCTGACCGACCAAGCCGTCGTCAACCGAGTCATCACCGACCTCGCCGTCCTCGACATCGCCGGCGACCACTTCCGCCTCGTCGAACTCGCCCCCGGTGTCGACCTCGCCGAAGTACAAGCCAAGACCGGCGCACCAGTAAGAGCGGACTGACCCTGCCGATGCACAGCGCCGCCCAACGCCATGGGATCAATCGGAGCTGAGGTAAAGAAGGAGATCGAGGACGGTCCGCCGCGCCACGGCGACTCGCTCCCGAACTAGATCGGGCCGCTGGTCGATCGCCCACCGGACGAGATCACTGTCGCGGAGTGCTCGCATGCCGACCAGCCAGGATTCCGGAACACCACTCGCCACTCCGGCGGCCTGGACGAAGGTGCTCAGATCTTCGCCGGTGGGTCCGTCGGAGGATCGCTCGTCCACGATGTGGAGCAGGCTGTACGCCACGTGCAAATCCCAGGCTGTTCGCAGATCCTGCCGAACCGGGAGAACAGAGGCCCCGGAGCGTCGGTCAGCGCTATCCCGGCGATGGTCGCCGACCAGCGCCGGAGCATCGCCCACACCGCACCGTGCGGCATGGCCAATTCTCCCGCGACGTACTCCTGGACTGCGTAATGCAGCCCGTCGACAGTTCCCGCCTCGAGAACCGCTGGAGTACCGATCCCAACCTTTTGGGCCTGCTCTGAGCACCAGGCTTCCACCCCGAACTCGCTGGCCAGCCGATGGTCTCGGGGAACCCGCAAGACGATCCGGCGGTCCTCACAGGAGAGCAGAAGCGTGTGGTCATCGGCAGAGACACGCAGGTGCAATCGCGGGACCTTCGCCCCTTTACTCTGTGTCCGACAGCGGTCACGCTGGGGTTATGACTCGGCCCGAGCGCACCTTCGACGCATTACTCGACGAGGCCAGGTCCGTCTCCGAGTTGGGTCCGCTGGCCGCGCCCGGGCACGGTCGGCGGATAGCCCCGTTCCTGTCGATCAGCGTGCTCATCGTGACCGCTATCGCGTTCAACGCCCAGTCATTGGCGGCGGTGGGCCTGCTGGTGGCCGGGTCGATAGGGGTGATTGCCACGGCGATGTTCGTGCCGTGGCGCCGGTTGCCGCGGTGGACCCAGGGGGCGTTGGTCGCCTCGTCGCTGCTCCTCATCGACGCGGTGATCCGCTCCACCGGGGGCCCGAGCTCGCCCTTCCTGCTGGTCCTGCTACTTCCGCTGGTCTGGCTCGCGCTGTACGAGAGCCGAGCCTGGCTAGGCGTCGGGTTGGCGGTGACCGCGGTGCTGCTGGCCGTGGAGATGGTTCCGCTGCCCCCCACCCCGGATGCCCTTCGGATGGTCGTGCTGATGGCGGAGGCGTTGGCCGTGGCGCCGAGCGTGCGGCGGCTGGTGGATCAGCACCGATGGGCCTTGGCCCGGGGTGACGAGCAGGGCCGCCTGCTGCGGCATCAGGCATTGCACGACACCTTGACCGGCCTGCCGAACCGGGCCCTGATCATGGATCGGCTCGAGCAGCTGCTGGCGCGGGTCCGCCGCGAGGGCGGCCAGGCGGCGGCCCTGTTCATCGACCTGGACGGCTTCAAGGGGGTCAACGATGAGCACGGCCACGAGACCGGCGACCGGCTCCTGCAGGCGGTGGCGTCGCGGCTCACCGGCAGCCTGCGGGAGGTCGACACCTTCGGCCGTCTCGGCGGTGACGAGTTCGTCGTCGTCCTCGACTGCAGCAAGCGACCCCTGGCACCCGAGCTCGTCGCGCAGCGCGTCATCGACATTCTGAGCCAGCCGTTCGAGATCTCCGACGGAGCTACACCCGTCATGGTGACGGCCAGCGTCGGAGTTGCCGTCAGCGCCACCGCAGCCGCTGGGGAGCTGCTGCGCAGCGCCGACGTCGCGCTCTACCAGGCAAAGCGCGCGGGCCGGAACCGCTTCGTGCTGTTCCAGCCCGAGATGCAGGCCGAGCCGACGTCCGGCGACGAGCTCGACCTGCAGCTGCGGGTCGCGGTCAGCGACCATCAGTTCCACCTCGTCTACCAGCCGATCTACGACCTCGGCCACCTCAGTATGGTCGGGGTCGAGGCGCTCATCCGTTGGCACCACCCGACCCGCGGCGACCTGCTGCCCGGCGAGTTCATCCCCGCTCTCGAACGCAGTGGCCAGATCGTCGAGGTCGGGCGGTGGGTCCTACTCCAGGCGTGCACCCAGATGGCCGACTGGCGCCGCGCCGGGCACGAGCTGAGCGTCTCGGTCAACGTCTCCGCCGCCCAGCTCGACCACGACAGCGTCCTCGAGGACGTCCGCAACGCCCTGCGCGTCAGCGGCCTGCCGCCGGCGGGGCTCACCCTGGAGGTCACCGAGACCGCCATCTTGCGCGACCTCGACGCCGTCTCGAGCAGGTTGCAGGAGCTCAAGACCCTCGGGGTGCAGATCGCACTCGACGACTTCGGCACCGGCTACTCCAGCCTGGCCTACCTGCAGCACTTCCCCATCGACACCCTCAAGATCGACCGCAGCTTCATCGAGGCCATCGGTCAATCCCGCGACTCCGACGCCATCATCCGCACCCTGGTCCAGCTCGGCAGCGACCTCGGGCTCACCACCGTCGCCGAAGGAGTCGAGAACACCAACCAGCTCGATCGCGTTCGCCAGCACGGCATCACCGACGTCCAGGGTTTCCTCCTCAGCCGGCCGCTGGACCCCGCCACCTTCGAGGACCACTTTCTGCTCCCCGGCGTCGCGATCCCACACGCCACCGCACCGTGATAGGCCCCCCGCGAGACGAAAACGTCAGTCTCCGCCACAGCAGGCGACCGGCGATCAAGAGTGTCCATCGCGAAGGGGGAATCCACTGAGCCGTACCGGTTCTGGCGAGCAACAGTTCACCTTGACGCTGGGGGCGGATGGCATCATTCGCCTGGACTGGGGACACAGCATTGCCATCAACGGACCGCTGGCCAGGAAGGCGATGGGAGCCGCGGACGAACTATGCCGGGACACCCGGCGCCCCATTTTGGTGGACCTGTCCACCATCGGGTCCGTCGATCGCTCAGCCCGGGCCGTGTTCAGTGAGCTGTCCAAGCCCAGCAAAATCGCCTTGTTGGGCACCTCGGCAGTCGATCGAGTGATGGCCAGTGCCATTCTGGGTCATCACCAGCCGCCCAACCCGATGAAATACTTCACCAACAAAGCCGCAGCACTCGCCTGGTTGAAACTGGGCTGGGATTGCCGCTGACGCCGACGATCCAGCGCTTGCTGCAGACGCGCCGGCCCGGTATCGCGGTCAGCGACGCGCTGCGCGACGGCTGCCGAAACGGGTCCACAGCAGCAGCACGATGATCGCCCCGATGATCGAACCAATGATGCCCGCGGGCTGCAGGAATCCGTCCTGCGCGTCCTTGTGGAAGATCAGGTAGCCCAGGAATCCACCGACCAATGAACCGACGATGCCCAGGACGATGGTCATCCCGACGGACATGTCCTGCTTGCCCGGGACGATGAGTCGCGCCAGGAAGCCAGCTATCAAACCGACGACGATGATGCTGATGATCAGACCGAGCATGGTGTCTCCTTGGTGGTGCACGCCGAAGGCGTGCAGCGGACCGGTCCACGTGCCGCGAACCGGTGGGTACTGACGATCGGCACCACGTTGTCTGTGCCGACCACTCGACTGAACCACCCCTAGAGGGGTTCCGGTACACCCCTAGGGGCGGTTATTGTCGGCGGTATGCCCTCCGCAACAGTTGGTGCCCCGATCACGGTGGCGCTGGTCGACGACTACGACGTGGTCCTGCTCGGCCTGGCCCACATGTTCGACAGCTACGCCGACCGCGTGGTCGTGGCCGAGATCGACGCGAACGCCACGGTCAACGATGTGGTCGACATCGTTCTCTACGATTCGTTCGCGCAGCCGGAGTCCGACCACGATGAGGTCAAGGCCCTCCTGCACAACCCCCGGGCGCGTCGGGTGGTGATCTACACCTGGAACTTCCAGCCCGAACTGATCGCCAGTGCCCGCCAACTGGGCGTGCACGGCTACCTGTCCAAGACGCTGCCCGCACGGGACCTCGTCGCGGCATTGGAAACTGTCCACACGGGCGGAACCGTGATCAGCGAATCACCCCAGCGGGCCCGCAGCGCGCCAGGTCTGGACTGGCCCGGCCGCCGCGAAGGCATCACCGACCGCGAGTCGGAAATCCTCGCGCTGATCACCCAGGGCAAGAGCAACGCCGACGTCGCCGCACTGACCTACCTCAGCCCGAACACCGTCAAGTCCTACATTCGCAGCGTCTACCGAAAGATCGGTGCGGGCAGCCGCACCCAGGCTGTGCTCTGGGGCGTCGCCCACGGTTTCACCCCCGATCACCACCGCATCGACCACTGGCGCGGCGGCCCCTGATCGTGTCGGCTTCTCAATCACGCGGGCCGGGCGGTCAATCGCACCGACGGGCCCAGACACCAGGCGATGACGGACGGCCGGCTGCCGTATCCGGCCGCGAGATCGAGGTGTCCCGCCGCCTTCGATGACATCCGAGTCGATTTCGAAGGCCGATCCGGAGGTTTGGCTCGCGTTGGGTGGGTTGTACGGGTCCTCGTCGGTGCCCACCGGCCGGATCGGGCTGGTGCAGGTGGCCCCCAACTGGGCTGCGGTGACGTCGGGGGCCGCGAGCGCCGGGCGGCTGGCCGTTCGTGCACCGCCGCCCAGGGTTCACCGCGACTCGGTTCACCGCGACTCAGGTGACCACCAACTGCTGGTACATGCCGTCCGCGTAGTGGTTCTGCAGGTTGCAGAGCAGTTCATACCGGCCGGCGGCCAACGTCACGGTGATCCAGCCGACGGCGCCGGCGGTGATCCCGTCACCGGTGCCCGCGGCACAACTGCTGGACGCCTCGCCCAGGCTTCCGGTCTCGTCGACCTTTCCGTCGGCGGCGGGAACTCGTTGTCCCGCGGCGGCGCCGGCAGCCAGTGGGAGGATCACCAACTCGTGGGTCCGCCAGCCCATGTTCGATGCCACCAGACTGATCTGCCCGGCGGGCGCAGTGGCGGGCGCTGCCAGCAGCATCATGTGCGACCCGAGTGGGGCGATGCCGCCCATCATCTGCGTCATGCCCATGTCGGCCAACGTGACCGTCACGGTGCTGCCGGGTAGTGAACTGGGCACCGCGCAGGTCGACGACGAAAAGTGGTAGTCCGAGGTGCCGCCCATCATCCCGCCGCCGCCGCCCCCCATCCCCGCTCCGCCGGGTTGCGTGGCGGTCGTGGGGGTTCCGGCGCAGGCGGCCAGGGTGAGGGTCGCGGCGGCGGCAATGCTGAGCAGGTAGCGGCGGGCGATTGTCTTCATGGACGACATGCTCCTTGTGTCAGGTGGCCAACGATACCCCCGTAGGTATCCGGCGGTGTTCGGGGCATCTCAGGTGAGGGCGCTTCCGGCGAGCCATTGATCCCGGGGGATGTTCCAGTCGCCGTACCCGTCGTCGGGGGCGAGTTGGGTGCTGGTCCCGGTGACTGTCACGACGTCGCCGTAGCCGAAGGTGTCGTAGCACCATTGCGCCGCGTCGGGTGGCAGGTTGATTCGGCCGTGGGAGACGTTGCGGACGCGGTCCCCGCGGGTGGCCGGGTCGGGTGGGCGATCCGGCCACCCATCGGCGGGAACCGGTGTCTTACAGGTTTGCCAGGAGCTGCTGCATGTCGGCGATTTCCTGGGTTTGACTGGTCTTGATGGACTGGGCCAGAGCCAGCGCGGCGGGGTTGCTGCCGTCGGCGAGTTCGGTGTCGGCCATCTCCACGGCGCCCTGGTGATGCACGATCATCAGCTGCAGGAACAACGTGTCGAACTCGGTGCCGGTGGCCGCGGTCAGTTCGGTCATCTGCGTGTCGCTCATCATCCCCGGCATGGAGGCTGCGGCCGCACCGGCAGAGCTGCTCATCTCGCTCTCCTGGCCCATACCGGGCATGCCGTCCAGGTTCGTGTCCATGGCGCTGCTCATCTGCCCGGCACTGCTCATTGCCGTGCCGTTCATGTCGGTCGCGGCAAACCAGTCCTGCAGCCATCCGTTCATCTGCTCGATCTCGGGGTTCTGCTCTGCCTTGATCTTCACGGCGAGGTCCTTGACCTGCTGACTACCGGCCCGGGTCGGTGCGAGGTCGGCCATCGCGATGGCGCCTTCGTGGTGAAAGATCATCTGCTGGGCGAACATCACATCAGCGTCGTTGTGGACAGCGTCCTGCGACCCCATTGCGGTCGCAGCGCCACTCGCGGTCGCTGTGGCGCTGGTCTGGCCCGCCGACGGGGCGGACGTGGTGGATCCCGCGGTCGTGGATGCCGCGGTCGTGGAAGCCGCGGTCGTGGAAGCGGGGGTGCTGGTGGTGCCGCTGCTACAGGCAGCCAGGGTCAGGGTGGCCGCGGCGGCAACGCCCAGCGCGGTACGGCGAATGACAGTGTTCATGTGCGGATAGCTCCTTGAGTGGAGTGGAAACGGATGAAGGGCACGCCGACGACGCCGTCAACGGTGGTTGACGGAGCCTGGGGTCTCCTAGATCCGGCTCACGCATAGCGCAACGCGAGGCCGGGACCGGCCCGGGGGACCACGTCGCCGCAGGTCGGCCCACATGACCTTGGCGGCAGGTGAAGTACTGGACGCTTCAGCCGCCAGCCGGGCCGCCATCAGCGCCAGCAGCGAGGCGACCCCGCCGACGACGAGAAACAGGATGCACGCTGCCATCGATCCGTGACCACCGAAGCCGTCACCGGCGGAGCGGAGCACCGCTGCGATGGGCCCTGGCGCGGGGGCACCCACGGCGGCGGCGATGGCTGGGGCCGTCATCGACGTATCGGTCACGGTCATGTTCTGGTGGCCGGTCATGACGGTCTGCGGGAGGGCGTCATCGCCGCCCGGCCCGTCGTGTGCGGTCAGCACGTGCATGCCGAACAGACCGGCCAGGACCGCAGCCAACAGCAGCCAACGGGCAACCACCCGGGGTCTCAGCCCCGCGCGTCCCCCGTCGTGCCAGGCCTGACCCATGACCTCAGTGTCCCATCCGACGCGCGGAGCACCCCACCCAGGACCCGCCGACCCAGCAGGGGGCCTGGGTGAGGGTGATCTGAATAACGGTTGGGTGGCGCGGCGAAGTGGGCTCATCCGCGCGCTGGTGCCCGTTCCCCGAGCACGGACGGCGCCGGTCCGGGTGCCGGGGTCTTGGGCAGGGTAAGCCGCTTGAGGAGCAGGGCGTTGACGGCGACGATGAGGCTGGACCCGGACATCGTCAGGGCGGCGATCTCCGGGCGGAGGACCAGACCGAACTCGGGGTAGAACACGCCGGCGGCGATCGGCAGCGCGATGGTGTTGTAGCCGATCGCCCAGCCCAGGTTCTGCCGCATCTTCCGCAGCGTTCCGCGGCCGATCCGCAACGCGACCGGCACGTCCAGCGGATCCGAGCGCATCAACACGATGTCGGCGGTCTCGATGGCGACGTCGGTGCCGGCGCCGATCGCGATCCCCACATCGGCCTGCGCCAGGGCGGGGGCATCGTTCACCCCGTCCCCGACCATCGCCACCCGCCGGCCTGCCTTCTGCAGCTCGGCGACCTTGGCTGCCTTGTCGCCGGGGAGCACCTCGGCGATGACCGTGTCGATCCCGAGTTGTTCGGCGATCCGCCGGGCGGTGGCCTCGTTGTCCCCGGTCAGCATCACCACCCGCACACCGGTGTCGTGCAGCGCGGTCACCGCGGCGGCCGCGGTGTCGCGGGGGGCGTCGGCCATCGCGATGACCGCGACGGCCCGGCCG
Organism: Mycobacteriales bacterium; assembly: GCA_038245175.1. Classification (GTDB taxonomy): domain Bacteria; phylum Actinomycetota; class Actinomycetes; order Mycobacteriales; family Nakamurellaceae; genus Nakamurella. Next base: position 79,988 of record JBBRSR010000009.1, on the reverse strand, counting down.
TCGATCGCGGCGAACACCGCGGTACGGCCCGTCGCGGCCAACTCGTCCCGCCGAACGGCAAAGTCGCCGAGCTCGATGTTCTCGTCGGCCATGAGTTTCCGGTTACCGACGACCACTTGGTGCCCGTCGACGTCGGCGGCGGCGCCGTGCCCGGCGACGTTGCGGAAACCGGTCGCGGACAGCCGCCCTGCGCCATGCTCGTGGGCATATCGGACCACCGCGGCGGCCAGCGGATGCTCGGATTCGCGTTCCACCGCGGCGACCAGGGTCAGCAGCCGCGGCTCGTCCGCCCCGTCGTCGGTGATCAGGTCGGTGACCTCGGGTTCGCCCTTGGTCAGCGTGCCGGTCTTGTCCATCACCACGGTGTCGATCCGGGCCGCGGTTTCCAGGGCGGTGGCGTTCTTGAACAACACACCACGCTTCGCGCCGAGCCCGGTGCCGACCATGATCGCGGTCGGGGTGGCCAGGCCCAACGCGTCCGGGCAGGTGATCACCACCACGGTGATCGCGAACAACAACGCGGTCTGTACCCCGGCGCCGGTGGCAAACCACACCGTGAACGTCAGAGCCCCGCCGATCAGCGCGACCAGGACCAACCAGAACGCAGCCCGATCGGCGAGGCGCTGCCCGGGGGCCTTGGAGTTCTGCGCCTCCTGGACCAGGGCAACGATCTGCGCCAGCGCCGTGTCCGCGCCGACCTTGGTGGCCCGGACCCGCAAGGTGCCGGAGATGTTCACCGACGCCCCGATGACCGCGGCACCCGAGGCCTTGCCGACCGGCAGGCTCTCCCCGGTCACCATCGACTCGTCGACCTCGGAATCACCCTCCTCGACCACACCGTCGACCGGGAGCTTGGAGCCCGGCCGGATCAGCAACAGATCACCGACCTGCACCTCGGCGGTCGGAACCTCGACCTCCTCGTCACCGCGCAGGACCACCGCCTTCGGCGGGGCCAGTTCGAGCAGGGTGCGGATCGCATCGTTGGCGCCGCCGCGGGCGCGCATCTCGAACCAGTGCCCCAGCAACACGAACGCGGTCAACACGGTCGCGGCCTCGTAGAACACATCCCCGCCACCGGTCAAGGTGACCCCGACGCTGTACAGCCAGCCGGCGCCGACACCGACCGCGACCAGCACCATCATGTCCAGAGTGCGGGCCTTCAACGCCCGGTAGGCGCCGTCGAAGAAGATCCACGCCGCGTAGAAGACCACCGGCAGGGACAGCAGCAGCGAGAACACATCGTCGCGCAGCCCGAACGGCGCCGGCACGGTGAACCCCAGCACGTCCCGGCCGATCGGCGAGAACAACAGCACCGGAACCGACAGCACCGCCGCGATCAGGAACCGGTTCCGCATATCGGCGACCATGGCGTCCATCGACATCCCGCCGCCATGACCGCCATGGCCCATCACGTCCTGCGCGGTCCGGGGCTCCGCGCTCGGGCCGTGGTCCGGTTCGGCCATCGGGTCGCAAACATGATTCGGAACCGACTGCCCGGCGCAGTGGTACCCGCAGTCCCGTACCCACCCGGACAGGTCAGCGACCGAGGTGCGGGTGGGGTCGTAGGTGACGGTCGCGGTCTGCGACACCGGATTCGCGTCCACCCCGAGCACCCCGGGCCGGCGGGACAGCACCGCTTCGGTGACCGCCTTCGAGGAGGCCCAGTGCACGCCGGACACCTCGATGACGGTGGTCGTGCCGTTCACGCCGGTGGCCATGGCTATCTCTGTTCCAATGATGTCGGTACTTCGCCCGAACCGGCGGCCGCCGGGGTCACCGACACCGCCCGGAAGGTCCGCAGCCGCAGGCTGTTGGAGACGACGAACACCGAGGAGAACGCCATCGCAGCCCCGGCGATCAGCGGGTTCAGCAGCCCGGCCATCGCCAGCGGCAGCGCGGCCACGTTGTAGGCGAACGCCCAGAACAAGTTGCCCTTGATCGTGCCCAGGGTGCGGCGGGACAGCCGGATCGCGTCCACCGCCGCCCGCAGGTCACCGCGGACCAACGTCAGGTCGGAGGCCTCGATCGCCACGTCGCTGCCGGTGCCCATCGCGATGCCCAGGTCCGCCTGCGCCAGCGCTGCGGCATCGTTCACCCCGTCGCCGACCATCGCGACGACCCGGCCCTCGCCCTGCAGCCGGCGGATCACCGCGACCTTGTCAGCCGGTAGCACCTCGGCGATCACCGTGTCTGTCCCGGCGTCGATCCCGGTGATGCCGACCTCGGCGCCGATCGCCGTCGCGGCGGCGGTGTTGTCCCCGGTGAGCAGCACCGGTCGTAGCCCGAGCCCGCGCAGTTCGGCGATCGCTTGGGCGCTGGTGGGTTTCACCGTGTCCGCGACGACGAGCAGGCCGCGCGCGGCGCCGTCCCAGCCGACCGCGGTGACCGTCCGGCCGGCGGCCTGGGCGGCGCCCAGCGCGGCGGTGAGCTGGGCGTCCAGCGGCTGTGACCATTCCTGGGCGAGCCAGGACGCGCGGCCGGCGGCGACGGCGTGGCCGTCGACGACGCCGTGCACACCCAGTCCCTGGGTGGACGCGAAGGACTCGACCGCCGGCAGGTCCCCGATCCGGTCCCGGGCGCCGGCGGCGATGGCCGCGGCGATCGGGTGCTCGGAGGCGTCCTCCAGGGCCCCGGCCAGCCGGAGCAGCACGGCGGGGTCGGTTCCGGCTGCCGGGACGACGTCCACGAGGCGCATTTTGCCGGTGGTGATGGTGCCGGTCTTGTCCAGCACGATCGTGTCCACCCGGCGGGTGGATTCCAGCACCTGGGGGCCCTTGATCAGGATGCCCAACTGGGCGCCGCGGCCGGTCCCGACGAGCAGCGCGGTCGGCGTGGCCAGCCCGAGGGCGCAGGGGCAGGCGATGATCAGCACCGCAACGGCGGCGGTGAACGCGGCCTGCGGACCGGCACCGGAACCCAACCAGAACCCGAGGGTGGCGACGGCGAGGGCGATCACCACCGGCACGAACACCGCGGACACCCGGTCGGCCAGGCGCTGCACCGGGGCCTTCCCGGTCTGGGCCTGTTCGACCAGCCGGGCCATCTGGGCCAGCTGGGTGTCCGACCCGACCCGGGTCGCCCGAACGAGAAGCCGGCCGCCGGCGTTCACCGTCGCTCCGGTGACGGCATCGCCCACGCCGACCTCGACCGGAACCGATTCCCCGGTCAGCAGGCTCGCGTCGACCGCGGACGATCCCTCGACGACCGTGCCGTCGGTGGCGATCTTTTCCCCCGGGCGGACCACGAAGGTGTCGCCGACCGCCAACTCACTGACCGCGATCCGCAGTTCGCGGCCGTCCCGCACGACAGCGACGTCCTTGGCGCCCAGGTCGAGCAAAGCCCGCAGCGCGGCGCCGGAGCGCTTCTTGGCCCGGGCCTCGAAGTAGCGGCCGGCCAGGATGAAGACGGTGACCGCGGACGCGACCTCCAGGTAGATCTCGTTCGCTCCCGACCCGCGAGACGGCACCAGGGTGAAGGTCATCCGCATCCCGGGCATCCCGGCGCCGCCGAAGAACAGCGCATACAGCGACCAGCCGAACGCGGCGAACACGCCCACGCTGATCAGGGTGTCCATCGTCGCGGCGCCGTGCCGGGCGTTAATCCAGGCGGCTCGGTGGAACGGCCAGGCGCCCCACACCACCACCGGGGCGGCCAGGGTCAGGCTCAGCCACTGCCAATTGTCGAACTGCAACGGCGCCACCATAGCCAGCACCAACACCGGCACGGTCAACACGGTCGACAGCAGCAGCCGTCGTCGCAGCGATGAGACCTCGCTGTCCTCGGCGGTGGGGGCATCGTCGTCACCGTCGGACCGCGCGGCAGGCGGGGCGGGCATGGCGGCGGTGTACCCGGTGGCCTCGACCGTCGCGATGGCCGCGTCCACCCCGGTGCCCTCCGGCAGCACGACATGCGCCTTCTCGGTGGCGAAGTTGACGCTGGCCTGCACACCGGGCATCCGGTTCAGCTTCTTCTCGATCCGGGCGGCGCACGACGCGCACGTCATGCCGCCGATCTCCAGATCGATGGTCTGTTCGGTCATGCGACACCTCCAGGAAAACAGTGGGCCAGGCCCCGCCCCGAATCCGGGCGGGAACGCGGGCGGGTCAGGCGACCAATGAGTAGCCGGCCTCGTCGACGGCGTCCCGAACGGCATCAAAGGACAAGGCCTGGCTGCTGGTGACGGTGACTGTGGAGTTCCCGCCGGCGTTCAGATCGATCTCGACGGTGTCGACCCCCTCAAGCTGGGATACCTCCTCGGTGACCGCGGCGACACAGTGCGAGCAGGTCATGCCGGAAACGGAATAGCTGGTGGTGGTCATGTCGTTCCTCCGATGGTTTCAGGTATGAGAAAACAAGGGGCGCAAGCCAATTGCCATGTCAGTGCCCGCCGTCGGACCCGGCGGCCACGGGGGCTGCCAGTGTCTGGTCGGCGTGGGCGGTGAACTCCGCGGTCCGCACGACGCCGTCGTGCTGGAAGTTCAGGAACAGCCGGTAATCACCGGCGGTGGGTGCGGTGGCGTAGAAGGTGATCCCCGGTCCGGCCGGGGTGACGCCGTCGCCGGGTTCGCCGGCCGGGTGCACATGCAGGTAGGCCAGATCCCCGTCCCGCAGCGCGACCAGATGCCCGTAGGCGGCAAGGTAGGGCTGCAGGTCCGTGACCGGCATCCCGTCCTTGCTGACCGACAGGGTGAGCGCGGCAGACTGCCCGGGGACGAGCCGCCCTTCGAGGGTGACGGTGTAACCGTCGACCTCCGCGGTCGCGGACGGAACGGGCAACGGCTGCGGCTGGTAGTCGCCGGCCACGGAAAGGTCGGCGCCCAGCGTCAACCCGCCATGGCCGGTCGGCACGAAGTCGGCGAGCACCCGGTACTCCCCCGCCGCAGACAGATCCAGCGGAACGCTCCAGGTCCCGTCGGCCGCCATCGTGGGGTGCACATGCTGGAACCCGGTCAGGTCCCGGCGGACCACGATCAGGTGCAACTGCTTCTCATGGGACACGTCGTACCCGGTCACCGGGGCCCCGTCCGCGCCCAGGATCCGGAAATCGAGCCGCTCCTGCGGTCCTGCCGGGATGGACCGCTCGGCGAGGTCCAGGGTGTAGCCGTCCTCGGACATCGTCAGTCCTCCGGGAAGCGCGGAAGCCATTGCCTCCGCGGCGGCGTCGCCGCCCATGTCGGTCATCGGATCGGCAGTGCTCGACGGACCGGATGAGGTGGATGATGCGGCGGTCGCCGGAGTGGGCCCGAACGCGGCGCCCAATCCGAGCGCGGCGGCGAACACCACGGCCACGCCGAGGCCGAACCCGCCGATCTTCACAGGAGTGTTCATCTGCGGGTCCTTTCCGGGCGATGCAAGTGGTTGGGTGGAGCGGTGGGGGGGTGATCAGGAGCGGACGAGCCGGGCGATCGCCTCGGACGCTTCCCGGAGCTTCTCCTCGGCCTCGCGGCCACCGATGGCGGCGGCGTCCATCACGCAGTGGCTCAGGTGCTCGTCCAGCAGGCCCAGCGCGACGGCCTGCAAGGCCTTCGTCATCGACGACACCTGGGTCAGGATGTCGATGCAGTACTTCTCGTCCTCGACCATCCTCTGCAGGCCGCGGGCCTGCCCCTCGATACGGCGCAACCGCTTCAGGTAGTCGTCCTTGCGGTGGATGTAGCCGTGCTGACCCGGATGCTCGCCGGTCGCCTGCGTCATTGGTTGCCCCTTCCTCGGGTGAAGCAATCGCAGAGGCAAGATCCCGGTGCTTCTCCCTCTGTCACAAGCACCATACCCCCCTATGGTATCTAGCGCAAGCCTGTTCCCATACGGCAACGACCGCGGTCCGCAGCGTCGACGTGGCAAACTGCTTATCCTGCACTGACCGCATCCGGTTCCTACTGCTGATTCAACACCCACAGGTCGCGCTCGAAGTAGGGACTTTCGTCCCTACCCTGCTGGGGTATCCCATCGGACAATGAGGTAGCAAGCACGGCGGAAGGAGAGGCGGCGCTGATGGGCGGAATGGGCCAATGGTTACGCCAACACATGAGTAAAACCGTTGCGGCACAATGCTCCTGAAATAGGGCATAGCGCGATTGACACCAGAGAACAACACAGTAGAGGCGGCGAATTGCGATGATGTGGTGGAACGATGGATCGGGTTGGGGCTGGGGTGGCTGGGTGGGGATGGGCCTGGGGATGCTGGTGTTCTGGGGGGCTGTCATCTGGCTCTTCATCAGGTACACCAGCAGGTCCTCGAAGGATCAGCCAGGCCCGCGGCATGCCGACGAGGTGCTCGCAGCGCGGTTCGCGCGGGGCGAGATCGACGACGCCGAGTACCGGGACCGACTCCGTGTGCTGCATGGCCGGCCCGGCGGCCAACCCCCCGCGGCGGGATAGGAGCGGGGTCTGCGATGACCACCGCTACATCCGCGGGCGCAGGCGATGACCGCTCCCGGCCCTGATGTCCGGCGGCCGACCCGGACGCGCCGGGGCCGGCGGCGACGGGGGGTTGGTGCGCTATAGAACACGGTGGGCGCCGGGATCGCCGGTTGGACCCGCCCGCCACCGGCGGCGCCAATTCAGGGCGCGTTCCACTTGAACAGCCGTGCCCCCAGTGCGCCGAAGACGATGACCATCCCGATCAGGACCACCGTCGCTGTCCCGTAGCCCGTCCAGGACTCGCCGTTCCACAGGCCGCGGACGAGATCGACGAAGTGCCGGACGGGGGAAAAGTTCATCACCTGCTGAACACCCGCGGGCAGCACGGCCAGTGGGACGAAGGCGCCGGAGGTGAGCATGAGCACGATCATCAGGCCGTTGCCGATGCCGATCGCAGCGGCGGCCGACGGGTAGAGCGCGGCGAGGGTGTAGCCGAGCGTCAGGAAGGCGATGAGTCCCAGTGCACAGGCGAGCAGCACCAACAACACCTGGCTCGGCAGTGCGACGCCGAAGGCAAGCACACCGACCAGCAGCGCCAGGACCATCCCGACCATGCCGACGACGAAGTTGACCGTGAGGTCGGCGGCGATGTAGGTCCGTGACGTCAACGGGGTCGCACTCAGACGTCGCAGCGCCCCACTCTCGCGGAGCTGCAGCTGGCTGACGGGTAGCACCATGACGCCCATGATCGCCAGGACGAGCGATGCGAAGGCGGGTAGGGACGTGTCGATGTAGCCGCGGTTGCCGAACTCGGGTTTCGGGTCGTTGCCGAAGATGAGGCCAAGGATCAGCACCAGCATGGGCGCGAAGATCAGCGAGAAGAAGAGCCCGACCGGCTCCCGCAGGGACGAGCGGGCGAGGGTGGCCACGAGGGTTCGGTAGGCCCGCATCAGTTTCGTCCTCGGGTCATCAGTGGTCGCTCACGCGCATCGAGCGGCCGGTGAGGTTGAGGAAGACGTCTTCGAGATCTGGCGATGTCAGTGCCATGTCACGGACCTGCACGCCGGAAGTCGTGAGGTGAGCGAGGATGTTCTGCGCGAACGCGCCATGACCTTGGGCGACCACGCTGCTGCCGTCAGCGGTGACGGACGAAACGCCGTCCACCCCGGCGAGTGAGTCCGGCGCGGGTCGGTCGAGGGTGAGGCGCAGCTTTCCGTCCCCGGCGTGGGCTTTGATGAGGGCCGGAACGGTGTCGAGTGCGATCACCTGGCCGTGGTCGATGATAGCCACGCGGTCGCACAGTCGCTCGGCCTCCTCCATGTAGTGGGTGGTGAGGACGACGGTCTTGCCGCGGCGATGAATGTCGTCGATCACATCCCACATGGCGAGGCGGGCCTGTGGGTCGAGCGACGTGGTGAGCTCGTCGAGAAAGACCAGCTCGGGATCGTGGACCAGCGCCAGCGCGATGAACACGCGTTGCCGTTCACCACCCGACAACTTCGCCACGTAGGACTTCTCCTTGCTCGCGATGCCGAGTCGCTCCAGCAACGGGCGCCACGGCAGGGTGTTCGGGTAGAGGGAGGAGAAGAGCTGCAGCACCTCTCCGACCTTCAGCCGAGGCGGCAACGCGGCGGTCTGCAGTTGGACGCCGGTCCGCAGGGCGAGCTCCCTGTGGTTGTGCGCCGGACTCAGGTCGAGGACCTCGATCGATCCAGACGTGGGCACGTCCAGGCCCTCGATGCAGTTGAGCAGGGTGGTCTTGCCTGCGCCGTTGGGGCCGATGATGCCGAAGACCTCGTTGTGTTCGACCTGCAGACTGACCCCGTCGACGGCGGCGAGGGTGCCGAAAAGGCGGGTGACGTCGCGGCAGGTGACGTCGCTCATGGCAGGTCGTTCATGGGCCCAAGCGTGCGCGAGCGGGTCGCGGCGAAGATAGGGGCCAAGGTCCCGTGGTCATTCGTTCGCGCTCACCGGTAGCACCACCGGGCGTTGGTGGAGCCGCAAGAGGTTTCTGCCGGCCCCTTTTGCCTCGTACATCGAATCATCCGCGGCGTTGAATAGATCGTCCATGGTGGTGCCCGACGTCGGAAACGCCGCCACGCCACCACTGAGCGTGCACCGGATCAGCCGGCCCTCGACAGCGATCATGCTCACTTCGCATCGGCGGCGCACGTCGTCGGCGAAGGCCAGTCCCGCCGCGGCATCGGCGCCGGGCAGCACGACGAAGAACTCATCCCCGCCCCAGCGGGCCACCAGGGCGCCAATCGGGGCGCGCTCGCGCATCAGCTGCGCAATTCTGACCAGCACCGCGTCCCCGGCCAGGTGGCCGTAGTCGTCATTGATGGACTTGAATATGTCGACGTCGAACAGGGCTACGGCGAGGGGCTTGTGGGTCCGCTGAGCGGCCGTCATCATCGAGGCGAATTCTTCGACCAGGTGACGCCGGTTATGCAGACCGGTCAGGACGTCCCGACTGGCAAGCTGGGCCAGGTCAGCCCGGAGCAGTTCGATGGTCGCCACCTGACGGACCAGGAGGGCATGGGCGGTGGCGAGGCGCCGGCTCTGATTGTTCGCCTCCGTCACGTCACGGGCGACGAAAACCGTCCCCAGGCAGCGGTGGTAGCGGTCGATGAGCAGGGAGGATCGCACCTGGTACTCGGTGCGGCCGCCGGCGAACTCCACCACGATCTCGGTCTCCCCGGCATCAGGGCTGGCCATACCCTCGCCGAAGAGCGCCTCGGCTGATGCACCGAGCAGATTCGTCGGCGCACCCGGATTCATGCCTCGCAGCAGGTCGACCGCCGCGGGGTTCAGGTCCAGGACCCGGCCGCTGGGGCTGACGACGACGATCGCATCACCGATCTGGTTGATGATCAGTGCCCGGGCCACCGGACTGAACGCGAACAGGTCCTGCCGGAAGATCGCGTAAAAGATGACCGTGCCCGCCAGCGCGAAGCCCAGCGGTGTCGGATCGACCACTCCGAACGCGCGGCTGAGGTACAGGACGTTGGCGGCCACTGGAATCAGGGTGGCAAGCAGGATGGTGCGCCGCTGTGGCCGGAACGCGGGCGGCGCCTTCCACCAACCCCAGGCGATGAGCCCGGTACCGATCACCAGCGCGAGGTAGCTGTAGAGGGTGTGCCACCAGAAACCTGGGCCATACTCCCAGGTGGCCGAGCCGGTGAGCTCCGCGGCGCCCGCCCCGCGAAACACCCACAGGTGCCAGGGGTTCGTCGCCACCGCACCCGTGATCAGCAGCGGCTCGACAAGCAGCCACCCGACGAACCCGCGTCGCGGCGCCCACTGTGGCCGGGCCACGCCGCGGGCCAGGCACACGAATGCGCCGGTCGCGACGCCCACGCCGGGCAGGATCGCCAACGAGGCGATCGCCGCCGCCGTCTCGCTGGTGGACAGCACGGCGACTGCGTCTGCGATCGACGACACGCCCAGTCCCAGCATCACGACCACCAGCGACATGGCGGCGACCGGAATGTGCGCCCGGCGCTGCCAGGTCAGGACCGCGACCCACGCGAACACAACCGCCGCCACCACATAGCCGATCCCGGTCGGGTAACGCAGCACTGGTCACCACCCCCACCTCGGACTACCCAGGTAAAGAGGAAGTCTACGGCTGAATGTAATCAGCCGTTGACTCTCTGTGACATTCGGGACCGCGGCCGGGGAGCGGTCCCTCAGTTCGCGGTGACTTACGGGTTGGCTGCCGCAAACGCGCCCAATTGCACCAGCAGGCCGAGGTCGTCGCGGCATGCCCAATGCTCGGCGATCAGCCCGTCGCTGATCCGGAACAGGTGCATAAAAGTCCAGACGATTGGCTTGCCGGTCGCCGGGACACCATGCAAGAGCGGGGAAGTCGATGCGGTGTGGGTGCCGACCAGATCAAGGTGGACGCACACCAGATCTCCGGATGCGACCACGTGGTGGAAGCGAACTTCCGGACCCCCGAGGTCGTGGTCGAGAACGAGCGCGATCTGCCGAAGTCCCGCCCGGCCCTGGGGCGCCGCCGCGTGCTGAATGAAGTCCTCGGCCACCAAGTCGAAGGCAGCTTCCTCTCGTCGATGCAGGCGGGCGAAATACTCCTCGACAACTGCCTGCGGGGTGCCGATCTCCGCAGCAGATTCGGTGTGCAACGTCATGCGGTCGCCTCTCTCGTGGGGTGGGCGAGCAAGAGGATACGCGCTGTGCCGGTTGGACGGGCATGCGGCGACCGCCCTCGTCCGATCGGGCTGCCGGTCGCGCTATCCGCAGGTCTCATCCGCAATCTCCATACTCCGTGACGACGATCAGAGATCGGTCCGGGACTCGTCGGCCTCGGGTGCGATGGCCCGAGCGGTGGGTGGCATTCGACCAGGTCAGAGCGCGACGCCGGTGCCAGCGAAGTACTGCTGGAACGTTGCGAAGTCGATCGCGAAAACCCCATCGACATCACCGAGGTTGATCGAACGCCAGAAGTCGACGTCGTGCATGGCGATCGTGCCGGTCAGGGCACCGCGGGTCGCCTCGGTATTGCCCCAGGGATTGCGCAGCACGATGTAGTCGGTGGCGAACCAGTCCGGCCGGAACAATGATGCGATGCCTGGCCGGGCGAGGAGTTCGGCCCTGGCGCCGCAGCCGAGCACCGTGAGGTGCGCGTCGACGGCCCGGCGCAGGATGGACGCGGAGGTCCAGCCGAGGACCGAGTACGCATGGTTGCCCACGATGGTGGCATCGGAATAGCTGAGCCCGGCCGGGGCGGTGCCGTAGGTCCAGGCCGTCATCGGATCCACGGTCCGATAGCTCTGGCAGTGCGACTTCACCAACAGCCGCAGCGCCGTCGGGGTCATCCCGGCGTTGGCGAAGTAGTGCGGCTTCCGGCCGGTCAATGCCGCGCTGGCCCACACCGGGTCGCCGTAGTCGAGGATCGTGAGGTTCGGCTTGTCGTTGGTGGTGCCCTGACGCCATTGCGCGAACGCCTTCTCGACCACCGGCGGCCAGATCTCCCCGTCCTCGCCGGAATGTCCGTACATCGGCACCGTGGTGCCCTGCCAGACGACCGTCTGGTCCGAGACCTCAAAGGTCCGCGTGGTGCCGGTATCGGGATCGACGTAGCTGAGCGAGTGCTTGAACTGGCTGTTGGCCGTGCCGGTCGCCCGCTCTCGGTCGGCGATGGCCGTCGGCATCGACCAGGCGACCGACGCCATCGCGGCGATCAACCAGCAATCGGCCAGACCGCCCTGGATCGGATCGAAGTACTCCGCAGCCTCGTTGAAGAAGCTGCCGGTGTCGGCCCACTCGCCGTTTTCTGGAGTCCAACCGAAGTCGATGTAGCGTTTCGGGTCCCAGATCTGGTTGAGGACTCTCTTCGTGAACAGGCGATCCTTGGCCAGCTGCGCCAGCTTGCCGCCGGGCGCGACCTCGACGGTCCAACCGCCCGCGCGGCTCGGGGCGAACGAGCGGATCGACACCTCGCTCAGCGGGCCGAGAAGTGGGGCCAGGTCGGTGAGTCGGTGGATGTCGGTGAGTGCGACGTCGGCATCGGCAGCCGCTTCGTCCTCGGAAGGTTCGCGGTATTCGGCGGCGACGACCTGATCCTGCTCGTCCAGCCGGGCGCCCAGGTAGACCGGCGAATCGAACTTGGGGTCGAACAGCTGCTCGTACGGCATCTGCAGGACCTCCTCGAGGTACGCGGCCTTATCGGGCACGCTCGACCAGTCGATCGGATGACCGACGACCGCCTCGGCGAGTGCGAACGGGTTGCGGGCTCCCAGGTGTGGCGCGTTTTCCGGCATCTCGACTCCTTGATCATCCCGACGCCTTCTGCGCCCGGACTCAGAAACAAGAGCCGGACACGATGCGCGAGATACATCGGCCGCGCAATCCGCCCGGTCGGGCGCCGCGCGCCCGGGCCATCGCCTGGTTCGCCGATCTTGTGGAGGTCAACCGAAGTTGTGAAGGTCAACCGAAGTCGCGGTGGTCTGCCGACGAAAACAAGGTCAGCAAAACACCGGAACGTCGGCATACCACCGACGGCAGCTTCATGAAGCGGTCGACATGATCGAACAGGCCGTAGCGAAGGAGCATCCCGCAACCGTGTTCGCGGTAACACCACAGGCGCTCGCCTCGGCGACAACGATCGTCGCCTCTCCCGTGGGTGGGCGAGCACGAGGTGACGCGCTGTGCCGGTTGGGCGGCGGGTAGGGGCGGCGACCGCCCTCGTCCGATCGGGCTGTCGGTCGCGCTATCCGCAGGCCTCATCGGTGATCGCAATACTCATGGGGGTCACCATGGGCTGCGGGAGCACCACCGGTGGTCCAGACCCGGCGGGTTCGGTCAGTTCCAGCACGATCGTCTGGGTGGCCCCGCGGGGGAGATCGAGGTTGGTCGTGAAGACCGGATGACCGAGTTCGGAGCCGATCGCTGTCGTCGAGGGGACGCCGTTCAGAGTCACCTTGGTCAAGGCACCGCCCTGCGTCGCGTAGTAGCCGACGAGGACGCGGTCATCGCCCGGATTCTGCGGAAACCCCGGTCTGCCGGTATATCCCAAGACGTAAGGTGGCAAGCCCAGTGGCGCACTGTTCGTCATCGTGATCGTGACCACGACCTTGCGAGCGGATGCGCAGCCGGATCGTCGCCAGGTCAGCGCCGCGGACAAGTAGTAATCGATCTTATTGGCCGAAGAGTTGTTGACCGCCAGGCCGACAAACGGTGCGGTCGTCGTCGGCACCGCACCACCGAGTGCAGTCTGGGCGAGATCGGCCTGCACAGCCGGATCGTTGCTCCACGCGAACAGGCGACGCTCGCCTGCCGCCCGCCCGGCCGCGTTTACCAAGCCAGCGGTGTTGTCATGCGCCGCGGCGAGCAGGTGCGTGCTGACCGTTCGGGCGATCTCGAGCAGGTACTCCTTGCGTTCCGGCTCGCTGGTGAACATCGAATAGAGCGTCTTTTGGGTCAGGTCGACGACGTTCGCTGCGGTGACCTGCGTCGTGTCCGGCAGTGTGGCCGGGCCGGCGACCTGGAGTAGGTAGCTCAGTGTGGTGGGATCGAGCGCCATCGCTCCGTCGAGGTGCTGGCCGCTGTACTTTTGCCACATCGCGACCCAGATCTGCGCTGCGTAGGGGAAATTCGCGCTGACGTTGCTGTCCCCGTATTCGTCGGTTGCGTTTGCTCCCGCATACACCTGGTTGTACGCAGGGCCGAAGTCAAGACCGGACGTTATTCCCGACAGAGTGCTATCGCTCTCGAATCGGTCGAAGGTCAGCTTCCCGCGATCGGCCGTGACGATCGCGAACGCCCCCGGCAGACCACCGGTGCCCCGCAGCTCGGCCTCATTCTGAAAGGAGATGAGGTAGGTCTTGGGACCGCTCTGACCCAGCATCGGGGGCGCGATGCGCGCCGCCAGGTCGGCCGAATGGACGGTGCGGCTCAGGGAGGTCAACTGCGACAGGACATCGCTGCGCGCGCTGTCGATCGCGGACAGCCAGGTGTGCGCCGGCAGGCCCGCGACAGTGGCCGTGGCCGTGGCCATCGCCGCCGTCGCCCGGTTGAGCGCCGGCGCCACTGCGGAGATCCGGCTCAAATCGATGCTGCCGTCGGCGTTGCGTAGCGTTGCCGGGTCGAGTTGGGTCGTGATCGTCACCAGCTCCGGCAGCGCCTGGTTGCCGATCAGCTCGATGCTGGCGGTCACGCCGCGAATGGTCTGGAAGGGCTGGCCCATGGCCGGAATGCCGGCCGCTACCGCCCACGCCGGTCCGCTGGTGAGGCTGTGGGCACGATGGGCATGGGCGGCCAGTTCGGTGGCCGTACCGCGGGCAGCCGGGAAGTCTCCCGCGGAGATCTCGTCCCGCAGCTTCCGAACGTCGTCGCGGGCCTGATTGAGCTGACCACGCGCCAGAAACCCGGTGATCAGCAGCCAGAGCCCGGCCAGCAAAATCACGCTGCCGGCGACTGTCAGCCCCAAGCCGAGTCGGCGGCTGCGGCGCCGGGCTCGACGGGAAACCTTGACCCGTCGCCGCGGTGACGCCGATGCCGGAGACGCCGATGCCTGGTCCGAGCCCGGATCAGGCCGATGCTCGGACCAATCGGGTCCGTGGAACGGGTCCGGGACGCTCGCCGACAGTTCCGCGTTCTCGGTCAGGTCAGGCATCGCAGAATTCTTGCGATCGGGCGTGGCCTTTCCTGCAGATCAGACCGTGGCCTTGCGGCGCTTGCCGACCATCAGCATGACACCGCCGCCGATGAGCATCAACACCCCGAGCCCACCGATAGTCAGTACGGCGACACCGGTTGAAGCCAGTCCACCGCCACCGCCGCTACTTCCGCCACCGCTACCACCGGTACCACCAGAAGCGGCTTCGACACTGAAGCTGAAGGAAGCTCTGTCACCGAGGGAGTCTGTCGCCACGATGGTGTAGTTGCCGGCCGCGAAATCGGAGGACCTGATAGTCAAGGTCTTGGTGAAGGTTCCGTTGGGGCCGGTCGCCTCGGCGCTACCGAGAACTTCGACTCCTACGGCAAAGGTCACCGTGCCGAAGAAGCCGCTACCGCTGACCGTGAGCGTCCCGCCCTGGGTGACTGTGCTCGCGCTGCCCGTGATCGTCGGGGCGGTGCCTGGCGGATAGGCAGAAGCGGGCGATGCCGCGAAGGCGACCAATAGGATCGCCAGGCCAAGCCCCGTTGCCAGTCGCCCAATGAGCCGCTTGCCTGCGTTCATGTCTTTGTTTCCCTCCGGGGATCAAGCCGCTCAGAGATGAACCGACGATGCGTCGACCTTTGATCTCCTGGATAAACGTACCCCACAATGCCTGGGACGGGAAGTCGAGGGGTTGACCTATCACAATGGTGGCCCTGACCAGCCGTTGACTACAGAAGAATGCCCGCCCTTGTTTGTCAGATGGCGCAACGGCAGAATTAGACCTGAATGCGAAGAAGTTAACCCGAATGAGTTGTGCGCAACCACTGCGGGTAATCGGGATCAGGCGCAGAATGCTGTTCGTCGGCGTTGAAGCCCCTAGCGATGTGGCCGCGGGCGGCTTCGGCAACACTCTCCGTGACGCGGATGTTGTTGTGGCGCTGGCGTTCTCGCGGCGGTGTTCGGGTGGGCGATCTCCGGCCGCCGCTGGGGAAGCCGGTTGGCGCGGGTGATCTCAGTGATTCAGATACTTCTAGCGCGCTGGTCAATTGCTCTCACTTGCGGTTTGCCTGATGCGCCCAGGGGTGCATACTGTCTTTGTCCGGGGGCAGGGATGAGTCGTCCTGCGCAGCTATCGGTGTCAGGTCGTTTCCCTAGTAGCGACCTGGGCGATGGCAATCGTTATGCCCGAGCCGCCTTTCGAGCAGACAGGGAAACGGGGCCGCAGTATGAGTAGACCCGGTGGAATCACCTCGCGCTCATTGACCAAATCCGTCCGTTCGCCCGGGACCCAGACCGGGAGTTTCTCGGCGATCATCACTGACATCATGGTGTGGCTGGTGGCCACCGAAGTCGCTGCGCTGGCCCGTAACGACTTCGATGTCGCCGCCGTGCGGTGGGAAGCGGTCACCGTCCTGGCCCTGTTCATGGCCGGCTCGCAACTGATCGTCGGCGCGGGACTGCTGCTGTATCACGGCCGTTATCAGGTCGGCAGCTTCGACGAGATGCGCGCAATCGCGGTATCGGTGACGTCGGTGTCGATGGTGGCCACCGTGGTCGTGCTGATCCTCCAACCCGCTTCACTGCCGCGCAGCGTCCCGTTCCTCGCCTGGCCGCTCGCCTTCACCGGCATGCTCACGATCCGACTGGTCAAGCGGTTGATCAGGCAGTCCAAGAATCTGCCGGACAGTGGGGCCGAACGGATCCTGATCTTCGGCGCCGGCTCGGTCGGTTCGGCCTTGGCGGTGCGGATGCTGCGCGACCCCACGTCACCGTTCTTACCTGTTGGTTTCCTGGACGACGATCCGGCGAAGTCGCATCTGCATCAGCACGGTCTGCGCGTCTGCGGCACCAGCGAAGACGTCGCCCACGCCGCCGAACACTTCGACGCGACGCGCCTGGTGATCGCCGTCAATCGGGCCGACGCTCCCCTCATCCGGCGGGTGTCGGACGCCGCGGACGAGGCGGGCATCGGTTGCCTGGTGATGCCCCCACTGACCGACCTGCTGCGCGGCACCCAGTTGCAACTGTCCTCCTTACGGGAGGTTGACGTCGAGGACGTGATCGGCCGGCACCCGGTCGACACCGACGTCTTCTCGATCGCCAAGTACATCACCGGGCGCCGCGTGCTGGTCACCGGCGCCGGCGGCTCGATCGGTTCGGAGCTGTGCCGGCAGCTGCACAAGTTCGGACCGTCGGAGCTGGTGATGCTCGACCGCGACGAGTCCGCGCTGCATGCCGTTGAACTCTCGATCTACGGACGGGCGCTGCTCGAATCGCCCGAGATAGTGCTGGTCGACATCCGCGACGCCGACGCACTGCGGGACGTGTTGGTCGAACATCAGCCTCACGTCGTGTTCCACGCCGCGGCGCTCAAACACCTGACGCTGCTCGAGCGCTATCCGAAGGAAGCGCTGCTGACCAACGTCTATGGCACGCTGAATGTCCTGGAGGCGGCCGCGGCCTGCGGCGTCGAACATTTCGTGAACATCTCCACGGACAAGGCGGCGAATCCGGTCAGCGCCCTGGGCCACTCCAAACGCCTCGCCGAGCGGGTGACGGCGTGGTTCGCCACCCAGGACCATGCCGGCAAGTACCTGTCCGTCCGGTTCGGCAACGTACTGGGCAGCCGAGGCTCGGTGTTGCACGCGTTCGCCGCGCAGATCGAGAACGGCGGGCCGGTGACGGTGACCGACCCCGAGGTCTCCCGGTTCTTCATGACGATCCCCGAAGCCTGCCAGCTCGTCATCCAGGCCGGCGCGATCGGGCGGCCCGGCGAGGCCCTCGTGCTCGATATGGGCGACCCGATCAAGATCGTCGATGTGGCCCAACGGATGATCACGATGTCTGGAAAGGACGTCGAGATCGTGTTCACCGGGTTACGCCCAGGCGAGAAGATGCACGAGGAGCTGCTCGGCGACGGCGAGGCGAGCAAACATCCATCACACCCGAAGATCTCGCACGTCGACGTGCCGCCGTTGAATCCCGATCACGTCGAGCAGCAGCAGTGGACGCGGAGCGCGCGGCGGGCCGGCTTCCTCCCGCACCTCGAAGGCGTCGTGACCTGACCGTGGCCCGGATCTTTCTCTCGGCACCCGATGTCGGCGAGCTGGAAGCCAAGTATGTGCTCGAGGCAATGGCCTCGGGCTGGGTGGCGCCGGCCGGGCCCGATCTCGATGCCTTCGAAGCCGAAATGGCGCAGCGTGTCGGCGTGGCGCACGGGGTGGGGATCAGCTCGGGCACGGCCGCGCTGCATCTCGGCCTGCTCGCGCTCGGCGTGCGTCCCGGCGACGTCGTGCTCACGGCGACGATGACGTTCGTCGCCACCGCGAACGCGATCACCTATGTCGGAGCCGAGCCGTTCTTCGTCGACTCCGACCGCGAGACCGGAAACATTGATGTCACCCTGCTGGCCGAAGCGGCCCAGCAGGTAAGGGCGAACGGTCGGCGGATCGGTGCGATCGTGCCGGTGGACCTGCTCGGCAAGTGCGCCGACATGACCGCGCTGACCGCCCTCGCGGCCGAGCTGGACGTGCCGCTGCTCGTGGACGCCGCCGAGTCGGTTGGCGGGTCCTGGCAGGGCCGGGCGGCCGGCTCCTTTGGTGCCGCCTCGGTGGTGTCGTTCAACGGGAACAAGATCATCACGACGTCGGGCGGCGGCATGTTGCTGACCTCGGACAAGGCACTGGCCGATCGCGTGCGCTACCTGTCCACGCAAGCGCGGCAGCCGGTGACTCACTACGAGCACACCGACATCGGTTACAACTACCGGCTCAGCAACGTCCTCGCGGCGATCGGGCGGGCTCAGCTGGCCCGTCTGGACGAGATTCTGGCCCGTCGGCGCGAGATCCGGAACAGCTATCGACAGCTGTTCGCGGAGGTCCCCGCCGTCCGTCTGTTCGACGGTGGAGATGACCGCTCCGACAACTGCTGGTTGACCGCGATCGTCGTCGACGACGACGCCGGGTGGTCGGTGGCCGAGCTCATGCGGTGGCTGGAGGCCGAGGAGATCGAGAGTCGGCCACTCTGGAAACCCATGCACCGGCAGCCGGTGTTCGCGTCCGCCCCGTCGCTGGTCAACGGCAACTCGGACTGGCTGTTCGAGCACGGGCTCACGCTGCCCAGCGGCTCGGGCCAGACCGACGCCGACCATGATCGCGTGTTGACCGCCGTTCGGACTTTTTTGGCCTCGCGATGAACACCACTCCGAGCGATCGAGCTCGGCGTTACGACCTGGGCAAGCGGGCGATCGACATCGTCGCGTCCCTGATCGGGCTGGTGCTGACCGCGCCGCTGCAGGCCGGCATCGCCGTACTGGTGGCCCGTACCCTGGGTCGGCCGGTGCTGTTCCGTCAGCAGCGCCCGGGCCGGATCGGAAGCCGTTCGTGCTGTTAAGGCTTTCCGCCCGCGACTTGTAGGTCGCCCGACCGGCAGGAGACCCAAGCGCGTCAGCTGAGCTTCAGCTGCAGACTTCCGGTCCCCGTTCGCCACACACCGTCCGGCACCTGGTCATCGATATCGGAGTAAGAAACCTGACTTGGCTCAATTTAGTGTCCAATTGACCGTTGTCGGATTGCGTCGATGGCTTCGGCGAGGTCTGCGGGGACGGGGTCGGCGGCGGTGATGGTGTGGTCGCCGGCTTGGATGGTGATGGTGCGGTAGCGGCGGGTGGTTTTGACGAACTTTCGGATGGACCAGCCGGTGGCGGTCTCGATCCATTTCGAGACGGCGAGAGCGGCCATCACGATGGCGAGGTGCGCGTCGATCGAGTCGCGCAAATAGTGATAGATGGGCCTGGCGGACAGGTCGTGTTTGGACATTCGGAATGCTTTCTCGACGTGCCACAGCTGGTGATAGGGCCACCGTCCCTCTGGGCCGGAAGCGCCCGTGAGTGTAGTCACCTGAGCGGAGTTGACCGCATTTGAGGGCCGATCTTCTGCGCAGGCAGTGATGCCTACCAAGTCACCACCACTGTTGCAGAATCCGTCAGCACTGAGTCGATGGGCATCTGCTGGAATCGTCTGTTCAAGCGTTTCATGTCGACTTCATTTTTTTGCGATGATACGTTGAGCAAGACGACGGAAAAACCCGTCCGCTCAAGCGAGGCGACGACTTCGTGGACACGGAAACGGTTTGGCGCTCCTCTTGCCGATCCCATCGCAGCCCAAACCCGGTCGCTGAACCTCAGAAACGTTAAAGGGTCGCGGTACCCCCGCCAAACACCATGCGGTCCGAAATCGACGCGATGTACCGCTATCCCACCCGGCTTCAACAACTTGCGGTGGGCGTTTGCGAACGCGTCCATGTCCGAGATGTGTTCAGCAACCTGAAACGAGCAAAGGACATCAACCACATCACAAGTATCCAGATCGATCAAATTCTCAATCGCCGCGTCGATTGGGCTGACACGATAGGGAATATACGCTTCAGGAAAGTCCTCAGCATGCAGCCACGTCGGCCACGAAATTTCGGGATAGCGATCGGGCCAGGCTCGCTCGATGCCCGCGTACCAATCCTTACCTCCGACGGTGCTATAATCCCCGACGAAGCGATCTATTGAAGCGTAGTGCGCTGCTCCGGCAGCCAGCAGCGCCATGCCCGAAGTGAGGAAGTCCCCAGGTCCGATCTCCAGAATTCGCTTACCGCCTACGTCAACGCCAGCGGAACGGATCGCATCCAACGCTTGAAACGCGAATCGCTGCAGCTGATCAGATTGTCCTGCAAACGCTTTCTCGCTAGTTCTCGGCCGTAAGAGTCGCTGGCGTCCTAGAGAGGGGTTGCGCATAGCGATATTCTTGGCTGTCTCGGTGATCATGTCCTTGATCAAATGCGGCATGTCGAGGAATATACTCCAGCCTAAAGGCCTCTTGGTCATGAGAAGGTGCCGGTAGGTAAGCCAGCCTGTTGACATGACCAGCGGTGTTGGTCTCGGACTGCCGGACGTCCGCATCAGCCTGCTCCGCTTGGCCTGGGACGGCGCCACGCTTCGGGCATGAGCGACCGGCTGACCAGCACCGCTTGGTGACCTCTGGTCGCTGAAGTGACCGACGCGCCTGCGTGGACGGCTATGTCGCGAAATGCCGCTCACCGCAGCCAACCCCCTCCTACAACAGATCCACGATTCGCGACCCTCCTCAGTTACTTGGAGCTTCAACCTGAGTTGGCTCACGAAATCGGACATTTGCGACGACAGTGCTGTGAGCACTAAAGGGCTACAGTCGGCGCGAAGGCGGGGAAATGACCGCCTGAAATTCGAACGAATGGGCCCCATTGAGTGTCCAGAAGCATTCTTGACAAGATGGAACGGCACCCCTCATCGTGCTCGAGGCCTCGCTTGAATCTGAAGGTGCCACCCCGTGTCGTCAGGCAGCGTCCCCCCCCGATGGCGGTTCGCGGTACGCCGGGAAATAAGAGTCGCCAGCGTGATTAGTAGGCGCGCGATGTTCGACCAATTTCACGTACTGGTCGCGGTCCGCAATCAGTCGAGCGGTTCTGAAGCTCCGTACGCCCGTCGGCGCAAAGCTTCGCTTGTATCTGAAGATGCCGTCGCCCGCCTGGTATCCACCACCCAGCACATAAGCGCGGCGCCCGGTTCGTTGCCCGTACAGCGCGACCTCGTGCTTCAGGAGGTCGTTCGGGGCCATCGGAAATGCCTCGGCCCGCGTACCGCCGAGGAACGAATACAGGTACTCGTCGCCTTCGAGGACCAACTCGACACTCACTTCGATGCCATCCGAATCGAGCACGGAGAACACCGAATAGGTGCCGTCCAACGTCTCAGCCAGGCGATCGAAGAACTCACGACCAAATCGATACCACGGAGCCGCTCCCCGCCGCCGCATCGTTTCCTCGTAGACCTCCAGAAAGCCGCCAACGCTCCCGAACCCGCCGAGGCGACGCACCACGCACCCACATCGCCGGGCCTTGTTCACGTTCTTCCGCACCTTGTGCTCGTAGCCCATCCACAGTGCTTCTTCGCCTTTTGCCAGGTCGACGACGATGTTTTCGGCCGTGTCGCGCACCTCCACCGAGTCCGACCGCTTCCCCGGCTGCAAGTTTGCATCGAGCGACAGGCGCAGAAACGCGGAGCAGATACCGAATTCCCGCATCCAGCGAAGTGCTTCACCGAGCACGGCCTCCCCATCGACCGCTTCGGGGGAGAATGGCCCGCCATACCCGTAGGGCGATGTCGCGTCGTACAGATCACTGTCGAGCCCAGGAATGTCACGAAGCGGGCGCACGATCAGCGGAAGCAGCCAAGGCGACTTCGGCCGGCCACCCACGAGCGCTACTGCGCGACTGCCCGCACCGGCGAACAGCTCTAAGTAGGCCGGATGGGCGAAAGGCTCGCGACCGCTGAGTTCCCACGCCTGCAGCCATTCCTGTCGGTCGAGGTCAGCGTCGAGGATCACGATTCGCGCTCGCACACTGCGGTGATGCAGACCCCGAAGTGTGCAACGAGCGCCTCCACGTCTTGGAGGGACATGTCCTGGTGGACGGGCAGGTTGAGTATGTGCTCGGCGACCCAGTGCGAGGTTTCGTACTCCGGCCCGATCGAGGGAATCAGCGTGTGGTACAAACTGACCACGCCGAAACCAGCCGAATTCATCTCTTGGTATAGCGCATCTCGTGATTCGCCAGAAATATAGACAGGCAACGTCTGCGGCACGTCATCCGGAGACAGCTCCGGCCAGGCCAGGTCGAAGCCGCCTACCCGGGACCGTAGCTCGTTGAGTAGGCGACTGCCATATAAGAAGTTTCGTCGGCGCAGCGCAGCGATCTGCTTCCAGTCATAGGACAGCACAATTGCGGGCAGCCCAGGCATCGTGCTCGCTTGACCTTCCACGAGATTCCGATTGTTGTAGACGGCCATGCCGCCGCGTGCGATGGGGAGCATCTTGTGCAAGGAGTACAACGCGACGTCGCCGAGGGAACCCGTCGCCGACTGCCCGGTGCTGGCGGTAAAGAAACCGTGCGCAAGATCTTCTACCAGCGGCGTCGCATGCGCGCTGACCAAGTCGCGCACAGTTATGGCCTGCTGGTCCGACCGGCCGAAATAGTGGATGAGGACGACCGCTCCATAGGCTCTCTCAGCCAAGGCACGGGACAGATCGTCGACATTCACGGCCAATGTTCGGTCGACCCGATAAAAGTCTGCGGTCCATCCGAGCGCCTCGACCGGGTCGAAGACTCCACTGCCCTCGTTGGCCGACCAGCCGATGAATGCTGGCAACAGCACGCGCCGCTCGGAGCCAGGGAGGTTCGAGAGCAGGTCGCCGAAGCCTTCCCTCGCCGAGGGGTAGAAGTAGACAAGGCGATGGGACTGGTCCGGGTCCGAGGGACCCTTGGAGATCGTCACCGGTCCGCCGAGAGGATCGCGGCGGCGTGGGCACGCAATCTGCGGACCTCGAGGAAGGGCGCCGACGATGGCAGCGTGTCCCCGTCAGACACGAGAAAGGCCGTCCCCGCATCAGGTGCGACCGACCTGACTCGGGCCAGCAGTTCATCGTCGTCGTATTCGCCGACGGTCTCGACCCGGATGACGGTGGGACTCGTCAGCCCGAGCCGAAACGGCCGCCCGGCATACTCACCCGAGATTCGGCAAAATCCGTACCGTTCCATCGCAGCGTACGAAGCATGCCAGTCCGTCAGCGTGAACTCCTTCGTCGTGGTGGGTCGCGCAGCGCAGGGCACGGCACGGCGGACCCATTGCCTTATCGCAATGTCGCGAAAGCCGAGCCGATCGTACAGACGGGCAGCACCGGCGTTGTGCGCGAACACGTCAAGCTCAACGGCATTGATCGCAGGTGCGGCGCGCAGGTGGTGCCGTAGCAGCGCCTCGGCCAGCCCAGTGCCCCTTGCTGCTGGCGCGACGCAGAGATAGGACAGCAGAGTGTTCCCTTCGCCGAGCCCGCGGAACTCGGCCATCCCGACCACGTCACCCCGCCCATTTGTCGCGGCGTAGAGCGCGTACTCGTTGTAGGCGGCAGGCGTAGAAACAACGACCCTCAGATATTCCGCTGCGTCTGGCTGGCAGTATGGGAGATATGGGTGGAGCTCAGATGAGAATGAGACCCTGAGAAGTGCCGCTGTGTCCTTGGTCTGTGCCGTCCTCAGCGCGCCGATGCGCGGCATCGCCATCGTCATCGAGGTTGCCGTTCGACATCTAGGTCGAGCATCGCCGAGCCCGGGTCGATCACGACACCTCGCCCACGCAGCACCTGAATCAGGGTTAACGCAAGGATCTTCAGGTCGAGCGACAGCGACCAATTCCTGACGTACCAAACATCATGCGCAAGCCGGGTCGTCCAAGCCGAATCATTGCGGCCATTCACCTGCGCCAATCCAGTTATCCCTGGGCGCATCGAGAACCTGAGTCGCTCTTCGCCCGTTAGGACAGGCGTGTAGCGCAAGAGCAGCGGACGCGGCCCGACCAGGCTCATGTCACCCTTCAATACGTTCCACAGTTCCGGTAGCTCATCCAGGCTGCTTGCTCTCAGGCCCGCACCGAGGCGGGTGAGACGATCGGCGTCAGGCAGCAGCGCACCCGCGTCGTCGCGAAGATCGAGCATGGTCCGGAATTTGCGGATTCCGAACTCTCGGGCGTCGCGGCCCGGCCGGCGCTGCGTGAAGATCACTGGTCTGCCGAACCTGCGCAAGATGAGAAGCGCGATGGCCGCCATCAGCGGCGCAAGAGCGGCCAATCCCACGGCCGCGACGAATATGTCCAGCGCTCTCTTGACGGCCACAGCGGCCCGCGGCGGACCATCACCGGGTAAATTAGCGACAATCATGGGCCTCCTTCGACCGCTAGCGTCAGATTAGCTGTCCATAAAGCAATCTCGGCGACAAATCGAAGCCTAGTTGCACCGTGGGGCATCAGTTAGCCCTATGCTCCGAAAGGGTCACAGCGGCGAATCCGCGCCCGGCGCGGACTGGAGGTGCACCGCCGTGAAGATCGCGATGGTGACTCAATGGTTCCCACCCGAGAAGGCGTTCATACCGGCTGACATTGCACGCGGTCTGGCTGCAAGCGGTCATGACGTTACGATAATCACCGGCTTCCCGAACTATCCGCTCGGCAAGATCTACCCCGACTGGCGCCAACGTCCTTGGTCCGACGACAAGAGCCAGGACTACCGACTCCGCCGTGTGGCGCTCTACCCCAGCCACTCGGCGTCCGCGTTTCACCGAGCTGCGGGTTACTTGTCCTTCGCGGCAACATCCACCGTCTTCGCCTGGCGTATCCTTCGGCGGGCCGAAGTCGTCTACGTCTACCATCCGCCGCTGACCGCCGCGTTCGGGCCTTGGTTGAGCCGCTTGCTCCGTGGCGCGCCGTACGTCCTACATGTCCAGGACATTTGGCCGGACTCCGTGCTAAGTGCCGGCCTGGTACGGCCTGCAACGGCGAGTCTGCTGAGGAGGGCGCTGGAGGCCGCCTGCAGTGCCGTCTATCGCCGGGCGGACGCGTTGGTGACGATCGCTCCCACCATGTCGTCGCTCCTGGCCGAGCGTGGCTATTCCCCCGACCAGCTGCACGTTGTGCCGAATTGGGCGGACGAGGAGGTGTTCCATCCATCTGAACACAACGATGCAGCAGCGGAGCGGTTGAAGTTCAGCGGAAGCTTCATAGTGATGTTCGCCGGCAATATGGGCGACATCCAAGCCCTGGACGTCGCGATCCAAGCAGCGGCGAAGGTCGCCGATCTCGAGCAGTTCCGATTGGTGCTCGTCGGCGACGGAGTCGCGCGGCCTTCCCTCGAACAGCTGGTCAGTGACCTCGCAGTCACGAATGTGCTGTTGGTTCCCTCTCAGCCCTTCGACCTGATGAACGAGATAACGCATGCAGCTGACGTGCAGCTCGTCTGTCTTCGTGACCTGCCGTTTCTACGCGGGACCATCCCAAGCAAGCTCGGAGCCGTCATGGCCGCCGGCCTGCCGGTGATCTGCGCCGTGGGTGGAGACGCGAACTGCATCGTCGAGGACTCAGGTGCGGGTTGGACGTGCCAACCCGAAGACATCGACGATCTGGCCGCCGCGTTCAGGTCCGCATACGACACGAGGACTGGACTGGCCCAGCGGGGTTCGGCGGCACGGCGCTACTACGAAGCGCACCTTAGTCGATCACATGGTGTCGCTGCGTTGTCGTCGATCATCACGGCTCAAGCGAACGGTCAGCGTTGAGGAGGCCGGCTTTGCCCCTTATGCTCGACGGTGTGACCGACCTCGGTGCCGACTCGGGAAATTCACCAAGAGTCCGCCAGCCGGCCCCCTGCGAGCCTTCCGACAGTTTACGAGTGCTTGCGATTTCTGCACACTATCCACCTGCGTTCTTGGGAGGCGGCCCGATCCGGAGCCTTGAGGCTCTCATGCTGACGGCCCCGCCCGATATATGTGTCGCTGTGATTACCAGCGACCGCGATCTGGGATCCGCGGATCGACTTCCGGTCGAGAGCAACCGATGGACAACCAGAGACGGTGTGCCCGTCTACTTCACCTCCACCGACAAGTGGCGGCCGCTGTACCGGTCGTGGTGTGCGGCCCGCGCCTGGCGTCCCGACGTCATCTATCTAAATTCCTTCTTCTCTTCAGGCTCCTCTATCGCAGTCCAGTTGCTCTCACGACTGGGTTGGTGGCGTGGAGCCACTCTAGTGATTGCGCCCAGCGGCCAGATGACCCCGGGCGCTCTGGACATCAAATCGAAGAAGAAGAATCTTTACCTGGCGCTGTATCGCAGGTCGGGCATGCTCAAGCGAGTGTTGTGGCACGCCTCGTCGGACATCGATCGAGAACACATACGCCGGGTGTTCGACGCGAAGAATGTTTTGATGCGCGAGAACGAAACGTTGTTGCCCCAGCAGGCAGTCCCGCCGGCGGTCGCGGCAGACGGTCCTCTCCGAGCAGTTTTCCTGAGCCGAATCAGTCGTAAAAAAGGTCTGATTGTGGCCTTGCAGGCGTTATGCGGAGTTAGCCAGCCGATGATATTCGACATTCTTGGTCCGCCGGAGGATGCCGATTATCTGCAGGAGTGCAAGGCCATCGCCACATTGATACCCAACAACGTGACGGTCAACTTTCTCGGTGGTGTCGAACACGCGGATGCCCTCGGCTTACTGGCTCGCCAGGAGTTGATGGTCCTACCGACCGCCGGAGAAAACTTCGGACACGTCATCGCTGAAGCACTCTCGGCTAGCTGCCCGGTCATGTGTACGCCCTTCACCCCTTGGACCGAGCGGCTTCAGGCTGGTGGAGGCATCGTGGTGCCCGGTCGTGACGTGCGGGACTGGTCGGAAGCACTGAACGGCTACGCATCACTGCCTGCCAGTGTTCGCGACCAGCGCCGCAGCGCCGCAGGTGCGGCGTACGCCGAGTGGCAGGAAGAAGCCGGGCAACCGCACATCTTCGAACTTGTCCGCGAACAGCTGGCCAGGTTGCCCGGCCAGCTGGCACGCAAGCGAGCCAGCTGAGGGTTCCAGCCCGGCGGGCTTTCATACATGGCCTGCGACGAGGTGAAATGGCGCAACGCTCCACACCTGCGGCCGGGTGCCCGATCCCCGTACAAGTTCAGCCAACGGCTTGAACCACCGTATCCTCGCTATACTTTCTGTAGTCAGGTGGTTACCCAGGTGTCGCACGAGACGACGTTGGGTGACCTTATGCAGGGTGCTGGCCTGCGTGGCCGCGCTAGCAGGCGCCGTGAGCGCGGGGCCTGCGGTGAATTTTGCAAATTGCGGCCCGGTTGCGTTGGGACCGACGGCACAGGCGTTACTGACAGTTTCTACGGATTGCTTTTCGCCAAACGAGAGGACCTGCCCATGCTGCCCAAGCAACCGAGGAAGGGTGCCGCGGGTACCATGACCGAGGCGTCCAGCGCCCCCGTGGAAGAGTCGGAGTCGACAGCGACTCGTCCCAGGACTTCAGCCGTCATCATTCACTGGGGCGACACCGGTCCGACAGCTCGCCTCGTTGATGAGCTTTCCCGCCTAGACGGCATAGATCAGGTGATCGTCGTAGCCAATGATCTCCAGGGCTGCCCCGACGAGATCGCCCAACTCGCCCAATGGGTCGTCCCTCCCCGAAATCTTGGGTTCGCCGGCGGATTCGACGTCGGCCGGCGAGTCGCGCGGGAAGCCGACTGCTACCTATTGCTCAACAACGACATCCAAATAGACGACAAATGCGTGGCCGAATGCCAAGCCGCGCTTGCCGACCCAAGTATCGGTATCGTCGCCCCAGTCCTGGTGAATGCTGCGGGGCTGCAGTCAGCCGTCGGCCGGATGAGCCGCCCGCTACACAAAGGGTCCGTACTCAACCCTCCAGGTGCGGCGCGGATCTACGACGCCGAGTGGGTCACCGGGGCGTTGATGTTCATCCGTGCATCCTGCTACGAGCAGGTGCAATTCGATCTGAGCTACTTCTTAGCGTGGGAAGACGCCGATCTGTGCTTCCGATTCCGACGCAGCGGATGGCGTGTCGTCATCGCCGGACGCGCGCAAGCGTGGCACGAAGGAGGCGCAACGATTCCGCCCGTATGGTCGAGCTACTTCTATCAACGAAACCGGGTTTGGTTTACTCGGCGGTGGGGTACGCAACCGGAGGTCTGGCTTGTGTGGTTGTGGGCATTTGCGGTGCTCACGACCCGAGTCTTCGCTGCTGACTGTCTGAAGCGTCGGAACTTTGATCGAACCAGGTCAGCCTGTCACGGGCTGGTGGATAGCCTGAAGCAGCTGCCCAGCGGACTTGCGGTCCCTGATGCAGAGCCACGTCCAGCAGCGTGGGGACTGTGGACGTGAACAAACCGGCCGAGACCGGGTGGTGGGTGGCGCACCTGTGGTTGCTTGCACTTGGTGTGGCTATTGTCGTGCTGACAGCGGTGATCGACGCGTCTTCGATGCTGGCGCTGGGCGCGGCTTTGTCCTGTGCCATTATCAGTCGAGCCTCGCTGTCAAGGCTGGCGCGCGCGTACGTTGCGTACATCATCCTGGGTCTGGTGGTGGCCCCGCGCTTCTCTACGATCCCGAACGTCAATATGGATAGAACACAGTTCCTCGCATCCCTGTGGATCCTTGCCGTCTGCGTTGGCGGAGTGGTCTCAAGTCGGACGAGTCGCTCGTCCCCACGCCGTCGAGCTGCCGTGTACGGGCAGCGCATCACACCGGCGGTGTTCATCGCGATCCTCAGCCTGGTCGCGGAATTCGCGCTCGTAGCACAGGGCTCGTTTGGGATCGCCGGGCAATTTGCCACGGGCGACAGCGGCGGCGGCTACCTCGGACTGCTGGTACAAATCGGCCCGCCGTCGGCTGCCGGCGCGCTCTTGGCGACCCTCGGCCGCCCGACGAGGACGACGGGCGATCTGCTTGTTCCTGCTGCGCTGGTAGCGCTACAGGCAGTTGCCCTCACGTTTTCGGGGTTCCGGGGGGCTGCCCCGCTCTATGTCCTTGCGGTGGCCCTGTGCTCGTTCCGCCCGGCGACTTCGAAACTGAGAGCGCCGCTCGGCAGACGCCTGATCGTCGGTACAACGCTGATCTGCTTCGTCGGCGCACTGTTCATACACGGGGCGTCGGTGCGGGAAAGCACCGCGACGGCCGCAGGATTCACTGCCCCCCAAATCTCACTCTCGAATGCTCTGCCCATAGTGGCCCAGCGCTTTGATGAGTCTACAAATCTTACCGCAGCAGATGAGTCGCGCGACCTGCCCGCGGCAAAGGAGGCGGTGTCGCTACAAGACCAGATACGAGCGATCGTGCCACGGATCCTCTACCCATCGAAAGGAAACATCGACTACGGTAGGCAGGTGTCGATTGCTGTATTTGGGGCACCGGCCAACACCCGAAACTCAAGCACAGTGACAGGTTTCGGTGACGCTATACTCAACTTCGGTCTAATCGGTGGATTCGTCCTAGTGGCGATCTATTTCTTTCTCGTCGACGCGGTCTTTCGGAGGATGCGCAAGGCGGCAACAGTCCGAGCACTATCAGTTCGAGTCGCTTTGGTGACGGCTGCACTCAATCTTGAGGCTCCCGCGGTTCTTAACCTGGTCGGCATATTGCGGGTCTCACTCGCTATCGTCGCAGCGCACTGGCTGATGGCACGAGTGTTCACCCCGCTCGCCGAGCGTCGGCGCGACGTCGCGGACCGACGTTTGTATGGCGGAAGGCTACAACCGACTACCCGGGGCCCCGCCGCGACGGACGTTTCCTACGAGACCATGATTCAGCAAGGGAGCGAGTCTCGAGGGAAGGACAATCATTGACCCTCGGCGGCCTCGGCGCGAACGCCGCGTCTCTGCGGCCATATAGGAGGTTCATTTGGAAACTGAAGTTCAAGGTCGAGTCGTCCTGATCACCGCCGGCAGTAGCTCATCGGGACAGACGATGGCGCGGCACTGCGTCAAACAAGGTGCAATGCAGGTGCGCATCGTGACCGGCGGTGAGGCAAAGCGGGATGCGATGCGAGGTCAGCTCGCTGACTCCCTACAGCGATTCGATCTATGCAATGTTCGTAGATTGGCGGGTGTGGTTCATACAGCGCGCGGCGTCCCAACCGCTTCCCAAGCGGCCGCTCTCAAGCCGGTGACATCATGTGGGTCCTTTATAATCGAGGCGGTCCGCACCAATGTCGTCGACAGCTTGCACGTCGTTGAGTTGTGTGAACGCGTTGGCGTTCCTTCACTTGCCTGCTTGAGTATCTACAAGGCTGTACGTTTTCGACCCCCGATCTTCCCTACACCTACCTACTGCTGGTTGTGCTGGCCGCCGCCGAGCCAACGGCATCTCGCGATCACGCTCCAAACTCTGTCGCTGTGAGTCTGGAACCAGACTCAAACCGGCCCGGTGGGATGCACCGCCCTCGATGGGCCGCCCGGCGAGGTGCGGGCCTGGTTGCGGTGGGCACTGGCAACGTCACAATGCTCGTGCTTGGCCTCGTGTCGGGCGTCATCGCTTCCCGGGTGCTCGGTCCCGGACTACGGGGCGAATTGGTCGCCGGGCAAACCTGGGCGGGAACGTTCGCAATGCTGCTGACGCTGGGAGTTGGCCAGGCGGTCGTTAACTACCGCGGCGAAGATCGTGAACTGACTGGGCCGCTGTTGCTCCAAGCGGCGGGCACCCTCGTCTTTGGCGTCGTGCTGTTCATCGTTCTGTCTGCGTCCGGACAGCAGGGATGGCTAACGGCTGGCGGCATTGTCGGCGGTGCGGCGCTAATGACGGGTACAGTCGTGTCCTCGGCGTCCGCAGGGTATGCACAGCGGCTCGGTCGGATGACCGGAACGTTTCAGAGCGTGCGACTTCTTCCGCAGGCGCTCGGCGTGCTCGCGATCGTTCTCGTCTGGCAGAGCGGTAGCCGCGACCCGAATTACTGGCTGCTTGCCGTCGGGCTCGCAGTCTGCGTGTCATCGGCGCTTCTCATGGTGTCGTTGCTCGGCGGCCGCCAGGCGATGCGGCGTATGGGCCGCCTTCGTCCGTCGGCCGAACTTGTCCGCGCTGCTGGCAGCGCATTCGTCCTCGTGATCGGCACACAACTAATTTACCGGCTCGACAGTTTGTTGGTGGCCGTCTACCTGCCGTCGTACAAGGTCGGGCTCTACGCCGTGGCG
This sequence comes from Mycobacteriales bacterium, assembly GCA_038245175.1. Taxonomy (GTDB): domain Bacteria; phylum Actinomycetota; class Actinomycetes; order Mycobacteriales; family Nakamurellaceae; genus Nakamurella. The sequence continues at coordinate 48,909 of JBBRSR010000009.1, read as the reverse complement.
GTCAGCGCGGCGGGTGCGTGCGCCGCCGTCGGTCAGACAGTCGGCATGCTGACCTTCAGCCGAATGAGGGGGATAGACGACCCGAGCGCGAGGCGGACCATCATTAACCGCAGTGTCGTGCAATCAGTCGCTGTGACCGCAGCGGTCGCGGTCCCGCTTGCACTCCTCGCGCCGTGGGCGATCCGCGTAGTGTACGGCGAGGCGTTCGTGTCCGCGAGCGGAGCGACCAGGCTGCTCGTGCTGGCTGCCATTCCGCTAGCCGCCGACTATCTGCTGGTCCATGCCCTCTTGAGCATGTCGGCCAGTCGCGGTGCGTTCAGGGTGCAGCTGCTCGCCGCTGTAGTGACGATCGGTCTGCTGGCGGCGGCCATCTCCAACGGCAGCCTTACGGTGATCGCCTCGGTGTCAGCAGCCGTCTACACACTTTCCGCCACTCTGCTGTACATCACGGCCATGCGCCGTGCAGCGAGGTGATCATTTCGAGCAGCGCCGATCCACCCGAGCAATGAACAGGCTTTGCCAGGCGAAGAGGTTCGGCCAAGTCCGCAGTGCCCAGTTGTCCAGTCGACGCCGGAGGCCGGAAGGCACGACGCACCGCAGTCCACGCCAAGGCAGTCCACCTTCCCACCTCTCGTCGAAGACTTCGAATCCGGCTTCCTCAAGCAAACTGCGCGCCGTCGTCGCCGTGTAGAACCGCAGATGTGTCCGGTCGAGGAGCCCGGTGTCGGTGTAGGCAAAGCTGCCGATCAGAAACCTGGCCCGCTGCCGGTAGTGAAGAACGTTGGGCAGCGCGACGGCGATGATACCGTCTGGCCCGAGGCGGTTACGTGCGTCGCGCAGAAGGAAGTCGGGACGCTTCAGGTGTTCGAGTACGTGAGAGAACAGGATGGCGTTGAACCCGCTGCCGGCCTCCTGCGGCAGGCCGTCGTCGAGATCGGCCAACACGACTTCGGTGCAGAACGAACTCGCGGCAGACCTCTCCGCCGGGTCGATGGTGATACCAGTGACCTGCCAGCCGGCTCGGCTCAAGATGGCAGCGTTGTCTCCGGGTCCACATCCGCAATCAAGTACACGACCGGTCTCCATGACGAGCATGTCGAGCAGCGACGTGTTACCACGATTGCGATAGATCAGATCGTTCTCCACTGCGTTCGAGGCCTCCTGCGAATGTTTGTCGGGAACCACTAGCCGCGGAACACCATTACCTCTCCCGGGGACTGCATACCCGGGATGACCGCGATGGCGTCGATCAATCCGTGGCGCTCAAGCCGAAGCGGCGCGAGGATCTGTTCGTAGCTCGCGACCGACCGATGCCAGGTATGCCCTCCGGTGCTGGCCGGGTCTCTGGTCTCTTCGCAGATGAGAACTATTACGCCAGGCGCCAGGACACGGCGGATCTCTGCCGCTGCCTTGTCGATCATAGTCGGGCGGATGTGCTGCAGTACCGTCCAAGTGACGGCAAGGTCGAAATAGTTGTCCGGAAAGGGCAGGGACAGCGCGCCCCCGGAGCGAAAGTCGATGTCCGGATAGCAGGTACGGGCCGCAGCCAGCGCATCTTCGTTGATGTCGATCGCGGTATGAGAGTCCGAATGGCTCGCGATTGCCATCGACAGTCGGCCGAAGCCGCAGCCGATCTCCAGGGTATGACGGGCATGAACTTCTTGTAATTCCACGTGGATCCGTGCAAGTTCGAAGTTATGGCGGGCCAGCAACATTGTCGGCGATGGCGCAGACACGAACCCACGCTCCTGAAACGTGACCGAACCGTCCGGTAGGTGCATCCAGGGAAAGCCATACTTGGGCGAGTTGGGCAGAACACGGCGGGCCATCGCAGCCATCAGAGATCTGGGCCTAACCGCGAGCTGCAGCAGCCGTTCGCTAGTTGTCGTCACCGGGCAAGTATGCCGTAGTCCAGACGGCTGCGCGCACAGTGTGCCGCTGTTGAAGGGGCTCAGATCAGCCGACAACCCCGCCCACCAGCCAGGCTCGACAAAGCCAAAACCCGCCCCAACTCTGCTTACCCAAATGGGCTCAAACCCGTGTTTAATTCAGTCGAAACAGCGACGGCTCGGCCCAAGACAGCAACACTCGATCCGGCAGGTCTCGATTCGCCCGCCGTAGAATCTAATGGGGGCACGTACCAGGCCAAGGCCACTTGCAAACAACGCCCCATCGAAGCGTCCAGATCGCCAATCCGTTAGCCCACGCTCTCGACATTCCCTCGGGTGCGCTAAGCCGATCATCGTCGATCGTCGTAGAATCACTCCAACCAAACATTGACTTGTGACCCGCCGATAGAATCAGGCGATCGACCAATACTCAGCTGGTCTTGCGCCAGTAGACCCCGGTGCCATCGATGTCGATCATCTCGTCAGTCACACCGATTCGACGCCGATAATCGTGGATCGCCCGCTTGCAACCCTCGATCTGGCCGTAGTCGTCGACGATGCAGAACCCACCAACGGACAGCTTCGGATAAAGGCTCTCGATAGCCTGAATCGTCGACTCGTACATGTCGCCGTCGAGGCGCAGCACGGACAGTGTCTCGATCGGTGCGGTCGGCAGTGTGTCCTTGAACCAGCCGACGAGGAACCTGACCCGCTCGTCCAGCAGTCCGTACCGGCGGAAGTTGTGTTTCACCTGCTCGACGCCGACACGCAGCCCGACCGACAAGTGGTGCGTGTCGCCCGCGTCGGCTACATACTGAGTAGCATCGGGCTTCGGCAGACCTTCGAACGAGTCGGCGACCCACACCCGACGGGTGGTGTCGCCGTGGGCCTTGAGCACGGCGCGCATAAAAATGGTCGCCCCGCCCCGCCACACACCAGTCTCGATCAGGTCGCCGGGGATCTGATCCTGCAGCACCTGTTCGACACAGTACTGGATGTTGTCCATGCGACTCAGCCCAATCATGGACTCGGCCCTTCCAGGACGGTCGAGACCCTTCTGCCGTGCCGCCGGATCATAACTCATGCGGCGAACCAGCTGTACATTTACCTTTGCGAAAACGCCAGCGACGGCGTTGGCCGACCGGTGCTTCCATGTGCCGCTGCTGTCCCCCCCGAGAATGTAGTCGCTGTCCTCGGATAGCGCCCCGGTGAGTATTCGCTTCATCAGGTCGAGATACAGGTCCGTCGTGGTCTCCGTTTGCGACATGGCAGCTAGCGTAACAATCTCTAGTGAATCGTACGTCAAGGAGGTAACCGCAACCAATATTGAGAGGACGTACTCGCCGAGTTCAGACGGGCTCGTGATGTCCGCAATCGCGACGTTGAGCGATAGGTTGCCCAGTATCGAGATCGCATTCGCAAGGAGGGGACGGGAGGCACAACACGCCGCCGAGCGTGCCTGCGGGTGCCCACCAGCGACCATTCCGGGCCTTGCACTGTGCCGTCGACGATGCAGCCCACACCGCGTCGTCGTTTAGCGTGATCAGCCCGTCAACAACCTCTGGTAGGTGTCGACGTAGCGCTGCAGAGTTGCTCGCGTCGAGAACACCTCCTCGGCGCGGCGCCGCGCAGCCGCGCCCAGTTCGATGCCACGATCCAGTGCCTCACTCACCCGCGAGGCCATTCCGATGGAGACATCGTCGCTCGGCCCCTGTGGGACAAGCCAGCCCGTGACGTCATGGATGACAACCTCTCGGGACCCCGCGGTCTCAGTGGCCACCACTGGCAGGCCCGACGCCATCGCCTCGATTGACGCCAGCCCGAGGCCTTCCTCGTGCGAGGTCTGCACGAAAACAGAAGCACCGCGGTAAAGCTCAGGCAGCTCGTCTGGTGCAATGTCGCTCCGGACGGAGATCCGAGACGTGAGATTGAGCTCGTCGACGAGCTTGGCCACCGCGTCGCTGAGCCGCCCCTTACCGGCGAGAACCAGCGGCGGAGCGTGCTTACGGTGCTTTACCAATGCATCGTAGGCAAGGATCATCCGGTCGAAGCCCTTACGCGGCTCGCCCAGCCGGCCGACCGACAACAGGTACCCGTTGCTGGCCCATCCCTCCATCCGCGGTCGATAGCGATCGGTGTCGACGCCGAGCGGCGCCTTCGCCACCTTGGGCTGCCCCAGCCCACGGACTGCGGCCGCCAGCTGGTCATTCAAGACCAGGACAGTAGACGCGGACCGAACCGCCTTTGCCTCGATTCGAGTGGTCAACGCCGTCATGACGTGTCCCCGCAGCCGCGCTGGCCGGCTCCACGAGGCAAGGATGGCTTCGCGCTCCCAGCGGGCGAAGGTCGCCATCTGCAGTACGACTGGCCGCCCCGCCCGGTGCGCCACATATGCCAGCGCCGGTCCGCCGGCCATGATGTGCACCAGGTCGTACGACGCGAGCGCCCGGGTCAGTTCGGCCCGCGGCATATATCGCATCGGCTCCAATTCGACCGCATTGGCTCCCCAGTGGATGGCCCCCGTCGCATCCTGCGGCTGGCGCAGGCTCGAACGTCCCCAGGTAGCGGGACGCCGAAGCATTCGACTGGCTGGGTCGCGGCTCGAAGTAGCAAGGTCATGCACGTCAACCTGGATATCCGGAAGTGATCCGAGCGTGTCGCGTAGCCATCGTGCGGCCGTCGGCACCCCGCCGCCGATCTGTAGGCCCTGACACACCAGCGCGACGCGGATCATCCGAACATCCAGTCGAAATAGTTGTCTGGGTCGAATGGGCCAGGCTCAGGAGTCAGCCGCTCATTGAGCGCTCGGTCAACCGCCGCGCTGAGTGTCGGGACGCTGCCAGGAACGAACGGAACCAGGGCGTTGCCGGCAATCTCCCGGGTACGGGACGTGTCGCGGGCAATGATCGGAATCCCCAGCGCCCGCGCCTCGGCGAGCGGGTACCCGAACGACTCGATCTCCGTCGGGTAGAAGATGGCCGCAACCCGGCTGTACAGGCCTGTCAGCACGTCCCGATCCAGAATCCCTACGAAGTCGAATTGATCGGACGTCCGTATGGACAGCGGAGCATTCTCGGGCGCACAAGTCCACACGACAGTGACCCCCGGTAGCGGTGCAATGGCCTGCGCGAGCTCCTCCATAGCCGTCGCCAATCGCTTGTACGGCGAGTCGACGATGGGGCAAAGGATTATCGGCTCGGGGGCCCGAGAGATCTCCGGGGGGCTGAACGGATGGAGGCGGACGACGATGCGATCGGCCAGCTTGGGCACAATCGCGGCCACTCGCTCACCCATCTCACTCGTCGGGACGACGATGCGATCAGCACGGCGCGCCATGGCCCGGACAATCTGAATCTGACGGCCGAATCCGGCCGGGTGCAGGTGTGCCACGGTCGCCCACTCATTGTCAGTCAGGAAGTGGTTGGCGTTCCGGGTCAGTACCCAGCGTTCGCGGCCGGCGACGGCGTAGCAAATGTTGTTGGCCGCCACCGTTCGCGCATAGCCCCAGCTCAACCTCTCGCGTTCGAGTAGCCATTTCGGGGTGACCTGTTTTCCCGCACCGATTGACTTCACGCCTACCTGCCCCGTTCGCGCCAGGTATGCGTCAAGTTCGGCACGAAACCTTCCGGCACCGCCGCCTGCACCACCGGCGGTGTCGATGGCCACACGCTGACAGCGGTCAGATCTCATCGGTTGCCCTTACTGCTGACGCCACAGGGCCCAGAGCCATCACTCGTAGGCGCGGCCTCTCCCGCCTCTCGCGACCTCACGCGGAGCCCGGTCCAAGCAGGCTGGAGCCGGGCCAGCCCGACAATCAGCCGGGTGACGCGCAGCGAGCACTGGGTATCCCGGTAGTCGACGGGGATGCCGGGTCGAAGGCCGGCCGCCCATTGCGAAGTGACGATCTCGACGCCGTCCCGGATTCCATCCGCGGTGATCCCGGTGATCACTATGGCGCCGACATCGAGTGCTTCAGGGCGCTCTATGGAGTCCCGAATGGTGACCGCCGGGAAGCCGCTCAGGGACGCTTCTTCGCTGATCGTCCCGCTGTCGGAGAGCACGCACCGCGCGTTTCGCTGAAGCTTGTTGTAGTCGAAGTATCCGAACGGACTCAGAAACTGAACCAGACCGTAGGTCGCCCGGTCCACCGCGTCCAGCCGTTTGCGCAGGCGTGGATGCGTACTGACGACCACCGTTCGATTGGTGTCCTCGGACAGCGCGACAATCGCGTCGATGAGCGAGGTCAGCCGTTGCGGGTTATCCACGTTTTCTTCGCGATGCATGGATACGACGTAGTACTCGCCAGCCGTCAGACCGAGCCGTTCCAGGACATCCGAGGCTTCGATCTGGTCATGATATGCGGCGAGAACCTCGGCCATCGGGGACCCGGTCACGAACACTCGCCGGGTCGGCAGGCCTTCGGCGAGCAGGTTTCGGCGCGCGTGCTCGGTGTAGCAGAGGTTGAAGTCCGCCGTGTGGTCGACGATGCGGCGATTCGTCTCCTCCGGGACGTTCTCGTCGAAGCTGCGGTTGCCGGCCTCCATATGGAAGACCGGGATACCCATCCGCTTGGCCATCAGGGCCGCGATGGAGCTGTTGGTGTCGCCAAGGATCAGCACGGCGTCCGGGCGCTCCTTCAGCAACACCGTCTCGATCGCCGTCAGTACCCCGCCGAGCAAGGCACCGAGCGAGGTGACCGGGACGTTCAGCCAGTGGTCGGGCTGGCGCAGACCGAGTTCGGTGAAAAAGATATCGCTGAGCAGCGGATCCCAATTCTGACCGGTGTGCACGAGTTGATGGTCGGTTTCGGCGTCGAGACGGATAATGATGCGCGAGAGCCGGATGATCTCCGGTCGGGTGCCCACGACCGTCATCACCTTGAGCCGTTCAGCCACGACGTGCCTGTTGCTCTACCAGCTCCACAGACTCCGGATAGGTATCCGGAGTCTGCGGGTCGAGAACCTCATGGGCCCAGAACAAGGTCATCAGCTCATCCTCGCCGGTGTTCGTGATCGAGTGCGCCCACAGGGTCGGCATGTCGACGATGGCCGGCCGCGTCCCGGTCACCTCGAATCGGACGACTGTGTCATCGAAGAGGCGACGAACGGCAATCTCCGCACGGCCGCTGAGCACCATGAAGCGTTCGACCTTGCGCCGGTGGAAGTGCTCGCCGCGGGTAACGCCGGGATGACTGGTCGAGCAGAAGACCTGCGACTGGCCGCCGTGTGCCTTCACGCACTCGAAGAGTCGACCACGGTTGTCCTCGCGCGGCGGCGGGTGAATCGGGAACGCCTGCGGGAAACAGAACGACCGGTACGTGTTGAACATCGCCAGATGGAACGGATCGATAATGTCCGGGATGTCGCCGATCGCGTACAGCCGGCTGAATCCGGTCAGCAGGTCCAGGACGCCGGTGACCGTGGTCGGCCGGCCGGACGGACTGCTGACGCCGTTGGCCTGCGATGTCGCTGCCCCGAGGAGGTAGTCGACCGCGTCCTGTGCGTGCAGCAGCGGCAGTTCACGGTCGTGCTCGATGACGGGAGCACCTCCCGTCGCCAGTTCATGACAGAAGGTCGCAACCACCGAGTTGTAATGCGGTCGACCGTGCTCGCCGAACAAGTTCGGCAGCCGGACGTCTGCGACAGCCACGCCGGCCCGCGCCCCCCAGGACGCCAAGTGGTCCGCGGCGGCCTGCTTGCCGTCACCGAAGGGCGTGGCGCTTCCTGAATGGATCGAGTTCGCGTACACGACGCCTGCTTGGGTCAGGGACCGGTCAAGTGCATCCGTCAGATCACGGGCGAGCTTGAGGTTCTCCGCTCGCAAGTCATCCGCTTCCCCACGATTGACGCCGGCCAGGTGCAGAACGACATCCGCGCCGCGCACGGCGTCGGCCAGCTGCTTCGGATCCGCGGCGGTCCGCCGATCGATCGCCACGAAGTCATCTCCGTGAGCCCTGAGCCCACATCGTGTGTGCCAGCCAAGAAATCCGGCCGCTCCCGTCACTGCAAACTTCACGCGCTGCTTGTTCCTTCCAGGGCCTCGAATTCGGGCAGTGCCCGCAACAGCGCGACAGTAGCCTCTATGTCGAGCCGCTCGGTGTTGTGTGAGGTGTAGTCCTCGACCGCTGCCTGGTCACGATTGCCCTGCTCGACGAATAGGCCGTAATCCAGCGAGCGTGCATCGAGCGGCACCCGAAAGTACGTGCCGAAGTCCTCGGCCTTGGCCATCTCCTCCCGACTCAACAGCGTCTCGTACAGCTTCTCGCCGTGGCGGGTGCCGATCACCCGCAGATCCGGATCGACATTGAAGATCGACGCGATCGCCCTGGCAAGCACCTCGACCGTCGCAGCAGGCGCCTTGCGAACGAAAAGGTCGCCGGGCTGGGCGTGCGTGAACGCATATTCGACGAGTTCGACCGACTGCGCGAGCGACATCAGGAAACGCGTCATCGCCGGATCGGTGAGTGTGAGCGGCCCGCCGGCCTTGAGCTGCTCGACGAACAGCGGGATCACCGAACCGCGGGAATACATGACGTTGCCGTAGCGGACCACGGATACCACTGTCGTTGACCCCGGATGGTTGCGGGCGAAGGCGTTCGCGGTCTTCTCCATCAGCGCCTTGGTCATGCCCATCGCATTGATCGGATAGACAGCCTTATCCGTGCTCAGGCAAACGACGGACTTGACGCCCGCGGCGGCGGCCGATTCGATGACGTTGGCGCTCCCGTTGACGTTCGTCAGCACGGCCTGGGCTGGGAAGAACTCACACGAGGGAACCTGCTTGAGCGCGGCCGCGTGAAACACATAGTCGACTCCCTGAGCGGCGTCGTCGACGCTGCTGCGGTCGCGGACATCACCCAAGTAGAACCGGACCCTGGAGTCACTGAGCCGCCGGCGCAGATCATCTTGCTTCGCCTCGTCGCGGCTCAGGACACGAATCTCCTCGGCGTCGCCGGCCAGCAAACGCCGCACCATCGTGGATCCGAACGAGCCGGTACCGCCGGTTATCAAGATCGCGCGTCCGCTGAAACTCTCGGCCGTCTCCAACGCAGTTCCTCCTGTTGCGGTGCGCAGACTCGCGCCGAAGGCTTCCGAAGGGTCAACTCCTCCGTTCGGCCCTCCGAAGGGTAACCCGTCTGATCTTGAGGAATCCCACTTGTCGGGCCGAGGGCATCAGGATAGATCATTCGTGTGAGCCTTGGTCCAGGAGGACGCGTTTTGGGGATGAGCGCAAAAGTCGGATGGCTACCCATTGCTTGCAGGGTCGTTAGCTGACATTTGGATGAATACCAATATTGCTTTCTCGGCTTGATGGATATCGTTTGGTGGATCAACCAGGGCGGTGTGAGTTTCGCGCACTCGGTCAATCACATCGCCGGCGCCGTGAACGAGCACGTGGCGTCCTGCAGCGAACTAGCCATGTGGTCGGCCGAGTCGTCCAGGATCGAACCGACTTGCAAATGGACATTGAGGCCGGCGAGGCTAGACCGTTAGTCGGTGCTCAGATCGACGATGACGATGACGTTGTTAAGAGATCGACCTGTTCGCGATAGCCTAGGGTGGACGCCGCCACGGGTCTCCCAACTGACTGTGAGGCGAAATCTTGGAACTGCGCGACTATCTGCGCATCATCCGCAAGGGCTGGCCGCTGATTCTTGCGTTCGTCGTCCTCGGGTCGGCAGTAGGTGTGGGGATCACCCGGGCCACTACACCGGTGTACCAGGCGAGTGTTCAGATCTTCGTCGCGACCGCGACCAGCGACGACCCCTCGCAGTTGGCGCAGGGAAACACATTCAGCCAAGCCCAGGTGCAGTCCTATATCAGTATCGCCAATGCCCCGACGGTAACGGTGCCGGTCATCGAGCAGCTCAAGCTGAATGTCACCGCAGAGCAGCTGGCCGACGAGATCACCGCCGACGCGCCAGTGGGCAAGGTGCTGATCAACCTGCAGGTGACCGATCACGATCCCCGCATGGCCGCGGACATTGCGAACGCCCTCGCCGCCCAGTTCAACCTGGTCGTAGCCCAAACCGCTCAGACCAACGGAAAGGCCGTCGTCAAACTGACGGTGATTCACCCGGCCACCGTGCCGACTTCACCCATCGCGCCGAACAAGCTCATCAACATCGGCCTCGGATTCGTGATCGGCCTGTTGCTCGGTCTGGGGTTCGTCGTGCTGCGCGAGGTCCTGGACAACACGGTGAAGGGTCCGGCCGACTTCGAGCCGCTGGGCGTACCGGTGCTCGGCTACGTCCCGTTCGACAAGCGCACCGCAAAGGTGCCGATCGCCTTCCGCGGCGATGCGCACGGCTCCCGATCCGAGTCCTACCGGCAACTGCGCACGAACATGCAGTTCGTCGATATCGACAACCCGCCGCGGATCATCGCGGTCACCAGTCCGATGCCCGGTGACGGCAAGTCGACCACCGCCATCAACCTCGCGGCGGCCCTGGCCGAGGCCGGTTTCCGCGTCTGCCTGATCGAGGCGGACCTGCGCCGCCCGTCGCTGGCCAAGTCGCTGGGGTTGGTCGGCGACGTCGGTTTCACCACCGTGCTGATCGGCCAGGCGCCGATCGAGAGCGTCCTGCAGAATGCCGGCGCCAACCTCGCCGTGCTCACCTCCGGGCCGGTGCCACCGAACCCGAGCGAGTTGCTGATCTCAGCCAATGCGCGGCGGGTTATCACTGAGATTGCCAGCAACGTCGATTACACGATCATCGACACTGCTCCGTTGCTGCCGGTCTCCGATGGCGCCGAGATCGCCGCCATTGCCGAGGCGACGTTGATCGTCGTCCGTGCCGGTAAGACCACGACGGAGCAGGTCGACCGCTCCGTCGCCGCGCTGGACAAGGTGGGCAAGCGCCCGGTCGGCGTGATCCTGAACATGCTGTCGCACGGGCGGGGCAGCTACGAGGACGGCTACGGCTACTACTACGTCGAGTATCGGCCGGAGCGATCCCGTCAGGCCGACAAGGTCGATGCCACCCTGTTGACGCCGTCGTTCCCAGCACCGGCGACGAGCACCGAGACAGACGAGCCGTTACCCGAAGAAGTGGGCCCGTGGCCGCAGAATGAGTCGGCCAGCCCGCGGGAGGCGAGCGCCTGAAAGGGCGTCCCAGCTCAACCGATTTTAGTAAACCCGCACGTCAGAACGCGAAAACGGCAATGATGCCAGCGAGGAAAATCAGGGCGACGCCGACCGAGATCATGTTCAACGCCACTGTGCCATTCGGCGTATGCCGGGCCCAGCGACGCAGGTGGCGCCATGGTCGGCCGATCCGCGATCCACGTGGCTGGGTCATCCACCTATCCTTGCATGTCGTCGGACGGATACGAGCGACGAGCGAGCCCCAGCACGGCCACCGTCGCGTCCACCGCATCGGCGATCTGCTGGCCGCAGGCTCGCATGACCGAGAGCGCGGCGCCGAAGGGATCGCCGATCTCGTCGTCGTCCGCTGCCGGCACGAGGCCCCTTTGCGAGGCGACCTCGAGAACTCGCTCGCGGAGCTGATCCTCTGTGGCGGCTACGGGCAGTGACGTGAGCCCCGTGCCCAATCGGCCGAACTCGCGCAGGGTGAACACCCGCCGAAATGCCAGTGGATCGGCGCGGACGACTGCGGAGCGGTGCGAAGTCTGGCCGGTCAGGATCAGGTCGGACTCGCCGATCATCGCCCGATTGAGCCGGCGAGCGACGTGACCTTCGCTATCGCCGCCCAACTCGTGCAGGACCTGAGCCGCCAGAGCGTCCATCGGGAAACCGGTGACCCCGGCAGTGCCTGCGCTGGACGAGATCACCTGCCCGGTCGAGTCGATCCGCGCGGCGAACAATCGCTCGGCCATCGGTGAGCGACAGATGTTGCCCGTACACACGAACAGCACCGAGAAGGACACGGTCGGGACTATGCCAGATCCGTCGATCGCCGGATCTGCCGAACCAACGGGAAGCTCGTGGGGAATCCGTAGCGTGTGGGTGGAGGCTGGGTGGAGGCGCTGAAGCGGTTGCGCAGACAGTTCGACCCCGCCGGCGTAAAATCTGTCCAAATAGCTCACCGTAACCTTAGGACTGCGAAAGCTACGCCACACGTGGAGCTGTCACCCGCCACCCAGGCATTGTTTTGGTTTTGGTGACAGACTGTTCCAAGAACTGCGGGCCATCGGTGGGATTCACCATTCTGCGCGGGGATCAAGAAAGTCGAAATGTGCAGGAATCCACTGACTGGACAACGGTCGTTCCGTGAGCGATGGCGAGACCGCGCATGGCAGAACACTTCTCCGGGACGGTTTCCCGTCGACCGAAATTCGGCACCTGGATAGCGCCCCATTGCCTAGGGAGCTGAGGCTCTCCGGGGTATGGTTATCTCCTATCGTCGCAGAAGTCTCATTACTCGTTCGAAAAGGTCGATATTCCATGATCGCCAATCCCGCGCGCGTTGCCGTCCGCTTTCTCGCATTCACGCTCACGCTCGTCGTTGGGCTCGCGGTCATGCTCGGGGTACCCGGGTCGGCGAGGGCGGCGGAGGCGACGGTTGGCCTGGGCACTGCCGCGAGCTTCGGCGTCTTGGGCGGAGAAACGGTGACCAACACCGGGCCTTCGGTCATCAACGGACTCAACGTCGGGGTCAGCCCGGGCAGTGCCATTACCGGGTTCCCGCCCGGGCTCGTGACCGCTCCGGGGGTGCAGCACGCGGCCGACCCGACCGCGGCGACGGCGCAAGCCGACGCCCTGCTCGCCTACACCGACGCCGCCGGACGCACGCCCGCGCCCGCAAACCAGGGATTGAAAGAGTTGGGCGGTATGACGCTCCAACCAGGCGTCTACGCGGGAGACCTGAGCCTGACCGGCACCGTCACCCTGGACAACACCGATCCGGAAGCCGTCTTCATCTTCCAGGCGTCCAGCACGCTGCTCATCGCTGGGAGCAGCGTGGTCGCGTTCACCGACCCGGAGCACCCCTCGTGCAACGTGTTCTGGCAGGTGGGCTCCTCGGCGACGATCGGCAGCAGTAGCACCTTTGTCGGCACCGTGCTGGCACACATCTCGGTGACCGCGGAGACCAACGCCACCATCACCGGCCGTCTACTAGCCGCCACCGGCGCCGTCACGCTGGATAGCAACGTCATCAACACTCCTATCTGCTCCGTCGCACCCACCACCAGCAGCACACAGGCGACCGGCGGAGAGACGTTGGTTTCGACCCCGTCGGACCAAGGCACCACTCCCGGCACCGGGTCACTGCTGATCTCCACCCCGGGCGGCCCCTCGACCAGCACGTCAACGCGGACAACGCCACGGACGCAGCCGTCGTTCCCGACCGAAGTGCCTGGCGGCAGTGGCCCGGTCGCCCCAATCAGTCCGCTCAAAGTCGTCGGCGCGATCCTGGCCATCGTCGGCCTACTCCTGCTGGTGGGGCGCATCCCGGCAATGCGGCGGTTCACCGGCGGCCTGTTCACCATGCTCCGACCGTCACGCGGCAACCGAAGCGGTGAACATCGGTAACCCTCGAAAGGTCGACCGCACCTTGCTCTTATCGGTGGTGATCGCGGTCGGAGCCACCTTCTGGCTCTGGCCCGCGCCACGGGTGGACACGCAGGTGGGGCCGACGCTGGCGACGGCGTCGGTCTCGCCGAGCTCGGCGGCCACAGCCCTGGCCAAGCCGACGACCGACCCGGTCAAGAAGGGGACTACCAGATCGTCGCCCGCCGCGCCCTCGCCGGCCCCGGTGCCGGTCCCGGTCCCGGTCCCGGTCCCGGTCCCGGACGCGGTACCGCTGGGCGTGCCGGCGACGATCACGGTTCCGTTCGCCTCCGCGAACCACCCGAACGGGGTCCAGATGACGGTGATCCCGCACGGTCCGAATCCTGACGGGGCCATGTGGATTCCCGGTCCAGCGGAGGGCATCGACGATTGGTCAAATGATGTCAGCTGGCTCAACACTGCCGGCTACGGGTCGCCGTTCGCTACCTACGGAGCCGTCATCGTTGTCGGGCACATCAATTGGAAAGGTACCTGGGGAGCCCTCTCGGACCTGTCGGAATACGGCGCCAACGACGTCGGACGCCAGTTGACCATCACCATGGCTGACGGTCGTGTCCGCACCTACCAGATCACCGAGGGGTATGCCGTCGACAAGGCGCAGCTGGCGGCCGAAGGCAGCCAAGGTCCCCTGCACACCAAGATGTTCGGGCAGATCGAGTCCTATGGGCCGGCCGATAACCCCACGGAGGAACTCCGGCTGATCAGCTGCGGCGGTGAGTACGACCCTGCCGCACGCAGCTACAGCTCCAACATCATCGTCCTCGCACGGCCGATCGGCTGATCCCTGCCTCCGACTGGAAGCTGGGCCGCGCGGCGGGCGAACGGACATCGACGGTCTCGTTCGCGGGGACATCGACCGCTTTGGCGGCTTCGTTCGTCGTTGTCAGCATCATCACAGGAAGATTTTCAGGTGGGGCTGTTGCTCACAGCGGGTCACTGAGTTCCTGGGTTGCCGGTTCCATCGGGTGGCAGGAGTCCCGAGAGAGGGAAGCGAAAACACTGAGGAACACTGAGTTACGGCGGCCTGGTCGTTTCGACCACTGAAGGGTGACTATATCGATTCAGACTAGCCCAACCGGGCGTGTTTGCCCCATACGGGTGAGGCATTCGGGTGGTAAATTGGTAATTGAAGCACACCGGCCGTGATCGACACCCTCCTGGTCAGCCGGATTCCCCAGAAAGAAGTATTTGCAATGCGCACGTTCAGCAAGATCACTGTCGGGGTTGCCTTCGCAGCGCTGGCAGTGACAGGCGGCACGGCATTCACCGGCGCCGGCGTCACTAGTAGTGCCCCGGACACCCAACTCCTCGGTGGCACCGTCTCCCAGTCCGTTGTCGGCGCCAACCTGGACAGCGTGACCTACATGCACGCTGGCGACGGTACCCTCGTCACCGGCATCAGTTTCAGCCTCACCACCGAGGCCGGAAGTCCCGCGCTGACCGCGACCAACGTGACCGCGACAGCCAATGGCACGGCTATCACACTCACGGTGCCGGTCGCGTATGTGGAGGGTACGCCCACCGAATTCAGCTCGACCGTCTCCATCACCGACCTGACCTCCTTGGCAATCACGGTCGTCGACAGCCCGGTCATGGTGCCGTAGCACGTCCCCGCTATCGCGGTTGGAATGGCCTGCTCTCACGGAGCGGGCCATTCCGCTTGCGGTGAAGATTTCGAGGTTCTAGTCCAGTGATGCACCGACGGATTCGACGGGCGGCCGCAGCCGCCCTGATAGTTCTTGGCTGCGTGATCACGGTCGGCGCAGCTCTTCTGGTTACCGGCCGGCTCGGCGTCGTGATCACTTCCGGCATCAGCATGAATCCTGTGTACTACCAGGGCGATCTCATCGTGGTCGCGAAGCAGAGCTCGTACCAGATCGGCGACATTGCCGCCTATCACATTCCGGGAACCCGGATCGTCGCGTTGCACCGCATCATCGCCGGCGACGCCACCGGTTTCGTGTTCAAGGGCGACAACAACCAATCGATCGACCCGGCCCATCCCACGGCCAGGGACCTAGTCGGCCGGGCGGTGCTGCACGTCGCCGGCGCCGGACGCTGGATGAAAACGCTGTCCAGCCCCTCCGTGTTGGGCGCTGTCGCGTTCTTACTGGTCGGCACCGGTTCCACCGTGATCGCCACCCGCCGCAGGAAGCGAAGAAAAAGGAGAGTCACCATGGCTCGCACCCAGACCCGACCGAGCTGGGCCGTATCGCCGGCCGGAATGAGCCGGCCCACTCGTACGGTCCTGCTCGTTTCGGCTGTGGCGGCCGTCCTCGGCCTCGCGGTCGGCGTGCTGGCCTTCACGAAACCGACGAACAACAGTGTGATGGTGTCGGAGCCTTCCCCGGGAAAGGCGACATTCTCGTATTCGGCGATCGTGCCGCCCAGTGCGGCATATGACTCCACCGTGGTGAATTCGCCTGACCCCGTGTTCCGGAGGCTGACCAATTCGGTCGACCTGCACATCTCCTATCAGGGTCAGCCGGGCCGCATCGGCATCACCGCCGACCTGTCTACCGTCGGCGGCTGGCATTCCAGCATCACGCTGGCCGAGCCGACCCAGTTCACCGCCGACACGGTCGACACCGGCGTGCAACTGGATCTCACCGCGTTGCAAGCCCGAGCAGACGCCGCCGCAGCCGCGACCGGTATCCCGGCCGGGCAGGTCTCCATCACCCTCGCGGCTCCGGTCGTGTCGGCCGACGGCGGTGTGTTCACGCCGAAAATCCTGATGACCCTCACACCGCTGGAGCTGACCCTGGCCGGTGACCCGGCCGGCCTCATCGTGACGAACACCGCGACCACGATCAACTCCGGGACACAACCCAACCAACTAGGCGCGCTCGGTATCCAAACCCCTGTTCAGACTGTCCGGATCGCCGCGAGCGTGCTGCTCGCCGGCGGCCTGCTGGTCGCCTTGCTCACCCTGTTCATCAACCGCAAGACGCCCGCGCCCGACGAGGCGCAGATCATCACGAGCAGATACGGGCACCTCCTCGCGGACGTCGAGCCCCTGGCCGTCATCCCCGGCCGGCCCGTGGTGGTCGCCTCGTTCGCGACGCTGGCCAAGGTGGCCGAGCGGGCCGGACTCTTCGTCCTGCACTGGACGTCCGATGGGCGCACCACCTACGTCGTCTTTGACGACACCTCCACCTATGAGTACCGGACCACCGAGCAACCATCAGGGCCGCCGTCGAACACAGATGGGGCTACGTGACCACTCCGCCCCCGGGACGATGCATCGCCTAGGGTGAATCGCATGTCCGACCGGGATGAATACGCAGCGGCACCTCTCAAGCCGCGCATCGCGGCGGCCGTCGTCGACATCCTCGTCTACGTGGTTGTCCTGAGCCTTTTCGTGGAGTACGTCCCGCAGGTGCTCAGCGAGACGTTCACCCTCTCCCTGCTCACGGCTGTCCTGCTGAAAGTGATTCTTGACGTCGTCGTTGCGGCAAAGAACCGGGTCAAGGCACGTTTCACCGCAGCGGCGACGCCTGGCGGCAAGGTGATTGCCGGGGTGCTGCTCTGGGTTGTCCTCTTCGCCAGCAAGTTCCTCCTGTTGGAGGCGGTCAACCTCGTCTTCGGCTCCCGCGTCAGCCTCGGCGGCTTGCTATCGGTGACCGGGCTGGTCATCACCCTGTTGGTGTCACGGGCCGGCGTTCAGCGTGTGCTTCACAGCAGCCCCTTCCGGGCGCGGGCCCCGGACTCGAACGAGCCAGTGAACAGCGGGGCCGCGGACTGAGTGGACTGAGTGGAAGGTGCCTGGGGTGAACGCGGCCAGCACGACTGCGGGGCAGGTCGAGCCCGAGCGGGGGTGGACCGCGCTTTTGCATTATGCCCTGGGCGCGCTGTTCGGCGGTGCTCTCGGCGCGGTATTCGTCATCGGGGTGACGACGCTCATCAAGGAAATGCTCGCGGTCGTGTCCCGCCAGGAGACGTGGGTGATCATCGCCCTGCCCGTCGTGGCGGTTGCCGCGGCCACGGCGGTGCTTCACGGCATCGGCCGTGGCGAGGCGGTGCAACGGCTCAGCCCCACCCGACCGACCCGACGGAGCACCCGGCGCCGTCGTCGTCGCCCCTGGTATCTTCCGCGGATCCCGTTGGCGTGGCGGACCTTTCCCGCCGATGTGGCCCGGGCGGACCTCACCGGCGATGTCGTCGCCTTCGCCGGCGCCGAGGAGCGGTTTCCGTGGCGACAGGCACCCTTGCGCACTCTGGCCATTGTCCTCACGGTCGGGTTCGGGGCGCCGATGGGTACCGAGGCGCCCGCTGCTCACCTCGGGGTCGCATCCGGGTCGTGGTTGGGCCAGACCCGGCCTGGGCTGCGGCCGCTGCTGCGCGGCGCCGCCGTCGGCGGTGGGGCGGCAGCCGTCTCGGCGCTGATGGGTGTGTCGCTGGTCGGCACCGCCTTCATGCTGGAACTCGGTCGGCGGCGCCAGATACCGCTGAGCCCACCGCGAGTTGTGGCCGCTCTCGTCGGGGGCGTCATCGGGTGGCTCCTGAACAGGTGGTGGAACCTCGACCTCATCCGCCTCATCACACCGACGGTCGAGCCCGACGGAACCTTCCAACTCCTCACAGTCGGGATCTATGTCGGTGTCTTCTCCGGCAGCCTGACCGCCCTGACGGGCTGGGCGATCTACCGGGTCCGCGGGTGGAAAGCGTCACCTCAGGTGCGGCTGGCGTTCGGGGCTGCCGCGATGCTGGCCGCCACCCTGACTCTGCTCACCGTCGCCGACCGCGGCGCGGCCATCGGTCCGGGCGCTGGCGCCATCCTGTGGGCCGAAGGTCCGGCGGGACTGGCGGCGCCCGCCGGCCTGCTGCTCCTGGTGGCCATGTTGCGGGCGACAGCGACGACCGCGGCCGTCGCCGCCGGCGGATGCGGCGGAGTCTTCGTGCCGTTCCTGGCCATCGGCGATCTCGCCGGCCGGTCGTTCGCGCCGCACCTGGGCATCTCCGGAGACCTGGCCGGCGCGTCCGGCGCCGCGTCGGGCATCGCCGGTGGGTACCGGCTGCCCTGGACCGCCGTCGCCATGGTCGTCGGCATCGGCGGCCCGGCCCTGGCCGTGACGACGAGCCTCGCGTGCGTGCTCGTGGCGACCGCCGCCGGGCTCGGCACCAGCCTCGGCCTCGACCGGCTCATCAAGGCCCGGACCGCCCGCATGGCCCAGAAAAGGGTCGGCGAGTGAGCGCGACCCCGGCTGATCGAACCGCGGCATCAGAAAGCCCGGCCCCGTGGAACAGACTGTCCGCGAGGTCCCACGGCGCAGTTTTCGGAACATTGATGCGAGATGGATTCATCCATGACGGACAAACCTGAGGAACGCCGCCAAAACATCGGGGGCACTGCCGGAATGCTGACTGGGGCAACGTCGCCGCTGGCCGAGCAGCCGAAACCGGACTTTTCGCGGATGGGTGTCGACGATCTGGCCGCCAGATTCGACGCCGACCCGATCAATGGCCTGAGCGCTGCCGAGGCGGCACGTCGCCTGCTGCAGGACGGCCCCAATGAGCTCAGCGCCAGGCCGACCGTCCCGAACTGGCGAAAAGCGCTCGCCCAGTTCCAGGACCCGCTGATCTATCTGCTGCTGTTTGCTGTGGCGGTGTCCTTGACGGCGTGGGCACTGGCGGGGGGTGTGGGGGCGCCGGTGGACGCCATCGTCATCGCGGTGGTCGTTGTTCTGAACGCGGTCCTCGGTTACGCCCAGCAAGCGCGGGCCGAGCACGCGGTCGCTGCCCTGCAGCAGATGACGGCGGTCACCTCGGCTGTCATCCGCGGCGGCGAGGTGATGCGGGTGCCGAGCATCGAGCTGGTGCGCGGCGACCTGCTCAGCCTCGGCGAGGGCGATGCGGTCGGCGCAGACGCGCGCCTGACTCGCGCTGCCGTGCTGCGGGTGCAGGAGTCTTCGCTCACCGGTGAGAGTGAGGCTGTGCTCAAGAAGGTGATGACCGGGGACGGGCCGGCGGCGCTGGGCGACCAGCACGGCATGGTGTTCAAGGGCACCGCCGTCGCCCAGGGCACCGGTCAGGCGCTCGTCACCGCCATCGGGATGGACACCGAAATGGGTGCCATCGCCGCCATGCTCGACGCGACGGTTAAGGACCCGACGCCGTTGCAACGCGAGATCGGCCGGATCGGCCGGATGCTGGGGCTGGCGGTGATCATCATCGCCGTGATCGTGGTGGTCACCGTCTTCCTCATCTCGGATGTCCGCACTGCCCGCGACGCAGTGACGGTGCTCCTGCTCGGCGTGTCACTGGCCGTGGCCGCCGTCCCGGAAGGGCTGCCCGCGATCTTGTCGGTGGTGCTCGCCCTTGGCGTCCAACGGATGGCCACGCACCACGCCATCGTGAAGAATCTCTCCTCGGTGGAGACCCTGGGATCGGCCTCCGTCATCGCCTCCGACAAGACCGGCACGCTGACCAAGTCGGAGATGACCATCCAACGGGTCGCCACCGCCTCCGGCATCACCACCGTCAGCGGCGCCGGGTACAGACCTGACGGCACCCTGCGGCACAAGGATGCCCCGGTCAGCGGGGCAAAGCTGGCCGAGGACATCGTGGTCCTGAGCGGCGGCAGCCTGGCCAACAACGCCACCCTCCGCGAACGCGACGGGTCGTGGGAGATCGAGGGAGACCCCACCGAAGCGGCGTTCCTGGTCGCTGAACGCAAACTGGGCGTGGACCAGCGACGGGCGCGCCGCTTCAAGCGGGTCGGTGAGATTCCGTTCACCTCCGAGCGGAAGCTGATGTCCACCATCGAAACCGACCGGGAGCACGGTGGGGAACGGGTGCTGATCACCAAGGGCGCCCCCGACGTGTTGCTGGGCCTGTGCACCCGAGCTCGCGTCGGACTGAACGTGGTGTATCTGTCCGACGACATCAAGAAGCAGATCATCGGCGACGTCGCCGAGTTGACCGGGAATTCACTACGCACCCTGTCCGTGGCCTATCGCCCCATGTCTGCGGAGGAAGACATGACGTCGGCAGCGGAGCACGACCTGATCTTTGTCGGCACCGTCGGCATGATTGATCCACCCCGACCCGAGGCTGCGGTCGCGGTGGCTGACGCGCGACGCGCCGGCATCCGAGTGCTGATGATTACCGGCGACCACCCGCGAACCGCAGTCCGGATCGCCGCGGATCTGGGCATCGTGGCCGCCGACGCCACCGCGCTGACTGGACTCGAACTCGACCGGCTCGACCCGGCCGGGCTCGCCGATGCGGTCCAGGTGACTTCGGTGTATGCCCGCGTCGCACCCAGGCACAAGCTGCAGATCGTCGACGCCCTCCAGGCGACCGGCAACATCGTTGCGATGACCGGGGACGGGGTCAACGACGCCCCCGCCCTGAAGTCCGCCGACATCGGCATCGCCATGGGGCGGACCGGGACGGAGGTGACCAAGGAAGCCGCCAACATGATCCTGGCCGACGACAACTTCGCCACCATCGTCGATTCCGTCCGCGAAGGACGCGGCATCTTCGACAACATCCAGAAGTTCTTGCGCTACCTGCTGTCCTCGAACATGGGCGAGGTTCTGACGGTGTTTCTCGGCGTCGTGCTGGCCGGTGTTTTCGGGCTCTCCGGCAACGGTGAGGCCGTGGTGTTGCCGTTGCTCGCCACCCAGATCCTGTGGATCAACCTGATCACCGACTCGGCGCCGGCCCTGGCCATGGGGGTGGACCCGGAAACCGAGGACGTGATGGCGCGGGGGCCTCGCAAACCCGATCAGCGGATGATCGACGGGCGCATGTGGATCGGGGTCCTGACCCTGGGCCCGGTGATGGCCGTCGCCACCTTGATGTCCATCGACCTGTACCTGCCGGGTGGCCTGATCGCAGGCACCCACGACCTCGCCAACGCCCGCACGGTCGGCTTCACGGTGCTGGTTCTGGCTCAGCTGTTCAATTGCCTCAACGCCCGGTCCGAGACGACCAGCGCGTTCCGTCACCTCTTCGTGAATCCCTGGTTGTGGGGAGCCCTGGTCGCGTCGGCGCTACTGCAGGTCAGCGTTGTCCATCTGCCCGTCCTGAACACCGCCTTCGGTACGGAGCCCCTCAGCTGGGACCAATGGTTGACCGCGCTGCTGATCGCCAGCACCGTCCTGTGGGCCAGTGAGCTGCGCAAGGCAGTCCTGCGTCGCCGCGACCGCCGGACAGACGAGCCGATCGTCCGACCGTGACCGAAGCAGAACCGGTCGACACCGGCGGGTGCTCAGCCGTTCCCCCGGTGGCGAGGTTGCCTGCCGTCGCGAAACCGATCGCGCGATCGACGCGTCACGCGTATGATCCGGTCACCGTGCGGCCAGCCGAGACCCTAGGTCGAGCCAGTTCCGGCAGATCGGTGCGGTGAGACCCAGTGCGGAAAGGCGGTGTCCGTGTTTTCGTCCACGGTCATCCGAGCGCCCGGACGACTCCAACGCGCGCTTGCAGTGTGGGCAAGCACCCTGTGCCTCATGGTGGGCTGCTCGTCGATGAGGGTGCTCACGAGTGCGTCGACCAGTTCGGGCGGCCTGCAATCGGCGACATCCACCGACACCGCAGCCGGGTCCCTCACCTCGGCAACCACTGCACCCGCTACCAATGGGTCGACCACCACTACATCGGCCACCACAAACAGCACTGACCCAACGAGCACAGTCACGCCACCGACGACTGACGGCCCGCCCGCGCCGGTAGACATACCCTGCAGTTGGTTCATCTGTTCTACACCCCATGACGGCCGGTCAATACAGACAACCGCCGGCACGAGCGACAATCTCTTCCAGGTGAGTCAGGCGGACAAGGCCGCTGCCGAGTCAGACCGGTCGATCCGGGCGCAGACCACCTTCCAGTTCGTGATCGTCACCGGCTCTTCAGACCTGAGTACGCCTTCAGTGGTCATCACCACCCCCTCCGACAGGCGCGTAATCGACACCATCGCGAGGAATGTCGATGATCCCGACTACCTAACATGGATAGTCGACACCGTGACCAACGGCGACCTGTACGTCGAGCAGGGCGACTACACCTTCAAGATCTGCACCTTCGAACCAGCCAAAACCGCACCGACGACCGTCCCTCCTCAACCTTCCACGAGCGATTACTACACCGAAACCGTTGCGACGCTGGCGCCCGCGAATCTTCTCCCGCCGGGGGGCGCCTGCGATAGCTCCGCCCTCGGCATGACAGTCACCTCCGGATCGTTCACCGTTCTCCCACCACAGCCGTTTGCACAGCTGTCCACCCAGGACTTGGCGGCCGGCGCTATCCTTACCATCGAGCTGTCCCACTTCGACCCGAACAGCAGCGTTGATTTCTGGATCTACGACAGCACGGGTGAACCTCCTTCAGCGGTCTATCACAGGACAGACTCGGTGCTTTCAGCGCAGACGGACGGCGACGGGCAAGGCAGGTTGTCGTGGACACAAGCGGGGCCACCGGGTAACTACGCGCTTTGGATGGATACCCCTCAATGCTCACGGGGATGTCTGCCGTTCAAGGTGAGCTGATCGTGAGGTCGGGCCATCCGCGTCGACACGTCACCACGACGCCTCGGGCTCATCGGATCCGGCTCTTGCCAAGGACCCGACGACAAATGGAACACGGTAGGCCACCGAGCGCCGGACAGCGATTAACATTCCGCCGCCTCGCCGTCAGCGCTCTGCCCTTCCTCGGCATCCTGGGCGCGCTGCTGTACGTCGTCCTCAGGGTGTACTACGTCCTCTTCTACCTTCCCCTGCGTGCAACCCCGGAAGAAGTCGGATACGGATATCTCGAGGTTCTCGCTGGGCAATCACTAGGCACTGTCCTTTTAGTTCTGGGCGGCGCTGCCATCCTGAGCGGAGTGGCCGTATTGTTGCTGGTCGCCGTCCGAGCGGCCCGGCTTGCTGTACTCCGCGGCCAGCAGGTTAACCCGTTGACCAGGTCGATGGTATTGGCCACTGTGCGCTGGTCGGTGGTCGCCGCGATTACGCTGACCGTGTTCGGTTTGCCAGCGCTCGCCTGGGAATCAGGCGTTGAAGCCAGCCACGGTCACACCAAACGGAACCTGTATGTCAACGGGTTTCGACTGCCGATCCTGGCCGTGGCCGCCGTACCCGCGAAAGTCGACTGGGCGAGCGACAGTCACAATCCAAAATTCGATCTCACTGAACGGCAATGCCTGCTCTACCTCGGCCAAGCCAACGGAGTCTCGGTATTCTACGACGCCGCCAGCACCGAAAGCATCCGACTTCCCACCGCCGACATCGTCGTCTCGCTGCAAAACCATCCCACAGTCCCGGTTGGCTGTTAGCGTCAAAGGCCGGCCCCGTGGATCTGCGGCAGACTTCCACGATCGCGTTGAAGTGTCGATCGCCGCTCGTGGGCGGCATCGCCGCACGGCGTGCGCCTGCGTTCGCTGCGACCGCCCGGCTCAGCCGGGACATTCCTCCTGGCTGATCCGGGACGGTGTCTGATGACAGGGGACACGTCCAGCAGTCAGGCTGCCAGAGGTGGGCGGATGTGCTGCCCGGTCTTGGAGGAGGTCGTCATGGCTGCTTTGCCGCTACGAACTGGTGGTACCGCACGGTCATCGAAGTTGGTCCTGACGGGCGGCGTGGCGGCCATCCTCAGCGGCCTCGTTATGGGGGTGCACGAGTGGTGGGACGACCGGGTGCCGGGCATCCAAGAGGGCGTCATGCCGTCGGCGCTGCACGCGACGTGGGTGGGGCTGATGTTCCTGGGCTTCCTGGGTCTGGGCGCGCTGCAGCGGCCCGTTTTCGGCCGGTTCGGCCGGATCGCGACGATGGTCGCCGTGTTGGGTTCGGGCTCGCTGTTTGTGATGGCGCTCGGTGAGACGTGGGGCTTTCTGAGTTCGAACGGAGCGGCCCAAGCTGATCCGCCGCTTCCCACCCTGGTGATCATGTTCGCCGTGCTCGGATGCTATGTCGCCGGCCTGCTCCTGTTTTCGATCGCCACGATCCGCGCCCGGGTGCTACCCCGACCGGCCGGGATCGCCTTGCTGGTGGCCGTGTTGCTGAAGTTGTTCGCCTCGGGCGTGTTGCCGGGGACGCTGGCCCTGATGGGGGCGGCATTCGCGGCGCTCGGCGTCACAGCCCTCCATGTCGCCCGCGGCGCGCACGACAACGCGACGGCTCCCGCGGCCGGGGTCGACGTCAGCGTCGACCACGGGTAGGGCCGAAATACCAGGGAAGGCGGACACTATGACCATGCCGATCCAGCGACGCGTCTGCTCCGCCGGCTCCCGACACGTCCCGAGACGATGACCATCTCGCGGCGCCAGGCGTCAACCGCGGCCCTGGTGGGGGTGACTGGCGCTCTCGTCTGGACGGCCATCGACCTGACCGTTGCCGCGGGAACCATCGGCTCGTCGTGGACGCTGCTCACTTCGACCTCGGCCATCGCGCTTGTCGGCGCCCTGCTGGCAGGGCAGCGGCCACGACACCCCGTCGGCTGGCTTCTGCTGTCGACGGGGCTGCCGTTCCTGATCGGCCAGAGCGCGGAGGGCATCGCGCAGATGGGTCTGACCCACCCGCCGGCGAGCGGGGGCGCAATGAGTGCCCTGTGGGTGGCGAACTGGATCTATCCTCCGGCGATCGTCCCGCTGTTCGTGCTGGTCGCACTGACGTTCCCCGACGGCCACCTGCCCTCTCCACGATGGCGTGTCCTGGCCGTCATCGCCGTCGCATTGGCGCTGGTTCTCGGGGTGTTCGGTGCCCTCGGACAAGCGACCCTGGTTTTGGGGGACCGTCAGGTCCCCAATCCGTATGCCGTGGCCACCCTCGCCGGGGTGGGGCCCAGGGTGATGACCGCGGCGGGGCTTGCCGTGCTGGGCTGTTCGATCGCGGCCGCTGCCAGCCTCCTTGCGCGCTGGCGGGGTGCGAACCGGCAAGCGCGACAGCAGATCATGTGGGTGGTACTGGCCCTCACGGTGCTCGCGGCCTCGTTCGGCGTTGACGCATCGGTCTCGCTGCTCGCGCCGTCGCTGTACCCGGCTGTCTTCCCGCTCGTGCAGCTGGCGCCCCTCGTCGTCCCGGTTGCCATCGCGGTGGCCGTTTTGCAGCATCGGCTCTTTGACATCGAGGCGCTGGTCACCCGCACCCTGGTGTATGTCGTGCTGACGCTCGTCCTGCTGGTTGGGTACGCCCTGGCGGCGACCTGGGCCGCAGCGGCCCTGCCGGGGTCGGCGGAGAGTCTGGCCAGGTTGCTCGCAACCGCCTTCGTGGCCGTGGCTTTCGCCCCCGTTCGGGACGGGCTGCAACGGCTGATCGGTCGCCGCCTCTACGGTGACCGTGGTCGTCCCTATGCCGCCATGACTCGACTCGCCCGCCAGCTCCAGCAACCATCGGCACCGGAGCAGGTGCTGGTCACGCTGGTGGCCTCGGCCGCCGGCGCACTGCGGTCCCCTTACGCAGCCATCGAACTTCACGGTCAGCCAGAACCGGCAGCCGCGACCGGCGAACCCCCGACCGACCTGACCCGCCTCACCTCGGTCGACCTGACCCACGCCGGAGGTTCACTCGGCCGCCTCGTGGTGGCTGGCCGGGGACGCGAGGCGTTCACCCCGGCCGACCTGCGGCTCCTGGCGGACCTGGCGCTGCCGATCGGCGCCGCGGTCCACGCGGTGGGGCTCTCGGCCGATCTGCACCGCTCCCGTGAACGGATCGTCCTGTCGATGGAGGAGGAGCGTCGGCGAGTCGGGCGCGACCTGCACGACGACCTGGGCCCCCGACTTGCCGCAATCAGCATGCAGGTCGAGCTCGCCCGCAACCTCACTCTCAGCGACCCAACCAAGGCGCGCGAACTGCTCGACGATGTGCTGGACCAGACCGAGTCGGCGGTGCAGGACACCCGTCGCGTGGCCCACGCCTACCGGCCCCCAGCCCTGGACACCCTCGGCCTGGTGCGCGCGCTGGAATCGCACATTGCGCATGTGGCAGCCGTCCCCGTGCGCTTCGAAGTTCCGACACCGCTGCCGACCCTTCCGGCAGCGGTCGAGGTCGCGGCATACCGCATCGCACTGGAAGCCATCCAGAACGTCGCCGCCCATGCCCGGGCGCAGTCCTGCTGCTTGTGCGTGATCCATGACGGCCATGACCTCACCCTCGAAGTGCAGGACGACGGGCTCGGCGTCCCCGCCAACCACCGTGTCGGGCTGGGCCTGCAGACCATGGCCGAGCGGGCCGGAGAGCTCGGCGGCACCCTGACCATCGCAAGTGCCCCCGACGGCCACGGAACCGTGCTGCGCGCCGTACTCCCGTGCCGCCCGCCTGCGCTCGCGTGGCCCATCGACCCAACCGATTCGGCCGCTCGGGTCGTTCCGACGGTAGGCGGATGGTGAGCACCCTGAACGTGTTGATCTGTGATGACCACGCAGGCTTCCGAGCCAGCCTGGCGGCCCTGCTGGCCGGCGGCGACGACATCGTCATCGTCGGGGAAGTCGGCGACGGTGCGGCCGCCGTCCGGTCGGCGCTGGCTCTGCAACCCGACGTCGTGCTTATGGACCTGGCCATGCCGGGCATGGGCGGGGTGGAGGCAACTCGCGACATCGTCGACAACGCACCACACATCGGGGTCATCGTGCTGAGCATGGTCGAGGACGACGATGCGGTCTTCGCAGCCATCCGGGCCGGCGCTCGGGGCTATCTACTCAAGGGCGCGCGACGCGCCGAGATCGTCCGTGCCCTGCGGGCGGTGGCCGAGGGCGACGCGGTATTCGGCGGGGCGATCGCGGGCCGCCTCATGCGGTACTTCGACGCACCCACGGCGCCCACCCCCTCGCGGAGCTTTCCCGAGCTGACGAGCAGAGAGGTTGAGGTTCTCGCCCTGATGGCGCAGCACCTGAGCAACCCGACAATCGGCCGCGAACTCGGTATCACCGAGAAAACCGTCCGCAACAACGTGTCGGCGATCCTGACCAAATTGCGCGTCGCCGACCGGGCCCAAGCCATCCTGGCCGCGCACGATGCGGGCCTAGGATCCCCCACGCCCACACAAGCCCACAAGCCCACCAGCCCGGCCGCTGAGCCGGTGTGACCTGCGCCGGGTCGAGCACGGCGAACGACCAGCGGTCAGCTGGCGGGCTGTGGAACTCATGGCGGGCCGGTTGGGGGAGCCGACATCAAGGCGGCTTGCAGTAGCGCGCCCGCCGACCAGCGCATGAGTTGCACCGCCTCATCGCGGGAGAGCTTCGCGATATCTGTCAACCAGACCAGCGCCTCGATACTCACCGCACTGGGAATTGCCAACACCAGCAGTCTGAGCTCCTCGTTGGACAACTGACCGCGCAACGAATCCAGCGCTGGCCACGCCGAGTGTGAATTCCGGGTTGGGCAGGGATAGCAGGGCGCCGAAGCGCCGGCCCACCGGTAGATGCGCCGCCGCGACCGTGGTCTCGGATTGGCGCAGGCACAGGTGGACCTGAAGGACCCGGCCGGCTCCGCCTCCGCCGAACTCGCGCTGGTGGCCGGCACCCGGTTGGGGGTGCGGGCGGTGGTGCTGGAAGCCTTGGTCGCCGAGGATGAACTCGCGGACCACGGTGAAACCGATGCGCTGATCCGGACGGTTTTCATTCCCCAGATCGAAGCCGCCGCCGAGGCCCTCACGTTTTCCGAACACGCCGAAGCCCGTTCACGTTCCCGGCTGGTTCCCGCCCACCGCCGCACCGCCGAAGCCCTGCGAGACACTCTGACGTCCGGCCTCACTCCAACCGTCGAGCCGGCTGTTCGCTTCCCGCATGGCGCTGACGTAGCCACTTCGCTCATGCTCCTGCGCGTCGGCCGTCAGCGGCACGGCCAGCAACCCGCGGAAATCATCGACCGCCGCGAACCCCTTGCGTTGCATCCATTCGGCGAGACCGTCCAGGAGCACCGCGGCGTGTGGCGGGCCGTGCCGCAGCAGCGCAGAGGTGGTCATCACGACATCCGCGCCGGCCAGCAGGTAATTGACGACGTCGGTCGGATTCTGGACGCCGGTGGTCGCAGCCAGCGACGCACTCACCCGACCACGGAGCAGCGCGATCCAGGTCCGCGGCAGCCGCGCCTCCGCCGGGTGGGACAGTCCGACGGCCGCCGCGACCGTCATGGTTTCGGCATCTATATCGGGCTGCAGGAATCGGTTGAACAGGACCAGTCCGTCGGCACCGGCCTGATCCAGACGTAAGGCCATTTCCCCGGTGGAGCTGAAGTACGGGCCGAGCTTGACGGCGACCGGAAGGGTCACTGCCTGCTTGACCTGGGCCAGGATGTCCAGATGGCGTTGTTCGACGTCCCGACCCGATGTGTGAGTGTCCCCCGGCAGGTAGTAGATGTTCAGCTCGATCGCAGCCGCACCGGCCTCCTGCATCGCGGTGGCATACCGGGTCCATCCACCGGCAGTGGTGCCGTTGAGGCTGCCGATCACCGGCACGTCGACAGCGCCGACCGAGCGCTCCAGCAAACTCAGATAGTGGCGTGGTCCCGGCTCATCCGTGGTGGACGGGGGGAAATAGGACAGTGCCTCGCCGTAGCTGTCGGAACCCTGATCGACGAGCCGCGCATTGCGTTCCGCCTCGCGCCGCAACTGCTCCTCGAACAAGGAATAGAGCACCACCGCGCCGACCCCGGCGTCGGCCAGCCGGCGCACACCATCGACCGTCTTCGACAACGGGGACGGCGAGGCGACCAACGGATTCCGCAGTTGCAGACCAAGGTAACTGGTCTCCAGTTCCGTCACAGGCTCTGGCCGGCATCGGTCGGGAATCGATGTGCACCAAAGGTTGCCATCTCTTCATAGACCTGCCAGCGCTGAGCGACGGCCTCCTCGGCCAGGCCGAGCAGGCGTTCGGCCTCCTGCGGATGGGTGTTCACCAGCGAGCGGTAACGCAGTTCGCGGTAGATGTAGTCCGACAGCGGAATCCGTGGCCGCGGCGAGTCCAGCAGGAATGGGCTGGCGCCGGCCGCCCTGGCGATCGGGTCGTAGCGGATGAGTGGCCAGTAACCGCTGGCTACGGCGCGGTACTGCTGATCCAGGCCGTTGCGCATATCGATGCCGTGCGCGATGCAATGGCTGTAGGCGATGATCAGCGAGGTCCCGTCGTAGGCCTCGGCCTCACGGAAGGCCTCGAGGGTCTGCTGCGGATCCGCGCCCATTGCCACCCGGGCGACGTAGACGTTGCCGTAGGCAATGGCCTGGAGCGCGAGATCCTTCTTCGGGACGGTCTTCCCGGCGGCAGCGAACTTTGCGACGGCGCCGAGCGGCGTGGCCTTGGACATCTGGCCACCGGTGTTCGAGTAGACCTCGGTGTCCAAGACCAACACGTTCACATTCCGGCCACTGGCCAGTACGTGATCCAGTCCCCCCGAGCCGATGTCGTAGGCCCAACCGTCGCCCCCGACGATCCACACACTGCGCCTGATGAGATTGTCCGCGACGCTGCTCAGGTCTGACACGACCGGGCCGGCCAGGTCGCCGAGTCGGCGTTTGAGCTCGGTGACCCGGGCCTGCTGCGCCTGGAGCTCGGATTCACGGATCTGGGGTGCCGTCAGGATGTCGTCCACCAGCTCAGCGCCCAGGACCTCCCGCAACTCGGCGAGCCGTCGACGGGCCAGGGCCGCATGCCCATCGGCCGCCAACCGAAAGCCGAGGCCGAATTCGGCGTTGTCCTCGAAGAGCGAGTTCGACCAGGCCGGGCCGCGCCCCTGGGCGTTGGTCGTCCACGGCGTGGTCGGTAGGTTGCCGCCATAGATGGACGAGCAGCCGGTCGCATTGGCGATCATCAGCCGATCGCCGAACAGCTGGGAGAGCACCTTGAGATAGGGCGTCTCCCCACAGCCGGCGCACGCACCCGAGAATTCGAAAAGCGGCTCCAGGAACTGGGTACCGCGCACGGTGCCGAAGTCAACCCTGGACCGGTCGCTCACCGGCAGCGTCTCGAAGAAGGCGATGTTGTCACGCTCCGCGAGCACCAATGGTTCCCTGTCGCCGAGGTTGATCGCCTTGGTGCCAGGGTCACCGGGCGCCACTACCGGGCATGCCTCGACGCACAACCCGCAGCCGGTGCAGTCTTCGATGTAGACCTGCAGCGTGTAGCGGGTATCCGGTAGGCCGACGGCGTTCAGCGGTGCCGAGGCGAACAGGTCCGGCGCCCCGGTCAGCTGGGACTTCTCGTAGTGCTTGGAACGGATGACGCTGTGCGGGCAGACGAAACTGCAATTGCCGCACTGGATGCAGGAGTCCGCATCCCACACCGCGACCAGTTCCGAGATGTTCCGTTTCTCGTAGGCGGCCGTCCCGCTCGGGTAGGTGCCGTCCACCGGCAGTGCGCTGACCGGCAGGGCGTCGCCGCGACCTGCCATCATCTCCGCCGTGATGGTGCGAACGAAATCCGGCGCGGTGATCGGCACCAGCGGCAGGAGTTCCCGGGTCGCAGTGACGCGGTCCGGAATCTGGATGCGGTGCAGTCCCTCCAGCGCACGGTCGACGGCAGCCTGGTTGCGTTGCACCACATCGGTTCCGCGCCGACCGTACGATTTGGCGATCGCACCCTTGATCTTGGCGATGGCCTCCTCCGGCGGGAGTACGCCGGCGATCGCGAAGAAGCACGTCTGCAGGACGACGTTGATCCGCCCGGCCAGACCCACCTCATGGGCGATCCGACCGGCATCCACCGCATACAGCGTGATGCCCTTGGCCAGGATCTGCGCCTGGACCGGGCGGGGAAGGGCATCCCAGACGGCATCCGCCGAATGCTGACAGTTCACCAGCAGGGTCGCACCGTAAGCCGCCCGAGCCAGGACGTCGACCTGATCGAACAATCCGAACTGATGGCAACCGATGAAGCTCGCGTGACCGACCAAATAGGGCGCCTGAATCGGGCGCGGCCCGAACCGGAGATGCGAGACGGTCCGCGAACCCGATTTCTTCGAGTCGTAGACGAAATAGCCCTGCGCGTAGAGGTTCGGCTCGTCACCGAGAATCTTGATGGTGTTCTTGTTCGCCCCGACCGTCCCGTCCGACCCCAGACCGAAGAAGATCGCCCGCACGGTGTCCTGCGGCTCGATGTCGAAGGAGGGGTCAAAGGCGACGCTGGTCCCGGTGACGTCGTCGTCGATACCGACGGTGAACCGGCGCCGTGGCCGTTCCAACCCGATCTCGGTGAACACGCCGGCCACCATCGCCGGGGTGAATTCTTTGGACGACAGCCCATATCGGCCCCCGAACACCCGGGGCATCACCGCACGGTCCCCGTCTGCATGGGACTCACTGAGCGCAGCGACCACGTCGAGGTAGAGCGGCTCGCCGATGGAACCCGGCTCCTTGGTGCGGTCCAGCACAGCGATCCGCCGCACCGAGGCGGGCAACCCGGCGAGCAGTGCCTCGGTCGGGAACGGTCGATAGAGCCGCACCTGCAGGACGCCGACCCGCTCGCCACGCTGGTTCAGCGCAGCCACGGTCTCCCTGACCGTCTCGCCGCCGGAACCCATCAGGATCAGCACCCGCTCGGCTTCCGGGTGCCCGCTGTAGTCGACGATGTGCAGTGCACGGCCGGTGCGTTCACCCAGCCGACTCATCAGGTCCTGCACTATCTGCGGTGTCCGGGCGTAGAACGGGTTCACCGTCTCCCGCGCCTGGAAGTAGACGTCCGGGTTCTGGGCGGTGCCGCGGATGAACGGTCGCTCGGGCGAGAGCGCTCTGCCACGGTGCGCACGCACCAGGTCCTCGCCCACCAACGCCCGCAGATCATCGTCGGAGAGCATCTCGATGGTGTTCAGCTCATGGGAGGTCCGGAAACCGTCGAAGAAATGGACGAACGGCACCCGCGTCGCCAGGGTGGCCGCGTGCGCGATCAGCGCCAGATCGTGGGCCTCCTGCACCGAAGCCGAGGCCAGCAGGGCAAAACCGGTCTGCCGGACCGCCATCACGTCAGAATGGTCCCCGAAGATCGACAACCCCTGCGCTGCAACGGATCGGGCCGCCACATGAATGACCGCAGAGGTCAGTTCCCCAGCGATCTTGTACATGTTGGGGATCATCAGCAGCAGCCCCTGCGACGCGGTGAAGGTCGTCGCCAAGGCTCCGCTCTGCAGTGCCCCGTGCAACGCACCGGCAGCGCCACCCTCGCTCTGCATCTCCATCACCGTCGGAACGGTGCCCCACACATTAGGCCGCCCCAGACTGGACCACTCGTCGGCCAGCTCGGCCATCGGCGTCGCCGGGGTGATCGGGAAGATGCAGCACACCTCGTTGAGACGGTAGGCGACAGACGCGGCCGCCTCGTTCCCGTCGATGGTCCTGCGGGTCGCCGGATGAGCCGGGTCAGTGGTCTGCGGTTCGGTGGTCTGCGGTTCGGTGGTCTCCGGGGCCGGCGCCGTCACTGTGGAAGCATCTCGATCGCGTGCACGGGGCATTGCTCGTAGCACGCTCCGCAACCGGTGCAACGGCTCTCGTCGATCCGATAGCCGTGATCGACCCCCAGCTTGATCACCGCGTCCTCCGGACACGCGCCCAGGCACCCATCGCACTCGGTGCAATTTCCACAGGACAGGCAACGGCCGGCCTCGAACGCGGCCTCGTCGGCGCTCAGGCCACCTGCCACTTCGGCGAAACCGGCCAGTCGATCGTCGGTACCGAGCTCCGGCTGACGGCTGCGCGGCGCGTCACCGAAGTACCACAGGTGCAGTTTGTCGAAGGTTGCAACAGGATGTTTGGCGGTGTTCGCCGTCGTGGTGCCACGGAGCCAGGCGTCGATGTGTTTCGCGGCCTTCTTGCCGTGTCCGACGCCCGCGGTGACCGTGCGATCGCCCGGCACCATGTCGCCGCCCGCGAACACACCGGGACATCCGGTCATCATCGACGCCGAGACCTTGACCGTGCCGTCCGGATCGACTTCCACCCCGGCGAGGTCGCGAAGGAAGCCGGTGTCCGTCTCCTGGCCCAGCGCCAGGATCACCGTGTCGGCGGCCAGGGTCTCGAAGCGCCCGGTCGGCTGCGGGAAGCCGGATTCGTCCAGCTCCATGATCTCGACCTGCAGCGCGGGACCGTCGAGCGCGGTGATCGTCCGAAGCCAATTGATCCGGATGCCCTCGCGCTCTGCGTCCTGCGCCTCCTCCTCGCTGGCCGGCATCTGTTCGCGGGTCCGGCGATAGACGATGACTGCCTCGTCGGCGCCGAGCCTGCGGGCCACTCTGGCGGCATCGATCGCGGTATTGCCGCCGCCGTAGACCACCACCCGATGACCGATCACCGGTCGCTCACCAGAGGCGACGTCGTGCAGAAACGACACTGCGTCGATGATCGGCCCGGCGTCGCGGGCCGGGATGTCAACACGCTTGGCCAGGTGGGCGCCGACTGCGACGAAGACCGCGTCGAATCCACCGTCTGCTCGTTCAGCGGCCAGATCCTCGACCCGGTGATCGCAGACGATCCGTACCCCCAACTCAGTGATGCGATGCACCTCCACGTCCAGAACGTTGCGCGGCATCCGGTAAGCGGGTATTCCATAACGCATCATCCCGCCGGGTTCGGCGCCGGCGTCGCGAATCTCGACCTCGTGACCCAGCCGCGCCAGGTGATAGGCGGCCGAGATTCCGCTCGGGCCGGCACCGATCACGAGCACCCGCTTGCCGGTCCGGTTCAGCGGTGGATCGAACATCCAGCCCTGTGCGCCGGCCAGGTCGCCGAGGAATCGTTCCACCGAATGAACCGATACCGCGCTGTCGAGATCCGCTCTGTTGCACACAGTTTCGCACGGGTGGTAGCACACCCGCCCGTGAACTGCCGGCAACGGATTGTCGGCCACAAGCTCACGCCACGCCGCTTCGTGGCGGCCCGCCCTGGTCAAGGCCAGCCAGGCCTGGATGTTCTCCCCTGCGGGGCAACCGGCGTTGCACGGCGGCAGGAGATCGACGTAAACCGGAAGACGCTGCCGAACCGGACCGGCCCGGGAATGCCCATGCAGCAGATCCGGCAGCCACGTGAGGTCCTTGGGCGATCCGGTCATCATCCAGCTCCCGTCGGCGCACAAATTGCCGCCGTGACCAAACCTATGACCACCAACGACAAACGGCAAGCCCGCCGGGTGTCACCACCGAATCGGTTTTCACCGAAATGGTCCCCTGTTCTGCGTGAGACCTGCGGGGCTCAACCTGCGCTGAAATATCCCACGATGAGGGAGAACCAGGTCAGCGGCCCGACGATGCCGTCGATTGTGAAATTCCCGTAAGGGACAGCGGTGTCGAATACCGAAGTCTGGTCGAAGTCTGGATGGTGAATGGCAGCGTCGAGGCGGGTTTGGAAGTAGCGAACCGCAGATTGGGTCTTGGGGCCGAAGATACCGTCGATGACCAAAATAGGTTCACCCGGTAGGTTCCGAGAGGCCAATTGGTCCTGGGCGGCTCGCACTGCCGACCCTGTGCTCCCACGCTGGACGGTGATCAACAACGAGGACCACGTATGTTGGCCCACGATCCCGTCCACGGCAAGTCCGTGCGACGACTGGAACGAACGAACGGCAGCGTTCGTCCTCGGGCCGAACTTGCCGTCGACCACCAGGCCCGCCCCACGGGCGTTCAGCAGGTACTGAATCGTCCGAACTTCTAGACCGGTAGATCCCTGCTGGAAGGTTGGCCAGTTCCAGTCGGCTGGATTGCTGCTGGCTTGTGTCACGACAGAAGCAGCGCTCGCCTCCCCCGCGGTGACGCCCACTGCCGCGCCCCCTAGCATTAACGTTAGTGTGGAGAGAAGTATCGTCACTCTGGTCCGTAAGGTGGACATCGTTTCCTCCCTGGAAACTGGCCTAGCCTCGACTGGTCGAGGGCTCGGCCCTGATTCTACCTTCGATGTGAAATGGGCGGAAGGTGACTCACGAGACAGTATTGAGTCTCCTGGGAATCTTCAAGCTCGTTCCGACTTTATCTCAAGGACCTGGTCTTGCCGGCGCCGGCACAGTTTGACTATGCTGGCCGCATCCCTCAAGGCTGAAGACCCGAATTCCCCCCTTCGATTTCAAACCGAGTTTGCCCTCAGAATTGACTTCTCATTCCCGCTCAGCGGCCTACGGAACATCGTCCGCTCTGGCGGCACCAGATATTCACTACTTATTTCAATCGCGGCCAGCAGGGTTCGCCGACCTTGTGCGATCATTCACCACCGCACACCGCTGATCGATACGGCTCATCCCTCCCGGCGGCGATTGGCCAACATCAATCGCAGTTCCGGTGAGGTACGGAGGTCGAGGACGGCCGGCGGCGCCACTGCCACTCGATCCGGAACCAGACCGGGCCGCTCATCGATCGCCCAGCGGACTAGATCGAGGTCGCGGGAGTGCTCGCATGCTGATCGGCGAAGTTCCCACACACCGACACTCGTCCACGACAGGTCAGCGGAACCGCGCGATCCTTGCGTTCACGCCGTGCGTCGGATGATCGACGAGCGCTCCGGATGACGTCATGGGGCCTACGCGAACAGTGATCGGATCGCGGTCAGCCTGGATGACCGCTTTGTGGCGCATCGTGGGCTTTTGTAGCCGAATCGGTGCCCGAAACGGGGTGTTTGGGTGCTCCGACGTGGCGCGTTGACGCGCGCGGGCCACGCTGAGGCATCAGGGATGCCCACTGTCCATCGAAAGTTACGGCAAATGGGTGGGAGACCACTCCGACAGATGCAGGACACTCCCGAGACGGATACTTAGGGTTGTTGCTACCGATGGGCGCAACATTTTGGCGAATTTCTGCGGCCGGGCCTGTTGGCGTCGGCCGCGCAACCCGGCGGTCCGCCCGGAATGCCCGCTACCTGGCTCGATCGAAGCCGGTACCCCGCGACCGCCGGCAACGTGAGCCGGCTCCGTGCGCTTGTGGCACGTACAGCTGCCAGAATCCTCCGTCGTCGGGCGCGGCCCGGCGAGACTCCCTCGGGGACATCTCGCCGTATCGTGCGCCTATCGACGCAGGTCTGACGGTGGTCGTGATGCTGGTCTCGCGCAAATCCGGGCGCTACAGCACGGTCAACGGTTGTTGATCAGCGCAGTCGAATGCTGCGCTGGGAACCGGCCGGGACCCGCTGGATGCGACGTTTCCTGATCCGCGGACTGGACAGGTCCGCCCGCAACGAGGCGCGCATCGACCCTGGTGCATCGCACCGCATGCGTGACGCCGGGACCCGCGGGGCGACTCGCCGTGATCGGGCAGCCAGCAGCCTCTATTACCTGGCATGGATCCCTGGGCATTGCACTCGTTCCGTGTTCGCTCTGGCGCCGAATGGGTCGGCTTTACCTGAGTTTTCCCGGGTCTGTCGGCAGAGCGTGACCTCCGACTACGACATGTGACCCAGTTCTCTGGTCCGTTACCTTGTCGTGATGTACGTTGATCGCGTTCAGATCTCGTCGACCAAGTTCGGCCCGACGACCCGTTAATTGCCGACACGGTACTCAGCACTCAAGAATTCGAATATCAGCGATGGGAGGTATACGTCAGCGACCTTGGCGCGGTCCACGGGCCGGCTTACGCTTGCGCCGATGTTTGGTCGCGGCACGGCATTGCTCGGTCGCATTTAGGTGAGCGGCAGTAGCGGGCTCTCCCATCCCGGACCGGTCTATTCATGACAAGACCGGTGTATGTGTGGTGCGCTGGCGCAATTCGACCAGCGGTCCGGGCGTCAGGCGAACAAGAACTAATCGATTGTCTCGACGCTCATGCGGGCGGTAATATTCAGTCTGTTCACCGTAATCAACATGGCTCCACAACCCGGCCGCCGCAACGACGGACGTGGTTCGCACGGCGACCTATCCTGCCTGCATCGAAAAGCCGGCATCACCCAGACACGATAACTCGCTGCCCAAATCTGGTGACAATCAGCCACCAGCAATTGTCTGATTGCCCGAGGCGAAAAAGACGCCGCCGAGATCGGAAGACAGGATTAGATGATCAGTTACAGGGAATGTCCCGCGCGTCCTGAGGGAGGGCGATCGAGATTCGTTTCGGCGCCGGTCCATTGGATCACCTACCAGCGTGCTGCTGAGTCAGCACGGTTGTTGCGACGGCACCACCCCGCTGCGTGCAGCCATGCCTGAGCAGATGACGGCACGGAGAGTCCAGGACGACGACCCTGCACTGCTGGCGCTAGCGGACCTGTGGGCAACTGCGCCTCGCCGCGACGGCCTGCGACCCGCCCACCGCATGCCCGGGCTGGCCGAGCGGCTGGTCCCATCGACATGGTCGCGGGTTCGCCGAGGCGTGACCCTCTCGGTGTTCATCGCCGCGACCGCCGGCGGGGTGGCCCTCGGAATCCGCGGGCCGGATGAGTCTCCGCTGGGGCACCTGATCGTAGCCGGGCAAGTGACTGGTGTCATGGCCGCACTGCCGGCACCCATTGCTGAACCGCCCACCGCCGCACCACCCCTAGCTGCACCACTGCCGAACGCAATTCAGCCGGCGGACGCTGCACCACTGACGACCGCTGTCCTGCCGGCCGACGCTCCACCATTGCCGCCCACTGTCCAGCCGGCCGACGCGGCACCACTGACGCCCACTGTCCAGCGGGCCTACGCTGTCCAGCCGGCTACCTTTTCACGATTCACCGCCGCTGTGCAGCCGGCTGCCGCTACGCCACCAAGTGCCGCGGCACCACCGCCCGCCGCTATAGCACCGCCCGCCGCAGCGCAGTTCGCCGCTGCCGGGAGCGCCCGAACCGATGCGCAGGTGCCGCCCGGTGGCCGGGAGCAACCGGATGTTCCGCAGCAAACCGATGACGACGGTCGCTGGGAACGCGACGGTAGCGGGTCCGGGGGTGACCGGTGAACGCCGAGTCCTTCGAACGCCGTTTCCTTCAATTGTTGT
Source organism: Mycobacteriales bacterium (assembly GCA_038245175.1). Lineage (GTDB taxonomy): Bacteria > Actinomycetota > Actinomycetes > Mycobacteriales > Nakamurellaceae > Nakamurella. The sequence continues at coordinate 10,688 of JBBRSR010000009.1, read as the reverse complement.
GGTTGGGCGCGCTGCTCGCTGCGGGTCTGGCTCTGGTCGACTCCCCCCTCCCGATGCCTGTCGATTCTGGCCTTGTCGCACATGTGTCCGGGCTGGTGGCCGGCTACCTGGCCGCCATCATGGTGGTGCTGATGTCTCGGGTCCCGATACTGGAGCGGCGTATCGGTCCTGATGTCCTGGCCCGCTGGCACGGGCGCGGCGGCCGAACCTTCCTGATCCTGGTGCTCGTGCACGCCGGGGCTGCGGTGCAGTCTTGGGCGACGGCGCGACACGAGGATTCCTATACCGCGCTGTTCCACATCCTGGGCCTGCCAGGCTTGATGGCCGCCACGGTGGGAACCGTGATCTTCGTGGTGATCGCGGCCATCTCGATCCGTACCGCCCGACGGAAACTGTCCTACGAGAGGTGGCACGGCATCCATCTGCTCACCTATGTGGCCATCCTGCTCTCGTTCGTCCACGAGCTCGGCGGGCCGAACATGGCCGGGCATCCCGTCATTCAGATCACCTGGAGCCTGCTGTACCTCTACGCGCTCGCCTTGGTCCTGCGATTCCGATTGCTCGCGCCGCTGGAATACCTGTGGCGACACCGGCTGCGCGTCGAGGCCGTCATCCCGGAAGCGAACGGCGTGATGAGTCTGGTACTGCGAGGCCGACATCTGAACGAGTTGGGTGCCGAGTCGGGCCAGTTCTTCCGCTGGCGGTTCCTGACCCGCTCCACCTTCCACATGGCGCACCCCTTCTCACTGTCCGCACCGCCGCGCAACGATCTGCTGCGGATCACCGTCAAGCAGCTCGGCGCCGGGACCAGCCAGGTTCACGCCATCCAACCAGGCACGCTGGTGTTGGCCGAAGGCCCGTCCGGCGCGATGACCGCCCGCCGCCGCACCCGGGACTCGGTGCTGCTGATCGCCGGCGGCGTGGGGATCACCCCGATGCGTGCGATGTTCGAGACGCTCGAGCACCGCGGAGGGCAGCTGACCCTGCTCTACCGCGCCTCCACGCCGGGCGATGTGATCTTCCGCCACGAACTCGAGCAGATCGCACAGCGGCGCGGCGCCCAACTGATCTGGATGATCGGCCGGTCCGCCGATCCGGAGAACCAGATGACTGCCGACAACCTGCGGCGCCTGGTCCCCGACATCGCGGAACGCGACGTCTACCTGTGTGCCGCACCCGCTCTGGCCGCCGCCGTCCGCAAAGGGCTGTCCGGCGCCGGAGTGCCGGCCCGCCATTTCCACGAGGAGAATTTCGCCTTCTGATGCGCTGTCCCAGCGGGTTGCCGCACGCTTGGTCGATGTTTGGGTGTGGCAGAGCGACAGTGGTCGGTCGGCTGACGCTGGCGAGCCCACCCTGCGCCGAGCGTGGACCCAGTTGGACATCGTGGACACCCCTGCTGGGGCTCATCATGGACGCCAGAATGAAGGGACTCGCTGTCGACGTACTGCTCCCGCGACCGCGACAGCGCCAAGATGCGACTGGGTCGCTGTCATTCCGATGGTCGACCCGAAGGGCCTAGCGTTCACCCACGCCGAGACCGTCACCCTGTTCAATAACCTCGGCGCACGGGTAGCGAGGAAAGCCGGTCGCGTCGGTGTCGGCAGACCCAGCGGCAGCGGCCCGCTGCGCCGGTGAGCAAGCGGACCACTGGCGGGCCGCATCAACGCTCATACCGAGGGCGACCGGACGCAGCGGGATAGGACTTCCGATTCCGCGCGATCTAGCTTCGGGTCGGGCCTGGCAGCGTAAGCCCACGGATCGCAAGGGCTACCTCGCTGAGGTCGCCGTTAAGTTGGTGATCTCGCCCAGAGAGCACGTGCACCAGCGCCCGGGGGATCGCGTCGGCGTAGTGCACGGCGTGGGTGGCTGGAGCCGTCTCGTCCTGGTCTCCGTGGAACACATGCACCGGAACGCCCGCTGGCAGCCGGTCGCCGAGGTCACCCGAGAACTCGAAGTCGTCGCCGGGCCAACCACCCCCGCCGACGAACGGGGCGGCGATCAGCACGATTGCGGCGAGCTGGCGCTCCGGTGGACGATCAATCAGCGCCTGCACCAAAATCGTCCCGCCGATCGAGTGACCCGCGACGACCGCACCTTCGTCGAGGTGCGCCATCTCGCGCCCAATCGCGGCGCTCCACCGCGGATAGCTCGGGTCGCCCTCGTCCGGCATCCGCGGGTAGCGGACCTCATATCCGGGTCCCAGACCCGACCTCAAACTCTCAACGAGGACGTTGTCCCACTCGTCATGGGTTCCCTTGCCGCCCCCCTGAACGAACAACACGGCCATGCGGTCGCTACACATGATTTCTTGCGAAGATGATCGCTCCTGGAACATCCTCGTCTGGTCGCATCACCAATTCGGCCTCGATGGCAAACCCTGCCTCCCGCAGCAAGCGGGCCATCTCGTCCGGCTGGCGACGGTGGCTGTCGACATTGATGGAGCGACCCGAGTAGCCCTCACTGTTATGGCGCGTCTCGTCACCGACATGAAAGCCAACAGGTAGCGGACCTCCCGGTTGGATCACGCGACGGAACTGTGCGAATACCCCAGGCGCTGACTCATCCGGCACGTGAATCACGGACCAGAACGAGCGCACCCCGGCGACTGAGTCGTCGGTCAGGTTGAGGTCCGTCATCGTTCCCACTTCGAACCGGAGGCCGGGTAGTCGTATCTCGCGATGGTAATCATCGCGGGCGAGAGGTCAATGCCAACCGCTTCGATCCCGAGGTCGTGACTGGGCGCCGATCGGCAACGAGTGGGCACTCGAGGTTGGAGGTCCGCGCGCTGACAAACGCTGGGGCTAGTGTCGCTTCGTGGCCGATGTCAAACTTGTTCGCACCGATGAAGGCTTTGCCGGAGTGGTCGGCGACCAGCCGGTCGAGCTCCTGATGAAACGTCCGAAAAGTCGCGGTGGGGTCCGCGGGAAGAGCTTCGGCGCGCAGATCGGCGGCTATTGGCGCATCGAATCCAACCACAAGAACCTCGACCCGGTTGGGCTGTTCCTCGGCGAATACGACGGCGAACCGGTCCACGTGCGCAGCGAGGTCCATCTGACGCCGCACTACGCCGTACGCCATGCCGACGTCTCGGGCGCTGTCGGCGAACAAGAACTCAAGGCGCGTGTTGTGCCGGTCGAGGCGCCTGCTTCCGGCCCAACTGTCGTGGGTGTCGACGGACGTTTCGACGGGGCTGCCATCACCTTGTTCGTCACGGTCAAGGGTGACCTGAGCGAGGCGCACATCCACGGGGTCATCGGCGGGCACTCGGTCAGCATCGACGCGACGCGGTCGTCGGTCACCGGACGATACGAGGGGCCGGCAGCACTATTCCCGCTGCTCGTAAGCTGCCTGCTGTTCTTCATCTGACGTCACGTATACGCGGATCAGCCTTTGGTTGACGACCACTAGGACGGGACATCGCGTTCCCACAAACCGATCCACAACCGGGCACCCGGCCGGGACGCCGCGCGCCGGAAGGTCCTCAATTTGCTGCGCTGAGGCGATAGACCGCGGGACTTTGATGCGCTGGCGAGCGATCTCCTGACCTGGCGGATGCACTCTCGAGCTGGTCTGAACGTGCGAGCTTCGGACTCACCCCCAGCCGAACGGCCCGCGAACCGATCAGGTGGCGACGCGGCCCGTCTCATAGGCCCACATGACGATCTCGACGCGGTTGCGGGCATTGAGCTTGCGCATCAGGGCGGCGACGTGCGTCTTGACGGTGCTGAGGCTGATGGACAGCTCCTCGCCGATCTCGCTGTTGGTCCGCCCGCGAGCGGCAGCCAGCAGGACCTGTTCCTCGCGGGCGGTCAGCGGCTCGACAGGCTCGGGTGGCACCGAGCGAGAGCGGCTGTTCGCGAAGGAGGACAGGAGCCTCGCGGTGATGTTGGGTGCGATCAGGGCGTCGCCGCGGGCGGCGGCATGGATGGCCTGGGTGAGCATCTCGGCGCCGGCGTCCTTGAGGAGGAAGCCTCGGGCGCCTGCCTTCAGCGCGCCGTAGACGTACTCGTCGAGGTCGAAAGTGGTGATGACGACGACGGCCAGAGGATCGGCGACGTCGGCCCCGGCGAGCTGCCGCGTTGCCTCGATCCCGTCGACCTCGGGCATGCGGATGTCCAGCAGGCACACATCGGGACGCAGCGAACGGGCCATGGCGATCGCCCGGCGGCCGTCGGCGGCCTCGCCGACGACGGCGATGCCCGGTTGGGCGTCCAAGATCATGCAGAGCCCTGCCCTGACGATGTCCTGGTCGTCAGCGACCAGCACGCGGATGGTCATGCCGCGCGCGCTGTCCGAGGCAGCGAGGCGTCGACGCTCCAGCCGCTGCCCGGGTCAGGTCCCGCCCGAAGGGTGCCGCCGAGCAGGCTCGCCCGCTCGGCCATGCCGCGCAGCCCGTAGCCGGCGTGCGGGGAGCCGGTCATACTCGCCTCGCCGTCATCGCGCACTCGCAGGTGCACCTGGCTGCGGGATACGGTGACGTCGACGGTGACGTGGGTGGCGCCGCAGGCGTGGCGGGTCGCGTTGGTGACCGCCTCGGCGGCGATCAGGTAGAGGGCGGTGCTGACTGCTGGCTCAACGGTCTCGATGTCACCAGAGACCTGCACGCGGACGCCCAGCACCTCGCCGCCGGGGCGAGCGAGCCGCTCGATGTCCGCCACGCCCCGGCGGGGGGCGAGGTCGGCGCCCGTTCCGTCGCGCAGCACACCCACCAGGGCGCGCATCTCCTTGAGGGTCCGGGACGCCTCTTCCTCGATGGTGACCAAGGTGGCCAGCGCGCGCTTCGGATCTGCGGCCGACAGCGCGCGACCTGCCTGTGCCTGGACGGCGATGGCCGAGACGCGGTGGCCGACTGTGTCGTGCAGCTCGCGGGCCAGTTCGTTGCGCTGGCGGAGCCGCACCTGCTCGAGCTCGCGGTCGTGGCTTCTGGTGCGGTAGCGCACTGCCGCGCCGAGCGCGGCCGAGAACAGGAAGAAGCCATAGCCGGCGGCCATCTCCGCGGGTGAGGTCGGGACCGCGGCGAGGGTGACGGGTAGCCAGATGAGAATGATGCCGAGTCCGATGGCAGCCTCGCGACCTGCCCCCCAGCGCAGCAGGGAGTAGGGCAGTACGAGCACCCCTGCGATGCTGTCCAGGCCGGTGGCATGGATGGCCACGATCCTCGCGATGTCGAAGGCGAGGAGGGTTCCGAAGGCAGCGGCGAGTGCGGCCAGCGGCCGCGTGCGCCGCCACAGCAGGCACGCCGCGACGACGACGCTGACACCGACCACCAGCGGCGCCCATGCCCTGTCCGCGCGCAGCAGCACCTCGATGAGCGAGATCACGACGAGACCCGAGAAGAGCGCCCAGTCCCGCCAGACCCGCACCGGCGGGCGCGCGGGGCGAGGCTCAGCCCACATCCCTGCAAGCATGCTTCCTCCTCCCGACCAACGTAGCCGGGCCGCCGCTTGGGCGGATCAGCCGAAAGTACCGCGGCTGTCCCGTCCATGCGGCCAGGACGACTGAAGCCCGCAGGCCGATGTGGCGCCCGTCAACGCGGGTCATGGTGAAGACATCAAGTGAGCCGACCCGGCTGACGCCAAGCACACAGGAGAAGCCATGACCAGAGACGACAGAACTGCCACTGCGCTCCAGGAACCGCACATCCCGGTCCAGGCGAAGCTCGCCGCGGCTTGGGCCAGCTTCATGTTCCTCTACATCTACGTCGACTACCTCGCCCTGTACAAGCCCGGCTTCATCGACGACATCCTGGTCGGCGTCGTCCATGAGTTCGACACCGGCCCAACCTTTGTCGCTCTCGCGCTCACGCTCATGGCCATCCCGATCCTCATGATTCTGCTCTCCGCGACACTGCCTGCCCGTGTCAACCGCGCCACCAACCTCGTCGTGGCAACGCTCTACATCCCCGTCTCGATGTACAACGCGGCCAGCGAGTCATGGACGTACTTCTACTTCTACGGCCTCTCCATCGGACTCGAAGTGCTGCTCCTGGCCTTCATCCTGCGCGCCGCCTGGACCTGGCCCCGGACCGCCCCAGCAACCGAGGAGCACGCACGCGTCCGAGTCCACGCATGAGCTCGAAGCAACGGCGTGAGCTGATCGCACCCGTCCCCGTGCAGCCACGTCGACAGGCAGGTCCTTCCGCGCGCATCCGCTCATGCCGCGTCTAGTTCGTCGCGTTGTCGCCCTGAAGGTGCCGCCGTAGGCGCGCAGCCGCCTTTTCGGCGGAGGTGTGTCCGATCAAGGGAACCGGAGCGGATCCACAGCGGCGACCCAGTCCTTCAGAGCAGCAACCAACTCGAGGTCGCGGCGGACGCCGTCCAATGGATCGAGTTCCCTGGCCATGCGGCGACGGTACTGGGAAACGCAGTATCATGCCGCTGGGTCGGAACGATCAAGACTGTGGACAGAAGTTGAACCGCCAGATCTGGTGGCCCACCTCGTCTGCGTCCGGTTGATCGGCGGCACGGACGTAGTGACCCTCAGCCGGGTGACGTAGCGATACTGCCAGGGCGTCTCCACCGCCCGCCCGGTGGTAGCCCGCCCGTACGTAGGCGACCGCATCGCCAGGGGCGAGGCCGTCCAGCACCGCCAAACAGGCCAGCGCGGTGCCGGTCCTGCCATGACCCCCACCGCAGGCGATCTCCACCCGCTCGTCGGCGGCGCGGTGCCATGCCAGTCGCAGGATCTGCTCGGCGACGCCGCGGTCGAGGGGCAGCCAGAGGTCCGGCCAGCGGATCCACCTTGATTCCCACTCCACCGGCTCCGGACGGCCGCTGCGCAGGTAGCTGGACGATCCGCAACCGGCAACGCATCTCGTCGGTGTCGCCGTCCGCCTGGTCAGGAGCTCTGTCTATGGTCAGTCGATGGTTGGCACGACGTGGCCGCTGCTTGCGTCGACCCGTGACGATGGCGCCGTCCAGCAGGGTCGTAGTGGCGTGGGCGACAGCCAGCACGGCGGGTAGGCCTTGCTCGCGGGGACGATCGCGGAGTGCGAGAGCAGACGGCCGGTCTCGGTGACCACGGCCGCTGCGACACCGAACCGTGGTGTCCAGACGGGCTCGGAGTGCGTCGACCGTCCGCCGGAACTTGTCGACAAGGCCGCGTGTCTACGATCCGATCGTGACCGGGGACGCCCGCGAGGACCTCTACGGCTGGTCAGTGAGGGACTGCGAGTCCCTGGTGAGGATCAGTCGACGCCGTCGATGATCTCGCGCAGCACTGCGACGTGGTTGCGGAGCACCTTCCGGCCGGTCGGGGAGAGCGCCACCCACGTCGTGCGCCGGCCCTCGTGAGTGCCCTTGCGGCTGCGCACGTACCCTGCGTCGGCGAGCGTGGCAACATGCTTGGAGAGCACGGAGTCGCTCACGCCCAGGCCGTCACGAAGGACCGCGAACTCGACCTCGGACACAGCAGTCAGCATCATCGTCAGCTTGAGCCGGGCTGGCGCCAGGAGATGCCGGTCCAGCTCCCCCATCAGCCTGCGCCCACCATCAGCAGCACGGCTCCGGCGAGTAGCGGAACGATCAGGGCGACTAGCAGGAGCACCGACTCACCCCTGCTGTGGGCCGCCGGGTCATCGCGGTAGGACCGCATCCAGCGGACGCCGCAGAGTGCGTAACCCGCTCCACCGGCGATCGCGCACAGGCCCACGAGCCACCAGCGCTCCTCGAACGCAGCCCAGATCGCTGCGCCCATGGCCAGGAAGTGCACCGTCGATGCCGCCGCATCGCTCCCGAAGACCACCCTGCTCGCCAGGCCGCCGACCCAAACGCCGTTCAGCCTTCGGAAACGGACGAGCTGCACCACCGCTACGAGCACGAAGGGGACCAGGCCGGCAACCGCCAGACCGATCCCTACCGAGGTCTGGTCGGCCACTCCAACAGCCAGGGTGGCGGTCTGGACGACGACCGCCAGACCGATCGAGGTGTGGAACCAGGACGGTAGCGTCAGCCGGTGCGAGAGCTGGTCCCGGGCAGAGCCGGCGTCGAGCAGCGCCGCTGCGGCCTCGTCGGGCGTCGGACGGTTCCCTGAAGTTTCCATAGTGGAAAGTATGCACCGAGCTTTCCACTATGGCAAGTAGCCTCCACCGCGCTCGCGCAGGTACTTGCCGAGGTGCGGCACTGTGAAGGCGATCCGGCCCAGCTCGGCAAAGTAGATCGGCCGCCCGCAAGGACCAGCCGCCGAGCATGCCAAAGCTTTCAACGCAAGGGTCGGCACTCGCGATGGCATCTCCTACTCGGTGCCGCCGGTCCCCTGCATCCGCGAGCTGCAGGCCCCGACCACACAGCAGCTCGTCACCATCAAGTCAATGGCGCCGCACCAGCGCTCAGCGCGCTACGACATCGTCAACCCCGTGAAAGATCCACCGAATCTACTGGCCACGCTGCGGACCCGCCCCGCGGCGGCCGCGGCGGTCCTGACACGACGCTGTTTCGGGATCCCTCAGCGGGTCGACCGCCCACCGGACTACCCGTTGCGATCGTGGTTGTGTGGCGCATAATCGGGCAGTGGAAGTCCGCTTCACACAGTCCGCGAGACGGCACCGGATCGGTAGGGCGCGCGCCCTGCACCGCATCAACAGCACCGAGCCGACCGTGGTGCCGGCAGACACGCGAGAAACTGGTGTGGATTGGGCCGGACGACCGCGGCTTGGACGTCGAGGTTGTCGCGATCGTCGAGCCGGACTACCCGCTCGTCATCCATGTCATGCCGCATCAGTTCCGTCGGAGGACACCATGAGCGCGAAATACACCATCGGACCTGACATCGACCTCGACGTCGAGGTCGTCCGCGACAAACTGGGTGAGCGCATTACCGAAGCCCGAGCGAACGAGATGCCGCAGCGGCGTTGCAAACGGTGACAGTCGGCCGACCGTCACTCACCGCGCCAGGACGGCGATCACCCGAGGTCAAGGCACGGGTTCCGATTGAGTTGCGCAACCGGCTGCACGCCGCTGAGCAACAGCGCGGCGTCAGTACATCCGAACTCGTACGCGAGGCGCTGGACCGTTACCTGGCGTCGTAGCGATCTGCGACGCCGTACCCGTAGCGGGATCCCTTGATCGGGACGGCGAGGGGGCCGCTTGAAAAACATAGAGACACCCCCCGGGGCGGGAGGACGGCATTGATGGGTATCTAGCAGAGTTTCAAGGTCGCATTCCCTGGGTCAATTTTCTAGTTGCGCCCAGTTGTTACTTCTTCTCCACTGATCTGATCAGAGCAGGCACCCTGCGGCGTTGTTGCGCCAGGACCGGCGCCGGAGGTTGCGTGCTGCCCGTCCCGAGACGACTGAAACGGAGCGGCGGGTTGGGTGTCCGGCGATGCACGTCTGACGCGTGGCGGTTGCAACTCCTGCGGATGCCAAGGGCCCTTCCAGTCCCTTTCGGCGAACAGCCTGCCCGATCCGGCGGAACGTCCATCCGAAGACGACCAGGCGGTCCGGTTCAACGCACGGTCTGCCCCCAACGGGCGGCGCGGCGGAGCGCCGCCAGCGTTAAATCGGCCAGACAACACTCCGAGCTGCCAGCTTTGGGAGCCAGACTGCTCGCAACGGCGACTTCGCCGGACTTCATCCCTGCAGGTTCCTTAGCCCGGGACCGCCGCCAGGTTGGGTTTCGACAGCCTTTCGTGAACTTTCCGGCGTCTACTCAGCAGCGCCTGTCAGATGAGCTCTTCGTAATCAGACCAAGGAGCCGCGACGAACATCTCTGTGACCAATCGGTGACCAACCGGCGCCACGGCTGATGCGTGGAGTCGCCTCGATAACCCGTTCCTGCAGGTCAGAGACCTGCCATATGTGCGCCTGGAGAGATTCGAACTCCCAACCTTCTGATCCGAGGGGCGAGATTGCCTGTGCTGTAAGGTATCTCGATGATTATCGCGTCGCAGCGTTCGACTTCCGGGCTCCGGCTGAGCCGGTTGACGGTGCCGTGGTCCTGGCTTTCGGGCGGCAAGCAGCCGGCGTTCCGGAAGGGTTGCGCTCCCCCTCGAACGGACCGCGACGGCGACTCGATGAACGCCGCCACGAAGTTTCCTGAAATTTCTTTGCCGTAGGTGTCCGCTTTTGAGTCCAAATCAGACCTGTTGTTAGTAGAAGGGGAAATTTCTAGGGAGGACACAGGGGTGAAGGATCAGGCGTCAAAAACCGCGGTTGGCCGGCACGAGGCGTGGTGGGGGCGGGACTTCCGCGGTCGCGATTTCGCGCGCCCGCAGCGCCGACGAAGTATCGCACTACGTTTGAGTAGGTTGATCCTGCCTGATTTGGTCGGTTTGCGGCCCGGGCGGAAGTTATCCACAAGTGGCCTGTGCTGTGGATAACTCCAGATCAGGTCTCAGTCAGCGGCCCAACATTCGGCTGGTGACTGGGGGGTCAGCGCTACCCGAGGATGTGCCCGACGACGTCGATCAAGGCAAGTTGATCGACGATTGGGTACTGTGGCAGCGCGGCCGGGGTCTGGCCGACAAGACGATCGAGGAACGCGTTGTGGTGGTCCGCCGCATCCCCAACGCCGTCGCCCTCACTCCTACCGCGGTGGACCGTTTCCTACTCTCTGATCTGCCGCGGAATTTTCGGACAGCGGAAGGTGGATTTCTACGCTGCCGTGGCCGGCTGCTGGTAACCGTAGTGGACTTCGTTGGGCCGGCGGTAATTCAACGCGGAATGCCGGCGCTGTGAGTTGTAGAACCCC
>JBBRSR010000008.1:0-171656 GCA_038245175.1 Mycobacteriales bacterium | reverse complement strand
GGTGATGTTCAGCGCGATGGCGCCGACACCGGTGTCGGGGATTTCGCCGGCGCCGAGTACGGGCAGCGTGATGGACGCGCCGGGGGCCACCGCCCCGGAGAACCCGCCGGTCCCGTACCGGGTGTCCAGGACCCGGCTCGGCGTCAACGACCGATACGACCCCGGCACCGGCGCGGCAGCAGCAGCCGGGTCGGCCGTAGCCGGCGCAGCACTACCCATCGGCGCGAGAGTGCCCACCAAGAGCACGAGTGCGCACCGGGCGAACAGCGGCCGCACGCCCATCAATGCCCCCGGGGCAGCGTGACCGGCGAGCCCGGCACCAAGGTCCACCCAGCGTCAGAAGTCACCCTGTCCACCGCCCCACGATTGCGCAGTCCTGATGAATTCAGCGCCTCGATACCCGCCCAAGACTCGGGTCTACCGCCGAGCGATCCGGCTGGCCAGAGTCAAACGTCCCGACTGTGGCGATCGATGCCGTGCTGAGCGCAGTGGTATACCGTCAGGTGCTCATCGGTTACAGAAGGTAACCGGACGACGCGCTGGACACCAGGGCCACAACCGTACTGCGACGGATCACACTGGATGACGGGTGCGGTCATCTCGAAGGAGATTCGGGGCCGAGTTGTCCGCGGGTGTCTGCTGCCAAGGCGACTGATGCTGGGGGCAGCTGAATCGGCGGAAGCCCGCTAGCGCAAAGGGAACTTCCCCGGTCACTTCGGGATTCCGCCGGACCGCCGGCGTATGACTCTGACCCTGTCAATCGGGTGGTTTCGCCGGGCCAGGCGGTACCTCCGTTTGCGACAATTCGGAGCGCCCTTCTCAGCGAGCGAGAATCACCATCTTTGACGAGGTAGCCCACGGCGCCCGCTTGGGCGGCCTCGTCGAGAGCGCGGAGGTTCTGCACTGCGCTCAGCATGAGAACCCGGATGCCCGGCTGCGATTCAAGGAGAGATCGGGTGGCCTCAGGTCCGCTCATCACCGGCATATACATGTCCATCAGGACCACGTCGGGTCGGACCCTGACGGCCGTGTCACACACGTCGGCGCCGTCCGCGCATTCGCCGACGACTTCGATGTCCAGATCGAGATTCAGGCTCCGCGACAGCCATGAACGTACCCTGGGCTCGTCGTCGACCACCAAGACACGAATCACGTCGCCCCCCGTCAATCACTGGCCCGCGGTGGGACTGGCCGTGCATAACACTTTACCGGCGGATCACGGCGTTGGTGATGACGGATGCTCAGTCGCCCGGAGATAGGAGTCGATAGCCCACACTACGAATTGTCTCGATCTTTTCGTTGACCAGTTTGACCCGGAGCCGGTTGATGTAGACGTCGACGAGGTTGGTGCCGCCGTCGAATCTCATTCCCCAGACCTCCTTGAGTAGTTCGGCCCGGGAGCAGACCGCCGGTGCTCGGTGCCAGAGGTAGCAGAAGAGAATCAATTCTCGTTTGGTCAGTGCGATGCACTTTCCATCGGCGGTGATCTGGCCCTTCTCAATATCGGCTTGTGGCCCGGTGTGGGGGAGTCTGGGATGATCCGACACGGCAGGCTCGGGGTCACCGTCGTCGCGCAGTCGGGTGCGGATCCGGGCGACCAACTCGGCGTTGGCGAACGGTTTGGCCAGGAAGTCGACAGCGCCGTTTTCAAGCACGCCCACCCGGGTCGCGATCTCGGTGATTGCGGACAGGACCAGCACTTTGCTGTTGGGTCGCGCGTCGATCAGTTGGGACAGGACGTCCTCGCCGCGCATGTCGGGCAGGAACAGGTCCAGGATGACGAGGTCGGGGTTGAGCGTGTGGGCGGCCTTCAACGCGACGGCTCCGGTCGGGGCCTCGCTCACCTTGAAGTCGGCCCTGGCCAGGATGCGGGACAGCATCCGGACCATGGCAGGCTCGTCGTCAACCACCAGGATGTGGTTTCTCAACCGGGGTTCCATTCTCGTTGGTCGTCTGGTTCGACCTGCCCCGGTGCTCGCGCAGATCGGCTCCACGTGGGGCGGGTGGCGTCGTTTCTAGCACAGAATCTTGCGGTTGGGTGTGAGGCCACAACAAACCCCAAGATTGATTGCGCCCCCCGTCACCTTTTCCGAAGTCCGTACGCCGCCGAAGACTCCGAGTGGCCACATCACCCGCGGTCAAATCGACACTCTGCCGAGCCACGTCGCGTCCAAGCCCGACGATGACCGTGCTGGTTGTGGTGGGCAGGGTGATGCTGTCTACGCCGTGAAATCGAAGGTGGCAGGCGCCGTGCCGCTTGCTGTCAGTGAGGCGTTCTGGTATTTCAGGGTGTACTTGCCAGTGCCCGGAAGAGCGACGACAAAGGTCAGGACATTGCGCTGGTTGTCGGAGACGGTGCCGGGGTAGATCGCGTCGCAGCAGTAGGGACTGCGCTGGTCGGCCACGACCGAGTTGCCATCCGGCCCGGTGATGGAGAACTCCTCGCGGCCGGTGTTGTAACCCGATGCGGCGCAGTCTGGCGCGCAGGAGATCTTGATCTTCAGATCCAGGAGGCCCTTGCCCTTGTCTCCTGGTTCGTAGCTCGGCGTCAGCGTGCCGCTCACGACTTCAATGTCGAGGGGGCCTTGCACCAACTTCCCAGCGACGGTGAGAGTCTTCGGCTCGACGCTCTCGACCTTCGCGCTCGCCGCGAGCGGAATCGTGGTCTGGTTGTCCGTCGCGTCTCCATACACCAGGACGATGCTGTCCAGCGCTTGATCCGCCGTCAGTTTTTCGTTCTTTTTGGGCGTGACTTCCACCGCCACGGAGCCCGTCGACTTCCCGGCTCCTGGGATTGTCGGCGTGTCGAAGAGTCCGCTTTGGACCTCACCGTTGACCTCAATGCTCGCCTCCGGCGGCGTGGCCGCGTCAGCCCCGAGGTTCTGATAGGTGAAGTTGATGGTCACGGCGTAACTGTCGCTGAAGTCCAGCTGCGCAGCCACCTCATCCACTGTGACAGCGAAGTCCTTGAACCAACCTGTCTTCCCGATCTTGTGAGTAACCGGCGCTGACGAGGTGCTCGTAGTTACGCTGTCCTGGGCGACAGAGCTCGACGCTTCCGAGCTCGAGCTGAGGCTTGCGCTGGTGGACACCACCGCAGATGAGGATTGAGCCGCTGGCGCTGCTGCGCCAGGGGTTGTCCCGCTACAGGCCGCCACGGTGGCGACGAAAGCCAATCCGATGAAGTGACGAGTTCGAGCGTGCATGATCTCTCCTTCTATCCAGTGGCCACGGTCGGCCGCATCAGATTGATGCCCGGGAACTGGTTCTGGATGCATCATCCGCCAGCTGGTCCGGGTTGGTGTCACGATTCACCACGGCATCGGGCCACCCGCTACGGGATCGACAAATGCAAGCGTCTCAGTCGTGTGGTGGTGCCCCTTCTGGCCGCTCACGTGGTCAACTCTGTGGGTGAATCGATACCATTCAGCGTCGATTCGACCGAGCTTCTTGCGGAGATTCCGCAGATTTCACCTGTCCGCCCGAAATGAAGATCGCCTCGGGTTCTGCTGAGCCCGGCTCGGTGATCAAATGGTCCGCGCGATTGTATGGAAACCTTTCGACATGACAATCCTGTCATCTTTCGGACGGCCACGGTCATGCCGCGTAATGTTGGCCAGATTGGCTTCCAGGAATGGAGACAGAAATGTCCGCGAGTACTCGCCCGTGATCCGCATCCTGATCGTGGACGACCACACGTTCTTCCGCAGAACTATCAGCGGCATCGTCCGCGAGGCCGACGGAATGACGGTCGTGGGTGAATGCACCGACGGTGTCGACGCGGCGACCGAGGCCCAATTGGTACAACCGGACGTGGTACTCATGGACCTACAGATGCCAAAGATGTCCGGCACCGAGGCCACCCGCCGACTCATGGAGACCATGCCCGCCACCCGCGTGATCATCCTCAGTGGCACGCTGAACACCCGGACCATCAGCCAGGCTGCCCAGGCGGGCGCGGTCGGATACATCCGAAAAGACGGAGACTCCGGACGCCTGCTCGATGCGGTGCGAATGGTTGCCGCCGGGGGCACCGCGTGGCCTGCGCAGGCAATGTCCTACGGCGACCCACCCCGTCGGGAACGACTCAACCGAGTCTGAGTCGCACCCGGAATTCGCCATCTGGCCTTGACGACGCGCCTGAAGACTGGGCATCTTCGCTCCCGTGACCGCCTGATCAGCGCCCGTTCGGAGCTATGGAGCTAGCGGCTGGGCACCATGGTGCTGCCCAAATTCGGCATCAGGCCCCACGGAGAAACAGCGTCGGGGCTGCCGCGTGACGCGTAGTCTCGGCGTTGATGCCACATGGTGCGGAGATCCGGTTCCTGCGGTTCGCCGGTCGTCGAGTCGCGTACGCGGTGACCGGGGACGGGCCGCCGCTGGTCACTCCCGCGTGGTGGGTCAGTCACGTGGAGCTCGACTGGGGCGATCAGGCCTTTCGGCGACTCTGGGAATCCGTCGGCGAGGGTTACACGCTGGTGCGTTACGACCGCCTCGGTGTCGGCATGTCCGATCGTGAGGTGCGTGCCGAAGACCTGACGCTCGACGGCGAGGTTGCGGTGCTGCGTGCGGTGCTCGACGAGCTGGCCTTCGAGAAGGTCGACCTCGTCGGCGGATCGTCGGGTAGCTGCGCCGCGATCGCATTTGCGGCTCGCTTTCCCGGGCGGGTGAATCGCCTGCTGCTGTACGGCGCGTACGCCGATGGGTCCGCCATCACCTCGCCCGAGGTACAGCAGGCGATCGTCGCCACCGTGAGATCGCACTGGGGATTGGCCTCGCGCATGCTGGCCGACATATTCCTCGGTGACGCCGACAGCGTCGAGCAGGAGCGGCTGGCGCGCTATCAGCGCGCCGCGGCGAGCCCGCAGACCGCCGCGGCACTGCTGGAGCTCATCTATCGCAGGGACGTGCGAGCAGAGATGGAGCAGGTACGCGCGCCGACCCTGGTCGTGCACCGCCGCGGCGACCGCGCGATCCCTTACCGCCTCGGCCGGGAGCTCGCGGCGGCCATCCCCAGCGCGACGCTCATCCCGCTCGACGGGAACGCCCACTTCCCGTGGGCCGGGGATACGACATCGGTGGCGCGCGCGTTGCGTTCAGTTCTCGCGCCCGAGGCGCCGGCCCGAGGTGGCGCGCAGCCGGCGGCGGTGCTGCTGTCCGGCCGTGAGCGCGAAGTGCTGTCGTTGGTGGCGAGCGGGTTGCGCGACCGGGAGATCGCTGAGCAGCTGGTCCTGAGCCAACACACCGTGCACCGCCACGTCGCGAACATCCGTCACAAGCTCGGGCGCGGATCTCGCACGGCGGCGGTCGCTGAGGCAGCTCGGCTGGGGCTGCTCTGAGAACGGTCGCCCGAACGGGCCATTTCCTGAGGATGGCCCGGATGCGCGATGTGCTACCGCAGCGGCGGGCTGATGATCGCTTCCATGCCCAACGAACTTTTCAGCGTCATGCAATCGTGGAGACCGACAACGTGGGCGCGGGTGTTCGCGGTCGTCTACGACCCCTTCCTCTGGGTCGGCGAGCGCGCCGGGCTGCGGGTTCAGCGCAAGGAGCTACTCAGCCGGGCGCGCGGATTCACCGTCGAGATCGGTAGCGGTACCGGGCTGAACCTGCCCTACTACCCCGACCACATCGACCAGCTGGTCCTGGCCGAACCCGACGCCCCGATGCGCTCCCGCCTGGAAGCCAGACTCCGGGCCAGCGGCCGGCGGGCCCAGCTACTGGACGCGCCGGCAGAGCGGCTGCCGTTCGCCGACGGCTCGGTCGACACGGTCGTATCGACCTTCGTGTTGTGCACTGTCGATGCTCCCGACGTCGCCCTGCGGGAAGTCGTACGGGTGTTACGCCCCGACGGTCAGTTGCTCTTCATCGAGCACGTCCGCGCTGACTCGCCGACGCTCGCCCGCTGGCAGGATCTCCTCGCCAGGCCGTGGCGTCGCTTTGCCGGAGGGTGTCGGTGCGATCGGGCAACCGCCGAGCAGATCGTGTCCTGCGGGCTTCAGTTCGATGCCGTGGGCCAGGCGGCCTGGCGGGCAATGCCGCCGATCGTTCGACCGCTTGTCATCGGCCGGGCACACCGTTCAAGCAGCGCGGGTGATACCCGCCCGCTCCTCGTCAACCCCAGTGCGACCCGCGACCAGCGAGGGCGAGTCGTCAATGGCTAGCATCCGCGTCGGGCTGTTTCCGCCCGTCGGGCAACTGACCGGCCCCGCTCTGCGGCACGTACTCGCGCGCGCGGCCGACGAGGGCATCGACCACATTTGCGTCGGCGACCACGTGAGCTTCTTCGTCGGGGCGGGCACGGACGGGCTCATCTCCGCCACCGCCATACTCGCAGCTCAGCCCGCGCTGCCCGTGTACGTGGGCCTCTACCTGCTGCCGCTGCGCCCGCCAGTTCCCGTGGCACGGCAGCTCGCCACCATCGCGCAGCTCGCGCCTGGCCGACTCACCCTCGGCGTCGGCATCGGCGGCGAAGACCCCCACGAGATCGAAATCTGCGGCGTGAACCCGAAGACCCGTGGACGACGCATGGACGAGTGCCTGCAGGTCCTGCGCAGCCTCGCCGGCGGAGCACCGGTCACCTTCGACGGCGAGTTCTTCTCGCTTGATAACGCGCAGATCGTGCCCGCTCCGTCCCCGCGCATTCCCCTCATCGTCGGCGGACGATCAGCCGCCGCGGTCAGCCGCGCCGCGAGGCTCGGCGACGGCTGGCTCGCGATTTGGGTCTCCGCACGCCGATTCGCCGCGGTGCGGGACCAGATCGCGGGGGAGGCCGGCGAAGCAGGCAGAGACGCCAGCGGATTCGAGCATGCCCTCAACGTGTGGTGCGGCTTCGCCGCCACGCGTGCAGCCGCGCGCCAGCCGCTGGCCACTCGGATGCAGGAGTTCTACCGGATGCCGTTCGAACCGTTCGAGGGCTATTCCCCGCATGGCACGCCCGAGCAGGTCGCGGAGTTCCTGAGTCCTTACGTCGAGGCGGGCTGTTCAGCTTTCAACGTGATCCCGTGCGCCGCCGACGTCGACAGCGGGATAGCCGCGGTCGGCGAGCTGCGACGACTGCTCACCGGCGTGGCGAAACCAGTGACGGGAGACCAAGTGCGGGACCGAACCGGAGCATCCAGGAAGCACTGTTTCTGAAAGGATCAGCCAGGGGCAGACCGAGTCACAGTGCAGGTCTCCTCCGTCAGCCGTCGACGAGAAGGCCCCGGGCGGGTCCGATCAGTCGCTCAGTTCTGCGGGAGACGGCGGGCAATTTGGTCAGCCGGTGGGTCGGTGGCCGGTGGTTCAGGTGGCGATCGAGTTGTTCCTGGGCCAGGGGCGTCCACAGGGTGTCAATGGTCGCGCTGGGGTCCCCGTCGATATCGGATACCGGTCGTTCCAGGTGCTCGGACCACAGTCGAAGGCGGGTCTGTCGGGCAAGGGCCGCGTCCAGCGTCAGGATGTTGACTTCGGTGTCGTTGAACAAGGAATGCTCGTTGAGGTTCGCCGAACCGATGGTGAGCCATCTGTCGTCGATGATGCCGACCTTTGCGTGCACGTACAGCGGGTCGGCGCGATCAGCGTCGTGTGCTCTGACCGTAGCCGCCAGGAGACGTCCTGCACCATTGTCGGCGGCCACGAGGGATCCGAGCTGCCCACGGGTGGTGTCGGCGCCACTGCTGGGTCTGGCGGGCAACACCAGCAGCACCCGAAAATCGGGGTTGGGTGGTCGGCGAAGCTTTTCGATGAGTATTTGGACTATTTCGATCGACCACAGGAATTGGTTTTCCAAATAGATGAATTTTTCAGCCGACCTCAACGCTCGCAGGTAGCCGTCAAGGATGGAGAACTCTCCGCGTGCAGCGAAGCGATAGTTGTTTTCCGGCACTGTTCTCAGTAGCTGCACCCTCACGTCGCCGGCCGGTGCCTGGGGCTGCGGTGCAGGCAGTTGCTGATGGGCGGTCTCTTGCCAGCGGTCCCTGAAATGCTCCGCCACGTCGGCGACGATGGGGCCGCGCAATCGGGTAGCCGCGTCGTGCCAGCCGGTCGCACCTCGCGGCGGATGGTCTGACTGATCCCAGCGATCCCCGCTGAGATCCGAGAGGTCGATGCCGCCGACGAAGGCCACCTCGTCGTCCACCACGACGATCTTTTCGTGGTGGCAGTGCAGCGTGCGTTCCCGGGCATCCAGGACACACTCAACCTTGGTGCCATCGGTGAGGTCGTGACGAACGGCCTTCATCATGGCCCGGGTGGGCTTGAAAGCAGGCAGCGGCGGCCCGGCCCAGAGCAACACACGAACATCGACCCGCTCGGCCGACTCGGCGAGCAACTGGCGAAGAGTCGGGCTGCCGCTCCGACGCTCGAGCCTGAACTCAGGCGTGAGATGCCATCCGGCGATATGGATGTGCGACTTGGCCGCGGTGATCGCATCTGCGATCGCACGCAGCGTGTCTTTGCCGTCGATCAGTACATCGACTGAATTTCCCGGTCTGGGCGAGCGAGGACAAGGAACCCACAGGTCGCCGCTGATGCCGCTGGCCGTATCGAGAACGTCGGCGTGACCGAGTCGGCCGAGCCGCCTTTCATGGTGCCGCCGTACCAACTGTTCCAGGACATTTCCGGCGGCAGCGTCCATCCGGTCGATCAGGGTGTCGTGCGCAACCACTGGCGAACCTCGTTGTCCTTGATCTCGGGCGATCAAGACCTGATTCAACAGCACGATCCGAGGTAAGCCGTCCTCTCAACACCCAGAACTTCGCGGGTCAAGGGTCCAGACACCGGCATCTGCCACCTGCGCTCGTCGTCGCCGACGGGATCGCCGTCGCCAGCGGGCTGGCATACTGAGGGCAACTGGTTACTCAGGGGAGGCAGCCGATGACATTCGGTAGTCCGAGCGCTCTCGAGCGCTATGTTCCGGTGCCGCCGGCCGAGACTTACGCCGCACTGGTGAAGGTAGCCGCCTCGCGTTTCAACCTCAAGAAGACTGATGATTTCACCCGGACCTGCCACTTCACCAGCGGGATGAGCGAGTTCACCTGGGGTGAGAAGTTCATCGCACAAGTAGTTCCGTCCGAGGGCGGAGCAACCGTCAAAGTCAGCGGTGTCGGCAAGATTGGCGGTCAGCTGTTGCAGCATTACCGGAACGCGAAGCTGATGAATTTGCTCCTGGACGATGTAGTGGATCTTCTACGACCCGCGAGCTAGCCCGTGGGTGTGGTCGCTCAAGCCCTCCGCCGGGCTGTCCGAAGCTACGTCTTGTGCTGGGCCACGTAGATCGCATCGAAAACCTCTGCGATGACGTCGAGCGCCGACCTTGGAACGTGGTCCATGAAGTGCCGGCGGACGGACTCAACATGCACGGGACCGGCTACTTCGCAGATGGACTCGCCGGCGGGGGTGATCGTTGCGGCAACCAGACGACGATCATCGCGGTTTCGCTGTCGTGAAGCGAGACCCCGACCTTCCATCCGCTCGACGCGATAAGTGATGACGCTTGCTTCGGTGCCGAACTGCTGAGCGAGGTGTCCCATCGTCAGCCCCTCCGGAGTGTTGCGGAGCATGAGCAGGATGCCGTGGTCCAGGAGAGTCAGATCCACTGCCTCACGGAGGTCGCGATCGAGTAGGGCGAACAGATGCATGCCGGCGACGACGAACGGATGCCACGCGGCCATCTCACGCTCATCGAGCCATCCTGCTTCCGTTGCCACCCTTCAAGCCTACCCGCGGGTCCTTGTAATTTGAAGGACTGACGGATAACCTTCAGATCTGAAGGAACTACGAAGGAGGCCGAGAAATGCCTGCAGCAATCCAGATCGTCCGGTTTCATCCCCAGCCTGACGTGGCCCACAACGACATGATCATCCTGAATGAGCGCTTCCAGCGAGAGGTCGCGCCGAAGCTTCCCGGGCTGGAGCGCCGTGAAGCCTGCATCACCGACGGCGGCGAGTGGGTCTTGGTGCTGCGCTACTCCAGCATGGAACTCGCTACCGCTCCGCCGGCAGATCACGGCATGGAGGTCGCCGGGTCGTTCATGCAGATGATCGACATGGCGACGATGTCCGTTTCTTTTCAGACCGTAGTCAGCGAGTAGCGGGCCTTTTTTCCGAGGTCCTGGGCTTCCTGAAGATCCGCCCTCGTCGATCTGCTCTATCGGAGACGGTTCAGCGATGGGGTCTGCGCTGTGGCGATCACGCTGTTGACCCTCGATCCTGACCGAGTGCACGCTCGAGCCGGGATTCGATCCGGCTCGCCATCACTGCCGCTCGATGGTCGAGATCTTCTGCATCCTCGATGGCGTTGTCACCTTCGAGTTCGATGACCACACGATCGACGCCACCGTCGGATCAACGGTGATCGTCTCTCAAGACGTGTGGCGCCACGTGACCTGCCCGGAGGGGGCGCTGCGTTCAAAGGTCGATGACGAGGTCCTCACTCGGCGCCGCGCAGCAGACCAGGATGTTGCCATCTGCCGGTTCATCGATGAGCGACGGGTCGTAGGTGACTGTCCCGGCGAGCAACCCGGTCTCGCAGGTGTGGCAGATCCCGGTCCGGCAAGACCATCGGGTGGGCACGTCGCACGCCTCGGCCAGTTCCAGGACACTGGCGACATCGGTTCGCCAGGGGACGGTGAGGCCGCTGCGGGCGAAGGTGACGTCCGGTCCCGAACCGGGCTCGCCGGGCGGCGCGTGTGGTGGGGTGACCGGTCCGGCCGCGATGCCGGGAGTGATGGACGCTTTCGCACCAAAGACCTCCGTCACAATTCTCGTCGGCTCGAGGTCGAGCGCCACCAGCGCAGAACGTATGTCTTCCATGAAGACCGATGGCCCACAGATGTACGCATGCGCGCGCGGCGGGATGTCCAGGCGTTGTAGGACGTCTGCGTTCAGTCGACCGTGATGGTTGTAGTGCTGGCCGATCTGGTCGGTCAAAAGTGGCGCGGTGTAACAGATGTCGCTGTGGGCATGGGGGAGGTGGCTGAGCAGCGAGCGCACTTCTGCGGCGAACGGTTGTTCCGCGGAGTTGCGCGCGCTGTGCACCCACCAGACCTCACGGGTGGCTGCGGCGTCGGCCAGTGCAGACAACATCGCCAGTACCGGTGTGGCACCGATACCCGCCGAGATCAACAGCACGGGATCGTCGCCGTCCGCCAGGACGAAGCTGCCGCGCGGGGCGGCCAGGTCCAGCACCGTCCCCACCCGGAGACGCGTGTGCACGAAGTTGCTGACCACCCCGGCCCGTTCACGTTTCACGCTGACCCGGTACTCGGGTCGGCCGGCTGGACCGGACAGCGAGTAGCTGCGGGTCGTGGTCGGCCCGTCGTCGCCGATTCTCAGTCGGAGGGCGACGAACTGGCCGGGCGCGGCGTCGGGTAGGGGTGGCCCATCAACCGGTGCCAGTCGCAGCGACAGGACCGATGTGCTCTCCCGGTCGATGCCGACCACCCGAACCGGTCGAAATCCTCGCCAGGCCAACGGTATTGCGCTCGACACGTCGGTCAGACCGGCGTTGCCGGTGACGGTCCCGTCGGTCGCCAGCAGGGACTGGAAGGATTCCTGCCAACCCGGGCTGAGCGCGTCGATTCGCAGCGCCCGCGCGACAGCTTCCTTGTCGTGGCCGGGAAGGTAGAGCAGGGCGTCGATCTCGGCCACGGTCATCCGCTCGGGGCCGTTCGCCACCTTGACGATGGGGTCCCCGGCCTGCACGACACCTTCCCGGAGCACCCGGAGGTAGAAGCCCGGGCGGCGATGGCTGACCAGCAGGGCGGGCAGGCGTGGCTCACCGAGCCGGAGACCGACGCGGTAGCAGGTTACCCGGGGTTGGCTCACCTCGAACAGCGCGGTGCCGATCTCATACCGGTCTCCGATACAGACCTCGTCATCGGAAAGCCCTGCCACCGTGAAGTTCTCGCCGAACTGGCCGTAGCTCAGATCGTCGCGGGTGAGTTCGTGGCGCCAATAATCATAGGAGTCGATTTGGTAGACCAGCACAGCGCGGTGTGGTCCGCCATGACCGGCGAGGTCGCCCTGCCCATCACCGTCGACGTTGCGGGTCCGCACGGGGTGCGGCCCGGCGACAGGGTCCTTCCAGATTCCGGTATGTACGGTCCGCCCGCGCCAATGGACATCGCGGGGCAGTCCCACGTTGACCGAGACAAGACCGCCCGTCGCCGCCCGGGCTGCACCCGACTGCGGGTCCGTGAGCGACCCAGCAGGTTCGGCACGAGACATCGAGTGATCCTTCCCTACAGGTAGGTCCCTGGAAATTCCGAGTACGGCATCCGATCGGACAACGGCGGCGACGTCCGCCTGCGACCTTACGACAGTGCCATCCAGGGCGCTCGGGAATCAATTTCACCCCCGGCTGGACGGGTCGCGACTTGGCCTTGGTGGGTGGACGTTTCGTGCTTTGCGATGTCGTCGTTCCGGCACGGAAGCATCGTGCCGGTCAGGCCCCGGGAGGAACTGGCGTGTGCGATGAGAATAAGGTGCGCCGACGATCCACCCGCCGATGCGGGTGGGCCCGCTCGGTGCCGGGACGATACGGACAGGGTCATCGAGCCGAATGAACCCGGGACTGATCACCCAGCAATTGAGCGCGAGTCGCCCGCCGAAGACATCACGAATGCGGCGGAAGACATCGAGGTTCTGCTCACCGGTGTCCGGGTCGATCGACGTCACTATGCACCGTTGCCGCCGCGAGTGCACACCGATGAGGGCATCACCAATGGCGATGGCCCGCCCGGGGAGGTCGGATTCGAGTTCCGCCGGCACTCCGGACAGCACGAGATTGGGCCGAAGTCTTCGGATGTCGTGGCCGAACAGGGAGACCGCACCGTCGGTGGCCACCAGCAGGTTGAGGACGTCGAAGCGCTCCGGGGTGGTGTCCGCGATGAGCCGCGCCTCCGCGCCGGCATGGCGCTGGACGATCTCCCGGGCCTGAATGGAATCCCAGGGGTGACCGTCCACCAGCGGCGTGCCATCGGGCCCGGTGACTGCCGGGATGGTCAGCAACCCAGGTCGGGTGCGCCCGGTCAGGGGTCCTCGCGGGCCGGCGATGTGGACGATCCGGTCGCCGGCCAGGCCGTCCGGGGTGAGCTGCGCACCCTGCATAGCCTCACCCCGCAGAGATTTGACCGGGTACCGCCACAGCTGCGCGAGTCGAATGTTGTCCATCCAGATCTCCTCTGCTCACTCGCGAAGCGGCTGCCGGGCTGGCCGGCAGCGCAACGGGAATCGACTATCCGGTCACCGCGTGCACGGCGGGGCTGACCCGGGTGTCGTAGAAGAGCGTGATGCCGTCGGCGATCCGTTGCAGGCTGTCTTCGACGGCGAAGTGACCGGAGTCGAGCCGAACAAGCTCGGCATCGGGTAGATCCCGCAGGTAGGCTTCGCCGCCCGCGGGGGTGAAGAAGATGTCGCCCTGTCCCCAGAAGATGAGGGTCAGGGGCTGCCGCTCCCGCAGCGACCGCTGCCAGCTGGGGTAGAGCGCGGCGTTGGTCCGGTAGTCGTAGAACAGGTCCAACTGCACCCGGTGCGCGTACGGCCGAGACAAGAAGAACAGGTCGGTGTTCCAGTTGTCGGGGCTGATCCTGCTGGGGTCGCGATGCCCGGTGAGATAGATGGCCTTCACGGTCTCCGGCTGCAGGAAGCCTTCCAGGGGCGCCTCGGTGGCGGCGCTCCGATCGACCCAGAGGGCGTGTCGGATCCCGTCCCATGCCTGGGTGAAGCCTTCCTCGTAGCTGTTGGCGTTCTGGATGACCTGCCATTGCAGCCAGTCCGGGTGTGCGGCAATCAGGCGATTGCCGATCGGTCCGCCGTAGTCCTGCATGTAAATCCCCATCGGACCGGTGAATCCGACCTCGGCGAGCAGGCCGTCGACGATGCTGGCGAGGTGGTCGAAGGTGTAGTCCCATGTCGCGGGGTCGGGCATGTCGGTGTTGCCGAAGCCGGGGTAGTCCGGCGACAGGACATGGAAGCTCTCGGCCAAGGCCGGGATGAGGTTGCGGAACTGGTGCGACGAGGACGGAAAACCGCCGAGCAGCAACAGCTTCGGCTTGCCCTTGTCGCCCGCCTCACGGTAGAAGACATCGAGCTCCTCGACCTTGGCGGTGTGGTACGTCGTCATGCTGACCTCCGAAAGTTCGACCGCACCAGGCCCGCCTGGCCGGTCGTTGAATGTCTGACGGAGATTGGGCGTCGCTGGGTGGCCGGGTCTTACCCGCCTCCCGAAAAGAATTCGCGGCAGAGTGTCGTTGGCCCCAGCAGCGGGCCCGGCCGCCTGCTCTGCCGCGGGACCCCGCCCGGCGGGATCAGGCGGCGTCGATGGACAACTCGTACAGATTCGATCGCACCACGGTGGTCTCGGCCCCTGCGGCCGGGTCGGTTACCGGACCTGAATCATTGCAGGTGGCTTCGCCGAGTTCGTCCCAGTAGGACACGTTGAGAGCGCGGCCATGTGTCCGATCGACGAGCAGGCGGAAACCGCGAAAGCTCTCCCCGTGGTGAGTCGCGACTGCATTGTTGCGCGTGTGAGCGATCACGTCATCGGCCCGGTCCACGGCGAAGGAGACTTCATCGATGCGAACCCACATGTGCCAAACCTCCGACGGCGAGAGCGTTTACGACGGAAATGGTTCGATGTCGCCGAAAAGCGACGCGGCATCCCGGAGGCCGAGGTAGTCCTCGCGGCACGCCGGGCAGCTGCTGATATGCGCGGCGAGGCCCGGTTGGGAGAGGGTCGGGTCGACGCCGGAGAATTCCAGTTCGACATACGAGTGCAGCACGTCGAAGCTGGCCGCGCAGCCGGCGTCGACAGTGTTGTCAGGCAGCAGAGCGAGGATGTTTCGGGGTGTGTTCATGCCGCTGATCCAGATGACTTCGTTGGCCGTTCGTACCCGGCGGCGGCCAGGCTTTCCCGAAGTTTACGCCGGGCGTCGAACAGCACCTTGTAGACGGCATTGCGGTTGGAACCGAGTTCGCGTGCCATGGCGTCCATCGGGACCTCGTTGAGCGCGACCGCAACGAACACCTTCTTCTGCAACGGGGTGAGGTCCTGATCGATGGCCCGGCGCAGCGCTGCGAAGATCTCGCGGTCCTCGGTGCGCTTGTCGGGAGCGACGGCGCCGAGATCGGGCAGCTCCACCCAGTTGTCGGCGTCCATGCTGGCGTGTCGGTGCCGCCAGAAATGCCGGCCCATTTTGGTCGACACCTCGAACATGACGAACTTGTAGGCCCAGGTGGTGAATCTGCTGTCACCGCGGAAACTCGCAACTTTCGAGCGGATCGCCATCAGCGCGTCATCACTGGCCTGCTGTGCGATGTCCTCCAATTCCGTGCCCCGCAGTTGCAGCGATCCCGCCCGGCGTGACACTTCGTACCGGGCCACTCGCAGCAACAGGGCGTGCAGGGCTGCCACACACCGCTCATGATCATGACCGGAGGCAGCCAGGCCGTCGAGCCACTGACGCGAGGACGAGTCCATCACCGCCGTCACTGGTACCGCGAAACGGTATCGACCGGCCACCCGATAGGCATGAGCCGAGACCCTACACCAGCAGCGGAACCGGGGAGGCGGACGGGGCAGGTGGTCGGCGAAACTTCCCGCACTCGGCGCATGAAGCGACGTTTGAACGGCAGCTAACGTCCAAAGACGACCTCGAACGTCTAGCGAGTTTCCAGACAGCCGAAAGATCGTGTCGACCGACCAATTGAACTGGGCTGGCAACCTGACCTACCGCGCCGAGGCGGTCTGTGAGCCGGCGACTGTCGATGAGCTGCAAGGCCCGGTCGCCCGAATTGCCCCGTGCGCGGGCGCTGGGTACCCGACATTCGTTCAACGACATCGTCGATACCCCGGGCGCGTTGACTGGCTGGCCGGTATTGATCCGGATATCAGGATCGACCTGACGACGATGACCGCCAGCGTCACCGGAGGAACCCGTTTCGGGGTGACGGAATTCTGTCCACCGCGATCTCAGCGGTGGAGCTGGTGACGGCGAACGGCTCCCTGGTCATGATCGACCGGTCGAGCCGTGCTCGGGCAACTGGACGAGGTGATGAACAGCGCTGACAGCACTCGCACCGTACGAACCGCGTGCGCATTGGGGCAAACTCTTCCACTGCGGCGCTGACGTCATCGGCCAACGGTGTCCTCGCCGCACCGATTTCAAGGGTGTGCGGAAGCACTACGACCCGGAAGGCAAGTTCTGGAACCCTTTCCTCGAAAGCACTCTCGGGTCGCCGTGAGGCCGCCTCACCCTGGTGGGCGGGCACGCCGATCTCGGGTTTGCAGACGCGGCAGCGTGTGCGGGTTGAACTGGCGTGTGCCGGGTGGAGGGATCCTCGGCGGCCTGTCAGCGGTGTCAGCGGGCGGGATGCCCACCCGGCAGCGGGGGAGTGGGTGTGCTGGCACGGGTCGGTATCAGGAGTTGGTTTTCCAGGGTGGTCGGGTCGAGCGGGTGAGCCATCAGGAACCCCTGGCCCTGGTCGACGTTCGCCGCGCGCAGGACGTCCATTTCATCGACTGTTTCCACACCTTCGGCGAGCGTGCTGAGGCCGAGGTCCTTGCCCAGTTGCACCAGGGTGCCGATCAGCGCTTTGGACTCGGGTGAGGTGGTGATGGCGTTGGTGAACATCCGGTCGATCTTCAGGCTGTCGACCGGGAATTTGCGCAGGTAGGCGAGAGAAGAATACCCAGTGCCGAAGTCGTCCACTGCGATCCGTACACCCAGCGTCTTGACCGCGCGCAGCCGCTGGGCGGTGTCATCGACGTTGTGCATCAGTGCCGTTTCGGTGACCTCAATGATCAACGCGTCAGCCGGCAACCCGCTCGTCTGAAGGGCCTGCGCGATGTCGTCGATGAGGCTGTCCTGGTCGAGCTGACGGGCGGAGACGTTAACCGAAATGTCCAGGTCGTCCCCTCGGGACCGCCAGGTTGCCGCCTGGGCGCAGGCCTCCTGCAACACCCACCGGCCCACGTCGTGGATCTGGCCGCTCTGCTCCAGGATCGGGATGAACTCCTCAGGCATCAGCACCCCCATCGTGGGGTGATCCCAGCGGAGCAGGGCCTCGACCGCGACCATGCTGAGGTCGGTCAGGTTGTAGATCGGCTGATAGACCAGGTGGTATTGATGCTCGGTCAGCGCCGAGCGCAGGTCGAATTCAAGCTCGGTGTGGCGGCTCAGCACGCTCTGCATCTGCGGATCGAACGTCGCATAGCGGTTTTTTCCAGCGCCCTTGGCCTGATACAGAGCCGTGTCGGCATCCCGGAGGAGTTCATCGGCGCTGGCCTTGTCACCGGTGGCGATGCCGATACTGAGATTGACCGTCAAGGGCAGCAACGGTGCACCCAAGTCGAACGGCTGACCCATCACATCCAACAGCCGCTGGGCGACAAGCTCCGGCGACGCATGCACCGATGCGCCATCGATCAACACCACGAACTCATCGCCGCCCATCCGGGCGATGGTGTCGACCTCACGCAAAGTGCTGGCCAACCGCGCCGCCACCGCGATCAGCAGCCGGTCCCCGGCCTGATGACCGAGTGTGTCGTTGACGTTCTTGAAGTCGTCGAGGTCCAGGAACAGCACCGCGGCCGCGGTACCGTCGCGGCGGGCCCGGGCCAGCAACTGAGTCAGCCGATCGCCGAGCAGAACCCGGTTCGGCAAACCCGTCAATGCGTCGTGCAGTGCCTGATGACGGAGCTGCCCGGTTCGTTTTTCCACCAACCGCCGGGCCCGTTGCCTACCGGTCCCCAACACCCAGACGAAGGCGCCCAGCAGCACGCTCAACGTCAACCCCGCGATCATCAGTTGCAGCGCGCCGGGTACATCGAACACCGAGCTGCTGACGGTGGCGCCGGCCGTGCTGACCGTCCACCCGGTGGCCAGATCGGCCACCCGGGATCGAGCACCAAGCGGTGCGTGCCCGGCGCTGAACGTCACATCTGAGCCGTCGAGGTGGTACCGCATGGACACCGCCATACCCGGGTTACCCTGCAGTGCCCGGTCCATCAACATCGAAGGGTCGCTCAGGATGCCCACCCACCCGAGGAACGCTGCCCGCCGTAGTTCCACGGTGCCCGGGACCGTCCCGCCGGAGTAGATCGGAGATTCAATTCCCAGCCCCGTGATCCCCTCCGCGGTGATCGGCTCGTACGACCCCACCCCGGAATCGCGAGCGGCCAGCAGCGCGTTCCCACCCGGGTCGGCGCAGAAGTCCACGCCCAGCGGCCGGGTCCTGGTTTCCCGGCTCAGTCCTCCCGTTGCCAGACAATAGAATGGCCGTGACCCGGGCGGAACCACCTGGAACTCGGTGCCCGCGGCCGTTTCTCCCGGTGCAGTCACCTGCGCCGTGAACGCAGGTAAGTCGGCCAGCGGAACGTAGGCGATGACCACGAGACTGTGCACCTGCGGATATCGCGTCAGCAACTGCACGGAGTTGGCCCACCCGGTGAGCTCTGACTGCGACCCTGTCGGGTTGCCCGCGATGTACGCGCCGGCATTGACGAGCAGGTCGTTCTGCTGCTCGATCGCCAGTTGCAACGTCGAGGCGACCTGGGCTGACGAAAGGTCGAACGCCACCAGTGACCTGGCCGCTTCCCCCCGCGCCACTCTTGACCCGACGAACAAGGAGAAGACGACACCGCCGACGACCAGCAGTACGACCACCGCCGCCCACATGTTCCGCTGCCGCCAGCCTGCGCCCGAAGCGCCCGGTGGAGCGGGCACAGCCACTGGCGTGCGGCTGGCCCCAGCGCTCATGACCTCCCCCTCACACCACCCGTGAGCCGGACATGATCACCGCATGAGCCCCGCTTACCCGATGATAGCCTCGGACCCGCATCGGACCCACGGTCAGTGCCAAGCACAGCGACCAAGTTTCCCGCGGCGAATACCTCTTCCCAGCGTGGTAGTCAGGTCGGGAAGGCGGTTCGGTGGGCCGCCATTGCCCGGCCGTAGTCCTCCGGTCCGATGATCGTCGCGTCGGCGGAGTTGTGAGTGACGAAATCGGCGGCGATGAAGTTCCCCACCTGCGATATGTCTCCGTTGTTCCCTACGTCCTGAAAGAATCGCTGCTCCGACAGTGGGCGTCCTCTCCGGGTTTATTGCCTTCCACGAAACCGAATCGGTGGCTCCGATCCGGGCGCGCGGAGGAGCCGATGGTGAGCTCCGCCGGACCGCGGAGTTCGAGCCGAGTTCGGCAGGTCAGTGGCAGTCGTTCCGAGAATCAGCATCGCACGCCTGCGTCTTGTTGCACGTGCCGAAGATCGCGCGGCCGGGATCCGTACCCCGGTGTGAGGGCATTCACCGTATTGACCCGGTTGGGACCCGACCGGGCCGGGCAGATGTACTCGTATGAAAACTCCTGTATTGGATTTTGACCGTGTTGGCAGCGGCGAGCCGTTGTTAGTGCTGCACGGTTTCGGCAGTACCCGCGATGACTTCGCGAGTGTGGTGCCGCGGTTGGCTTCGGATTTCGAGGTCCTGTCGCTGGACCTGCCCGGCCATGGCGGATCGCCGATGATCGAGGGCCGCCCGACGGTGGCGGCCCTGACGGCAGCGGTGATTGCCGACCTGGATGCGCACGGCCTGGGACAGGTGCATGTCCTGGGGAATTCGTTGGGTGGCCGGATCGCGATCGAACTCGCCAGACAGGGCCGTGCCCTGTCGGTGGTGTCCATCTCGCCGAGTGGTCTTGCGTTGCCGGCGGAACGGGTCCACCAGGGAATGTTGATGGTGACCTCCCGGGTGCTGAACCAGGCCCGGCGGCCATGGATCGATGCGTTGGCGCAGACACCGGCGGGCCGGACGGTGCTGCTGGCCGGCATGCGGGCGATGCCGTGGCAGGCGACCGAGACCGAAGCGCGGATCGGTAAAGGCGGATTCGCCGACCAACGCGGGTTCTGGCCCATGCTGTGGGACGCCATCCTGGTCGACCTACCGACCCGGCTGGATCTGATCGATTGCCCGGTCATCGTCGCCCAAGGATCCATGGATATCGTCGGATCCGGCCAAACCCCCCGATACACCCCGTTCATCCGCGACGCCCAGTTTGTGCTGTTACCCGGCGGCGGCCACGCCCCTCAGTCGGACACCCCGGAGATGATTGTGTCGCTCGTGCATCAAGTCGCTGCACGGGCAGTGAGCCGCACCGACGATGCGGACTTGGCCGCCTGATCCCACCGTGGTACCGAGATCTGGGCGACGGCGTGCACCGCACCGGCATGCCGAACCAAAACTCCGGGTAGGGGAGGGCAGTGAGCAAGAATCAACGACTGTTCAAGTGTTCGCCCGGCGCCGTCTTCGAGGTTCTCGAGCAGGGCTGGCTGTATCCGAGCTGGGTGGTGGGTGCATCCCGGATCCGCGACGTCGACTCGAGCTGGCCCGCGGAGGGCAGCCGGATTCACCACTCCGTCGGAACGTGGCCGCTGCTGCTCGATGACACGACGTCGGTGCGAAAGTACGTGCCGAACCAACTGCTCGTTCTGCGTGCCCGGGCCTGGCCCAGTGGCGAGGCGGATGTCGTCATCGAGGTGACTCCCGCGCCGGGCGGCTGCCAGGTGTCGATCTACGAGGACGCGGTGACCGGCCCGGCAAAGCTCATCCCGGCACCGGTCCGCCACCGGCTGCTCCATTGGCGCAACAACGAGACCCTGCAGCGGCTCGCCTATATCGCCGAGCGCCGAGACCAGCAGGACTCCGGGACCAAGTAGCACTCAGCTCGCACGAGAATCAGTTATATCCAGGGCAGCCCTGGTCTGGCTGGTGTCGTGGCGGGTGGCCCGTCGGCCGGGTCGGCGCGAGCCGCCCGCGAGTTACCTCGCTGTGCGCTCGAAGTCGATGAGGCACGCATCGTGCAGGAAGCCGAGATCCCCCTCGCGGAAGACCACTTCGCGGAGTTGGACGCGTTTCGCGCACCGCACGCAGTGCAGCGCAGGCGGCAGGACATGGCGACCTCTCACCCATTCCAACAAATCCACAGTGTCTCCCAAGAAAGTTGATGAAGACACGCCGTCGGGTCAAGGTTTGGGCTACCCGACCGCAGCCACCCGTCAAACTGACTGTCGCCCAACTCACCTGGTCGGTCAGCGCCGCGCAGGTGTCTGACGGCTGGACCGGCAATCCCAGCGTGCCCGGGACGCGGTGGTCACCCGCCGTTTTACGTTGTCCGACATCGCCGGCACCCCTGGAGGATGCCGGCGACTTTGCTGCCGATTTGGCCGCTACTTCTTCCACAGGGCAGCGCGGGGGATCTCACCCGGTGCGGAGTTGTCACCCAAGATCGTGCCGCGCTCGTTGATCGCAGTTGTCAGCCCGGACTCGTCACCACCGAGCAGGATCGGCAGCTGCATGATCTTGCCCGCCCTGTTCCACGTGACAGGGAGGTTTACCGTGCCAGGCACCGACGGCGCTCGGCCGATGATCGTCCCACGATCGCTGATCGCGACGGGGTGTCCGGTGTCGTTGGGGCTCAACGTGCCGAGCTCGGTGATGTGGCCCGCCGTGTCCCAGCGCACTGCGTGCAGATCCTCCGGGTGCAAGCTGTTCGGGCTGTCCGAAACACCGACGACGGTTCCTGCGGTGTTCACTGCGATCGCCTGGCTGAGACTGCCGCCGGGCAGGGTGCCGAGGTCGGTGATGTGGCCGAGGGCGTCCCACCGCACCGCGTGCATGACCCCGAGATGGGTTGCTGCGTCTGCGGTTCCGACGACGATACCGCGATCGTTGACCGCTGTCGCGTCGCTGACCTTGCCGCCCGGCAGGGTGCCGAGATCGCGCACGGCCCCGCTGCGGTTCCAGACCACGGCGTGACCGGCGCTGACCACTCCGCCGGAGACCGTCGCGGACTGCCCGACGGTGACGCCGTGGTTGTTGATATCGGAGGCGCGGCTGGTGTTACTCCCGGCCAGCAGCTTCAGCCTGCTGCCGTGTCCCGAGGCGGTCCACCGGATGGCCCGCGCGCGACCGCCGATCGTCGACGCTCCGATGATCGTCCCGGTCTGGTTCACGCCGGTGGCGATGCTGCCGGTGGCACCAGGCCCGGCGCTGAGCGCGGTGATTTTGCCCCTGGCATCCCACTTGACGGCATTGACGGTGTGCGTGCCGTAGCTGCTGGTCGCATCGGACTGGCCGACCACAACGCCGGAATTGTTGATAGCCATGGCGGAGCTGTCTCTACCGCCGGCCAGCGTCCCCAAGTCGCTGACCTTGCCGCTGGGGGTCCACCGCACAGCGTGCCAGTGGTCTACCCCCGGCTCAGACGTGGCGCGACCGACGGAGACGTTCTGATCGTTGAGTCCACCGGATTCGCTCCATCCGTCCGGGAGCAGAACCTGGAGATCGATACGCTGCGAGTAGGGCGGACTGTGATCGGTGTCCGCCGCCTGGGCGGGCACGGCGCCGGTGCCCAGGACGAGACCGGCGATCATCAGCGCGGCCAGCCAGTAGCGTGCTCGCAACTGTGTTTTCGGACCCGTGCGACGTGGTGGCTGGGCCCGACGCAGATGGACCATGGTGAACCTCGATTCTGCAAGGAATGCGTTGGGAGGGTCTCCCGAGACCACTATGGATTTCCGTAGTGGTCCGAAAAAGGGTCCAAAGTCCTAGGTCCCGTCGGCCCGGCTGCGGCGTCTTCGGGCGGTCTTCAACTTCGCCGAGCAGGAGCTCGGTTACGAAACTGGACTGCGTTCCCGGCCGAGACACCGTACTTCCGCAGCGCCACGCAGCCGCAGATGCTCAATTACCGCGAAGCCGATCTCGATGGCATGCTCGCGGAGCGGCGTGCGGCAAGGCCAGTCTCATCGCGCCGATGGCCGTCACTTCGAGCGGGAGTGATCGCCCAACGAGCACGCCGCGGACACCTGACGAAAGCAGCTCGCCCGTGCGAGCCAATGTTCGTCGGTAAAGGCGAGTTCGGCCCGCAAAATGCAGCGACAGGCTCGACAAGCTGGTGTGGCGCAGCCTTCGGCGCCGCCACCCAGGGGCCGTGCACGAGGCCGACGCCGAGGTGGCCGGCGCCGTCGTGAACAAGCGTTCAACAGATCGGCGGGTGCATCTGCACCGCCGCGCTCAGCGCCGTCCCCGCCTGCTGCTGCGCCGCGGGCGCGGTGGTCACCGACCCCGACCCGCAGAAAGTGATCGCTCACTGGGCCGGCTCCGGAGTCACTCCGCGTAGGGCCCCAGGAACGGCCGCTCGGCCGGGCCGAGCCGGTCGAAATCCCACATCAATTGATGCCAGTACGGGTACGGCACGACCGGTCGGCTGACCCGCTCGATTCGTTGAACGTCGTCGGCGCGGAGCACCACGTCCGCGGCGGCGAGGTTGTCATCAAGCTGGTGCGGGCGTCGCGCCCCGATGACGAGGGTTGTGATGCCGGGCCGGCTCAGGGTGTAGGCGAGGGTGACCTGAGCGGGGGTCAGGTCACGTTCTTCGGAAACGGCGATGATTTCATCGATGATGTCGTACAGGCGCGACTCGTCCGGGACCGGCGGCTCGACAACTGCCGCAGTATGTCGGCTGCCCGGCGGTGCCGGTTGATTGCGGCGGTACTTCCCGGAGAGCAACCCGCCGGCCAGCGGACTCCACACCAGGGTGCCCAAACCCTGGTCGGCCGCCATCGGGAGCAGGTCGAATTCGGCGTCGCGCACGTGCGGCGTGTAGTGGATCTGCTGGGCAATGGGGCGGGGTGCACCGAGCTCCTCGGCCGCGGCCAGCAACTTCATGACCTGCCAGGCGGCGAAGTTGGAGACCGCGACATACCTAACCTTGCCCGACCGGACCAGCAGATCGAGGGCCCCGAGCGTTTCCTCGACCGGGGTGAGCCCGTCCCAGAGGTGCAGGTGATACAGGTCGATGTGGTCGCGGCCTAATCTACGCAGGCTGTTCTCCGCGGACACGATCAGATGGTGGCGACCGAGCCCCCGGTCGTTGGGGGTGGGTCCCGTCGGGAAAGCCACCTTCGACGAGACGAGCATCGCCTCCGGTCGGCCCTTGAGCAGTTCGCCGACGACTTCTTCCGAGACGCCCCGGTTGTAGGAATCTGCGGTGTCGACGAGGTTGATCCCCGCATCAAGCGCCCGATCGAACTGGTCGCGGACATTGACCATGTCAACCGAGGTGACGGTGCCGTCGGCGCCGGGGGTGAACGCCGCAGATCCCAGGGTCAAGGTCGAGACGAAAAGACCACTGTTGCCGAGCTGGCGATATTCCATGTCCCTATCCTGCGGCAACGACGACCGCCCGGGGTGTGAGCGCGCTGGTCCGCGGACTAATAGTCGAATTCTGGTTGGCAGTCCGACCAGGATTCGACTATTAAGTCCACACTGGGGGTCATCGGCGCCGGGACCGGGCGCCGGGGACCGAGGGTGTCCCCGGAGGAGGTCCCGGTCAGCCGTCGTCGCACCCACGGGGCCAGATAGGTTCTAGCCCAAACGATGTCGGCCGCCCACTTCGCACGCGGGGACAGCGTCGGCAAGGGGTCCACGGTTGCCGGTTGCAGGTCGTGATCGACTCCAAGCCGATCCAGCACGGCGATGGCGACCAGCTGGTGCCCGGCGGCGGACAGGTGCAGCCGGTCGACGTCCCACATGCGAGGATCGTCCAGGTCGCGCATCCGCCAGAAGTCGACCAGCGTCGCGCCGTGCCGGTCGGCGACCTCCCGGACGAGCTCGTTGTAGATGGCGAACCGGCCGCGGAGCGCGCCGAAGATACCCGTGGCGTTCGGCCCACCGGTGTCGTAAGCGGTGAACAGGACCAGGCGCGCTCCGGTGTCGCCCAGCCGCTCGATCCCGGCGTCGTAGATGGCGACCAGGGCATCGATGTCGACCCGCGGACGCAGAACATCGTTGGCCCCCGCGTACAGAGTGATCAGATCGGGTCTGAATGCCACCGTGGGCTCGACCTGCTCAGCGACTACCTGGGCGAGCTTGCGGCCGCGGATGCCGAGATTGGCGTAGGCGAAGTCGTCGGCGTGGGTGCCGAGCACCTCGGCGACGCGATCGGCCCATCCCCGGACCCCGTTCGGGCGGGTTTCGTCGTGGTCACCCACGCCCTCGGTGAACGAGTCGCCCAGAGCCACATAGCGGTGAAATGTCACCACGACAGGCTAGCGGCAGCGAGTGCGCGGACCGACCGGTCTGATCCGGGCGTGGCTGCGTGCCGGTTCGGGCGATCATTGATCGAGCAACCCGCGATCGCGGCCGAGCGCGGCCGCCTCGGTCCTACTGGTGGCACCGAGCCTGGCCAGGATATTGGAGACGTGGACCGACACGGTCTTGGTGCTGATGAACAATCGTGCTGCGATCTCGCCGTTGCTGCGCCCGGCGGCGACCTGACCCAGTACTTCCCGTTTAGCTGACGATCAGGTGGACCGGGTGGGCGAACCGACACTCGAGGAGGAATCGCAGCAGCTGGCGGGTGGATCCGTCGGCCCAGTGCGCGTCCTCGACGATCAGCAACAGTGGCTGTTCATCAGCGAGGAGATCCAGACCGGCCATGACGGTGGCGAACAGTTCGGTCCGGTCGACACTCACCCGCTGACCGGCGTCGGCCTCGCCGCCCCACGACGGCAGTAACGGCGCCAACGCGCCGAACCGGACGGCGAGGGCGTCGCCCCGCGCGATGTCGAGCAATCCGAGCGCCTCGACGAACGGCTGGTACGGCATCGCGTTGTCGCCCAGGTCCAGGCAGTGCCCCACCAACACCAGCCGGCCGGCCCGGTCGGCGGTGTCCATCACCTCCTCCAGCAACCTGGTCTTGCCGATACCCGCGTCGCCACTGAGCAGGACGGCGGCCGGTGGCCGGGGGGCGGTGACGCCGATGGCCGCCAGGATCTCGGCCAGTTCTCGGTCGCGTCCGAACGGCGGGGTCAGCGGAGACCTCGCGAGTGATCTGGAACCGGGCATGACCGGGCATCTGGGTTGAGCATCATGAGAACGAATCTCGTCGTCTGAGGTGGCCGCGCACATCAGACGAAATCTCTATTTCGCGGGCCAGGTACCTCATACCGTCAGCGCGATGGCCAGGATCAGTGAACAAGGTGCCGGTCGGCCCGCACCGATCGACGGCGTTCCCGGATTCACCGGGGCTTTCGAGCCGTGGGCAACACCCGATCGAACGCGGCTCTGATGCGGGAGCCGCGTCGTTTGTAGCCCAACTCCTCGACGAACGCCTCGTACAGCTGGGCCGCGGTGCGCAGCAGGGTGTCCGATTCGATCCAGCGGATCAGCAGGACGAGTTCGGCGTCTGAGTATTCCGTGATCGGCGTCCCCGGATAGATCATCGGCCGACCCGGACGCCGGTCTGATGGCGGCGACACCAGCCGTACCGGGGGCGGGTCAGTTGGCTGAGCAGGGACCGCTGCCGGTAGTTCGGTCCGAGCGCTCGCCGCTCGGCCGTCGGCTGCGGCGACGGCACGCCGGTAGGCCGTTACGGCCTCGGCGACGCAGGTGGCGGTGTCGTTGAACCATTCCGTGGACCAGATCCGATGGAAGGTCCAGCCCAGTCGTTCGAGTTGC
Organism: Mycobacteriales bacterium; assembly: GCA_038245175.1. GTDB lineage: Bacteria > Actinomycetota > Actinomycetes > Mycobacteriales > Nakamurellaceae > Nakamurella. Next base: position 145,159 of record JBBRSR010000008.1, on the reverse strand, counting down.
TCCTGGCGCAGCCGGTCACGGTCGCGTGCCGTCGAAGACGAATGGTAAGAAGCGCCGTCTGCTTCAATCGCGAGCACCATCTGCCCGGGTTTGGTCGGGTGCGGAGCGGCGAAGTCGATCCAGAAGCCCGCAACACCATACTGCGGGATCACTGGGATGCCGGCCGCCTGCAATTGATCGCGAACGGAGATCTCGAACGGGTTGAGGGCCGGCTTGTCCAGGACAATATCGCCCAGCCGCGCGCCGCCCGACTCGGCGTACTGCAGGTACGCACGCAGCATGGCGACCCCGGCGGCGGTCGACCGGGTGGGATCCATGTCATGCGCGCTGAAGGAGCTGACCAGCGTCATGCGGCGTCGGGCCCGAGTGATCGCGACGTTCAGCCGCCGTTCACCGCCGTCCTGGAGCAGCGGCCCGAACCGGTAGGGGAGTCGGCCGTCAGGGGTCTTGCCGTAGCCGATCGACAGGATGATGGCGTCGCGTTCGTCGCCCTGCACGGTTTCCAGGTTCTTGACGAAGTACTTCTCCTTCTGCGACTCGTCGAAGAAGGAGAACAACTGCGGATTCGATCGCAGGCGCTGCCGGAAGGCGCCGTCAATTCGGTCCCGGTGTTTCACACCCATCGTGATGACCCCCAATGACTCGAGCGGCCGGGCGGCGGCGTGGTCCAGCATCAGGGTCACGACCCGTTCGACCTCTGCGGTGACGCTGTCTTCCTGACCTGGTGCATTCGCACGCCCGTCGACGAACACGTGCGAGAGGCAGTTCTGGCCGGAAATGCCGGGGAAGGTCGTCAACGAATTGTCGTAGATCCAGGCATTGGAAAATGCAATCAGGCGTTCATCGGCGCTGCGATAATGCCAGGTCAGGGAGCGGGTCCTGGCTTCGCCCAGCACCGTGTTCAGTGAGTCCAGAATCGACTCGAAACCGGTGGTGAAAGCCAGGTTGATACTGCCGTCGGCGTTGACCGCCTGGGCGATGTCGTCGTCGCCGTCGCTGGCCGCGGCGAAGAAGCTGGTCGGCGGCAGCTGGTGTTTGTCACCGGTGACGATGACCCGATGGGCTCGCAGAATGGACGGGATGGCGTCGGCCGGCACGATCTGGCTCGCCTCGTCAAACACGACGACATCGAAATAGGGCTGGTCGCCCGGCAGCAACTGACTGACGACCAGTGGGCTCATCGCCCAGCACGGTTTCAAGGCGATCATCACGTCGGGAGCGGCCGAGAAGAGCTGGCGTAGCGGCAGGTGTCCGCGCTTGCGGTCCGCCTGTGACTGCACCAGCAGGCTTTGGTCCGGGAATTGGTCACGAGCCTGCACCAGACGTTCGGCGGCAGCTCGACGGACCCGCTGCGCGGCCTGCTCGATGTGGTGGTTGTCGGCGTCGCGGAAAACGGTCGAGGAGTTGTCGAGCAGACCGGCGTTGAAGTTCGCCAGAATTGGATCATCAACGGCGGCCCGATCGAGAATCGATTGATACCAACAGGTATTGAACACCGCGACGGCCATCGCAGGACCTAGCCGTCGATTCTTGAGCTCGCTCAACAGGTCTGCCAGACCGAGCCGCAGGAAGCCCGCCTTCAGCTGGTTCAGCCGAGGCATTTTCCGTAGGGTGCGCTCATCGGCGGCGAGGTTGCCGAGCGCCGCTGCCAGCTGGTCTGCCGGGAGACCAGCAAAGTCGACGCCGGTCAGGTATCCGCCAAGGCCGGCGAGTTCAAGGATGAGCTGGTCGAAACTTCCTTGCAGGGAGACCAAGTCAACGGGAATGCGCGGAAAGCCGTTATCAGTGCACTGAAGTCGCCAGTCCTGAAGGATCTGGCCCGACCGGAGCAGGGCAGCATGGAGCTCCGACCTGGATAGCTTCTGCGGCCCGACCACGAAGGCGGCGGCGGCCTTGCGGCAGCGCCGGCGAGACGACCAGTTGGCGGCCGCCCCCGGCCAGCCGGTGTGCTGTTTCCGCCAGGTCCGAGAAGCCGTCGCAGCAACCATTTCCGGAATCGCGGCCGCGAAAATGTCGGGCGTCAGGATATTGCCGAGGACGGCAACGGCGTTGAGTAACCCGAGCAGTCCCCGCCACTGGCTGAGCATTGTCGGCCGGCGGAGTCCGGTGCGGCGGACCAGTTCGGCGAGCGCTCGCTCGATAGTGGGAACAGTGGTCCGGGACGCTCGGATCGCACCCTCCAAAGCCGCCTGGGCCTGATCCTGGGAGAGGATTGTCGAGTCAGCCCAAAGGCTTTCGGACTGGGTGAGGGTGAGGCCACCTAAGCCGGCGTACTCGTAGAGGTGGTCGTCAAGGTGGCGTTTGGTCGTCGCGTCCAGTCTCGCCAGGACCTCGCCACGGAGCTGGACACCGCACCTCGCCGCGCCACCGTACTGCTGAGTCAACCCGAGCAATGCACACTGAGCGTCGAAAGCGCTGACATCCCAGGGCGTTCGGCTCCGGTGCACCGCCTGCTCATGGTCGTTGAGGCGCGCCCGGCGGGACACCAGAAGTTGATGGAGCTCGACCTGGTCGGGACGGGGGACCTCGCTCGAGGCGTGTAGTCCGGCCGCCAACTGGCGGGCGAGAGCGCTGCGGGATCCGACGCCACCGTGCAGGTCCAGGACGAGGCCGCCCAGGCCAACGCCCGTGAGCCGATTGAGCACGGCCGAGATCGCCGCGCGTTTCTCCGCGACGAACAGCACGCTCTGCCCGCGCGCTACGAATGTCGCGATCAAATTGGCGATGGTCTGGCTCTTTCCGGTGCCCGGCGGGCCGGACAGCACCAGCGACTGACCCGCGACCGCGGCGTTGATCGCGTAGCTTTGTGACGAATCGGCGTCCAGCACCAGGAACTCATCATCAGGCGACATCCGGTCAGGGTCGGTGATGTCCACCCGGGAGCCAGACGCGACCAGCGCGAGCTGCGTTCCGCGATCGCCGGCGATCGCGGAAATCACGTCATGAGCGACGATCGCGTCCAGGTTGGCATTCAGATCGGTGACCATCGGCAATTTCGCGTAGGAGAACGTGCCCAGCACCTTCCGTGCTGCGATGGCGAAGCCGGCTACGGACGTCGAGGCTTTTGCCAGCTGATCGAACAGCGCCTGCGGATCGAAGCGGCCGGGCCCGATGAGATCCAACAGTTCATCATCGTCGAGCGTCACCGCGAACTGATCGTCGAGGAGGTGGAGCAGGGTGGGATTCACCTCGGTCTCACCGGTCAGCGCGATCTCGAATTCGGTCTCGGCCGCGCCCGTTGCGACGATTGACGCCTCGCGCAGCAAGATGGGCGCGGCCGGTGTCGAGGTCCCCCGGGTGTTGGTCCAGGTGGCCATCCCGATGGCGACGAAACAGGTTGCGATGCCGCGTTCTTCGAGGCCCTCCCGGGCCTTGTTGCGGATCGCCCGGGCGCGCTTGAGTCGGTCCGGAAGAAGCTCCGGCCCGAACAGCCGGGACATCGGGACGGTCCGCCCGTCCATTAACGAGCCGACGGCATTCGGGTCCGCGTCTGCCAGGTCGAGGGTGCCGACTTTAAGGTCGCGGTAGTAGAGCAGTTGATTTCGCCCGCCGAAGTCGATCAGCTGACCCGACCACGTCTGAACCGCGTCGGTCACCTGTTTGCGCCGCACGGAGGCCGCTGCCGCATCCCGGTTTGACGTCCCGGCGGCTGGCTCCATGCGTGTCCTCCCCGCTGTCGCCACGCGACACGGATAGCTCATTGCCCCACGACGCTACAAGGCCTGGGTCCGGTCGTCCGAATCCCGGTCACCGACGGCGAGCCTCAGCCGACGCAATGGACCTCGCTCACTGGTCAAGCCTGTACTCTTAACTTAGAGCAACATCGCATCACATAAAGTAGCGACGTTCGCAATCGTTCGGCCACAGGCGCTCGAATCTCCAGTGATCATGTCGCTCGCCGGTTCGAGGAGGGTCAACGTGGTCAGCCAAGAGATCCCCCTTGTCACCGAGTCCGACTGGATCGCCGCGCAATCGCGGACCAGGCGGTTGGGATTGCTGTTGACGCTCGGCGGCTTGGTGGTCGGGACAGGCCTCAATCTGCTGGCGGTGTTGGTCGGGAACACCGTTCAACCCGGTGGTGCGCGCTGGGCAGTGACGGCGGGCCTGATGTTCGTGCTGCTCGTGCCGACTGGCGCCGGCGCGTTCCTCGCCGCCAGCAAACAGCAGGTCAAGACCGATCGGCTGGTCGGCAAGCTGACCCAGCAGCTGGCCAAGGCGGTCGAACTCGCGAAGGAGGAGGCCGGTCAACGCACCGACCAGGCGCACCGTCAGGAGTTCGAAAGCCGCCTGGCAAATGCTCTGGACATGGCGGAGGGGGAGCCCGAGGTCGTCGACGTGATCGAGCGGTCGCTCTCTGCGATCCTGCCGCTCTCGCCCGTTGAGCTCCTGCTGGCCGACAACAGTCACGCGCATCTCCTGCGGATGGCGAGCGCCTCGCCGACCGGGTCGTCCCCCGGATGCAGTGTGGATTCACCCGACCATTGCCCCGCGGCCCGTCGCGCCCAGATCCAACGCTTCGCGGACAGCGACGACCTTGATGCCTGCCCGAAGCTCCGCGGCCGGATCGAGGGGGCTGTGTCCTCGGTGTGTGTGCCGGTGGCGATCATGGGACGGACCGTCGGCGTGATCCATTCCACGGCGGAGCCGCACGCCAAGCTGACCGACGACACAGTGCAGGACCTGGGCACACTGGCGAAGCTTGCGGGAGCCCGGATCGGCCTACTGCGGGTGATGGCCGAGACTCAACTACAAGCTTCGACCGACAGCTTGACCGGTCTACTCAACCGCCGTTCGTTCGAACATCAGGTCACCCAGGCTCGCCGCGACACGGTACCGCTGTCCATGGCGATGGCCGACCTCGACCACTTCAAGGCACTCAATGACACGTATGGCCACGAGACGGGTGACCGGGCACTACGCCTGTTCGCCCAAGTCATGACCGGGTCCGTCCGCGTGCAGGATGTCGTCGGCCGCCACGGCGGTGAGGAATTCGTGGTGGCTCTCGTCGGCTGCCCCGCAGACAACGCGCGCCAGATACTCGACTCACTCCGTGTGCGGCTGAACGCTGCGATCACCATTGCCGGACTGCCCCAGTTCACGGTGAGCTTCGGCGTGGTCCAAGCAGTTGACGGCGAGGCCATTCCCGACCTGATCAACCGCGCGGATGTCGCACTCTTCCAAGCCAAACGCGACGGCCGAGACCGAGTCGTCATCCTGGACGCCCTCGGCAAAACGGTGCTCGCACAGACCGAAGTCGGGGTCCATCCTGCCCAACAGGGCGTACTTGCCCACTGAACGCGGACTTCTGCACCGTCGAAAACCCCCTGCATACCCGATTGGGTTGATGTCACGACAGTGCTCCGACTGTATGTCGCACTCTAGGCAAGCAGTAGACATCCAAAGGGGTGATGAGACTCCTCAGCACGAGTAATCAGGGGATATCCGTGCTCAGCCGCTTCCAGCAGATCAGGGACGGCAAGGGCTTCACCGTTGCTGAACTGTCCACCCCCCTGGGAGTTCCGCAACAAGCCTGGCCGACTTGGTGGCGGCTGGGTTACTGGACTCCGTGCCGGCCAACGTGATGTACACCCCGGCCGGGACGTCCTTCACGGTCAAGGGCACCGGCCCCTGCGTGGCGTGATTCCGGCGGCGGGCCGAGGAACTCCACCCGCGGCGCGTGTATGGGAAGCGTCCTATTTGATGGTGATCGTGCCCGAGGCCGCGGCCCCGGCACCGGCGGACGTGACAGCCTCAACCGACAAGGTGTACATCTTGCCGACCACCAGCTTTGTCATCGAGAACGAGCGGGCCGAGGCAGCCACCACGTTTCCTGGAGCCACCCATTTGGCCGATGCGACCGGGCCGTATCGGTCAAGTCGGTCAGATTTGGTGACTCGTAGTGGCCAGATCCGCGGGAGCCTCTGCTCAGCCGTGCAGGTGGTATTCCCGGGCATCGTGGTGAGGTCGGTAGCCGATCTGCTGATAGATCGCGTTGGCCGTCGGATTCGCCAAGTCGGTGTTGAGAACGATGTCGGCGGCCCCGGTGTCGAGGAATGCCTGGGTGGCGTGGGCGGTGATCGCGGCGCCATAGCCGCGGCTCCGATGCTCGGGCGGCGTGTACACCGGGCCGATCCGGGCAACGCCGTTGGCGCTGGTGCCGGCTGCGAGCGAGACCACGTGGCCCTGACATTCCCACAGCCACACGTGACCCGCTGCCAGCGGCCGGGATGCTGCTGCTGCTGGATGTTCGTGTGGCGAGCCGGGCATCGCCTCGGCTTGGAACCTGCCGAACCAGTCACTCACCAGGTCTGCATCCGACGTGGTGGCGGTGCGTGCCCGGCCAGGCACCTGCGTCGGCGCGGCCAACACACCGAGCCGATACATCCGCATCGCCATCCCCGGTGTTGCGGTGCCGCCGGTCTGCGAAGTCCAGGCGGATGCGAATTCCTCGACAGTCGCGGCCTCACCGCTGACACCCGAGAATTGCCTTCCCTCGTTCAGCAGCGCTCGCACGATGTGCGTCGCGGTGCCCCGCGGAAGGCCGGGTAGAAACGGCGGATACGGCGGGGTGTGCATTGCGGCGCCCACCGCTCGGTCTTCCTCGAGCACGGCGATCCAGACCGTGTCCACTCCGGGCTCCCGGGCACCAGCCAGCACCGCCGCCAGCGTGCTGCCGAGCACGCTCGTCGTGAACGGATTCGCGGCCAACCAATCGCCACAGATCTCGGAAAATGCCCGGGCATCCCGCAGCATCTGCACGTCCATGCCGATCAGTGTGACGCAGTGAGAGCCGCAGCTCGGCCGGGTCGGGAATAGCCTCTGCGGGCTCTCGGTTGAGCCGAGTGGTGCCGATCACAGCGACACCGCGGATGAGGACCACGGCCAGGGTTGGCCGTGACAACGAAGGAGTCCCACATGTTAGCGCTTCAGTTTGCGGCCTACGGCGGCCCGGAGGTTCTCACCATTGGTCAGGCCCCCGATGTCCATCCACAGGCTGGTCAGGTCCGAGTGCTGGTCCGAGCCGCGGGCGTCAACCCACTCGACTGGAAGATCCGAGCCGGGTACATGGCGCAGGGCCAACCGCTTGACGGACCCGGCTACGTGGGACTGGAAGCCGCCGGCGTCGTCGACGAGTTGGGCGACGGCGTCACGGATGTCGCGGTGGGGGATGACGTCTTCGGTCTTGGTTCGGCGACTGCCGCCGAGTTCGCCATTCTGGATGCCTACGCCAAGAAGCCCGCTTCGGTCGACTGGGCCGTCGCCGCCGCGGCCGGGGTGGCCTCGGAGACGTCCAGGCGCGCGTTCGACCTGGTCCGACTCACCAGCGGGAACACCATCTTCATTGACGGCGGCGCGGGTGGCGTCGGTGCGGTCGCCACCCAGATTGCGATCGCGCATGGCGCGAGGGTGATCGCCTCTGCCGGACAGGGGAACCAGGACTATCTGCGCGAGATCGGTGCAAGCCCGGTTCTCTACGGCGACGGAATGGTCGACCGGGTCCGGGCGCTGGCACCGGCCGGCGTCGACGCCGTTTTCGACGTGGCGGGAAAGTCGTCCATCGCGGACCTGGTCAGTTTGGTGCCCACACCTTCGCAGGTGGTGACGATCGCGCAGTTCGATCTGGGTGACTCGGGTGTTCAGCTGACCACCGGCCGTTCGGAGCATGCGCAGGAGGCGCTGGCCGAGACAGCCGTGCTGCTCGAACAGAGCACGTTGGTGATCAAGATCCAGACCTTCCCGTTCGCCCGCGCGCGCGAGGCGCACGACATCAGCCAGCACGGTCACGTTCGGGGAAAGCTCGTGCTGGTCCCCTGACCCCCGGGCCGCCGATCAAATGTAGATCGCCGGATCGTCGGCATACCCGACATGCACCACGGCCCCGGGATTGGGCCGAATCTTGGCCGGGATCCCGACCGCGATGTGGTCGGTCGGGACGTCGATGATCACCACGGCATTCGCGCCGATCTGCGCACCCGAGCCGATCGACACCGGTCCGAGGATCTTCGCGCCCGCGCCGACCGTGACGTTGTCGCCCAGGGTTGGGTGCCGCTTGCCTTGATTCATCGACCGGCCGCCGAGCGTGACTCCATGAAAGAGCAGCACGTCGTCACCGACCACCGCGGTCTCGCCGATCACGACGCCCATGCCGTGATCGATGAACAAACGGCGGCCAAGTTCCGCGCCCGGATGGATCTCGACCCCCGTGACGGCCCGCGCTGTCTGCGCCAGCAGCCGGGCGGGCAATCGCAGTCGAGGGTTATGCCACATTCGGTGGGCAATCCGATGGACCCATACCGCATGGACACCGGGGTATCCGAGCGCGATCTCGACGAGTGACCTCGCCGACGGGTCGCGGTTCCGGGCGGCCTCGAGATCCTCGCGGAGCACCGAGAGCGCATACCGGATTTTGGTCATCAGTCCATCAGATCTGAGTACAACACCGAGGTGAGGTACCGCTCGCCGAACGACGGCACGATCACCACAATGAGTTTGCCGGAATTCTCCGGACGCTTGGCGACCTGGATCGCCGCGTGGATCGCTGCGCCGGACGAAAGGCCGACCAGGAGGCCTTCGCGCCTGGCGGCGTCGCGAGCCACGGCCACCGAGGTCTCCGCGTCGACGTCGATGATCTCGTCGTAGACGGTCCGGTCGAGAATCTCGGGGACGAAGTTGGCGCCGATGCCCTGAATCTTGTGGGGGCCGGGCGCGCCACCGTTGAGGATCGGAGATTCGGCGGGCTCGACCCCGATGATCTGCACACCGGGCTTGCGCGCCTTGAGTTCCTGTCCGACACCGGTGATGGTCCCACCCGTGCCGATCCCGGCGATGAAGATGTCGACGGCGCCATCGGTATCATCCCAGATCTCCACGGCGGTGGTCCGGCGGTGGATTTCGGGATTGGCCTCGTTCGCGAACTGCTTGGCCAGGATCGCCCCGGGCCGCTCCTTGGCGATCTCCTGAGCCTTTTCCACGGCGCCCTTCATGCCTACCGCGCCGGGCGTCAGGACCAGTTCGGCACCGTAGGCGCGCAATAGGGCGCGTCGCTCCTTGGACATGGTCTCGGGCATGGTCAGCACGACGTGGTAACCGCGCGCCGCCCCGACGAACGCGAGCGCGATCCCGGTGTTGCCGCTCGTCGCCTCGACGATCGTGCCGCCGGGCGGTAGTTCCCCCGACCGCTCGGCGGCGTCGATGATGGCGACACCGATGCGGTCCTTCACGGAACTGGCCGGGTTGTAAAACTCGAGCTTGGCCACGACGGTCGCGTTCAGGCCCTCCGTCAGCTTGTTCAGCCGGACGAGGGGGGTGTTGCCGACCAGCTTCGTGACGTCATCAAAGATCTTTGCCATGGATACTCCTGTGTCGGGCGACGGGCGAATGAACCGGTGAAGCGGTGCGTGCGGCCTCGATCAAACTACGTTGATCTGCCTGGTTGGGTCGACGGGGCTGATTGTCTCGGCGGCCGAAACCGCGGCGTCAGCTTGCGGTTGCGACCCTGGGCCGCAGCCGAATGTCGTTGCAGGCCTCGCACACCGAAGCCGGAATCACCCCGACCGCCTGGAGCCTGCCGAAGATCTTGCAACCCAGGCATAGCCCGAACACCGATTCGAGGAATGCGGCAGGGACAATCAGCCCGACCAGCACCCAGGACAGCGTGGGCGCACCCAGGTGGTACGAGGCCAGCGCAGCCAAGGAGAGCGTCGCACCTATCGTCTGGGCGAAGCGCTTGGGCGGGCCCGCAACCAACCTGGCCGGACCCAGCCGCGGCGCGATCACTCTGGTCGCCAGTTGCCCGAACAATGAGAACCGTGGCCCCGACGCCACTCTGGCCAAGAACCCGAGGGCCAGTGGCCAGAGCAGCCACGGCGTGCGGAACCCCAGCGTGGCGATGCACAGCAGTAGCACCATGCCGGCCACCGACCGCGCCGCGTATTCGTTCACCGGGTTCGGGAATGACAGCATCTTCTTCAACATCGAGGGAGTCTCTTTCACAGGGGGCAGCAGGCAGTGGGGAAGCGATCGCGCAAGGGAGGAGTCAGCGGCCTTCGCAACACAGTGCCGTACTGGTGCGCATGTGATCGACGTGCCGACGCCGAACCAAAATGCGGCGGGCCATGGAGCCGGCACTCGTCGCGATACGCATATCCCGACAATCGTCACCCCTTCGGCCGTTGTCAAGCCAGCTCCCATTTACCCGCACTGGGTAGTTGCAGCGCTACTGAGTGTCGTCGCTGCCGGCGAGAGCTGGGTTTCGGGGTTTCGAGTCTGGACGAGGCGCCGATCAAGGCCGGGCGGACGTAGATTCGTTTCAGAAGCCGTTGGGCATGCCGGCGGCCGTGGCGGCGCTGATTGCGCGACTCACGGAGGCGACAGTGCGCAATGGTTGGCTCGTCGGACAGCACGCGGCAGCCAGGTTCGGCGGTCCAGAATGAAGCGACGGATCTTCACCGCCGACCACCTGGAATTTCGGCAGGCATTCCGGTCGTTCATCGACCGCGAGGCAGTGCCGTGCACCGAGAAATGGGAGTCGGCGGGGATGGTCGACCCCGATTTCTGGACGAAGGCCGGCGCGCTCGGCTACCTGGGCTTCGAGGCGCCCGCCCGCTATGGCGGACTGGATCTTCATGACTTCCGCTTCAACGCGAGCATGACCGAGGAGATCGTTGCGAGCGGAATGGCCGGGGACGGTTTCGCTCTGCACAACGACATCGTCGCGCCCTACCTGATCAACTACTGCTCGGCCGCCCAACAGGCTCGATGGCTACCAGGCTTCGTCACCGGCCAGACCATCACCGCTATCGCGATGACGGAGCCGGGGGGCGGTTCCGACCTCGCACGGATCGGCACGACGGGAGTTGTCGATGGTGACAGCATCGTGCTCAATGGCTCGAAAACGTTCATCACCAACGGGTTCACCGCTGACCTGATCTTCGTCCTCGTTCGCACCGGCGGGGGCCACGGCCGCGATCAGAGCCTGGTCGGCGTCGAGCGTGGAACAACGGGCCTGCAGCGCGGCACGCCACTGAAGAAGCTGGGCCGGATGGCGCAGGACACCGCGGAGGTGTTCCTGGACGAGTGCCGCGTGCCGCTCGCCAACGTCATCGGGGAGCGCGGCGGCGCGCTCGACGTGATCAAGAAGAACCTGCCGCGCGAAAGGCTTTCGATCGCGGTGGCGGCGGTCGCCTCGGCGCAGCGCGGTCTCGACCTGGCGCTGGAGTACACCGGGCAGCGATCGACCTTTGGCAAGGTGATTGCGCAGCATCAGTCGGTGCTGCACGAGCTGGCCGACATGCACACCGCGATCCAGGTGGCCCGAAGCCACATCGACAACTGCGTGCTGGAGCTGAATGCGGGGGAGCTGACGGCGCAAGACGCCGCGGGGGCCAAATACTGGGCCACCGACCTGGAAGGTCAGGTGCTCGATCGGGCGCTGCAATTGTTCGGCGGCTACGGCTACATGCAGGAGTACCCGATCGGCCGGATGTGGCGGGACGCCCGAGCGCAGCGCATCTATGGCGGCGCCAACGAGATCATGAAGGAGATCGTGGGTCGGGGGTTACTCAGGTGAGCGGGGCCGGCACTTGGCAACCACTGGTCGGGATCACGGTTGTCGATCTGACCAGAATGCTGCCCGGCGGCACCGCGACACTGTTGCTGGCGGACCTCGGCGCACGGGTGATCAAGATCGAGAACCCGGTAGGTGGAGACGAGATCCGTTCTCTGGCACCAAAGGTCGGTGCCGATTCGTCGGCGCAGCATCAGTACATGGACCGGGGCAAGGAGTCCGTACGAGCCGACCTCCGGACTGCCGCTGGACGCCAACTGGTCTTGGATCTGGTTGCCGGCGCCGACGCGGTGATCGAGAGTTACCGGCCCGGGGTGGCCGACCGGATTGGCGTGGGCTTCGCGCAGGCCGCTGCTGTCAAGGCGGACATCGTGTATCTGTCGCTGTCAGGCTATGGACAGAGCGGCCCGCGTGCCGGCTTCGCCGGGCACGACCTGAATTTCATGGCCTATGCGGGGCTTGTCGACAGCCTCCCGATGACCTTGCAGGCCGATGTCGCCGGCGGGATGCTGGCCGCGCTCGGGCTCGTCGCCGCGATCTCCCAGGCAGGGGCCAGCGGAAGGGCCGTGCACATCGAACTCGCCCTCGCCGACGCCGCACTTGTTGTCGGCGGGATGCAGATCAGCGAAAGGCTTGCGGCACTGACGTTGGATCGACCGATCAGCACGCCGCTCGATGGCAACAGCCCGTGCTACCAGATCTATCGCTGTGGAGATGGCAGGCTGCTCAGCGTCGCAGCCGTCGAGCCGAAGTTCTGGGCGGCGGTCATGACGGCGATCGGCCGGCCGGAATGGATCAGCCGGCGAGATGACCCGTTGCTGATCGATGATGTGGCGGCGGTGTTCGCCGCGGAGCCGCTGAGCCATTGGACCGCGCTGCTGGAGACCGCCGATACCTGCGTGTCGCCGGTTGTCGACACCGGACAGTTGCTGGCCGACACCCATCTGATCGCGCGGAATTCGTTGATCGAGTGCCCCACCGTGGAAGGTCCGCTCTGGCAGGTCGGCGCGCCGCTACGCGATGTGACACCGATCGACCTGCCGCTCAGCCCACGGTTCGGGGCAATTCGTCCAGGATGAGGATCGTCTTGGTGGACAGCACGTCCGGCATCGTCTGAAACCTGTTGAGCACCAGGTCCCGCAGGCTTGCCGCGTCCGTGGTGCGGATCAACAATGCCAGGTCGTCGTCGCCGGAGATCAAAGCCGCGTGCTCAACCTCCGGAATGCCGCTGATCAACTGGCGGACCTCCTTCCAGGAGTGCTGCGCAATTCGCAGGTAGACGTAGGCAGACACGCCATGCCCGACCCGTTCGGGGTCGATGACGGCCGTGTAGCCGGTGATGACGCCCAGCTGTTCCAGCCGAGATACCCGGGCGTAGACCCCGGCGCGTGAGACGTGCACCTGTTCGGCCAGCGCACGCATCGACACTCGCCCGTCGGTGCACAACGCGGTCACGATGGACCTGTCGATGTCATCGAGGGCCACTTGTCTATCAGGATGCGGCGGCGAGGGCACTCTGTAAGCCATGTGGCCCAGTATCGCCCTGAGGAAGGCCGAGTGTCCAGTAGTCGACTGCCTAGAACGACAGATGGCTCCACAATCGTGAGAGAGGGGGATACTTGACTGAATCGGTGACTCGCTCCCCTGACTGCCGGGGAATGGTCTTCCAGTCCTCGTAGGAGGCACCTCACATGTCAATACTTTCCGCGGTTCCGTCAGCTCCGTCGGATGTCGTTCATCGCCGAGATCTACTGCCGAGTTCGGTGCCACTGAGATTTCTCGATTCCGACGGGCACTGGAACGCCTGTGGCGCGCTTTTCCAACCCGCCGACCACGAACTGGTGGCACTGCACCGCGCGATGGTCATCGGTCGCCGATTCGACACCCAGGCTGTCGCCCTCGTCAAGCAGGGCAGGCTTGCGGTCTATCCGTCTTCGCGCGGCCAGGATGCCTGTCAGGTCGGCTCGGTGCTGGCGCTGCGGCGGCAGGATTGGCTCTTTCCCACCTATCGGGATTCGGTCGCGCTGATCACCAGGGGGCTCGCGCCGGTCGAGGTGTTGACCTTGCTGCGCGGTGACTGGCACTGCGGCTACGACCCCTACAAATTCCGGGTAGCCCCACAATGCACCCCGTTGGCCACCAACTGCCTGCACGCCGTCGGGCTGGCCCACGCTGCCCGGTTCAAGGGTGAGGACACGGTGGCCCTGGTCCTGCTCGGCGACGGTGCCACCAGTGAGGGCGACACCCACGAAGCGCTGAACTTCGCCGCGGTCTGGAAGGCGCCGGTGGTGTTCCTGGTGCAGAACAACGGCTATGCGATCAGCGTTCCGCTCTCCAAGCAGACGGCTGCACCCACGTTGGCGCACAAGGGAATCGGCTACGGGATCCCGTCGTTGCGGGTGGATGGCAACGATGCCGCCGCGGTGTATTCGGCGGTTAAGGAAGCCGCCGAATCCGCCCGGGCGGGCGGCGGTCCCACCCTGATCGAAGCCGTTACCTACCGGATGGACGCGCACACCAACGCCGACGACGCCACCCGATACCGGTCTGCCGCAGAGGTGGAGCTGTGGCGGACCCGCGACCCTATCGACAGGCTCCAGGGATACCTGGTGGCGCGACACCTGCTTGATGAGCACGCGCTCGCGGCGGTGCACGCGGAAGCAGAGGCCTTCGCCGCCGAGGTTCGGGAGTCGCTGAGCGAAGACGCGTGCAGGGACCCCGCAGACCTGTTCCGATTCGTCTACACCGAGCCGACCGCAGCGCTACGGGCACAGAACGCCCAGCTCGCCGCCGAACTGGCCGCGGCCGATCATGGCTGAGCTGCTCGAGCGCACCGGTCTGCCGGCCGCGCGCCCGGTAACGATGGCCGCAGCCCTCAATCAGGCGCTGTCCGACAGCCTCGCAGCCGACGACTCGATGCTGATCCTGGGGGAGGATGTGGGCACGCTCGGCGGGGTTTTCCGGATCACCGATGGGCTGGCCGCAAAGTTCGGCGACCACCGGGTGGTTGACACGCCGCTTGCTGAGTCGGGCATTGTCGGTACCGCGATCGGGATGGCGATGAACGGGCTGCGGCCCGTTGTCGAGATGCAGTTCGACGCGTTCGCCTATCCGGCCTTCGAGCAGATCACCAGTCATCTGGCCAAGCTGCACAACCGGTCGCGCGGGGCGATCAGCTTGCCGATCGTCATTCGCATTCCGTACGGCGGCGGCATCGGCGGCGTCGAGCACCACTGCGACTCGTCCGAGGTCTACTACACCGCCACGCCGGGTCTGCGCGTGGTGAGCCCGGCGACACCGGGCGATGCCTACACGCTGCTCCGGCAGGCGATCGAAAGCCCCGACCCGGTCATCTTTCTCGAGCCCAAGCGCAGGTACTGGTCCAGCGAGACCGTGCAGCTGGATCGGACGGGGCCGGCGATCGACCGGGCCGTCGTTCGACGGTCCGGCTCGGACGCCACGCTGATCAGCTACGGCGGCACGCTGTCCACCGCGCTGGAGGCGGCGACGGCGGCCGCCGAGGACGGCTGGGACCTCGGAGTCATCGACCTGCGTAGTCTGTCCCCGTTCGACGACGAGACGGTCTGCGCGGCAGTCCGCAGAACCGGGCGAGCCGTGGTGATTCACGAGGCGTCCGGCTTCTGCGGTTACGGCGCCGAAGTCGTAGCCAGGGTCACCGAACAATGCTTCCACCACCTGCAGGCACCGATCCTGCGGGTCACCGGATTCGACATCCCTTACGCTCCGCCGACGTTGGAGGAGCATCACCTGCCAGGGGTGGACCGGATCCTGGATGCAGTCGAACGGCTCCAGTGGAACGACACGGTCACGCCGCCGCGGGACCGGGCCTGATGGCCGATTTCCTGCTGCCCGATCTCGGCGAGGGCCTGACCCAGGCAGGCATCGTGAGCTGGCTGGTCGGCGTCGGCGACGAGGTCCGAATCGACCAGCCGGTGGTCGAGGTCGAAACCGCGAAGGCAACGGTCGAGGTGCCGGTCCCATTCGCCGGCATCGTCACTGCCATCTTCGGCCGGCCGGGCGATGTGCTGGCGGTGGGCTCGCCGCTGATCTCCGTGCTGGTGTCCGATCCAGCAGCTGGCCGCGGGCTGTCGCCCAAAGACGACTTCACGGGGGAATCCAGTGGCAGCGTGCTGATCGGCTATGGAACACCGGCCGCCAGGGGCCGTCGGCGCCGCTCACCCGCCAGATCTGCCCCCGCGGTCATCTCGCCGCTGGTACGCCGGTTGGCGCGCGATTCCGGCGTGAGGCTGACCGAGATCGTCGGGACGGGTGCGATGGGGATCATCCGCCGAGCCGACGTCGAACACGCGATCAGCCACCCGTCCGGTCCGCTCGCTGCGGTCGTCGCGCAGGTGATCGAGCCCGCGGCGTCGGCGCCGATGCCGCCACCGGCCGACGAGAGCGACCTACTCCGCATCCCGATGACCGGCATCCGCCGACTGATCGCCGACAAGATGACCACCTCGCGCCGGGAGATCCCGGAAGCAACGGTCTGGGTGGACGTGGATGCCACCGAGCTGTTGGCGGCCCGGGAGATCATCAACAACCGATTCCCGGATCGCCGGGTCAGCATTCTGGCCATGGTCGCCCGATTTGCGGTGCTGGGCCTGCGCAGATATCCGGAGCTCAACGGCCGCATCGAGGGCCGCGAGATCGTCATCCCCTCCTACGTTCATCTCGGACTGGCAGCGCACACCGATCGGGGCGTGGTGGTACCGGTGGTGCACCATGCCGAGAAGATGTCCGCGCGCGACCTGTCCGCGGCGATCGTCGCGAAGGCCACCGCGGCCAGGGCTGGAAAGCTTGCGCCCCAGGATATCTCGGGCAGCACGTTCACGCTGAACAATTACGGGGTGTTCGGCGTGGACGGGTCGGCCGCCATAATCAATCACCCCGAAGTGGCGATGCTCGGGATGGGCCGGATCATCGACCGGCCCTGGGTGGTCGACGACCGGGTGGTCCCCCGCAAGCTCACCCAGCTGTCGCTGGTGTTCGACCACCGGGCCTGCGACGGCGGGGTGGCCGGCGGCTTCCTGCGTTTCGTAGCCGACTGTATCGAGGCGCCGGTCGGCGTTCTCGCCGACCTCTGACCCACCAGCGGAACTAAACCCACCGACCCAGAAAATCATCGACACAGGAAGAGGAATCGACGTGAGCATCCACGAGACGCTGACCAGCCAGGAGCGGCTGGCCGACCTGGATCTTGCCCAGCTCCGTCAGCTGGTCGGTCTGGTCGAGTACGACGGGACCACCGATCCGTTTCCGCTGATCGGGTGGGACGCCATCGTCTGGGTCGTCGGCAACGCAACGCAGACGGCGCAGTTCTTCCAGTCCGCTTTCGGGATGGAACTCATCGCCTACGCCGGGCCGTCGACCGGCATCCGCGATCACCACTCCTATGTACTCAAGAGCGGCGCGATTCGATTCGTGGTCAACGGGGGCGTCGATCCCAGCAGCCCGCTGCTGGAACGCCACCGCCGGCACGGTGACGGCATCGCCGACATCGCCCTCGAGGTTCCCGATGTCGACCGGTGTATCGCCACGGCCCGCGCAGAAGGGGCCATCGTGCTGGATGAACCACACGACCTTACCGACGAATACGGAACCGCTCGGCTCGCCGCGATCGCCACCTACGGGGACACCCGGCACACGCTGGTCGACCGGTCCCGCTACACCGGCCCGTATCTGCCGGGTTACGTGGCCCGCACCTCCAGCTACCGGCGTCGAGAAGGCGCACCCCCGCGCATCTTCCAAGCTCTTGATCACGTCGTGGGCAACGTCGAACTGGGCAACATGGACCGCTGGGTCAACTACTACAACCGAGTCATGGGTTTCACCAACATGGCCGAGTTCATCGGCGCCGACATCGCGACCGAGTACTCCGCGCTGATGAGCAAGGTCGTCGCCAGCGGTAACCACCGGGTGAAGTTCCCGCTCAACGAGCCTGCGGTCGGCAAGAAGCGCTCCCAGATCGACGAGTTCCTGGAGTTCTACGACGGCCCCGGCGTACAGCACCTGGCGCTGGCCACCAACGACATCCTCCGGTCGGTCGACACCCTGAGGGCGGCAGGCATCGAGTTCCTGGCCACCCCCGACTCCTACTACTCCGACCCCGAGTTGCGGGCCCGGATCGGCAACGTCCGCGTCCCCATCGCTGAGCTGCAGAAGCGCGGCATTCTGGTCGACCGCGACGAGGACGGCTATCTGCTGCAGATCTTCACCCAGCCGATCGGCGACCGACCCACCCTGTTCTTCGAGTTGATCGAGCGGCACGGCTCGCTCGGCTTCGGCAAGGGCAACTTCACGGCGTTGTTCAAGGCGCTGGAGCGCGAGCAGCAACTCCGCGGCAATCTCTGATGACTGGGTACCAATCCGGGTTCGGCAACGGATTCGAAACCGAGGCGCTGCCCGGCGCGCTACCGATCGGCCGCAATTCGCCGCAGCGTTGCGCCTACGGCCTGTACGCCGAGCAGCTGTCCGGCTCGCCGTTCACCGCCCCGCGGACCAGCAACGAACGGTCCTGGCTGTACCGGATCCGGCCCACCGTGCGGCACTGGGGGCGCTTTCACAAGGTCGACGCGGGCCTGTGGCGAAGCGCGCCCGACACCGAATGGGAGATGCCGATCGGGCCGCTGCGCTGGGATCCGATTCCCATCCCGGAGAACGCGTCGACCCTGATCACCGGCACCCGCACCATCGCCACCGGCGGGGATGTCGCGTCCCATGCGGGCTCGGCCACCCACGTGTATCTGATCAACCGGTCGATGTCCGATGAGTACTTCTACAACGGTGACGGCGAGATGCTGTTCGTCCTGCAGACCGGTGGACTGCGATTCTGGACCGAATTCGGGGTGATCGACGCCGAGCCCGGTGAGATCGTCATCATCCCCCGGGGCGTGAAGATGCGCGTCGAGCTGTCGGACGGTCCCGCCCGGGGCTACGTCTGCGAGAACTACGGCGGCACCTTCACTGTGCCCGAACGCGGTCCGATCGGCGCGAATTGCCTGGCCAACCCGCGGGATTTCAGCACGCCGGTGGCCGCCTACGAGGAGCGCGACGTGCCGTCCACCATGTATGTCAAGTGGGGTGGGTCGCTCTGGTCGGCCGACCTGTCCCACTCGCCGCTGGATGTGGTTGCCTGGCACGGCAACTACGCACCGTACAAGTACGACCTGCGCCGGTTCTCACCGGTCGGGCCGCTGCTGTTCGATCACGCCGACCCGTCGATCTTCACCGTCCTGACGGCGCCATCGGAGACCCCGGGAACCGCCAACGTCGACTTCGTGGTGTTCCCCGATCGATGGATGGTCGCCGAGAACACGTTCCGGCCACCGTGGTATCACATGAACATCATGAGCGAGTTCATGGGACTGGTCCACGGTGTGTACGACGCGAAGCCGCACGGCTTCGTGCCCGGCGGCTTCACGCTGCACAACTCCATGCTCCCGCACGGCCCGGACGCGGAAGCGTTCGAACACGCCAGCACGGTGGACCTCGCGCCGGTCAAACTCGAGAACACGATGGCGTTCATGTTTGAAACCCGCTTCCCGCAACGGGTCAGCAAATATGCCGCGCAGCTGACGGAACTGCAGGACGACTACGCCGATTGTTGGCTCGGTCTTCAGAAGCGCTTCACCGGTGAGCGTTGATGACGGCAGCCAACCTGGATCACACCCACGACCCAGCCGCCCCGAGCTGGGTGGAATCGGCAAACGGTCACCTTGACTTTCCCATCCAGAACTTGCCTTTCGGCGTTTTCCAGGAGCGGATACCGGCCGGCCTGACGGGGGGAGAGGCGCGGGGCGGCACCCGAATCGGCGACGAGATCCTCGACCTGCGGGCCCTGTCCCGAAGTGGACTGCTCACCGGTACGGCATTGGCCGCGGCCCGGGCGGCCGCGGAGCCGCGCCTCAACGAACTCTTCAACCTCGGCGCTGGACCGCGAAAAGCATTACGGATCAAGCTGTTTCAGCTGTTGTCCGCTGACGACGGCGATCGGGAGAAGCTCAGCTCGATGTTGGTTCCGGTGCGGAACGCCGTCGTCCGGCTGCCGATGGAGATCGGCGACTACACAGACTTCTACGTCGGAATCAACCACGCCATCACAGTCGGAACCCTGTTCCGCCCCGACAATCCACTGCTGCCCAACTACAAATGGGTGCCCATCGGCTATCACGGGCGCGCCTCGAGCGTGCACGTCAGCGGCGACGACTTCCACCGGCCGCACGGTCAGCTCACGGTGCCGGACAATCCCGCACCGTCGTATCAGCCGTGTCGAAGCCTGGACTTCGAACTGGAACTGGGCGTCTGGATCGGGCCCGGCAATCAGGCCGGTCAGCCGATTCTCATCGAGAACGCTGCCGACCATATCGCCGGGTACTGCCTTCTCAACGACTGGTCGGCGCGGGACATCCAATCCTGGGAGTCCCAGCCGCTCGGGCCGTTCCTGTCCAAGAGCTTTCACACCACCGTCTCCGCGTGGGTGATCACCCCGGAGGCGCTGGCCCCGTTTCGCGCCGCGATGTCCCGGCCGATCGGCGATCCGGACCCGTTGCCGTACCTGGATTGTGCCGATGACCAGCAGGCCGGCGGATTGGATGTGCAGCTCGAGGTCCTGCTCGCCACTGCGGCGATGCGGGCCGCCGGCGTTGCGCCGCATCGGTTGTCGCTCAGCTCCACGCGGCACATGTACTGGAGCACCGCGCAGCTGGTCGCCCATCACACCAGCGCCGGCTGCGACCTACGGCCGGGTGACCTGTTTGGCAGCGGCACCCTTTCCGGGCCTACCGTCGACGCCTACGGCAGCCTGCTCGAGATCAGTTCCGGCGGCAGGGATGTCGTTCGCCTTCCGTCGGGGGAGACCCGCACGTACGTGCAGGACGGCGACGAGATCACCCTGCGGGCGCGGGCGGAGCGTTCGGGCGCGGCATCGATCGGCTTTGGTGAGTGCCGTGCGGTCGTGCTGCCGGCGGTGGTGCTGGGCAAGACACCATCGCCGGACTCGTAGCCGATCCTGTTCAGCCCGAAATCCCTATTCTGCGGTCGGACTCGTCGAGCCCATCGTCGTGGACCCGACTTGCGGCGTCAGCTGCAATCGCTCGATGATCTCCGCGGCCTCCTCGGCGGGTCGCCGTCCGAGGTCGACGACCAGCACGTTCTCGCCGGGTCCGGGAGGTTCGAGGGTGGCGATCTGGGAGTCGAGCAGCGCCGGGGGCATGAAGTGATCCATCCGGGCGTCGAGGCGGGTGCCGATCTGTTCCTTCGAGCCGGAAAGGTGCACGAACACGACCTTCTCCCCGCGCAGCCGATCGCGGTAGCTCCGCTTGAGGGCCGAGCAGGTGATGATGCCGGGAACCCCGGCCGTCGTGTGCGCGTTGATCCATGCGGCCACGGTGTCCAGCCATGGCCAACGGTCGCCATCGTCCAGAGGCTGGCCGGCTGCCATCTTCGCGACGTTCGCCGCTGGGTGCAGGTCGTCACCTTCCTCCAGATCCCAGCCGAGCTGGCCGGCGAGAATGCCGGCCACGGTCGACTTCCCGGATCCGGACACACCCATGATGACGAGTACGGGTTGCTGTTTGCTTGCGACGTTGGTCACTGTTTACTCCCGTTGTTCGTTCAGTAGTGCGGCGAGCTCGTCGACGACGACGTCCTGGCCGATGATCAGAATGTCGCGCCCGAACCCGAAAGCGTTGCATTCACGGTGGGCGAGGGCATGCAGACCGGAAGCACATGTCCACCACAAGCCGCACCGCAGGCCAAACTAATAGTCGAATCCTGGTCGGTAGTCCAACCACGATTCGACTATTAAGCCTACGGTGCTGATCAGATCAGGACCGTGCCGCCACCAGCAGCGTGAGCCACCTGGTCCGAGTGCTCATCGATTCGATCCTGTCGTCGCCCAACCCGCGCGCGAGCCGCTCGCGGGGCACGAGTGATTCCAGCATCGGCCGCCGAATACGGGCGGCGGGAGGGTCGAAGGTCTCTATCGCCGGCGGTGGGCGGTGGCGACCATTGAGCGGTCACCCGGCATCAGTGCTCGGATGTGCCGGCCTCAACCCAGCGAAAGGACGAAGAATCATGAATCAAGTCGGAGAATGGACGATGCGGATCTTTCTTTTTGAACACGACGACGCGAGCACCGCACGCGCCGTCCTGCAAACCGGGTCCAGCACGTTGACCGGCCACGGGATCGCCCACGGAAGCCGGATAGACCATCTGGTCAACGAGATCGGCGATGAGGCAGCCGTTGCGCGAGCGTTGACCGATCTCGCCGGGCAATTGATGGCTGCGTCGAAGAACGACACGGCCGCAGTGGTGGTCGGGCGCGCGCTCGCGCAGGCGCAGGTCGAGTAGGTAGCCGCCATCAACGGCCGCGGTTGAGCTTCAGCGCTCAGCCGCCGGCCGGCTGTCGCTCGATCTGTAGTTGGGTTTCGGTGGGCGCGAAGCCGACTGCCCGGTACAGGTCGATCGCGAAGTAGTTCGGATCGGCGACCATCACCAGCGTCCGCACAGCGAGCTCGTCGAAGCCGAATCGGCTCGCCTGGTGGACGAGCGATCCGGCCAGCCCCTGACGCCGGAATTCCGGATCGGTTTCCACCGACTGGAACCGGGCCAGCCCGCCACCGGCCGTCAACAAGCCCAGCTGAGCCACGAGCCGGCCGTCGACGAACGCGCCGAACCAGCCACCGTGCCCCGCTCGGGTGAGCCCGCGGTTGGTCTGCGCCTTGGCGGTGACGAAGATCCGGTGGGCCGTCGGCTCGTAGGTGGCGTCTTGGCATCGGATGCGCAGTTCGACACTCTGCGCCCAGTCGTCGTCGGACTCCAGCTGTCGCAGATCGGCAGTGCGGTTCTGGTGTGCGGGTGGGTGAACCGCCGTCGCGGTCATCACGGTCTGAGCCTCCGCAGTGAAGCCTCGAAGCGTGAAGGGCTCGAGTTCATCGGCGGCGCCGTCGGTCCCGTCGAAGCCGAGCGCGACGTGCCCGGCGGCGGGAAACGCGGCGGCGAAGCGATCGAGCCAACCATCGCAGGCGTCGGGCTCAGGTACCTGCGCCAACAGCAGGAAATTGCCCCACCAGTAGGTGGGGTTGTGTCGGCTCCGGACGACCAGGTGATCGCCGCAGTCCTCCACGAGGGTGCCGCCGAGCTGCAGCAGGGCGAGGTCGGTCCGATAGCCGAGCGAAGTCACTTTCACAGACCGGACTCTAGACATCATATCGAGCCGCCGTCGATCAATGAAGCCGCGAACCAAGGCGGCGAATCAGTCGGTGCACCCCTACGCTGACCGACGTGATCCGCATCGTCTTCTTCCACCCGGAAATCCCCGGCAACACCGGCAACGCCATCCGGCTCGCCGCGGTCACCGGCTGCGAACTGCACCTCATCGGTCCGCTCGGCTTCGACCTCGACGACACGAAGCTGCGCCGGGCGGGTCTGGACTATCACGACCTTGCACACGTCACGGTGCATGCCGACCTCGATGCGGCCTGGGCGGCTATCCAGCCGGAGCGGGTGTTCGCCTTCACCACCAAGGCCACCACGGTCTACACCGACGTGAGCTATCGGGACGGTGACCTCCTGCTGTTCGGACCGGAGTCTGTGGGACTGCCGGATGAGGTGCAGCACCTGCCGCAGATCACCGATTGCCTGCGCATCCCGATGAAACCCAGTCGGCGGTCACTGAATCTGGCGAATTGTGCCTCGATTGCGATCTATGAGGCTTGGCGGCAGCAAGGATTCGCCGGATCGGTGTAGTCAGCCCGGGTAATCTGCTGGTGTAATCTGCACAGCATGTGTGGTTTCAGCAATCCCTGGTGGCGGGTCGTTCAACGGCGTCCGTGACCTCACCTGTCAGTCGGCCGCCCACGGGTGGCCCAGACAGCGAGACGCGAGCGAATTTCTTGCGCAGTGGGTTTTCCGTGGGTGATCATCAACCCCAAGGAGAACCGAAATGTCCAGTACCGCAACGATTCCATCCGACTCATACATCCAAGCCCAAGGTCGCTCGGCCCAGCTTGAACGCGAACTCGCGGTCTCCCCGGAGCGATTTCGGGTGCTGTCCGGCGACCGACCCACCGGCCCGCTGCACCTGGGGCACTATGTCGGAACCCTGCAGGGCCGGGTCCGGTTGCAGAATCTGGGTGTGCCAGTCACCCTGGTGATCGCCGACTATCAGGTGCTGACCGACCGGGACGACGTCGGGCCATTACATCGGCGGGTTCGCGAGCTGACCGCCGACTACCTGGCCGCCGGCATCGACCCCGACCGCAGCGTGATCTTCGCGCACTCCGCGGTGCCGGCGCTCAACCAGCTGATGTTGCCCTTCCTGTCCCTGGTCAGCGTCGCCGAACTGCAACGGAACCCCACCGTCAAGGCGGAACTGCAGGCCGGCAACGGACGGCCGCTGAGCGCTCTGCTGCTGACCTACCCGGTCCACCAGGCCGCCGACATCTTGTTCTGCGGCGGCAATCTGGTGCCGGTCGGCCGAGATCAGCTGCCGCACCTGGAGCAGACCAGGCTGATCGCCCGTCGATTCAACGAGCGGTATGGGCCGGTGTTCGAACTGCCCGATGCATTGTTGTCCGACACCCCGCTGCTGCTGGGCACGGACGGCGAAAAGATGTCGAAGAGCCGCGGCAATACGATCCCGCTCGGTGCGACGGAGGATGAGACTGCGCGCATCATCCGGAAAGCGAAAACCGACTCGCAGCCCGTGGTGACCTTCGATCCGCAAAACCGTCCGGAACTGGCGAATCTGCTGCTCCTGGCCGGTGCCTTGGCCGGCCGGGATCCCCGCGAGTTGGCTACGGAGATCGGTTCGGCGGGCGCCGGGCAACTCAAACAGCTCGTCACCGACATCGTCAACGCCGAATTGGCCCCCCTGCGCAGCCGCCGACGGGAGCTGCTCGCCGACCCGGGCTATCTGGATGGCGTGTTGTTCGCCGGGACGGTCGCGGCGCGGGCCACCGCAGACGAAACCCTGTACCGGGTGCGGGGGGCCATGGGCATGGACTATCCGGCCTGATCGCTGAACGGACGCAAACCCGGCGGCTGACAAGGCCTCGGTACGAACTCCAATTCACCCGCAACGGTGATCAACCGGGGATCTCACAGCTGCCACAATGGGCGGAAGTACTGGCCGCTGTGACGCGTGCAACCCGCACGGGCATGGCGGTGGCCCGGAGGTGTTACGGCAGTCTGGGTAGGATCGCCTGACGGTGGCACGAGTCGAGATTGGTGAAATGGCGAGTCGGGAGCAGGACATGTGTACGTGCGGGCATCGGCGCGAGGCTCACGAGCACTACCGGGCCGGCACCGACTGTGGTCTGTGTCAGGCGCGGGAATGCGAAGGGTTCACCCGAGCCGACGGCCTGGCCGGCAAGGCCCGCAGCTGGTGGTCGAAGCTTCGCTCATCCTCCTGACGAGCGGCCGCGGCTGCCGCGCCCGTAGCAGCGCAGCAGTGCCGCTCAGTTCAGTCCGGCGGCGACGTCGGAGAGCTTGGTCAGCAGCGGGTCGTTGCTGGTCAGTGTGATGTCGTACTTGTCGGTGATCTGCTTGGTTACCCGCCACAGCAGGTACCCGCTGGCTCCCGCAGCGAAGGCCGCATCCATCTTCGCGCCGAGCTGATCGGCCCTGGTGGCCAGCGCCGACGCATCACCACCCTCGATGCCGGCCTCACCGACGACCAACGGCTTGTTCAACGCGGTCAGCCGGCCGAACGAGCAACCGATCGGGGCGTCTGTTGCCTGGCAGGCCGATGAATCGGCGGCCGGCGGCCGGCCGTTGGTACCGCCCGGCATGGCCTGATCGTCCGCACCCCAGTAGCCCCAGTCGTGGACCTCGGCGAAGTCCAGCCCCGGCACGCTGTAGACGGCCGTGAAATCGGGACCGCTGGCGCCGCGCGCCCCGTTGCTCTGGGTGCCCAGGGTCAGCAGGTGCTTCGGGTCGGCGTCGTGGACCAGATTGGCCATGTCCGTGGCGAAGTCCACCAGGACCGACCGATCCTGCCCGTCGCGCGCGCTGGTGTCGGCCTCGTTGATCAGGCTCCAGCCGAAAATCGTCGGTTCGTCCCGGTAGTGCTCCACCATGATTTTGGCGTAATCGCGGAACGACATCGGCGCAGTGCCATAGGGCTTCCGATAGCCGTCGGTGAACCAGGTGTCGTTCGCGTAGTCCGACTTGGGTACCGCCTGATCCATCGTGGTGCAGTAGCCGGGGCCGTCCTCCAGAACCGGCAATACCCGCATTCCGACCGCCTTCGCCGCGGCGATCACCGCGTCGACACCCGAGTAGTCCTGGCCCGACTTCGTGTAGGTCTGGTAGGCCCAAAACCGGACAACCGTTGCGCCGTACTGATCGTGCAGCGCCTTGAGCGTCTGCCGAAGCTCACCGTCGGTCATCCGCGCGGCCGAGTCGCAGGAGTACCTGTCCGTGGCCGCGGCGTCGTAGATGTTCACCCCGACGAACCGGAACTGCTTGCCGTCCACGATGAATTTGGTGCCGTCCGCGGTGACGAACGAGTTGGTGCCGATGTTCGGGAAGTCGAACGTCGAAACAGGCCCCGTCGGCAGGTTGGCCGACGAGGCGCCGCCGGAAGTCGTTGGTGTGCTGGGGGAATTGGCGCTGCACGCAGTCACCAGGGCCAGCACCACACCGAAAACGCCGCCACGCCAGGCAGCCCGGCGGCGGGTTGGCACGATCATGGGTGTCCTCATCCGTATCCACCGACATAGAGCCGGTCCAGAGCCGCCGCGGTGCCGGCGATTCCGTAGGCCGTGACCAGATCGGCCGGCAGCGGGAATCGTCTTGCGGTGTCAGCTTTCGCAACGTCCGGTCCGGCCGCCAGGGCCGAACCGGCGGTCAGCGCGGCGTCGACCCCGGCCAGGATCGCCGTTGCCTCGGCGGCCTCGCTCCGGTCGCTGGAGGCACCGAAACGGCTGAGCGGGAAAGCGCCGGGCAGGTGCGCCGGCAGCTCATCCAGGGCGGGGCACTGTGCGTAGACCACCGGAAGGCCGGCGCCCATCGCTTCGATCACGGCCATGCCGAAAGTCTCGTCCCGAGACGGGCTGACCAGCACGTCGAAGCCACTCAGCAGCGCGGGAACGTCCGGTCGCGCGCCGAGAATGCTCACCCGGTCGGTGATCTCGAGTCGGCCGGCCAGCTCCGCCAAAGATGCTCGCAGCGGACCGTCGCCGACCAGCACCAGCTGCCGGTCGCCCTGAAGCAACCATGGGGCGATGGCTGCCATCAGCTCCGGGAACCGCTTGACCGGCTCCAGCCGTCCCACCGCGCCGACCACGGTCGTCGAGTCACCGGCGTTCCAGGACTCCCGTGAGGTGCCCCGGGCGGCCGCTGAAAAGGTCAGGGCGTCGAAGTCGATTCCGTTGTCCACCACCGAGATTCGGTCGGCGGCGATGCCCCAGCGAACCAGCCGGGATTTGGTGGTGGTGGAAACGGCAACGGTATGGCTGGTCAGCTTCTCCAGCAGCCGATACAGGCGGCGCAGCATCGGGGTGAGCGGCCGGTTCTCGATGGTGGTGTCCATCAGTGAGTGTTCCGACGAGACCACCCGGGGGACCCGGGCCAATCTGGCGGCCGGGATTCCCCAGAGCTGCGCGGCCAGCAGATGAACGTGCACGACGTCCGGTCGCCGGGCGCGAATCAGCCGAACCAGGCGCCCGAAGGCGAGCAGCTTGGCCGGTCCGCGGAGCCCGGCCAAGCCGAGTTCGTCGACCCGGTGACCAGCGGCTCGCATCGCGTCGGCGACGACACCGCCGCCGTACAGCGCGATGGTGCTGGATTCGGTGGCGCTGTACTCGACCAGGGACTGCAGCTGCCGCTCCGCGCCGCCGGTGCCCAGCGCGGTGATGATGTGCAGCACCCGCGGGCGGGCAGCGTCTTGCACCGGCACAACGGGCTCGGCGGGTAACACCCGGGTGGTCGTCATGTGGCTTCCACCCGACGGCCGGCTTGCGCTGCCACCTCGCGGTAGACGGCGGCCAAGCCCTCGGCACAGGCTTCCCAGGTGGGCAATTCGACCTCTGGGCGGGTCCGTGGGCCGGCCGCGGCGGTGATGCGCAACATCGTCGCCAGGGCCGCGGCGACCTCCTCGGTGTCGGCATCCGGTGCGAGGCCCTCGACCAGGCCGTCCTGCACCAGATCGCCGATGCCGGCCACGTCGAAGCCGAGAACAGGCAGACCGCTGGCGACCGCTTCCATCACACCGACCGGGTGCGCTTCGTAACTCGACAGTGCCGCCATGACGGAAGCCCGGGCGAGTTCCCGCGCCATGGCGGACCGATCCGCCGGTGGCAGGTGTCGGATTTCGACGACGTCGGCGACCCCTAGCCGCTCGGCCAGCGATCGCAGTTCGCCCTCGTACGGCCCGCTGCCCAGGATCAGCAACGAGGCCTCCGGGATCTCCTTGAGGATCGCCGGCATCGCCTCGATGGCCCGGTGATGACCCTTGTAGTGCTCCAGGCGGCCGCTGGACACGATGCGCCCGGCAATCGCCGATTCGCCGGCCGCGGCGGGCGGCAGCGCGCCGCCGTTGCCGATGACCACGAAGTGTTCCTGCCCGATGCCGGTCGCGGCGCTGAACCGGTTGCGCTCGAAGCGGCTCACCGCGATGAGTCGGGCGCTCTTGCGCAGCAGCGGGGTCATCGCCCGGAACTGCGGTCCGCGCATCGCGCTGCGACCGGCCGAGGAGTGGCCACCGCTATGGAAGGTCAGCACGTAGGGAATCCCGGCGCGGCGGGCCGCCATCATGCCCAGCACCGGAACGAGGGTGTGCACGCCCTGGAAATGGATCAGGTCCCAGTCACCGGTCTTGATCTCCCGGGCGATGCCGGGGGCGTAATAGTAGTCGCGATTGCGGGGCCACGCCCGTCGACGGATGACCGGCACCCCGTTGACCTCCTCATGCGCCGGCAACGTGCCGCTGCGGTCGGTGGTCAGGATGGTGACGTCGAGATCCGGCCGCATGGCCAGCCGCTGGGTCACCTGCGCGACGTGGGTCTCGGTGCCGCCGAGCTCCGGCAGGAACCGGTGCACTACGTGCAGCACCCGAAGCGGACGCACCGGGGCATCGCTTCCGGCGGGCGGCTGCCGGGTCTGTGTGGTGTTCACTGTGGTCCTTCGGGTTGTCTTCTGGTCGTTGAAACGATCGGCTTCGAAACTGTCGGGTTCCGGACGTTCGGCGTCCGAGCTGCCGACATCGAACAGATCGGCGGCCTCGTCCGCTGCTGGGGCGTCCTGGACGGTCATCCGGTCGTCCCGGCGGTCAGCACTCCGGCATCGAAGATCAGTTCACGAACGGGGTCGGTGCTTCCGGTGGGTACGAGTTCGAGCAGCACCCGACCGGCGGCCGGAATCGTCACCGGAATGCTGATCGGGATGCCCTGCTCGACCTGCACCCCGGTGGCCACGGTGGTCGGCACCGCATCGACCTCCAGGATCAGATCGAACGGGCCCTGGGCGGTCCCGCTGCTGATCCTGACCTGCACGCCTGATGACGAGGTGAGGGCCGAGATCTCCAGCGGGTCAACCCGGGCATCGGCGGCCGATCGAGTGGAGATGACGAACGCTCCGGCGATCACCACGACCGCGAGCACCCCGCACGCCAGACCGGTGAACAGCGAGCGCCGATCGGTCGGCGGGCCACCCGACTCGTCGTCGGAGCCCCCGCGTAGCCGAGCCCACGCCTGGTGGAACAGGCTCATCGAAGCGCCGCGGCCCAGGCCGGCCAGCAACACGTTGACGCCGACCAGTCCGGCTGCCAGTGACCACATCGGCCGAGTCAGACCGGGCGGCAACACGTTCAGGATCAGGCCAAGCCCGATCGCGGTCAGGACGATGCCGGCCAGACCGACCAGCGCGGCGTCCAACAGCCCGCGGCCGCGGGTGCGTAGCGCCCACTCGGCCACGACGATGGCGGCGAGGCAGGTCAGCGGCGCTGTCAGCCAGGCCGGCGCACCCAGGGCCGCGGCGGCCGCAGCGGCGATCACCAGGGCGGCCCGCCAGCCGATGGCGAGCAGCACACTTCCGGTCGGGTGGAGGTCCGGCGCGACGCCGTCTCGGGTCGCCGTGTCGGTCGTCAAGTCAGGAGCCATCGGACAGCCTCCTCAGGTCGTAGATCACGACTGATCCGTTGTCGTAGATGCGGTCCACCCCGGGCACGTTGGCGAACTTCTCCAGCGCGAGTGGGGACACCGGCGCCGTACGGGTGCGGCCTTCGTATTCGCCGGTCTCGATGTAGACGTCCAGGTGCGGCAGACCTGCGGAGATCCTGGTGTCCACGATCAGGTAGGCGAGGCCGGCCTTGCGGATCAGGTCCACATCGCCGGCCGTGAAGTTGGCGTTCAGCAGCAGTGGCGAGGCATCGATACCGCTGGACAGGTGCCGCACGGTGACCTGCCTTCCGTCGGCCGCGGCGAGCAGCCCGCCGATCCGGTCTGCGTAGACGGGGCTGTCGGCCGGCAGGGTGGCCAGGAACTGTGCCGCGGCAAGGTTGTCGGCGTCGATGCTGCGAGCATCGGCCGAGATCAGGTACGGGCCGGGCAGCTGACGGGCGGTCGGACCGGCGCCGAGGACCACACCGCCGAGGAACGCCACAGTGGCGATCACGCCGACCGCGGTTGCCCCACGCCAATCGATCCTGCGGTGACTGAGCCACCAGGCCACTGCCGCGGCCAAGCCGAGGAAGGCGAATCCGGCGGCACGGTCACCGACCTCTGCAGTGGCGAGGGTGAGGTGGCCGGCCGGCACGATCGGGTACACCAGCGCCAGGAGGGCCAGCACAAGACCGAACGCCTGCCGACTCCGCAGGCTGGACCAGGCGTAGGCGAGAGCGATGATCAGTGCGGCCATGGCGATCAGCACCGAGCCGATCAGCAGCACCTGCTCCCACAGGGCGGGTCCGCTGCCCGCACTGTCGGAGAACAGCGGCTTGGCCGAGTCGCCGTCCGCGAGGCCAGAGGCGCCGTTGCCGAAGTTGACGAAGATGGCCCGCAGGTAGCCGCCCACCGGGTTGCCCGGATTCAGCGCCGCGAGCACGCTCATCGCGGCGCCGGTCACCGTCATCACGACCAGCCCGACGATGTCCTGCCGATGGCGGGTCTGTCGGGTCCGGGGCGCGTCGGCGGCCGGATCGCCGGTGATCCGCGGAGCGGCGGGCCCAGCGAGCAGCTGGCTGAGCCGACCGCGACGGCGGTGCCGGCTGTTAGTGGCGGGCGACGGCGGCCGGCCACCGATGAGCGCCTCGATGGCCAGCCAGGTGGCGCAGGCGGCGACCAGCAGCATCGCGGTCAAATGGTGAACCACGGTGACACCCGCCAGCCCGGCCAACGGGAGGACAAGAGCGGTACGGGATCCGCGGCTGCGAACCAGGAAGGCATAGGCGGTGAACACCGCGAGCGGCAGGGCCAGGCTCTGATAGGAGTACTGCGAGTTGAAGAACAGGAACTGCGAATTGCACAGGTAGAGCACCGCGGCGATCGCACCGGCCCTGGTCGACCCGGACACTGCGCGGATCAGTCCGATGATCGCCAGCATGCTGATCACCCGGGCGATCACCAGCAGTACCGTCGCGGCGTTGAGCGCCGATAGTCCGGTCACGGAGGTGACGGCGTCGGTGGCGACCTCCAGCCCGGGGTAGTACCCGGAAACCGGCAGCAAGGTGTTCAGCGCGAACAGGTGATTGGACTGCTCGATCTGGCCGAGCGTCGTGGCGTGAAGCAGCTCGTCGAAGTAGGAGAAGTGCAGCGGGTAGAGCATGCGGCGGCTCAGCTGAAACATCACGCCGACACCCAGCGCGAGTGCGGTCCGCTCACCGTTGCCGGTGCGGGACAGCACGATCCGGATCACCGCCGGCAGGAAGATCAGCACCTGACCCAGCACCCACAAGGCTTGGTACCGGCCGGTTGATCCGGCGGATCGCGAGCCGTCGGCAGCGACGGCCATCACCGCGACACCGATGGACATCACCAGGATGAGCGGGCCGAACAGATTGGCCTGACCGATCCGGGTCAGTCGGCCCGGCCAGCGCGACGGCGAGCGAACGGTCGACTCCGTCGCGGATGGCCCAGGTGTTGGCGGACGGCCAGCGACAATCGGTTGTTTCACCGCGTCGGTCCGATCGAGGTCGCCGAGCAGGTCGGTGACCTCGGTGATCGAACCCGTGAGCAGCGGACTCGCCACGCCCGCCGAGGAGGCAGAGGCCGTCAGCTCGGTCAGGCTGAGCGGCTGATCGGCCCGCTGCCCGGCCAGGTCCTCGAGCACGTCCAGGGTCTGGTGGTCCGAATCGGAGGCCATGGTCGCCGCTCGCCAGCCCTGCCACAGCGGGACTGCCAGGATCGCAGCCTCGATGAACAGCACGATCAGCCAACCGACACACAGGCCGATGGTGCCGCCGAGCGAAGCGCCGAGCACAGCCGCAACGACCTCGACGACCAGGAAACCGCTGAGAACGGCCACCGCGGCGGTGGTGCGACCCTGAACCCGGCGGAGCGCGACGAAGTGGTCCTTGATCACGAACGGGATTCCAGCCAGCGCCAGGATCCGCAGCACATCGACACCTTCGGCCGCGTACGACGAGCCGAAGATGCCGAGCACCGTGCCGGCCATCGGGAACAGGAAAAGGTAGGCGGCAATGCTGACGACGAGACTGAACGGGATGGTCAGCCGCATTCGGGCGAGGACGTCCGACTCCTTGCCGCCGGCCGAGGCGAACAGGCCGATCGAGATGGAATACGGCAACGCGAAGACGAATCCGCACACCATCAGGGCGGAGTTGAAGAAGGCGTTCTCCTGCGAGGAAACCATCAGGGTGACCAGGATCGGCAGGATCTGCAGGGCCGCCTGCAGCGTCGTGTTCAGCGCGTGATGGCTGATCGCCGAACGCCCGAGGCCACGCATCAGCGACGGCTGGACCAGGCGGCGGCTGTCCTGGTGGATCCGCCCGCCTCTGGTTCGCAGGGCCACGATCGGCAGCGACAGCAGATTTCCGATGGTCCAGGCCAGGAAGATGACCATGCCGGAGGACAGTCCGGCCCGGCTGGAACCGGCTCCGACGGCACCCGCTTCCGGAGTCAGGAATTGGCTCAGCACGAACAGTGCCACGATCTTGACGGTGCTGGCCGTGATGTTGCGTTCCAGCTGCAGCGCACCGAATCCGATGGTCAAAACGGCCTGGTCGAGGACCAGGACCACCGACATCAGTCCGGTTCCGATCGCCAGTCCGATGAGCGTGGGCAGGCTGCCGGCAATCGGCCGGAAGTTGTCCGCGCCGAAGGCATGGATCGCGATCGAAGGCACGATGAGCGCCAGCAGGAATCCGGCGGAGCCTGCCGCGAGGAGGCAGGTGCGGACCAACACGCGGCGCTGACCCAGATCGGTGGTCGGCAGTTTCGCGATCAGCAAGGTGCCCAGGCCGAGCGATCCGAGCGATCCGAGCAGCATCATCATCGAAACCGCCGCGCCGGCCACGCCGACGGCGGAAGTCTTGAAGGTGCGCGCAGCCAGTGTCCAGAAGAGCAGCCCGAGCACGCTGGTCAGCGCCTGCGAGCCGACCAGCGAAGCGCTGATCCCGGCGACCCGGCGCAGCCCGCGGCGGACCCGCTCGTCCTTGACCTCACGAGCCGCCAGCGCCTGCACCGCCGGCGACGACGCGGCGGGCTGGTCACCCGGTGTCGCGTCGTCGCCGGTGCGCGGCGTTTCGTACATCAGCATGCGGTTTCCATTCGGCTCATTGACAGCTTCAGCGGCGCGCGCCGGGTAGCGATGCTCCCGGCGGTGCAGCGCGCTCGGCGGTCGACGCACTGCTGGGTCCTGCCATTGCTCGGTCCTGCCACGGTTTACTCAGCCCGTGATTCGTTCACCGAGCGGGGGTGAATCCGGTCCGGCCGACCGCTGTCGACGGTGTGCCGGCCGATCCGGATCTTTGCCCGGCCTACGGCGTAGCCGGCCATGGTGGTGGCCAATCCACCGATGATCAGGGCCGCGCGCTGCAGCGCCGCGCTCCGCCCGCCCGCCGAACCGCCGCCGACGACGGCGGTCCGCAGACCGACGAAGACACCGCCGGGCAGGACGTGCGTGACGTATCGCCGCTCGCTGTCCAGCGCGTCATCGGCACCGACAAGCTGCGAAACAACAGCCTTGGACAGGCCCTCGGCGTAACAACGCCGCAAGAAATAGCTGCGCCGGGTGCGATCCTGGCTCACCCGATGCCGCACGCCCATCGCGGGGTCGTACCGGATGACGGCTGCCGGATCGGCCTGCCGCACCCGGATGCAGAGTTCGGTCTCTTCGCAGCCCAACGGGGTCTTGCCGATCCGGCCCACCGCCGAGCTGAAGCCGCCGACCTCCTCGAAGGCGCTGCGGCGCAGAGACATGTTGCAGCCGATGAAGTTACGGACGGCGGCTACCTCGGTGGGCTGGCCGCGGTAGCTACAGCCGATCACCCAGTCGAACTCGGCCGGCAACCAGGTCGGCCGCTGGTCGGGCCAGACCGGAGTGGCGTGGCCACCGACCCCGATGACTGCGGGGTCGCGGTAGTGAAGCGCCATCCGCTTGGTCCAGTCGGGTGCCGCGGCGGCATCGTCGTCCAGGAAGGCCACGACGTCACCGACCGCCAACTTGACGCCGGTGTTGCGGGCGCCGGAAAGTCCGCGCTTGCCGTCACTGGCCACCACTCGCAACTGAACCCCGTGGCGATTTCCCTCAGCCGGGAATCGCTTGGCGGCCCGGTCGAGCAGAACGTCGTTGTGATCGACGATGAGCAGGATCTCCCGCGGCGGCGACTGCTGGGTGAGCAGCGACTGTACGGCGGCGTCGATGTCGTCCCAGCGGTCCATCGTGTACACACAGATGACCACCGAAATGTCGGTCAGGCCGGTCTGGAAGTTCGGATGGGACGTGGCCGCGAGCTCGCGGCGGGCGTCGAGGTCGATCACGGCGGGATCGGTGGTCATCAAGCGGAAGCCTCTTCGGGCATGGCGACCGCTGCGCCACGCAGAGCCGAGGCGGGGTAGCTGGCGGACGGCGCCGGACTGGTGGTCCGCTGCCGAGCCGGAGCGACGACGACCTGGCGGCGGGCGGTGCGGCGGTGACTCCAGGAGCGCTTGCGCTCGGTGCCCAGGGTCTTCAGAACCCGCAGGCCATCCTTGACGGCGTGCAGGTTGCTCTCGCCGAAGATGCGCTCGAGCTCGACGCTCGGCACCTCGGTGACCCGAAGTTTGGCGACGGCGACGCGGCAGTTGATCAGGGTCTCGATCTCGAACCCGTCGCCCCACAGCATCTGTGAGGAGATCGGTTCGGGCTGCGGAAGGTCCAGCGCGGGCAGCACATCGGCCCAGAACGCATTGTAGCCGTAGCACAGGTCGGTGTAGCGGGTACGGAAGCCGACGTTGGTGATCATGGTGAGCACCCGGTTTCCGAAGCTGCGGATTCGGGTGATGTCGACACTGCCGCCACCGGCCATCACTCGACTGCCCTTGGCGAAATCGGCGCCGCCCACCAGGGCCTTGACGAACCGATCGATCTCGGCGGCATCGGCGGAGCCGTCCGCGTCGAACATCACGATGATGTCGCCACCGGCGTGGGCGAACCCGACCGCGAGTGCGTTGCCCTTGCCCTTGCGGGTCTGCTGGATGAAACGGGCGTCCGGGCGGACCTTCGCGACGACGGCCGCAGAGTCATCGACGGAGTGACCGTCGACCACGATGATTTCAGCATCGAGCGGCAGCTTCGGCAGTATCAGTTCCAGGTTCCGTGCTTCATTTCGGGCCGGAACAACGATCGTTACCGAGGGATTTGTCGAAGGTCGGGCAGGGACATCGAGCATCACGGGCTCCCGCGTAGATAGAGCTCCATGTGGGCTGGTCTCGCCGTTGGCTCCCCGTATGGCAATGGCGACCGATGGACCATACGAATCATCGCCACCCCCATGTGAACAACCAAATCGTATGAGAAACTCCGACAAATATCTCATTGTTTGCCGGATAGGTGACTTGTTTCATATGGTGTAACGCTGGGCGGCCCGGTAACGATATGGTGCCGAATTGCCGGAAATGTCAGCGATTGTCACGACGAGTGACCAGCCGATCGCCCTGTGGCGTTTCCGAAATACTGTGGTAACAACTATTTGAGTGCATGGAATTTAGTGAGATTGAGCCCGATCGTGATAGCAGGGAGGCTTCTATATCTCCAGCGAGCCGGATGGCGCATGGTCGCGACCGGTGGATCGCTGATCTGGCACCCGATTGCCGGTGTCGGCGCCGTAGGCAGGCCGGGCCGCGATCGAATCCGCCAATCGACTCACCGAGGCGGCGCGCCCGATATCGGCATGCGCGTCGCGGTAGAGGATCATGCCGAAACTGGCGGTGTCCGGCAGAATGGTGGCCGGAACCCCGTAGGCGGCACAGCGGGCCGGAACCGGGCGAGTGACGACCGAGTTGGCGCCGATCACCGCGTCGTCGCCGATGCGCACGTCGCCGGTCAGCACAGCACCCGGGCCGATCCACACTCGGTCCCCGACGATCGGGCGCTCGTAGCTGCCGATGCGACCCGATCGCCCCAGCGTCACACCGTGACTCAGGTTACAATTTGTCCCAATTGTCACAGCACCGACGATTATTCCGCCGAAATGTCCGATATAGAGTCCAGGGCCGATCGTCGCGCGCTCGGCGATAGAGATCCCGGTGGTGACCTCGACGCAGCGGCCGGCGACGAAGTGGGCGACTCTTCCGGCCATCCGCGCGAAGCGCCCGAGAGTGCTTCGTGGCTGCCACAGCAACAGTCCGTGGCCCAGCCGGTACACGATGCTGGCCTGCAGACCCTGGCACATCACCAGGACGCGAAACGTCACCAGCGGACCGGACAGCCGACCCAACGGAGCTGTCTGGTCGCTGGTGGCCATGAAGCGATATCGGTCAATATCAGAACGGATGAGGTCTCTGATCGAGGTCGTCATCACGCCCCCCTTCCTATCTGGTCTGTCAGCGCGCATTGTTCTTCGCCCGGCTCCGGCCAACCGAATCACCCACTCGAGCGACGCTGTCGGTTCGATCGAGCCGCGAGAGCATTACCACTGATGAATGAATGGCCACCCGATGGCGGTGCCACGGTACACCCAGGTATTCGCGAATCGAAGAGTTGCGGGCAAATCAAAGTATTCGACGAATATACTCTATTCAGGAAACAATGCCATACCCATGCGCTGCCCATATTTGTGCGGGCGCTGTTCGTTGCGGGGATGATGCTGGATTGGTCAGATCGGGTGCCATTCCTGGCAATGTCGGGTGTGGGCCCCTTGGTCGTGATGCGGCCGGCCAGTCGCGGGCCGCCCGAATCCGCGCCCGCAGCCGATCGACCAGCGCCCTGTCGCCGACTGGAGCCTGCGCAGGGTCGCCAGGCAGGCTCATGGTAGCGTTCTGTTAATATTGTATTACTCACCGTAACGGTTGTCATGGCTGCCAGCCCGGACCGCATCCGGCTCCATCCCGATTCGCCGGGCCGTCAAAGGGACACCATGACCATTGGGTACTCGAGGTCACGTCGCAGCGCGAGGGTGGGTCGCGTCGCGAGGCTGTATGGCCTCGCCGCGATGACGGCAGTACTGCTCGGCGTCACGCAGTTCGCCGTTACCGCGCCCCCGCCCGCGCCCGCGCCCGCGCCGGTGTCGGTGCTGACCGTCAATGACACGGCGACCGGGGGAACCGTCGGCGTCGCCTATGCGGGCAGCTGGCTGACCAGCAACGGCAGCGGGAAATACCACGGCGACGACCACTACTCGAACAGCCGGGGCGCGACGGTGACCGTCACCTTCACCGGCACCGGCGCCAGACTCTTCGGCGCCCGCGCCTCCTGGCACGGCGTCGCCGGGATCTCCGTCGACGGCGAGGCAGAAAAGTGGGTCGACTCGTACTCGGCGACCAGGCAGGACCAGGCGCTTCTCTTCGCCGCCGACAACCTCGTTCCGGGAAATCATCGGATCACTGTCAGAGTCACCGGCGATCGCAATTCCCGCTCCGGCGGCACTGTCGTCGCCTTTGACCGGGTCGACGTCACCGTGCCCGCCACCGTGGTCAGCAGCACGGCCGGTTTCGTCAGCCGGAGGGGCAACCAACTCACACTGGGCGGCGCGACCTTCCGGTTCGCCGGGGCCAATTTGTACTGGCTGGGCCTGGACGACAACATCCGGGACAGCGGTGGCCTGCCCACCTATCCCACCAAAGCCAGGATCGACAACGGACTGAAGGCTGCCGTGGCGGCCGGATTCACCGTCATCCGTTCACACACCCTCGGGATCTCGGTCGGCTGCTCGCGGTGTCTGGAGCCCAGTCGCGGCAATTTCAACGACGCTGCCCTGGAGTCGGCGGACTATGCCCTCTACCGGGCCGGTCAGCTCGGGCTCAAGGTGATGATTCCCCTGGTGGACCAGTGGCGTTGGTATCACGGAGGGATCAGCACGTTCACCGGCTGGCGGGGCTATCCCAACGCCGGCAGCCCGGACGACAACGTGGTCAACGCCGCGAACAACTCGACCCAACGCGCTTCCGAGGCGAACTTCTACACCGACGCCAACGTGATCGCCGACTATAAGCAGTACATTTCGCACCTGCTCAACCACATCAACCCCTACACCGGGCTCGCCTACAAGAACGACCCGGCGGTGATGGCCTGGGAGACCGGCAACGAAATCTGGACCGCCAATCCCACCTGGACACAGAACATCGCGGCCTACCTCAAGCACACTGTCGGGGCGAAGCAACTGGTCGCCGACGGTACCGCCGCCAGCGGCATGCTGGTCGCCAATGCAGCGGTGAACGGCGCCGATGTGGACATCCTGGGCGGCCATTTCTATCCGATCGATACCGCCTGGGCGACCCAGGACGCCGGCGTCGCCGCCGCGCACGGCAAGGCCTACATCATCGGCGAGTTCGCCTGGACGGACCGGACCGCGACGGGCGAGCTGACGGCCGCTGTCCAGGGAAATGCCAACATCGCCGGTGATCTGCTGTGGACGTTGATGCCCTACCAGGAGAACGGTCAGCCGGAACCGCACGGCGACGGCTACGCGTTCTACAACCCGGCGACCTCGCCCACGATGTCGGCGATCCTGGCGATCCTGATACGGCACTCCGCCGCAATGTCGCGTCGCTGACCCGGATCGACCGGACCCTTGAAAAGGGGTTGGCCGGGTAACCGACGCCGGGCTGAGCGACGACCAGATCTCCGCGCTGTTCATCGTGTGGTCGGTGGTCGGCTCCATCGCCGAGGTCCCGTGCGGCGTCCTGGCTGACCGATTCTCCCGCCGCGGCGTGCTGGTGGCTGCCGGGTGATCCAGGCGATGGGCTACGCATTGTGGACTGCGATTCCGGAGTTCGACGCCTTCGCGGGCGGTTTCGCCTTTGTGGATCAGCGGCGCGCTCATCTCCGGAGCTTTCGAGGCGCTGCAGTTCAACGGGCTGGCCGCGGGCGGCGCCCAGATGCACGACGCGAGATCCAGGGCCGGGTCCGGTCAGCCGGGCTGCTCGCACAACTGCCGGCCGCCGCCGCCGCGACCGTGCTGTTCTCGATGGGTGGCTACCCCCTCGTCGGCTGGTCTGGGCGATCGGCGAATTGGTGTTCGTCACCGTGTTCGGCCTGCTGATCGCCGGCCTGATCGCTCGGTCGCTCCGGCGCTGATCGAGTCGGTCAGCGCCCCGCTCGTTCGGCGAGCAGACGGGCCGCCGAACCTGACCGGCCGGCCAGCGACCGGACGTCAGCGGTCAGCAGGACATCACGCTCGACCACCGGTGATCCGTTGACCAGTAGCAACTCCAGGGGCAGCTGCGAGGCGAAGATCAGCGCGCAAACCGGGTCCGCGATGTCGACGGCGCCGAGCCCGTCGACCCGCCAGACCGCGATGTCGGCGAGCTTGCCCACCTCCAGCGAACCCAGGTCGTTACCGCGGCCGAGCACCTGAGCGCCGCCGAAGGTGGCCAGCCGGAGCGCGTCCCGCGCGGTCAACGCCGTGGGACCGCCACGGAATCGGGCGATGAGCATCGCCTGGTGGGCTTCCTCTGCCAGCCGGCCCGACTCGTTCGAAGCCGCGCCGTCCACGCCCAGTCCGACCTGGACGCCGGCGGCCAGCATGTCCGCGATCGGCGCGATCCCGGACCCGAGTCGACCGTTGGACGTCGGGCAGTGTGCTACCGAGGTTCCGGTGGCGGCGAACCGGGCGATGTCGGCCGGGGACGGGTGCACGCAATGCGCGAACCAGACGTCGGGCCCCAACCAACCGAGGTCCTCCATGTACTCGCCCGGGCTGCGGCCGAAAGCCTGCCGACAGAAATCGTCCTCATCGAGCGTCTCGGCCAGGTGAGTGTGCAGTCGGACGCCGTGCCGCCGAGCCAGTTCGGCGGCGCCGACCATCAACTCGCGGGTGACCGAGAACGGCGAACAGGGTGCGACGCCGATCTGCAGCATCGAGTCGGCGGCGGGGTCATGCCACCGGGTGATCGCCGATTCGGTCGCCAGCAGGGCGCTCTCCGTGTCCTCGACGACGGAATCGGGCGGCAGCCCGCCGGCGGATCGCCCCAGGTCCATCGAGCCCCGGGTGGGGTGGAATCGGATTCCGATTTCCCGGGCACCGGCGATCTCGGCAGCAAGCAGGTCGCCGCCCGCCTTCGGGAAGACGTAGTGGTGGTCGGTGGTCAACGTGCAACCGGACAGCGACAGCCAGCCGAGGTTCGCCGCCGCCGCCGCGCGCACCGCCTCCTCGTCCAGGCCTGCCCAGACCGGGTAGAGGCTGGTCAGCCAGCCGAACAGGGTGGAGTCCTGGGCGTAGCCGCGGGTGATCCACTGGTAGAGGTGATGGTGGGTGTTCACGAACCCGGGGGTGACCAGCGTGCCGCGCGCGTCGACGAGCCGATCGGCGGCGCGTATCCAGTGCGCGGCGGCCGGCCCGGCTCCGAGGGCGACGATGCGCTTGTCCCGGACGACGACGTGACCGTCTGGGTGCTCCGTCCCGGCGCCGTCGACCGTGGCCACCGCTCCACCGTGAATGACCAGCAGCATGGCTACTCCTGACAGTGGGTCCGGCCGGTCTCTGCTGAACATTTCGGTCTGCTGAAAGCAGAAGGCCCCCGATATCTCGCCGGGGGCCTTCCGTGCGTGGGGCGAACGACGGGACTTGAACCCGCGACCACCGGCACCACAAGCCAGTGCTCTACCAGCTGAGCTACGCCCGCCACGACGGCCACCTCAGCAGCCGCTCAAATATCTTAACCGACGCTCGGCGCTACTCGTGACGATTGGCCGTCGCGCACCGGGCAGTTTCAGGCCCGCGCGAGCAGGATCGCCGCCTGGGCCTGGGCTTCCTCGGTGGTCGGTCCCGGATCGGCCACAAAAGCGGTGGCGCGGTAGTAGGCGAGCTCACGGATGGATTCCTTGATGTCCGCGAGCGCCCGGTGAGCCATCCCCTTGGCCGGCTGGGCGTAGTAGATCCGCGGGTACCAGCGGCGGCACAGCTCCTTGATCGAGGAGACGTCGATCATCCGGTAGTGCAGGTGCGCATCGAGTTCGAGCATGTCCCTGGAGATGAATCCGCGGTCCGTACCGATCGAGTTCCCCGCCAGCGGCGCGGTTCTGGGCTCGGGCACATAGCGCTTGATGAACTCCAGCACGCGTTGCTCGGCCTCGGCCACGGTGACCTGCGATGCGCGCACCTCGTCAGTCAGGCCCGAGGCGGCATGCATCGCCGTGACGACCTCCGGCATGCCGGCCAGCGCCTGGTCATCCGCGTGGATCACGATGTCGATGCCATCACCCAGAATGTTCAGATCCGCGTCGGTGACCAGGACGGCGATTTCGATCAGCGCATCCCTGGCGAGCTCGAGGCCCGTCATTTCGCAGTCGATCCAGACCAGTCTGTCGTTCACCTGCGCAACACTAGACTCCCTCGCGCCCCCAGCGGGGCGGGGCGCACCTTTAGTACGCTGCCGGTGCCGCGCTCGAATCCGACCGCGCCCCGCGTGACCCCATGGTGAGGATGGCCGATGCCGATCGACCCGAACGTCAGCGCGGTGACCCAGCGCATTGCCGCTGGTTACGCCACCAGCGACCCGGCGGTCACCCTGGGGACCGCGATGTTCCAAGGCCAGTCCGACCCGATGGCGGCGGTCACCATCTCGCTGTCGATGTTCAACCGGCACGGTCTGGTCGCCGGCGCCACCGGGACCGGCAAGACGAAAACCCTGCAACTCATCGCCGAACAGCTCAGCGCGGCCGGCGTTCCGGTGCTGATGCCGGATGTCAAGGGCGATCTCACCGGACTGTCCGCCCCTGGAATCGTCAGCGACCGGGTCACCGCGCGGGCCGCCGAGACCGGCGATACCTGGGTGGGCCAGGGCTTTCCGGTTGAGTACCTGTGCCTGGCAGGCCAGGGGAGCGGGGTGCCGGTGCGGGCCAGCATCGACTCGTTCGGGCCCATCCTGCTGTCCAAGGTGCTCGACCTCAACCCGACCCAGGAGTCCACCCTCGGCCTGATCTTCCATTGGGCCGACGCCAAGAACCTGCCGCTGCTGGATATCAAGGATCTCCGATCCGTCATCGCCTACCTGACTTCCGCGGACGGCAAGGCCGACCTTGCCACCCTCGGCGGGGTTTCGAAATCAACCGCCGGGGTGATCCTGCGCGCGCTGACCAACCTGGAGGCCGGCGGCGGCGAAGCCTTTTTCGGTGAACCCCAGCTCGACGTGCAGGATCTACTGCGCACGATCGACGGCAAGGGGGTGATCTCGCTGCTCGATGCGCAGGGCCTGCAAACCCAGCCGGCGCTGTTCTCGACGTTCCTGATGTGGCTGCTCTCCGAGCTGTTCGAGGAACTGCCCGAGGTCGGCGACGTCGACAAGCCGAAGCTGGTATTCCTGTTCGACGAGTCGCACCTGCTTTTCGCCGACGCCTCCAAGGCATTTCTGACCGCTGTGCAACAGACGGTCAAGCTGATCAGATCAAAAGGTGTCGGGGTCATCTTCTGCACCCAGCTGCCAACGGACATTCCCGGCGGGGTGTTGTCACAGCTGGGGGCCCGGATCCAGCACGCGTTGCGGGCCTTCACCCCGCAGGATCAGGAGGCGCTGGCCACTGCCGTCAAGACGTATCCGACCACCAAGGACTACAATCTTGCCGAAGCGCTGACCAGCCTGGGCACCGGCGAGGCCATCGTCACGGTGCTCAGTGAGTCCGGCGCGCCGACGCCGGTGGCGTGGACGAAGATTCGGGCGCCGCGTTCGTTGATGGCGCCCGCGGACCCGGCGGCGGTTGCGGCCGCAGTCGGCGGGTCGTCGTTGCACGCCAAATATTCGGTCGGCCTCGATCGGAACTCGGCCTACGAGATCCTGACCGCACGGCTCGCGCCGGCGGCGCCGGCCGC
This sequence comes from Mycobacteriales bacterium, assembly GCA_038245175.1. Lineage (GTDB taxonomy): Bacteria > Actinomycetota > Actinomycetes > Mycobacteriales > Nakamurellaceae > Nakamurella. Next base: position 102,158 of record JBBRSR010000008.1, on the reverse strand, counting down.
GCCGGCGGCGCCCGCCGCGCCCCGGTCACCGGTTCCGACGGCGCAGCCGCCGCACGGGCCCAGCTCGGATTGGACGTCGATGTATCCGCCCGAGACCCCGGACCGCCCGGCCGCTGAACCACGCAGACAGTCGGCCCCCCAGTCCGAGTCGGGTGGGGGGCTGCTGTCCGACATCGTCGACAATCCGGCCGTGAAGTCCTTCTGGCGTTCACTCGGGACGAGCCTGGGCGGCGCCCTCGGGCGAAGCATCACCGGCACCCGACGGCGTCGTCGCTGATCCACCGGAACTGACCGCCACCCTCGATTCCGGCGCAGTGCGCGGAACTTTCGCGCTCCACCCGACATTGACCTGATGAAAGGGCGGTCGCGCCGACCGCCGCACATCGAAGGGCAACAGACGTGGATAGCTTGTTCTGGATCGCGGTGATCGCGGTGATCGTCATCGGCGGGATCTACCTGATGCGATCGCGCGGGGCCGCGACGAAGGCCGGTCTGGACGACGCCGGCGCCGAGGCCCGACGCTGGGTGGAGCGGCTCGGCGGACAGGTCTATGCGCTGGATTCGAAAGGCGATCCGGCCGCGGGCCAGGCCATCGCCGATGCCGCCGAGCGGTTCACTGCCGCGGGCTCTCAGGTCGAGCAGGCCAGAACCGTTCAGCAGTACCGGCTGGCCCAGCAGACCGCCTATGAAGGCCTGTACTACATCCGTGCCGCCCGCATCACGCTGGGGCTAGACCCCGGCCCGGAACTGCCGGCCATCCCCGGCCAGCGCAAAGCGGGCGCCGTCACCGAGGATCGCGATGTCGAGATCGAAGGCCACGAGTACCAGGCCTCGCCGCGGGCCGGTGACCGCACCCGTCACTACTATCCGGGTGGCATGGTCGCCGGCCGGCCGGTGCCGCAGGGTTGGTACTCCGAGCCGTGGTGGCGCCCGGCCCTGGTCGGTGGAGCCTGGGGCGTGGGGACGTTCATGCTGACCAGCGCATTATTCGGCGGGATGGCCGGCAACGCCTACGGCGACGGCTACAACGACGGCTACAACGCCGGCGACGGCTCGGGCGACGGCGGCGATGCCGGCGGTGATTCCGGCGACGGCGGCGGTGACGGCGGGGGTGACTACGGAGCTTCCGGCGACGGCAGCGCCGGTGGTTTTGACGGTGGCGGCTTTGACGGTGGCGGCTTTGACGGTGGCGGCTTTGACGGCGGTGGCGGCGGGTTCGACTTCTGATCTCGACCGGCTGAATCGGTCCGTCGCCCGCCGCCGGGTGGGTCACTCAAGCCAGGCGATGCGCCGGCCATTGGGTCGTCAGTTCCTGGTGCCGCATGGCGGCCAGGATTTCCGCGCGCACCCGCGGTTCGGCTGACCGCAGTGTGCGCCGTAGTTCGGCCTGCTGCCGATGCTCGCGTAGCTGATGAAGGGATGTTTCAAACATGGGATCGTCCGATCTCTTCGGTGGGGTGGGCGTTCGGGTGATGGCACTAATTGTGTGACCATTTGATTCCTGCCACCAGTGGCAGCGCTGCCGGTATACATCGATTTACTGCCATCGTTCTGACATACTCGTTGCCATGCTGAACACGGTTGTCGCCCTGGTCCTGCCGCAGATCTCGCCGTTCGAACTCGGCATTGTCTGTGAGCTGTTCGGGGTCGACAGGTCCGCTACCGGCGGCGGCAAGTTTGATTTCACGCTCATCACGCCGACGCCCGGGCGGGTCCGCAGCGACCTGGGTTTCTACCTCGAGATCAGTGATGGGCTCGGCGCGATGGAGTCCGCTGACCTGGTGCTGCTGCCGGCATTTCCACATGACCAGGAGGTGCCCGAGTTCGTGCTCGAGGCGCTGCGGTCGGCCCACCGACGGGGCGCGTATCTGCTCTCGGTGTGTTCCGGCGCATTCGCCTTCGCCGCAGCCGGATTGCTCGACGGTCGGCGCTGCACGACGCACTGGATGCACGCCGCTGAACTGTCGGCCAGGTATCCGAAGGCGATGGTCGATCCGTCGGTGCTCTACATAGAGGATGACCGGATCATCACCAGCGCCGGCAGTGCCGCGGGTATCGACGCCGGCCTGTACCTGATCCGGTGCGAACTGGGCGCCGGGGTGGCCGCCAACATCGCCAGGCGGATGGTGGTACCACCGCATCGAGAGGGCGGTCAGGCCCAGTACATCGACCTGCCGATCCCGGTCTCCGACTGTGACTCGCTGACCGAGATCCTGGCGTGGATGACCGCCAATCTGGAGGTCGAGCAGACAGTGGACGATCTGGCGGCGCGGGCGTTGATGTCACCGCGCACGTTCGCCAGGCGATTCCGGGCCGAAACCGGCACCACCCCGGCCGCCTGGCTCACCACCCAGCGTCTGCTGCGCGCCCGCGAATTGCTCGAGATGTCCGACCGCTCGGTCGATTCCATCGCCGAGTTGGCCGGTTTCGGAACCGGGGCGGTGCTCCGCCATCACTTCGCGCGAGCGGTGGGCACCACCCCGCAGGCCTACCGGCGGACCTTCACCGGCAAATCGCCGGCGATGCGCTCGGTGATCAGTTCATAGGAGCGGATCCGATCGGCCAAGTCGTACACCTGGCTGGTCAGCATCAGCTCATCGGCGCCCGTGCGCTCGACCAGTTCGGTCAGTTGCCGCCGCACGGTGTCCGGCGATCCCACCGCCTGACCCGCCCGGCGCTCCGCGGCGAAGGCCTCCTCCGCCGGATCGAATCGGTAGCGGGCGGCATCTTCGGGTGAGTCCATCGCCGCGGGCACCCCGGCGCGCAGCCGCAGGAAGGCGAGCACGCCCGGCCGCGACAGGTAGAGCGCCCGCTCGTCGGTGTCGGCACAGATCGCGTTGACTGCGATCATCGCGTACGGCTCATCGAGCCACCGGGACGGCCGAAAGTTGTTGCGGTACAGCGCCAGAGCCGGTTCGGTGTGCCGACTGGAGAAGTGATGGGCGAAGGAGAACGGCAGCCCCAGTAACCCGGCCAACTGGGCACTGTAGCCGCTCGAGCCGAGCAGCCAGACCTGCGGCGGGGTCTCGGCGCGGGGAACCGCGGCGAGTCGATCGGGGTCGCCGTCGAGCATGCCGATCACCTCGGCGAGTTCGGTGGGGAAGTCCTCGGCGGACAGCCCGTCCACGGTCCGGCGCAGGGCCAGCGCGGTTCGGCCGTCGGTGCCGGGTGCCCGGCCGATGCCTAGATCTATCCGTCCGGGGTGCAGCGCCGCAAGCATGCCGAACTGTTCGGCGACGACCAGCGGGGCATGGTTGGGCAGCATCACCCCACCGGAGCCGACCCTGATGGTCGAGGTGTTCGCGGCGAGGTGCGAGATCAGTACGGCGGGGGAGGAGCTGGCAATGCCGGGCATATTGTGGTGTTCGGCGACCCAGAACCGGTGGTAGCCAAGCTCTTCCACGCGTTGTGCCAGGGCGGTGCTGTTCTGCAGGGCGGCGCTCGTGCCGTGGGCCTTGGCCACCGGGGACAGATCGAGGACGGAAAGCGGTAGTGAGTTCACTCCTGGACAACCGGCGATGGGCGGTGTGTATTCCTCGGGTATCTCTCGCCAATTACTAGGGATTCCGACTATCGGATACCGCACTAAACGAGGGCTACACTGGGGCGATGTTCTATCTCACCGAAGACCAGCGCGCCATCAAGGAAGCCGCCCGGCAGTTCGCCGACAAAGAGCTGGCGCCGTATGCGCTGCGTTGGGATCGGGAGAAGTTCTTCCCGGTGGACACCATTCACAAGGCCGCCGAGCTGGGCCTGGGTGGCATCTACCTCGGTGAGGACGTCGGCGGATCCGGACTCTCGCGATTCGACTCGGCGCTGATCTTCGAGGAACTCGCTTCCGGCTGCCCGACGATCGCCGCGTACCTGTCCATCCACAACATGGTGGGATGGATGATCGACTTCTACGGCACCCCCGAGCAGCGGCAGCGTTGGTTGCCCAAGTTGGCCTCGACGGAGCATCTTGGCAGCTACTGCCTGACCGAGCCGGGCAGCGGTTCGGACGCCGGCGCGATGACCACCCGCGCCGAGCACGACGGCGAGGGCTATGTGCTCAACGGCGTGAAGCAATTCATCTCCGGAGCCGGCGTCGCGCAGATCTATCTCGTCATGGCCCGGACGAGTAACGAGCGATCCCATGGCATCTCGGCGTTCGTGGTGGAGAAGGGCACACCCGGTCTGTCGTTCGGACCGAACGAACTCAAGATGGGCTGGAATGCCCAACCCACCCGACAGGTGATCTTGGACGGAGTGCGGGTTGCGGCGGCCGACCGACTCGGGGCAGAAGGCGAAGGCTTCCGGTTGGCTTTGAAGGGGCTCAACGGCGGGCGGATCAATATCGCCGCCTGCTCGCTCGGCGCGGCGCAATCCGCGTTCGACCACACGGTCGAGTACATGCGCCAACGTCGAGCCTTCGGTGCCGCGCTCACCCACTTCCAGGCCCTGACGTTCGAGTTGGCCGAGATGGCAACCGAGTTGGAAGCAGCCAGGCTGATGCTGTGGCGGGCGGCGCACGCCCTGGATTCGGACGACCGCCGGGTCATCGAACTCTGCGCGATGGCCAAGAAGTTCGTCACCGACGTCGGCTTCTCGGTGGCCAATCGCGCGCTGCAGTTGCACGGCGGCTACGGCTATCTCAACGAATACGGCATCGAGAAGATCGTCCGCGACCTGCGCGTCCATCAGATCCTCGAAGGCACCAACGAGATCATGAACGTCATCATCGGCCGGTCCATCACCGACTGATCGACCCCGCTGGAACTCCTCCTCCGCGCTCACCCGACTGCTCCGTGAAAACGGCGCGCCCTGCCGCGCGCGCGGCATGCCCGAGGTAGAGAATGCTGGAAGGATTCGCCGTCCCGGGGTCCGTAGGTCCGTGGGTCCGAACGGGTGAACTGACCCGATTTCATGACGAACCAGTTGACATCGGAAGAAAGCGGGATTAAACAAAGCAATACAAACATCATCTGGTTTGCGCATCAGGGATCGGCACGGCCTCGGGCCAAGCCATCACGCAGCCAGCATCACGAGACACCATCACGAGACACCATCACGAAGACAACGGAGTCGATGTGTACGCAGCGGAGCGTCAAGCACAGATCCTCCACACCGCACGGTCGGAAGGCCGCGTGGAGGTGCTCTCCCTCGCTTTCGACATGGACGTCACCCCGGAAACCGTCCGCCGCGACCTCACGGCGCTGGAACGGCTCGGCGTTCTGCGCCGGGTGCACGGTGGGGCGATGCCCGTGGAGCGCTTCGGTTTCGAGCCGAATCTGGCCGACCGCGAGACCCAGTTCGCCGCCGAGAAGGACCGGATCGGCAAGGCCGCGCTCGACCAACTGCCCGATGGCGGCTCGATCATCCTGGATGCCGGTACCACCACGATCCGGATCGCCACGATGCTGCCGACGGACCGCAAGCTCACCGTGGTCACCCACTCGCTGACCGTGGCCCTGGCGCTCGCGGCGAACTCCAACATCACCCTGCACCTGCTCGGCGGCACCGTCCGCGGTGTGACGATGGCCGCCGTCGGCGAGTGGGCGTTACGCAACATCGCCGATGTCAGCGTTGATGTGGCCTTCCTGGGGATCAACGGGATCACCGCGGCGCGCGGATTGACAACGCCGGATCTGACCGAGGCGGCGATCAAGCGAGCCCTGGCCGCGGCCGCGCGCCGCACCATCGTGGTGGCCGATCACAGCAAGTTCGGCCGAGTCGAGTTCGCCCATGTCATCGATCTGGAGGTAGTCGACACAGTGATAACCGATAGCGATCTGGATTCGGAGACCATCGCCGAAATCAAGCTGGCCGGGCCGGAAGTGGTGCTCGTATGATTCTCACGGTCACGCCGAATCCCAGTGTCGACCGGGCCTTCGACATGGAAACCCTGGAAGTCGGGGAGGTCAACCGCGCGCTCCGGGCGCACGTGGACGCCGGCGGCAAGGGCATCAACATCTCTCGGGCCTTCGTACTGCACAGCATCCCGACCAAGGCGGTCTTTCCCAGCGGCGGCCCGGACGGCAGGTTGCTGGTCAACGAACTCGTGGCCAAAGGGGTGGATACCGAGCCGGTCGCCATCGCCGGCTCGATCCGCAGCAACATCACCCTGGTCGACTCGACCGGCGACACCACCAAGATCAACGCTCCAGGGCCCACCTTGAGCGCGGCCGAGCGGGATTCGCTGCTGGCAGCCATTGAGAAGGATCTGGCCGAGGGGCCGAGCTGGCTGGTGGGCGCCGGCAGCCTGCCGGCCGGGGTCGGCGCCGACTTCTACGTGCAGCTCGCGGCGCTGGCCGCCAAGTACGGCGTTCCGCTGGCACTGGACACCTCAGGAGATCCGTTCGCCCTCGGCGTCAAAGGGGGCAACATCGCCCTGATCAAGCCCAACGAGGAAGAGCTGGGAGACCTGCTCGGTCGCGAACTGCTGACCGTCGGACAAGTGGTCGACGGCGCCCGCGAACTGCTGGCCGGTGGCATCGGCGCGGCCCTGGTCAGTCTGGGCGCCAACGGCGCGCTGCTCGTGACCCCCGAAAAGACCTGGTGGGCAGGCGGTCCGCCGCTGATCCCGCTCTCCACTGTGGGGGCTGGCGACACCACCCTCGCGGGCTTCCTCAGCGTCGCAGCCCACCAGGGCTACGACCCTGCCGAAGCACTACGCACGGCCATCGCCTGGGGCCGCGCGGCAGTTCTGTTACCCGGGAGCGCCGCTCCCGGTCCGGAAAACATCGATCTCACCGCGGTTACCGTCGTGGCCGAGCCGGATTCGTCCCAACCCCTGAAGGAGTTACACGCATGACTTCGCCCACCCCGCTGATCACGCCCGAACTCGTTGGTCTCGATCTTGTAGCCACCGATCGAGACGACGTCACCCGACAGCTGATCGATCTGCTCGCCGCCGCCGGCCGGGTGACCGACGCCGACGGCTTCCACGCCGATGTGCGCGCCCGCGAAGCCCAAATGGCCACCGGAATGCCCGGTGGTGTCGGTCTGCCGCACGCCCGGTCCGAGTACGTGACGGTGCCCACGCTCGGTGTCGGCCGGGTTCCCGCCGGCGTCGACTTCGGCGCACCCGACGGCCCCGCGAACCTGATCTTCCTGATCGCAGCCCCCGCCAGCGGTGGCTCCGAGCACCTGAAGATCCTGGCCTCGCTGGCTCGCCGACTCGTCCATGCCTCCTTCCGGGAGTCCCTGCTCAACGCCGCCACCCGCGAAGAGGTAGCGGCCATCGTGACCAGAGAGGTCGTCGTTTCATGAAATTTGTTGCGGTCACTTCTTGTCCCACCGGGATCGCGCACACGTACATGGCGGCCGAGGCACTGGAGATGCAGGCCAAGGCCATGGGCCACGAGATCGAGGTCGAAACCCAAGGGTCGGCCGGCACCATTCCGATCGATCCGGCATTCATCACCGCCGCTGATGGCGTCATCTTCGCCGCCGACCTCGAGGTCCGCGACAAGGGCCGGTTCGCCGGTAAGCCGACGGTCGACGTCGGGGTGAAGAAGGCCGTGCACGACGCGCCGGGAGTGCTGGCTCAGGCCATCGCGGCGGTCGAATACGCCCGGGCCAACCCGCAGGAGGCATCCGCTGCCGCGGCCGCGGCGCCACCGCCGCGGCAGGCCGACACCCCAGGAGTGGGCAGCCGGATCCGCCAGTACCTGATGACCGGTGTCTCCTACATGATCCCGTTCGTCGCGGCCGGCGGCATTCTGATCGCCCTCGGCTTCATGATCGGGGACTACAAGATCGTCTTCGACGCCGACAAGGGCGGCATCACCAATCAGATGTTGATCGACAACTTCCAGTGGGGCGACAGTCGTTACTGGGGTGCCCTGCTCTTCCATATCGGGGCGGCGACGTTCGGCTTCCTGGTTCCTGTGCTTGCCGGGTTCATTGCCTTCGGCATCGCCGATCGTCCTGGTCTCGCACCTGGCTTCACCGGTGGCGCCATTGCCGGCGTCGTCGGCGCCGGCTTCCTCGGCGGCCTCGCGGCCGGCTTCCTGGCCGGCTTCGCCGCGCTCTGGATCTCCCGGTGGAAGGTGCCCAAGGGCGTCCGCGGCGTGATGCCGGTGGTGGTCACGCCGTTGCTGGCCTCGCTGATCACCGGTCTGCTGATGTTCCTGGTGCTCGGTAAGCCGCTCGCCTGGGTGCTCAAGGAGTTGGGTGACTGGCTCACCAGCCTGAGCGGCGCCAACACGGTGGTGCTGGGCGTCATCCTCGGTTTGATGATGTGCTTCGACCTCGGTGGCCCGGTCAACAAGACCGCCTACGTCTTTGCCACGACCGGCCTGGCGTCGGTCACCGGAGAGCACGGAATTCAGCTGCAGATCATGGCCGCGGTAATGGCCGCCGGCATGGTCCCGCCGCTCGGCATGGCGTTCGCGACAGCGATTCGCGGCAAGCTGTTCACGCCGGCGGAGCGGGAGAACGGCAAGGCAGCCTGGCTGTTGGGTGCTTCGTTCATCTCCGAAGGTGCCATCCCGTTCGCCGCCGCACATCCGCTTGTCGTCATCCCGTCCTCGATGGTCGGCGGGGCGGTCACCGGTGGTCTGGTGATGGCCTTCGGCAACGAACTCCGGGCGCCGCACGGTGGCATCTGGGTCACCCCGTTGATCTCCGCCCCGTTCCTCTACCTGCTGGCGATCATCGTCGGCATGGTGATCACCGGTTTCCTGGCCGTCGCCCTGATGTCCAACAAGAGCAAGAAGATCCTTGCGTCGGACAAGGCGGCTATGGCGAGCGCTGCAGTCTGAGGTGTTCAATAATCGAGCCGCACTCCACACACCAACGAGATCGGGAAACACATGCCAGAGAGAACTGTGAAGATCGCTTCGAGCGTTGGGCTGCATGCCCGGCCGGCCTCGTTGTTCACCCAGGCCGTCGCGGCCACCGGATTGGACGTCACCATCGGTAGGCCCGGTCAGCCGCCGATGGATGCCTCCAGCATCCTGATGGTGATGGCATTGGGTGTCGGCTTCGATGAAGAGGTCGTTCTCTCCGCGGATGGTGACGGCGCTGACAAGGCTCTGGACGATCTGGTGACCTTGCTGGCCACCGATCTGGATGCGAAGTAGCGATGACAACAGAAGTTACCGACACTGCTGCCCCGGCTGCGGCCGGGACGATTCTGCAGGGTGTTGGCGTCGGGCGCGGGGCCGTTACCGGCCCCGTGGCCCGGGTGTCATCTGTTCCGAAGCCGCCGTTGGACGAGAAGCCACCGGCAGACAAGGAAGTCGGCAAGCAGCAGATCCAGGACGCCTTCGAAGGCGTCGCGGCCTCGCTGCGTGATCGGGCCGCCAACTCCACCGGAACCCTGTCCGCCGTGCTCAGCGCCACCGCTCTGATGGCGGAGGACAAGGCGCTGATCAAGGAGATCAAGAAGCGGATCGATGCCGGCGAGCCGCTGCTGACCTCGGTCGACCGGGCGGTCGAGGGTTTCTGCGACATGTTCAAGGCGCTCGGCCCGTACCTGGCCGAGCGGATCACCGATCTGCGCAGCGTGCGCAGTCGGGTGCTGGCCCGGCTGATGGGCCATGACGAGCCGGAGCTGCCGGATCTGTCGGTGCCGTCCGTCATCGTCGCCGAAGACCTCGCACCTGCCGACACCGCAGCGCTGGACCTGGCCAAGGTGCTCGCCGTGGTCACCGAACTCGGCGGCCCGACCAGCCACACCGCGATCATCGCCGGCCAGCACGGGATTCCGTGTGTGGTCAGGGTGACCGGGGTGATGAAGCTCCAGGACGGCCAGCAGGTAGCCGTCGACGCGGCGAAGGGCACCATCGAACTCGATCCGTCGGACGAGACGAAGGCGCTCTACCGGGAGCGATCCGAACTACTGGCCGGCCTGGAGTCCCACACCGAGAACGGCTCCACGTCGGACGGTCATCCGATTCAGCTGCTGGCCAACATCGGGCAGCTGGAGGACGGTCTCCGGGCGGCCGGCCGGGCCAACGAAGGGGTCGGCCTCTTCCGCACCGAGGTGCTGTTCCTCGACGCGACCGAGGCGCCGACGCAAGCCGATCAGGCCGCGACCTACGGCAAGGTGTTCGAGGCCTTCGGCGACCGCAAGGTTGTCGTTCGGACACTGGACGCCGGCGCGGACAAGCCGCTGGCTTTCGCGACTCAGCCGGACGAGGACAACCCCGCGTTGGGCGTCCGGGGCTACCGACTCGGTCGGATCAGCCCGGAGCTGATGGAAACGCAGCTTGCGGCGCTGGCTCAGGCGTCCAAGGAGACCGGTAAGAATCCGTGGGTGATGGCGCCGATGATCGCCACACCCGAGGAAGCCAAGGAGTTCGCTGCGCAGGCTCGCAGCTACGGCATCAAAACGGTCGGTGTGATGATCGAGATACCGTCTGCGGCGGTGCGGGCCGACCAGATCGTCGCCGAGGTGGACTTCGTCTCGCTGGGCACCAACGACCTGGCGCAGTACACCATGGCGGCCGACCGGCTCCGCGGTGAGCTGGCGGATCTGCTCAGTCCATGGCAGCCCGCCGTGCTGGACCTGGTCAACATGGTGGCCACCGCGGGCACCAAGTCGGGGACACCCGTCGGGGTCTGCGGGGAGTCGGCGGCAGATCCGCTGATGGCCCTGGTGCTGACCGGGTTCGGGATTTCCAGCCTGTCGATGTCACCGGCCGCCATCGCCACCGCCCGGTATGTATTGTCCCAGCACACGCTCGACTGGTGCCGGGCGCTGGCCGCGGCGGCGCTGGAAGCCCATTCGGCGGATGAGGCCCGCGAGGCCGTCGTGTCCCGGATGGACCAGAAGGTCAGGGCGTTGCTGGCGTTGTAGCAGTTCCGTCGCTGCCCCGGTCGGATTCCACTGGATTCCTACCGGGGCAGTGTCGTCTCTAGTGGCGCCCGGCCCACTCGCTGCGCAGGATCGCGTACTGACCGGTGTCCGCCCACTCGCCCTTGAACATCAGGTCCTGGACGAAATATGCCTCCTCGCGCATCCCGAGCCGCTTGCACAGCGCGATCGAGGAGGTGTTGCGGGGATCCAGCTCGGCCATCACCCGATGCAGCCGCAGGGTTCCGAAGGCCAGATCCAGGATCGCCGTCGCCGCTTCGGATGCGTAGCCACGGCCGGCGAAGTCGGGGTGCATCGACCAGCCTATCTCGCCCCGTGAGTTCTCCAGATCCTTGATGGTGAAGTAGATGTCGCCGATCACCCTGGCGCGGGCGTCAGCGGCGGCCGGCAACTCGATGGCGATCTGCAGGTAGTCGCCGTCCTTATCCAGGGTCGTGGCCAGCGCGAATCTGCCGACGAACTCGGCGACCAGTTCCTTGGTCCGCGGCTCGAAGAGCAGGTACCGGCAGACGTCCTCGCGCGATTGGTAGGAGAGCACATCATCCACATCCGCCGTAGTCAGCAGGCGCAGCCGAAGGCGGTCGGTGACCATCGGTTCGTGCAGAACGAATGGCAGCACGTGGTCAACGTGGGTGCTCAATTGACGGCGGCCTTGACTCTGGCCGCTTCACGTTCGGTACCAGTCCCGTTGCTGATCAGATTCCGCGATCCGTTCAGCTTGCCGAAGATGTGCCGGCCGACCGTGATCTCCGGGTACAGCTGTGGGTGTGCGGCGTCCACGGTGCCCGGCAACGCGCTGATCACGGCGTCGATATTGCCGTCATGGAAGAAGGCCGCCGAGCGACGGCGCTTGATCGTGCCGTCGACGATCGGCGGCTTCACCCGGTGCAGGGTCGACTTCCACCGCTCATTGGTCCACCGATTGGTCAGATCGCCCAGGTTGACCAGCAAGGCGCCCGGCTCGGGGCAGACATCGTGCCAACCGCCGCTGGTGTCGAGTATCTGGAGGCCCTTCACCTGATCGGCCCAGAGCAGGGTGACGATGCCGTAGTCGGTGTGTTCGCCCATCCCGATCAGCTCTCCGTCGATGCTGATGTCGCCGGGCGGTAGGGCGTAGTTGTTCATTCGTAGCACATCCAGCGAGTGGTCGGTGTAGCTGCGGAAATAGCCGGCGGGCAGGCCGAGGGCATCGGCGAAGATGTCCGTCATCACCCGCGCCACCGCCGCTGCCCGGTCGAACCACGCCTGCGCCAAGCGCCGGAAATCCAGCATCTCTGCCGGCCAGATGTTGTCGGCGTAGTCGTCCACGGCGAGGATCTGTGGATCGACGTCCGGGTAGTCCACAGCGGCAGCGCCAATGTTGAACGCCTCGAAGAAGTCATTCATCCGGTCGGCAGACTCGACGCCGAGGCTCAGACTCAGCTGCTCCGACCTGGGCGCCGTATAGCCGCGGTTGATGCCCTTCGGCGCGCAATATTCCTTCTTCGTCGCCAACGGCAGGGCGAAGAACTCATCGATCGCGGCGGCCAGCCCGGCGGCTGTCGCGGCCGGGATGCCGTGGCCGAGGATCTGCATGAAACCGACAGTGCGGCAGGCGTTGTCGACCTCCAGAGCGACCCGGGCGCGGTCGGCCGCGGTGTCATGGGCGACGCCCGGGCCAGCGTCGATGTACGGCGAGATGTCGATCGTCGGGACTAACACGTTCCTCCTGGTAATAGTCGAATCGTGGTTGGACTACCAGCCACGATTCGACTATTAAATCCCCAGCTGCGTACGGGGCTAGATCAGGCGTGCACCTTGCTGCCGAATCGGAGCCAGAGCAGCAGCACGATGATCGCGCCGATGATGGATCCGACGATGCCGGAGGCCTGGAAGAAGCCGTCCTGGCCGTCCTTGTGGAAGATGAAGTAGCCCAGGAAGCCGCCCACGAATGAGCCGACCACGCCGAGCACGATGGTCATTCCGATGGAGAGATCCTGCTTGCCCGGAACAACCAGGCGAGCGACGGCGCCGGCGATCAGGCCGACGATGAGCAAACTGATGATGAGACCGATCACGGCGTTGTCCTTTCGTTTCGGCCGGTATGGCCGAGACACGTGGTGGGCCGCGGTGTGCGCCCACCCAGGCACTGTGCCCCGATCGGGTGTCCGGCTAACGGCCAGCACGGTGACCCTGGTTACGGACGGTTCCGCGGGGGTTCCTAGGCTTGCCAGGCACAACCTGCGAAGACACTGGAGGAATGGTGGCCGGGAGCGACAGTTCGATCCGCATTGGTGGGGTGGACATCGACCGGCAACGGGCGACGTCGGCCGCGGCGCAGTACCTGGCGGCGCAGGGCCATCGCTTCGGATATCCGGCCTACGACGCATTCGACTCCGGCAGCGGCCGGTTCAAGGTCGGTGACGGCGATTTTCTGAGCCCGGGTTTGCTGAATGTGCCGGTGTCGATCAAGACGTTCTATTCGCTGGCCGATCTGCGCCCGCAGCTGGAGGATTGGCTGTTGCGGGTGCCCGTGGACGCCAGGCTGATCGAGGCGGGTGACGCCGAACTCGCACTGCTCTCCGAGCTTTTTTCGGTGCTGGAAGCGGGCCCACGGCGACCCCACATACGCGGTGCGGTGTTGGCCAAGGTGATGCACCGCAAACGGCCGGCGTTCATCCCGCTCTACGACCGCCATGTGGACTACTGCTACCGCGGCGCCTCGGGAGCACCGATCGTCCCGGACAATAAGCGCCCCTGGTCGGAGTTCATCCCGCTGCTCGGCCGGGCGATGATCGCGGACCTGCACCGCGAGGCCGCCTACCTCGCGGACGTGGTCGCGATGGCCACCGCCCCGGTGATCACCCCGCTGCGCGCGTTGGACATCGTGGCGTGGCAGGCCGGGCGAATTTCCGGCCCGAAACCCGGGCTGTGGAGCAATGACGCCCCGGAGGAGTTCGAGGATGTGCCGGACGACGACCTGCTGGCGGAGTTGGCCGACGACGAGGTGTGAGGAAGAACTCCGGGTAGAATTCGCCCGACGCCTCCGTAGCTCAGTTGGATAGAGCACTGGACTTCTAATCCGGCGGTCGCTGGTTCGATTCCAGCCGGGGGCACACGAAAAGGCCCTGACCTGCAGCGATGCAGATCAGGGCCTTTCGGATTTGTTCGACAGGTGTCCATAAAGTGTCCACAAACCGGACCGTTCTTATTCCCGGACGTGATATAAGGCCTCGTCAGGTCTGGCCGGGCGGACGGGAGTCACCCGCTCCGCTCCGGGTATCAACTGATGGCCCAGGGCCTGAACTTCCGGTAGCAATCACGCCCCTGACCCCCGCCACGCCCGACGGGTAGCGCCGCGGACCGAACCCGTCCCGACGCCCATGCCCGGGGTGCTCACGTCGGCAACGAGACGCCGACGACTGTGCACCAGGTGGTGAGATCGGTGTACGCCGCGGTGACCGGTTCGATCAGCGCCGCGGTGTAATCCGGGAACTGCACCGGCGCGACGCGGCCGATCGAGTCGTTGAGATCGTTGACGGCCGCCCCGACCTTGGGTTCGGCCGCGCCGGCGGTGATCGGCTTGAACTGCTGGAACGGTGTGGCCAACGCGATCGGCTTGAAGTTGCCGTCGACGAGGATCTGGCTGATCAGGTGCCCCAGGTCGTTCCTGCCCAGTTCGTTGACCGCGGCCCGGCACACCGACACGGTGGCGGCGTCCACCGGCGTGGTGGTCGCCGAGATGGAACTCGACGCGGCGGCCGCCGAAGTCGTGGGGTTGGTGACGGCCGGGGTTGTCGCTGCGCAGCCGGCGCAGACCAGCGCGGCCACGGCGAGAACGCTGACAAGTCTGGTCATGAGCGGCGGCTTCCTGGTGGGTTACCGGGCAGCGTAGCCCGAGGCCTTGCCGCTACTGGACATAGTGTCCACTAAGTGTCCACTAATGAAACGCTTTTGACCTGCAGTAACCAATAGTTCCGCTTCTGTCACCGGCCATAAACACCGTTAGTGCAGGTCAGCGGCCATTATCGACCGGTAGCGTATGTTGCGGGAAAGCGAACCCACGACTCCGGCGGTCGTAGGTTCGATTCCTACCGGGGGCACTGGAACGTGGTTGCGGACCCGGCCGCAAATCACCTCGTCGTCAGGCGGTGAGCTCAAAGGAGAGCAGATGGACCTCGACACGGAGCGCGGACTCGACGGCGGCCGCCACTACCTGAGGCGCGGCAGGATGTTCGAGCCGTGTGTGCTCGCGCCGACCAGCCGGGGCTCGGTGACGCTGCGCTCACCCAACCCGGAGTCGGCGCCGCCGATCACCCACAACTACCTGACCACCGACGCGGATCTGGCGATCATGGTCGCCGAGAACGCCGCCGATCTGATCCGCGGCAGTGCGGCGACGGCCTCATGAGCTCATCGACGCTCGAGGCCGGCGACCGGGCAACGGCGATCGACGCTGCGCTCGCGGATCTGCACCGCGGTGCGGCCGTCTGGGCGGGCACCGGGCTGCTCCGGCGCCGCGAGTTGCTCGAGCAGATGCATGGCCTGGTCGGCCGGCATGCGGCGTCCTGGGTGGCGGTCGCGGCCACGGTCAAGGGGCTGGGCCGCGAATCCACGTTGGTCGGTGAGGAGTGGATTTCCGGGCCGTATCCGATGCTCACCGGCCTGGCCACGCTCGCCGAAAGCATCGCCGCACTGGAGAAGGGGGGCAGCCCGGTCGACGGCTACCGCCTCGGCACGGCGCCAGGGGGCCGGGTGTCGGTCCAGGTGCTGCCGCACACCATCTTCGATCGGCTGCTGCTCAACGGGTTCTCGGCGCAGGTGTGGATGAAGCCCGGAGTCACCGCCGACATGGTTCGCCGGCGGGCCGGTCTGGCCGAGCGGGAGCCGACCCGGTCGGCGGGGGTCGGCCTCGTGCTGGGCGCCGGCAACATTACGTCGATCGCCCCGCTCGACGTGCTGTACGAGCTCTACGCCCACAACCGGGTCGTCGCCCTGAAACTCAATCCGATCATGGATGCCTTGCTCCCCGTCTACCAGGAGATCTTCGCGCCGTTGATCAAGCTCGGAGTGCTGAGAATCGTCACCGGCGGCTCCGAGGTGGGGGAGTACCTGGCCCGGCACGACCTGGTCGACCATGTGCACATCACGGGCAGCGCGCTCACCCACGATGCGATCGTCTGGGGTCGCGGCCCGGAGGCGGTCCGGCGCAAACTGAGTCAGGACCCCCTGCTCACCAAGCCGATCACCAGCGAATTGGGCGGGGTGTCGCCGGTCATCGTGCTGCCGGGTGTCTGGTCCAAGGCCGACCTCGAGTACCAGGCCGAACACGTGGTGACCATGCGCCTGCACAACGGTGGCTACAACTGCATCGCCGGCCAGGTCGTCGTGCTGGCCGCCGACTGGGCGCAGAAGGACGCCTTCCTCGGACAGTTGCGGCGGGCGATGGAGCGGGCCCCGGCCCGTCCCGAGTACTACCCGGGCAGTGCGCACCGGGTCGCGGCGGCGGTGGCGGCCTATCCGGAGGCCGAGGTCATTGCCGGTCGAGTGCTGGTCGCCGACGCCGCCGACCGCAGCTATCTGTTGCGGACGGAGTTCTTCGCCCCGGTGCTCGCGGTCATCGAGCTGCAGGGCGCCGATTTCCTGAACAACGCGGTGCGCGCGGCGAACGACGACTTCACCGGCACTCTCGGGGTGAACATCATCGCGCACCCGCGGACCATCAAGAGCCTGGGACCGGCGTTCGAGGACGCCCTCGCGGAGCTGCGGTACGGCTCGATCGCCGTCAACGCCTGGACCGGGGTCGGATTCCTGACCGCCGCGGGCAGCTGGGGTGCCTTCCCCGGGCACACCCTGGACGACGTGCAGAGCGGGATCGGCGTCGTGCACAACGGCGTGCTGCTCGACGATCCGGAGCGCACCGTCGTTCGGGGACCGTTCCGGCCGTTGCCGCGATCGCTGGTGCACGGGGAGATGGCGATCTCGCCGAAGCCGCCCTGGTTCGTCAGCAACCGCACCGCGGCGGGCACCACCCGGGCGTTGACCGAATTCGCGGCCGCTCCGAGTTGGCTGAAGCTTCCCGGAATCTTCGCCTCGGCGCTGCGCGGGTAGCTCGGCGGGCGGGTCGGCCGCCGTCACCTGCTTGTATCCTCGATGGCGTGCCAACCATCAGGTCCGCGCGACCCGGGGATCCGGTTCCGGACAGCCAAGAAGACGCGGCCACCGGCAACGGCCCCGCCCATTGGACCGTCACAGCGGTCGCCGTGTCCGCGGGACTGATCGCCGTGGTGGTGGCCATTGCGATCTCCGCGCTGCTGCCGGGCAACACACTGCTGCTGTTCGCCAACCGGGACCCCGGTCAAATCGTCGATCTCGCGCTGCCGGCGGTTCGAGCGGTGTTCGATCTGGCCGGCGCGATCACCGTCGGCTGGCTGATCGCCGCGGTCTTCCTGGCGCCGCCACGCGTCGGCGGCGGATTCGACGTCAGCGGCTACCGCTGCGCGCAGGCCGCGTCCCGCAGCGCCGTGGTGTGGTGCCTGGCCGCGCTGGCGATGATTCCGCTGACCTATTCCACTGCCACCGGATACTCGCTCGGCCAGGCGCTCAGCGCGGACGCCGTCCGGGTCGGGTTGAGCGTGTTCGACGGGACCGGCGCCGCACTGAAATCAGCCATCGCGGCGGCGCTGGTCGCCGTCCTGGCCCGCGCCGTCCTCCGCCCGTCGACCGCCTTCGGTGTGCTGCTGCTCGCCGCGGCCGGGATGCTGCCGATCGCGCTGAGCGGCCATGCCTCGGGCGCCGGCGACCACGATCTGGCCAGCGACACGATGATCTTCCACATCGCCGGGATCAGTGTCTGGGTCGGCGGTCTCGTCGCCTTCCTCGGACTGGCCCGGCAGCGGGCACATCACCTGGACCTGATCGGCCGACGGTATTCGACAATGGCCCTGATCGCGTTCATCGCGGTTGCGCTGTCCGGAATCGGTAATGCCTGGGTCCGGCTGCCGCGGCTCTCGGATCTGTTCACCACCGATTACGGCCGGCTGGTCCTGCTCAAGACCGCCTTGCTGGTCACCCTCGGCGGATTCGGCTACCTGCAGCGCCGGCGGTCGCTCGCGGGGATAGCCGCCGGAAACCGCAAGCCGCTGCTCACCCTGGCGGTGTACGAGATCGGGGTGATGGCCGCGACCATCGGAGTGGCCGTCGCCCTGGGCCGCACCGCCCCGCCGTCTCCGTTGCCCACCGCGCCGTCCGATATCGAGCTGGTCCTGGGCTTCAACCTTCCCGGGCCGCCGGACTTCAGCAATCTGCTGACCGCCTGGCGATTCGACCTGGTGTTCGGTACCGCCGGACTGATCATGGCCGGCCTCTACGCGTGGGGCCTGATCAGGCTCCGGCGCCGCGGTGACGAATGGCCGCGCGGGCGAAGCATCGCCTGGTTCGTCGGCTGCGCTTTGCTGGTCGTGGCCACGTCCAGCGGACTCGGCCGATATGCCGTCGCGCAGTTCTCGGTGCACATGATGAGCCACATGACGCTGGGCATGCTGGTACCCATCCTGCTGGTCCTCGGCGGCCCGACGACGCTGGCGCTGCGCGCGTTGCCGGCCTCCCGCGGGGACGGCGTCCCCGGGGCCCGCGAGGCGATCGTCGGGTTGATCCACGCACGCCCGTTGAAGTGGCTGACCCATCCGCTGGTGATCTTCCCGCTGTTCATCGGCAGTTTCTATGTCATCTACTTCACCTCGCTGTTCGAGACCATGATCACCTCGCACGTCGGGCATCTGATCATGAATCTGCACTTCCTGACGGTCGGCTACCTCTACTACTGGGTGATCATCGGGGTCGACCCGGCGCCGCGCCGACCCGCGCCGATGGTCCGGCTGGCGATGCTGCTCGGCGCACTGCCGTTCCACGCCTTCTTCGGCTTGGCGCTGATGAACTCCCGAGCCCTGCTCGGCTCCTCCTACTACCAGTCGCTGGATCTGCCATGGGTGGGGAATCTGCTCACCGATCAACATCTCGGCGGCGCCATCGCCTGGGGTGGTGCGGAGGTTCCGCTGCTCGTCGTGGTGATCGCGCTGCTGGCCCAATGGGCGAAAGCGGACGAGCGCGAAGGTCGGCGGTCCGATCGCAAGGCCAACCTGAACGCAGACGACGAGTTGACCGCCTACAACGACATGCTCGGCAAGCTGGCGCAACGCGACTCGCCCCGGCCGGAGGCCGGCTCGCGGGACTGAATGGTGCGGGCCCTGAGTGGCCGCCCGAACCCGGCGGTCCTGCCTGTTTGTGCACAGTCGCAAATCCATCCACAAATTCCGGCCGCCCGCTTTACCAACCGCCGGCCTCCCGGCAGCGTGAATCCGGACGGCGCAGACGGCGCTGACGCGAAGGGGAAGTCATGGGATCGGCAACTGCACATCTGGTGGGCAACGTCGCCACCGACCTGAAGAAGTCACTGGACAATCCGGGGCACGAGCGCGTCTCGTTCCGGGTGATCGCCAACGATCGCCGCCGGGAACCGGAAACCGGCAACTGGGTGGACGGTGACGAATTCTCCGTCACCGTGGTGTGCTGGGGCGCCCTCGCGCGCGGGGTGGCGCAGTCCATCCGGATCGGCGACCCGGTCGCCGTCTCGGGCAAGCTGGTGACCAGGCGGTACGAGCTGGACGGCCAGACCAGGTTCGCGACCGAGGTCAAGGCCGGCCAGGTGGCACACGATCTGTCCCGTGGTGTCGCCAGCTTCACCAAACGCGCCGGATCGACCGTGGCACCGGCCGACTTCATCCCGGGCCGGGTGCCGGAGCCCGCCGGTACCGCGCCCGGCTCCGACGAGGACGCCGAGTTGGCGAGTCTGCTCGCCTCGGCCGGCTGAGCCCGGGTGCCCGGTGGAGCGGCGATCGGCGGCAACCGGAGCCGATGCGCAAACCCCCAGGCCCGCGGTGAGGCAGACTGTTCATCGGGTCCTGGCGACAGCTGGACCTGATACAGACGCGAGCAAGAGGGCAGGCTGGAGTTAGACAGTGGCTGAATTCATTTACACCATGAAGAAGGCGCGCAAAGCGCTGGGCGACAAGGTCATCCTCGATGACGTGACCATGTCCTTCTACCCCGGCGCCAAGATCGGCGTGGTCGGGCCGAACGGCGCCGGCAAGTCGACGATTCTGAAGATCATGGCCGGCCTGGACCACCCGAGCAACGGTGAGGCCTTCCTGACCCCGGGCTATTCCGTCGGCATCCTGATGCAGGAGCCGGAGCTGGACGAGACCAAGAATGTGCTGGAGAACATCCAGCTGGCCTTCGGCCCGATCATGGCGAAGATGGACCGTTTCAACGAGATCGCCGAACTCATGGCCACCGATTACTCCGATGCGCTGATGGCGGAGATGGGCGAGCTCCAGGAGGAGCTCGACCACGCCAACGCCTGGGATCTGGACGCCCAGATCGACCAGGCCATGGATGCGCTGCGCTGCCCGCCGGGCGATGCCGACGTCACGATCCTGTCCGGCGGCGAGCGTCGCCGGGTGGCACTGTGCCAACTCCTGCTGTCCAACCCGGACCTGCTGCTGCTGGACGAGCCCACCAACCACCTGGACGCCGAAAGCGTCCAGTGGCTGGAGCAGTTCCTCGGTTCCTACGCCGGCGCTGTCCTCGCCGTCACCCACGATCGCTACTTCCTGGACAACGTCGCACAGTGGATCGCCGAGATCGACCGCGGGCGGCTGCACCCCTACGAGGGCAACTACTCCACCTACCTGGAGAAGAAGCAGGAACGGTTGGCGATCGCCGGCAAGAAGGACGCCAAGTTGTCCAAGCGGCTCAAGGAGGAGCTCGCCTGGGTGCGGTCCGGCGCGAAGGCCAGGCAGGCCAAATCCAAGGCCCGGCTGGAGCGATATGAGGAGATGGCGGCCGAGGCCGACCGCACCCGCAAGCTCGACTTCGAGGAGATTCAGATTCCGCCGGGCCCGCGCCTGGGTTCGATCGTGGTTGAGGTGAACAACCTCAAGAAGGGCTTCGGAGACCGGGTCCTGATCGACGGGTTGTCGTTCACGTTGCCGCGCAACGGCATTGTCGGAGTCATCGGCCCCAACGGCGTCGGGAAGACCACCCTGTTCAAGACGATCGTCGGACTCGAACAACCGGACGCAGGTTCGGTCAAGGTCGGCGAGACGGTGTCGCTGTCCTACGTCGATCAGAATCGGAGCGGCATCGACCCGAAGAAGAACGTCTGGCAGGTCGTCTCAGACGGGCTGGACTACATCAAGGTCGGGCATGTCGAGATGCCGTCCCGGGCCTATGTCGGGGCGTTCGGATTCAAGGGCCCGGACCAGCAGAAGGCGGCCGGCGTGCTCTCCGGCGGGGAGCGCAACCGGCTGAACCTGGCGCTCACTCTCAAAGAAGGCGGCAATCTGATCCTGCTCGACGAGCCGACCAACGATCTCGACGTGGAAACCCTCGGTTCGCTCGAGGGCGCCCTCGAGCAGTTTCCCGGCTGCGCCGTGGTGATCTCCCACGATCGCTGGTTCCTGGATCGGGTGTGTACCCACATCCTGGCGTGGGAGGGCAACGACGAGGAGGAGGCCAAATGGTACTTCTTCGAGGGCAACTACTCCGACTACGAAAAGAACAAGGTGTCCCGGATGGGGGTGGAAGCCGCTCGGCCACACCGGGTGACCCACCGGAAGCTGACCCGGAACTGAGCCGTCAAGACTGCCGACACCAGCCCTGAAACCCGTCCTCGGTGCCGACCATTGGGGTTAGGGTTGTTCCGGATCGGGTGCAGCGTCGCGCTCAACTACTGCGGCGCTGGACTGGTCCGATCAGCATTGCCGGTGAGACGGCCCGCACCGCCGACGGCGGCGCGTCGCCCCACCGTCGAAATGTCGGCGTGCCTTTCGCGATTCCCGCTCGAAGGCTCGCCGATGAGCGAGGGAGAGCCGCCAGCATGACCGATACCATCTTGTCCGGCAACCCAGTGTCCGGCAACCCAGTGTCCGGCAACGCAGTGTCCGGCAACGCAGTGTCCGGCGACCCTGCGCCCGGCGATCCAGGGCCGCGGACCAGGCTACCGGGCGTCAGGCCCGCGGGACCGGCCGGCGATCCGGGCAACTCGCTGACCGAGGCCATCGCCTCGCGTCCGGAACTGGCGACATTGATCTCGCGGTACTTCCGGCATGTGCCCGCGCAGGACCTGCCGGCTCGAGCCGACGATGTGATCGCCATCGTGCAGGCCCATCAGCGGCTCGCGGCCAACCGACCCGCCGGCTCGCCGAAGGTCCGGGTGTTCAACCACCAGAGCGCCCGGGACGAGTGGTCGGCCACCTCCACGGTCATCGACCTGGTCAATGACGACATGCCGTACCTGGTCGATTCGGTGATCAGCGCGCTGACCGCGGCGGGCGTCATCGTGCACCGGGTGCTGCATCCGATCCTGGACGTTCGTCGCGACGCCGCCGGCAACCTGGTCGAGGTGCTCGGCTCGACGGCGCGGTCAACCGGCGGCGGACACCGCGCGAGGGGCGGCACTCACGAATCCTGGGTGCACCTGCTGATCGACCGGATTACCGACGCCGAACGCGCCGAGCGGATCGAGCTGGCCGTGACCGCGGTGCTGGAACAGGTCCGGGACGTCGTCGAGGACACCGAGGACCTCACCGAGACGGCCCGGGAGATCGCCATCGTGCTGCGCCGGCATCCACCGCAGCGGTCGGCGCAGGACATCATCGAAACCGCGGATCTGTTGGACTGGCTGGCCGCCGGCAACATGACGTTCCTGGGGTACGAGCAGTTCGATGTGGAGCTCGATTCCGGATCCATCACGCCGGTCCCGGCGACCGGGCTCGGGCTGATGCGCGACAACGCGTATTCGACCAACTTCGCCGCTTCGATCCTGGCCCCGAGTGATGCGCACGACGCGCTGCTGGTCACCACCCAGGCATCCTTCCCGACCCCGCTGGCCAAGAACCTGCCGCCGTTCTACCTGGCGGTGCGGATCTGTGACGACAGCGGGGCGCCGATCGGCGAGCACCGTTTCATCGGCGTGCTGACGGCCCACGCGCTGAACGCCGACATCACCGCCACGCCCATCCTGCGCCGGGTGGTGGAGGATGTGCTGGCCGCGGTGGGGGCCGCGCCGGATTCCTACAGTGGCCAGCGCGCGCTGGACCTGCTCTCGACATA
This sequence comes from Mycobacteriales bacterium, assembly GCA_038245175.1. Taxonomy (GTDB): domain Bacteria; phylum Actinomycetota; class Actinomycetes; order Mycobacteriales; family Nakamurellaceae; genus Nakamurella. The sequence goes on along the minus strand of JBBRSR010000008.1, from coordinate 79,198 downwards.
TCCCCGTGCCGAACTCTTCTGGGCATCGGCCGAATCGATCATCAACCTGATCCGCACCGTGCTGCAGTCGACCACCCGGCGGCAGCTCCGCATCTTCCTGCAACCGGATCCACACAGGCGCTTCATCTCGACGCTGGTCTTCCTGCCTCGGGAGAGTTACACCACGGCCGCCCGACTGGCCATGCAGGACGTGCTGGTCGACCAGCTCGGCGGCAGCAGTATTCGATACACCGCGCGGATCGGCGACTCCGCGCTGGCCGCGGTGCACTTCACGATCACCACCGACCCGGCGAAGCAGGTGAACATCGACCAGGTCGCGCTCACCGAAGCCCTCCGCGAAACCATTCGGACCTGGGAGGACGAACTGGTGTCGGCGGTGCTGGGCTCCGCGAACGGCGATGAGGCCAGTAACGACGTGCTGGACACGGCCGGTGAGCGATCGCGCTACGGGCGGGCCTTCGACGAGGCCTACAAAGACGCGTACACGCCGACCGACGCCGTCGCCGACCTGCACCGGCTCGACAGCCTCAGCGGTCCGTCGGACATCAGCCTGTTGGTGCTCGACTCACCCCCGGACCGGCCTGGCAACCGGCGGCTCAAGATGTACGTCACCGGCGCCACGGTCACGTTGTCCAAGGCGCTGCCGCTGCTGCAGAGCATGGGCGCGGAGGTCATCGACGAGAACCCCTATCAGGTCACCCGTACCGACGGCACGTCCTCGCGGATCTACGATTTCGGGCTGGTCTTCCCCAAGCGCTACCTGGCCGACCCGGGCACCGAGGTCGCCATCCGGGAACGTCTGACCGATGCATTCGTGGCCTGCTGGAGGGGACACGCCGAGGTCGACGGCTTCAACGAACTGGTTCTGGCGGCCCGGCTCAACTGGCGGCAGGTAGCCGTCTTCCGCGCCTACGCGCACTACCTGCGGCAGATCGGCACGCCGTACACCCAGGGATATCTCGAGTCGGTACTCGCCGCGAACTCGGCGGTCGCGGTCACCCTCGCGGAACTGTTCCGCACCCGCTTCGACCCGAACCTGAAGATCGACGAGGGTGAACCGGATCGGGACACGGCGGCAACCGAGCTCGCCGCCACGGTCACCAGCCAGCTGGACCAGGTGCGCAGCCTGGATGCCGACCGCATCCTGCGGACCTACCTGACGCTGATCCTGGCCACCGTCCGGACCAATGTCTTCCGTACCGATGACACCGGCGAACTGCGCGAGTTCATGTCGTTCAAGCTAGCCCCACGACGGGTCCCGGATCTGCCGAAACCCGTTCCGGCCCATGAGATCTGGGTTTATTCGCCGCGGGTCGAGGGAGTCCACCTGCGATTCGGCGACATCGCTCGCGGTGGGCTGCGCTGGTCGGACCGGCCGGAGGACTTCCGGACCGAGATCCTCGGCCTGGTCAAGGCCCAGGAAGTCAAGAACGCCGTGATCGTGCCGGTCGGTGCCAAGGGCGGCTTCGTGGTGAAACAGCCGCCGGCCACAACCGGCGAGGCCGCGGCCGACCGCGATGCCTTCGCCGCGGAGGGCATCAACTGCTATCAGATGTTCATCCAGGGACTGCTCGACCTGACCGACAACAGGCGATCGGGTGCGGTCCTGCCGCCGCCCCAGGTGGTCCGGCATGACGGGGACGACCCCTACCTGGTGGTCGCCGCAGACAAGGGCACCGCGAAGTTCTCCGACACCGCCAACGCCGTCGCCGCAGCCAACGGTTTCTGGCTCGACGACGCCTTCGCCTCCGGCGGCAGCGCGGGCTATGACCACAAGGGCATGGGGATCACCGCCCGCGGCGCGTGGGAGTCGGTCAAGCATCACTTCCACGAACTGAATGTGAACACCCAGACCACCGATTTCACCGTGGTCGGCGTCGGCGACATGTCCGGAGATGTGTTCGGCAACGGGATGCTGCTCTCCGAGCACATCCGGGTGGTCGCCGCGTTCGACCATCGACACATCTTCATCGACCCGAATCCGACGGCGGCGACCTCCTTCGTCGAGCGGCGACGGCTCTTCGAGCTACCCCGATCTTCCTGGATGGACTATGACAAGGGGCTCATCTCGGACGGCGGCGGAGTCTTCGACCGGTCGCTCAAGAAGGTCACCATCACCGACCAGATGCGGTCGGCGCTGGGTCTGAGCGCCGAACTGACCTCGCTGTCGCCGACCGATCTGATGCACGCCATCCTGCTGGCGCCGGTCGATCTGCTGTGGAACGGCGGGGTCGGCACCTATGTCAAGGCCAGCACCGAGAGCCACATCCAGGTAGGGGACAAGGCCAACGACGCCATCCGGGTGGACGGCAATGAGCTGCGCGCCAAGGTTGTCGGTGAAGGTGGCAACCTGGGTGTCACCCAGCTCGGCCGGATCGAGTTCGCCCGGGCGGGCGGCAAGATCAACACCGACGCCATCGACAACTCGGCCGGCGTGGACACCTCCGATCACGAGGTCAATATCAAGATCGCACTGCAGCCGCTGCTGGCTGATGGTGAGTTGACCATCGAGCAGCGGGACACCTTCCTGGCGTCGATGACCGACGAAGTGGGCCAGCTGGTACTGGCGGACAACATCGCGCAAAACCAGCTGCTCGGCATGTCCCGTCAGCATGCCGACCTGATGCTCTCCGTGCACGCCAGGCTGATCGACGAGCTGATCGCCGCCGGCAGGTTGGATCGGAAGCTGGAATTCCTGCCGTCCAACACGGAAATCGGTCAGCGGATCGCGGGTGGCGAGGGCCTGAGCTCACCCGAGCTCAGCGTGCTGATCGCCTATGTGAAATCGTCGCTGGCCACCGAGATGGCCGCCTCCGATCTTCCGGACCTGCCCGCCTTCGCCGACACCCTGCCCGACTACTTCCCGTCGGCGATGCGCACGAAGTACGCCGCGGCCATCGAAGCCCATCCGCTCCGCCGGAACATCGTCACCACCATGACGGTCAACGAAGTCGTCAACGGGGCCGGGATCAGCTTCGCGTTCCGGCTCGGCGAGGAAATGGCGGCAACCCCGGAGGACGCGATCCGCGCCTATCTGATCTCCACCAGGGTATTCGACCTGCCCGAGCTCTGGGCCGACATCCAGGCCGGCAACAGCGCAGTCACCTCCAGTGTGCAGAACCAACTGCTGCTGCTGAGCCGTCGCCTACTGGATCGGGCGGCTCGCTGGTTCCTGACCCGGCGGCCGCAGCCATTGGACGTCACGCTGGAGATCGACCGGTACCGATCGGTGGTCGCCGGGCTTACGCCGCGGATTCCCCGGCTGCTGTGCGGAGCCGAACACGACAGCGTGCACGAAGACGTGGTTTCGCTGAGCGACCAGGGCGCCCCCGTAGACCTGGCGAACCGGGTCGCGTTCTCGCTGTACACCTTCAGCCTGCTGGACATCGTCGACGTGGCCGACGGGTCGGGGCGCCAGCCGATGGAGGTGGCGGAGCTGTACTACGCGATGTCCGAGCACATCGGGTTGGACCGGATCCTGTCCTCGGTTACCGCCCTCGACCGCGGCGACCGTTGGCATGCCCTGGCCCGGCAGGCGATCCGCGACGGGCTCTACAGCTCGGTCCGCGCGATCACCGCCGACGTGCTGTCCACGACGACCGCCGATCAGGACGCGACCGCCAAGATCGAGCAGTGGGAGAGTGAGAACCGCTTCCGACTCGAGCGGGCGCGGATCACCCTCGGCCAGATCGCCCAATCAGGTGCGGGCGACCTGGCGGCGTTGTCGGTGGCGGCCAGGGAAATCCGGTCGATGATCCGCTGAACGGCACTGCCAGCGCCGCTGATGACAAGCAGGAGGCACTCATGACAAGTAGGAGACAAGCGTGGCGCAGCGGTATGTGACGGACGTTCGGGTGCGGTACTCGGACCTCGATGCGCAGGGCCACGTCAACAATGCCCGCGTGCTCACCCTGCTCGAGGAGGCCCGGGTCGACTGGCTCTTCGTCGATGCGCCACACCATGGAGCCGACCAGCTGGTGCGGGCCATCGTCGTGGCGTCGCTGGAGATCCAGTACAAGCGGCCGATCCTGTTCGGCCCGCCGGTGCGGGTGTCGCTGGGAGTGCCCAAGATCGGCAAGGCTTCGTTCACCGTCGACTATGTCCTGGCCAGTGACGGGGAGGTGATGGCCACCGCCTCGACGGTGCTGGTGGCGGTCGAACTGGCGGATGGCCGGCCACGCCGGCTCGGCGACAACGAACGGGCCTACCTGGCCGGCTATCAGGCCCCGTTCACCGGGCACGAGGAGTTGACCATGCGCAGCCACTATCCGGACGCCGGCGACGGACCGCGAAGTGCTCCGACGTTCGAGCCGAGCCCGACCGCGCCGTTCAACAGCTCGGCGGCGCGATGACCTCGGCGCGCCGGCCGGGGACCGCGGTCCTGCACCTGACCGACGCGGGGGACCGCGAGGATGCCGGCGCCTTCGTGGCGCGGGTGGTCCGGATGGACGGGCAGGCGCTGGTCCGGCTGCGCAACGTCGCACCCAGAATCGCGCCGGCCGGTGCCGCTCCGGTCAGCGGGTCACCGGCCGGGCCACGGGTGCAGCTGTGGTCGACCACCCCGTTCGACAGCCTGGTCACCCGCACCGTCGCGGGCCGGGTCGACCCGGGAGATGCGACCGTGCACGCCGCGAACCTGTTACCCGGCTTGGCCGTGTCGCGTTCAGCCGACGTCGACCCCGGCCCGGTCGTCGATCCGCTCTGGCGCACCCAACTGCCGCCGACCAGCGGCTGGGTACTCGTGGACACCGTCCCGGTCGGCGTGATCAACGAGCTGACCGGTATCGGGCTGGCAGGTGCCCGAGACAACCCAAGCCCGGTGGGCGGCACGCCGACAGCCCTGCTGGACTCCGAAGTGCTGACCGTCAGCGGCGCGGGCTACACCGTGGTGGTGCCGATGCGCTGCCTGTTCGCGCTCTCCGGGATGGGTTTTGCCGGCGAGCTGGACATCCGGGTCTTCGCCACCGACGCCTGGATCAGGCTGGACGCCACATTCGGCGCGGTCGTTCGGCGTCGGCATTCGCTGCTGCCGCTGATCTTCTGAGCCCGTCCCTGGGCACCTCAGCGGCTCACGGGGTTCGCATTGACCATCGAGTCCGCCGCCATGACCAGGTAATCCCACAGCCGCTGATCCTGTGCGGTGGACAGCTCCGCCTCGTCGACGGCGGTCCGGATGGCCCGTAGCCACGCGTCACGTTCGGCGAAGCCGATCACGAACGGGGCGTGCCGCATCCGCAGCCGAGGATGCCCGCGCTGATCCGAGTAGGTCCGTGGGCCGCCCCAATACTGTTCGAGGAACATCCGGAACCGCACCTCGGCCGGACCCAGATCAGCCTCCGGATACAGCGGTCGCAAGATGGGGTCGAGGGCGACCAGTTGGTAGAAACGACCGACGATCCGGGCGAAGGTCGGGTGCCCGCCGACCTCGTCGTAGAAGGTTGCTGGAGTGCTCACGCGTTCATTGTCCCCGCACCATGGCCATCGGCTGGACCACGGCCGCTCAACCAGCGGGTGGCGCGGCGGGCGTCACCGCGGCGCTGTTGATCCCGGCGTCGGCGTAGGCAGCCTTGATGGCGGTGCGAACGGCGCGGGCATAGGCGGCCTGGCTGCCGGCCCGCACGGTGCTCGCCACCCGGATGACGACAGAATCGGCGGCCATCGAAGTGATGCCCTGCAGCTCCGGTGGTGAAGTGACACAGTCGGCGAATTCCTCGGTTTCGGCGATCGCCTTGTTTTGGGCCAGCGCGATCTCGCCCGCCCGGTCGGCGTCCACCGCGTAGGTCAACGGCAGATCGATGTTCACCACGGCCTCGCCCTGGCTGGAGTTGCCGACCCGGAGCACCTCGCCATTGCGGACATACCAGATCGTCCCGTCGGCACCGAGCACCGTGGTCGTCCGCAGACCCACCGCGAGCACCGTTCCGGCGGCCGGACCGAGGTCCACCGAATCACCCACGCCGTACTGGTCTTCCAGGATCATCGAGATCCCGGCGAGGAAGTCCCGGACCAGATTCTGCGCGCCGAAACCGACCGCAATGCCGGCGATTCCGGCGCTGGCCAGCAGCGGGGCCACATTGATGCCGAGCTCAGCCAGGATCAGAATGACCGTGACGATCACGATGATGAATGCGCTGATCGACTTGAGCAGTGAGCCGACCGACTCGGAACGCTCCCGCCGTCGATTGACCGAGGTCTCGCCCAGCAGGCGCGACTCGGCGCGATCCCGCCAGGGCTTCCACGACCCTGGAACGAAGCCTTGGGCGGACAGCGATGTGAGCCGGCCGATCAGCCGGTTGATCAGCGCCCGCGCGATCAGCACGACGAGCAGGATCACCAGAATCCGCAGGGCCGGAGTCAGCACCCGGTCGGCCGTCGTGGCCAGCCATTCCACCGACCACAGGCTCCAGATGCGTTCGCACCAGGACCCCACGTTCTGAGCGCACTGCGGATCGGCGAGGAACATGGTGCAGCGGACCTTCCTGGGTGGTTGTGGTAGTCGGCGCGAGTCCTCGATGACCCGCTGTCGCCTACTCGTCTGGGCGAAGCCAGCCTTTCACGCCGGGTACTCCACCCTAGTGGTGACAGACCGCACCGCCCGCGTCATCGAATGTTTACCTGCCCGGCTGCAACACGTGACGAAATACTCTGGCCTGGTCGGCCCTGCGGGTAGTTGACTACAGGCAGAGTGGTCTGCCGGCGCGGACACAGGCGTCCCACGGTCGGCGAACACAGCGACGTTGGCGAAAGGTGGTCGGATGCCCGCACGACGGGAGTCGAGGACCAAACACCGGGCTGGTGACGGCAGACCGGGGCACAGCAGAGGAGCGGCCGGGGTCGCCGAGTCGGATCGACCGCAATGGGCCAGTCCGCTCGGCGGGGCGCCGTTCTTTGATTCGCCCGGAAACTCGGCGTCGCTGCGGGTGCTGCTGCTCAACGCGACACACGAGCCGCTGGCCGTGGTGCCCGGACGTCGGGCAGTGATCTTGATCCTGGCCGGCAAGGCCGAGAGCGTGGAGGACCGGCTGACCCTGATGCACTCCGCTCAACTGGTGATTCAGATGCCCGCCGTGGTCCGGCTGAACCGGTATGTGCGGATTCCGTACCGAGCGCCAACGGCGGTGAGCCGGGCGGGAGTGTTGCGCCGGGACGGGCGGCGGTGCGCCTACTGCTCAGGCCGTGGTGAGACCGTTGATCACGTCGTGCCGCGGTCCCGAGGAGGGGGACACAGCTGGGAAAATTGTGTCGCCTGCTGTGGCAGATGTAATACCCGCAAGGCCGATCGGACACTGGACGAACTTGGTTGGCGGCTCACCTTCTTGCCCGGCGCGCCCTCGCGGATGCCGACAGGTGGCCTCTGGCTCAATGATGACGCGGATCCGGCGTGGAGCCGATGGCTCAATGGAGGCACTGCGGCCTGATCCGTCGCCCACAGTTGTCCGCCCAGTGCAGAAGGCGTCGTTCCGTCCTGGAACAGCCAGCTGAGCGAGCCTTACGCGTTAAACCTATTGCGCCGCGTGGGGTCGTCAGGTCTTCGCTATGAGGATGGACAAGTCCGGCGAAGGAAATGGAACCAGCCCCGATCGAAGGGTACGTGAGATACAGAACGGGTGGTCCGGTTGAGTGACCCGATCAGCCGTTTGGGCACAACGACGACTCGGCTCAGCCGACGCGGGTGGAGCGGCCGACGCGGGTGGAGCGGCCGACGCGGGTGGAGCGGCCGACGCGGGTGGAGCGGCCGACGCGGGTGGAGCGGCCGACGCGGGTGGAACGGCCGACGCGGGTGGAGCGGCCGACGCGGGTGGAACGGCCGACGCGGGTGCTGATGGACTGCGACATGGGAATTCTCCTTGGGGCTGATGCTGGGTCGACTCGGTCCCTGATCGGGAACCGATGATCTGACTGATGTTGGCTACTCACCGCTATCAATCAAGGTGATACACAAAATAGTAACGGCACGTTTTCGGGGCTCCGGCGAGTCGTCGGATCACCCATCACCAGGGGTCACGGAAATGCGAAGGCCTACCTGGGAGGGTGCACGGCGCGTTGAAGCGAATGAACGATGCAACCTGAATGGCGCATCACAGCAAGCGCCGTAGTTCACTCGCATGATTTTTGCTACTCAACTTTGGTAGCGACCGAGTGAAGCTCATCCGTATGTTTACCACGTTCGAGCTATGTCGACGACACGACTGCCAAGTACTGAATCGGACAGATTAGACAAACTATCGACGGCTGGACGAGAGTCCCGCATCGCGACCAATTAAGCTCAGCGGGCGATCGAAACCGGTCGCGGTCGCTCCCCAGCGCCGTAAACGCTCAGTAGTCTTTTGCGCACCAGCAGTAGCTGATGGCCGAAGATGAACGAATCGAATAGTGGAGGAGGGCGATGGGCACGGGCTCGGCATCGCCTGACGGAGACTCGTCCGCCCGCGATTTCAACGCGCTGATCGCGGCCTGGGCTGCGTCGCTGTCCGGCGACGGACTTCGCGTCGTCGCGCTGCCACTGCTGGCATTCGCGACGGGACGCAGCGCCGGGGCCGTCGCTCTGGTGGCGGTTGCGGTGACGGCCCCCTGGCTGCTGGTGGCAATTCCGGCCGGCGCGATCGTTGACCGACTTTCACCCAATCGGGTGATAACCACCGCACATCTCACACGCGCTGTCATCACCGCGGCACTGGTAGCAATCGTGCTGTCCGGCGCGGTGACCATCCCGTTGCTGTGCATAGCCGGCTTCGCCATTACCGCAGCCGAGACGTTCGCCGATGCCGCGGCACAGTCGATGCTGGTGGCAGTGGTTCCGGTGGGCCGACTCGAACAGGCCAACGCCCGGTTTGTCACCGTTGAAACGGTGGCACTGGACCTGGTTGGCCCGCTGGCGGCGGGTGGGCTGTTCCTCCTGTCGCCGGCGCTGCCGTTCGCGGTCAGCGCCGCGGCGTTCGCCATCGCCGCCGCTTTGATCCGGCGGGTGTCCACGGTGGCGGCCAGACCGGCGGTGGCCGCGGATTCGAGCGCGTCGGCAACGGCCGGTGGCGGTCCGGTCCGGTCCGGTGTCAGGGACATGCGTGACGGTCTCTCGCAATTGTTCCGAAACCGCATTCTGCGGACTCTGGTGCTGACCGTTGCGGTTCTGGCGACCGCCAATGCGGCCATCGATGCGGTGCTGGTCGTCTTCGCCACCGGTTCGCTCGGGCTGTCCCCAGGCCTGTACCCGACGTTCTACGTGGCCTATTCCCTCGGCATTCTGTTGGCAGCCTCCCAGGTCTCCCGCTGGACCGCCAACCATTCCGGGGCCGGCGTGATGATGGCGGCGATGCTGGGCCTGGGTCTGTCCATGTTGGTCACCGGCCTGTTCGTGCATCCTGTGGTCACCTGGCTGGCCTATGGCTTGATGGGCGTCGCCGGCGGCACCTGGAACGTTCTGTCGGCAAGTCGCCGGCAACGGCACACCCCGAGAATGGCGGTGGCCAGGGTTTCCAGCGCGTTCCGGGTGGTTGCCTGGGGCCTGAGTGCCGTCGGTGCCGGCCTGGGTGGTGTGGTCGCCGTTCGCGTGGGTCTGCCGGCGGTGTTCATCGGCGCCGGCTGTATCACCCTGCTGATTGCGGTCGTGGCGGGCGTGGTCTTCCGCGGCCAGGACAAGCAACAGGCGGCGCTGCCGTCGGCTGAGGCGTAGGCGCGACAGCCGCCGGTCGGTCACCGCCGACCGATGCCGCCCGGCCCGCCGATGTCCGGTACCGATACCGTCGGCCGGGTGGCCACTGTGCATGACCTGACCGCCGTCGAGCAGGCGTCCGCCATTCGCGCCGGCGAGCTGTCGCCAGTCGACCTGGTGGCGCATTACCTCACCCGGATCGATCGGTTCGGCGCGTCGCTGGGAGCCTTCGCCGAGGTCACGGCCGATCGGGCCGAGGCGGCGGCGAGGGCGGCGCAGAAGGTGATCGACACCGGGGACGAGCTGCCGCCTCTGCACGGTGTGCCGCTGGCCATCAAGGACCTCACCGTCACCGCGGGCGTCAAGACCAGGTTCGGCTCGGCCGTGTTCGACGACTATCTGCCGAACTACGACGATGACGTGGTGGGCTTCCTCGCCGCGGCTGGAACCATCAGTCTGGGGAAGACGAATGTGCCGGAGTTCGGGCTGTCCTGCTACACCGAGAACAAGCTCGGGCCGGCGGCCAGAAACCCTCATGATCCGAGTCGAATGGCGGGCGGTTCCTCCGGTGGCGCCGCCGCCGCGGTGGCGTCGGGCCTGCTGCCATTCGCCCACGGCACCGACGGTGGCGGTTCGATCAGGATTCCGGCGGCGATGTGCGGACTCGTCGGCATCAAGTCCTCCCGCGGGCTGATCTCGCGCGGTCCGGTCGGCAGCGACCCGCTGGGACTGTCCGTACACGGTCCGCTGGCCCGAACGACTGCGGACGCCGCGGCCCTGCTGGAAGCGATGACGGTACCGGTGCTCAGCGAGCCCTACTTCGCCGCGGACCGCTTCCCCGCGGGGTCCTTCACCATCGCCGCGGGCCGTGATCCCGGCCGCCTGCGGATCGGCAGAACCCTGGACACTCCGATCGAATCTCCGGTGATCGATCCGGCGGTTCGGCGGGCGTTCGACGACACCACGGTGCTGCTGACCGAACTCGGGCACCACGTCGAGGACGTGTCGCTGCCGAACCCGCCCGGCCTGCTGGCCGCCTTCGTGTTGCTGTGGGCGGCGCTCGCGCACGGAACACCGCTGCCGCCGGGCGCCGGGCCCGAGCTGATGCCGCTGACCCGTCATCTGCTCGACCGTGGGGCACGGTCCACCGCTGCGGAACTGATCAGGGCGCAGGCGACGGTGCAGGCGGCCGGACGAGCACTGGTACGGGCGATGTTGCCCTATGACTGCGTGCTCACCCCGACCGTGGCCCTGCTGCCGCCGCCCGTCGGCTACTTCACCGATAGCGGGGATCCGGCCCAGGATTTTGCCCGGCAGTTGGCGTTCACCCCGTGGACCGCCCAGCTGAACATCACCGGACAACCAGCGATCAACGTGCCGCTGCAGTGGACCCCGAGCGGCCTGCCGATCGGTATGCAACTCATCGGCAGGCCCGGCGGTGAGCCCACCCTGATCTCGCTCTGCGGGCAACTGGAACGGGCGCGACCATGGATCGGACATCGGCCCGCCCAGTGGTGAGTCGGCCGGCGGGTGACACCGGGCGGTCCGGCGCGGCGCCTCGACCGGCGCTGGGCTAGTTTGTGCGGTGTGAACATCTTCGAGGCGTTGCTGATCTTCGTCGCGGTCCCGTTCGCGGTGATCGCTGTGGTCTACCTGTTGACCGTGGTGCCGGCCCGGGTCAAAGCGCGGCCCAAGCACCTGCCGGGGGCCGACTGGGACTTCTCGGACCGGTTCTACACCGGAGACACCGCTGTGATCGTGCCGGCCCATCTGGCCGACTCACCCCTGGGAGGTGCCCGTGGCACATGGTGAAGTGGTAGTTGCTACGTCCGGCGACGGCGCAGTTTCGCCGTACAGCCGCCGATCACCCAACTCGGGGCCGATCGGTGAGGCCGACTCGCCGCTGAGCCGCAGTGACCTCGAATTGCTCGACGATGTGCTGATCGAGGCCGAGCGGGTCACTGGGCTCAGGTTCACCGCGTACGTCGGCAACCTCGGTTCGGACACTCGGGGCACCGCCGAGTCGCTGCTGACCGGTCTGGGCGACGAAGCCCCTGTCGCCGTTCTGCTGGCGATCTCCCCTGGTCAGCGCGTCGTCGAGGTGGTCACCGGCGGGGAGGCCAGTCGGCGGATATCCGAACGGGCGGCCCGGCTGGCCGTGCTGTCGGTGGTCGCTTCCGCCGGGGATGGCGACATCACCGGCTCGCTGGTGAACGGGCTGCGGATCCTGGCCGATCAGGCCGGCACGCTACCGGAACGGACGAACTGGTAGCCGGACTCGGCATCCGGATCGGCTCAGCTGTCGGCGAGCTGAGCCGCCAGGGCGCGCTCCAGGCCGGCCCGACCCTCCGATACCAGCCGCCGGAGTGCGGCCGGATGATCCTGCCGTTCCCAGTCCAACGCGGTATCGATCGTCGCTTGATTGATCGACCATCGCGGGAAGAGGCCGACGGCCACCTTCTGCCCGACCTCGCTCGACCGGCGCGACCAGACGTCGGCGACCTGATCGAAATACCGCGCGGTGAACGGCTGGAGCAGGGCGCGCTGCGCGGGATGGGAGAAGCCGCCGATCGCGGCATCCTGGAAGGCGTTGGCCATGGTGTCGTCGTTGATCAGCCGATCGAACACAGCCTGCTTGTTCGCGGCATTCGGAATCAGCGCGCCCAGCGCGGTCGCGCGGCGTTCGCCCGAGGCCGTCGCATCGGCGGCGTTGGCCGCATCGATCTCCGGGCGACCGAGCCGGCCGTGGGCGACCAGCGCGCCCAACAACGTCCATTTCAGGTCGGTGTCCATCGTCAGCCCGGGCAGTGGGGCGCCGCCGTCATACCAACCGGCCACCACATCCAGGTCCTCGCCGGTCAGTTTCGCCGCGGCGAGCGAATTGACGTACGAGAGCTGCGCGTCGCTGCCCGGGTCGGCAGCCAGCGCCAACCCGCGCAGGGCACCGGTGAGCAGCGGCCACCCGGTGACCAGCGCCCACTCGGGATCGGCGTAGGAGCCGACGGACAACGCCAACTGGGAGAGCACCCGCTGCACGACACCGATCTCCGCCTCGGCGGGTAACCCGCGCAGGGCCAGCGCAATGAAGTCCTGGGCGCGCAGCTGGGCGTCTCTGGTCATCTCCCAGACGGCCGACCAGACCAGGGTCCGGGGGAGCGAGTCGGCGATGTCACCGATCCGCTCGACCGCCGTCCGGAGCGAGCGCGGGTCCAGCCGAAGCTTGCAGTAGGTCAGGTCGTCGTCGTTGACCAGCACCAACGCGCCGGGGGCGACGCCGACGAGCTCGGGAACATCGGTCCGCTCGCCGGACACGTCGAGCTCGGTGCGATGGGTCCGGACGAGTTTGCCGTGCCCGTCGTCGTCGTAGACGCCAACCGCGAGGCGGTGCGATCGGAGTTCGCCGGCACCGGGTTCGGCGCCGCCCTGGACCACCTCGAACCGGCTGAACGTACCGTCGTCGGCCAGCGTGAACGCGGGTTCCAATGCGTTCAGGCCGGTGGTCTGTAGCCACTCCCGGCTCCAGCTGGACAGGTCACGCCCGGAGGTCGCCTCCAGCGCGGCGAACAGGTCCTTGAGCTCGGCGTTGCCGAAGGCGTGGGCCTGGAAGTAGGACCGCAGGCCGGCCAGGAACTCGTCGTAGCCGACGTAGGCGGCGAGCTGCTTGAGCACCGAGGCGCCCTTGGCGTAGGTGATGCCGTCGAAGTTCACCTCGACGGCCTGCAGATCGACCATGTCGGTGGCGATCGGATGGGTGGACGGCAGCTGGTCCTGCACATAGGCCCAGGACTTCTCCACATTGGCGAAGGTCGTCCAGGCCGAATCGTATTCGGTGACGGCGACCTGCGCGACGATCGAGGCCCAGGTCGCGAAGCTCTCGTTGAGCCACAGATCGTCCCACCACCGCATGGTCACCAGATCGCCGAACCACATGTGCGCCATCTCGTGCAGGATCGTCTCGCAGCGCCGCTCGTACAGGTAGCGGGTGACTCTGGACCGGAACACGTATTCCTCGCGGAAGGTGACCGCCCCGGCGTTCTCCATCGCCCCGGCGTTGAATTCCGGCACGAAGAGCTGGTCGTACTTGCCGAACGGGTATCGGACACCGAAGGCCTGATTGAAGAAGTCGAAACCCTGCTTGGTCTGCGTGAACAACCGCTCGGCGTCCAGGTACTGGGCCAGCGATCCGCGGCAGAACAGGCCCAGGTCGATGCCGTCGTGGTGGTCGGTGACCACGTGGTACGGACCGGCGATCAGGGCGGTGACGTACGTGCTCATCCGCTCGGTGGTTTGAAAGCGATGCAGTTTCACGCCGGCCGGGCCGCTGCCGATCTCCTCGGATCTGCCGTTGGACACCACGTGCCAGTCGGCTGGTGCGGTCACTGTGATATCGAAGGTGGCCTTGAGATCGGGCTGGTCGAAACAGGCGTACATCCGCTTGGCATCGGCCGTCTCGAACTGGCTGTAGACGTAGACAGCGCCGTCGACCGGGTCGACGAACCGATGCAGCCCCTCGCCGGTGTTGGTGAACTGCGCGATCGCCTCGATGACAAGCTCGTTGTCGGCGGCCAGCCCGGGCAACACCAGACCGTACTGGGTCGTCCACCCCGTGACATCGAGTTTGCTGCCGTTCAGCACCGCCGAGATGATCGACTCGCCGACGAAATCGACGAAGGTCGAGCCCCCCGGGACGGCGGCAAAGGCGATCGTGGCCGTGGTCCGGAACGTCTTCGCGGCCGGCCCACCGGCGCCGTCCGTCAGGTCCAGCGTCAGCCGGTAGCTCTGGGTCGACAGGATCGCGGCGCGCTCGGCGGCTTGGTCGCGAGTGAGGTTCGGTGCCTGGGACACGAAGTGACGTCCTTCTGCAGTGGGGGCTCGAGACGGTTCGCCGGACGGCGCGGCCACGCGTCGTCACGTCGAGTCCTCGGACTGGGATCGAGTGCTTTCGAGCGCCCGGCCGGATCTGGTCGGGAAATCCAACCGGCGCGGGAACAAATCTAACCGTACCCAGCGCTGAACCAACGGGAAACGGTGTGCCGCGGCGGGTCCATCTGCTGATCTGGCTCACCGGTCCCGGTCCGATTAGTCGCGATGAGGGAGAGCAATGACGAATTCGACAGTTGTCGAGCCAGCGGTCCAGGACGAGTCGGCGGCGGCCGGCGGCAGCGCCGAGGCCGGCCACGGCCTACCGGACGCAGGGCAGCCGACCAGAAATCGCGCCGATTTCTGGTTCGATCCGCTGTGCCCGTTCTGCTGGATCACCTCGCGCTGGATTCTCGAGGTGGAGAAGGTCCGCGACATCGAGACCCATTTCCACGTGATGAGTCTGGCGGTGCTCAACGAGGACCAGGACATCCCGGATGGCTACCGGGAGATGCTCAAGTCGGCATGGGGCCCGGTCCGGGTCGCCATCGCGGCCGCCCGGCTGAAGGGGGATGAGATCCTCCCGCAGCTGTACACCGCGATGGGGACGCGAATCCACAACCAGGAGAACGACGACTTCGCGGTGGTGATCGCGGAGTCGTTGGCCGAGGTCGGGCTCCCCGCCGAGCTGGCCGAGGCCGCGACCTCGACCGACTACGACGAGGAATTGCGGGCGAGTCACCACGCCGGCATGGACAAGGTCGGCAAGGGGGTCGGAACCCCGACCATCCACGTCAACGGCCTCGCCTTCTTCGGACCGGTGCTCACCCGGATTCCGCGCGGCGAGGAAGCCGGCAAGCTGTGGGACGCGACCGTGACGCTGGCCGCATACCCGTACTTCTTCGAGATCAAGCGCGAGCGCACCGAGGCGCCTCGGTTCGACTGATCACCTCGGCAGGGTGCGGACACTGCGCTGACCGCTGGTTCCAACGCCGCGGTCAGCGCGGTGTGCGCGTGTTGCGGGTATTGCTGCGATCATGGATGTGAAAGCACATGCATGACCGAACTCGGGCGGTGGCGATGAATACGCAGACCAACTCGTCGGGGATCCCACTGCCCCCGGACCTGCGTTCCGGCCCGGTCGTCGTCGGTGTGGACACCCCAGAGGTGTGCGCACGGCCCATCCGGGCAGCGGTGTTCCTGGCCCGGAGTCTGGACCGGGACGTGGTGCTTGTGCACGTCCGTCGACGGCTGATGCCGCTGGCCGAGGGCTATATCCCGATCGGCGACGATCTGCAGTACAGCGCCGAAGTCGAGGCGGCGATGGATGCCGAGTTGACAGCGGAGATCACCAACTCCGGGGATCTGGACGGCGTGAAGTGGGAGTTGGTGTCCACTTACGGTGAAGCCGCGGCCGAGCTGATCCGGGTTGCCCAGGACCGTGACGCGGCCTGTGTGGTGGTCGGCAAGCGGCATGGTGGGTTCGCCGAGATCCTGCACCGGATCACCTCCGGTTCGGTGTCCCGGGCGATCGTGTCCGCGCAGAAGTTCCCGGTGATGGTTGTTCCGTAGCGGTGCAGTGTCACCCGCCCCATCATCGGTCGCGGTCAGCCGGCGGCCTGGTTGCCGGGTGGCGCCCGGCCGCTGACAGACTGGCGCCATGCGTATTTACATTGGCTCCGATCATGCCGGTTTCGAGCTCAAGGTCGCGTTCGTCGCGCACCTGACGGAGGTCGGCCACGACGTCGTCGATCTGGGGGCCCATACCTACGACCCGCAGGATGACTACCCGCCGTTCTGCATCGAAACCGGTCAGCAGGTCGTCGGCGACCCGGGCAGCCTCGGGGTGGTGATCGGCGGGTCCGGAAACGGCGAGCAGATCGCGGCGAACAAGGTGCCCGGGGTGCGCGCCATCCTGGCGTGGTCGGTACAGACCGCCACCCTGGGCCGCCAGCACAACAATGCGAACGTCCTGTCGGTCGGCGGTCGGATGCACACTGATGCCGATGCGATCAGCTTCCTCGAGGCATTCATCGGCACCCAGTTCTCACACGACGCGCGGCATCAGCGGCGGATCGACCTAGTCGCCGAGTACGAAACAGACCGCGGCTAGCCGACGGCTGCTCACCGCTCGCGATTCGGTCGGGCCCGGTCGGCGCTCCGACGCTGTTTTCCGATGACCTCGGGTGTTCCGCGGGTGCCGGCCAGCGGCTCCGGCGGCGTGTAGTTGCGCCGGACGATCACCACCTCCGCTTCGGCGTCGGCCATCTCCTGTGCGGACGGCCGGGCTACGTCGCGGGCCCGGACACCGGCCGACCAGCTGACCTGGGTACCTCGACTGGTGACCAGGCCGCGCAGGGCGCGATCGGCCAATTCGGCGCGGCGGTCCGCGACGGTCCGCGGTGCGCTGCGCGCGGGCGCCGGGAATACCGGCGCCGGGGAGGGGTGATGTTCGATGACCGGGCTGACGACCGGCTCGACCTCGGCGACCACCCGATGGCGGTGTCGGCTGCGCGGTCGATCCGCCCGGCGTTGCCGCGGCGCATCCGGTGTCTGGTCCGGCGGCGCTGCGTCGGGCTTTGCGGCAGCCGGAGTGGCTGTTGCCTCGGCCGGCGGACCCTGCTCGCGGCGGGCGCTGCGCCGGCGGCGCTGGCCCCGTCCGGCTACCGGTTCGGTCATGTCGTTCAGCATGCCCTACCAGCGGCTGTCCACCGCGCGAGCGCTCAGAATCCTTCCGGGCAGTACGCCCCCCGGGGGGTGGACAGCGCACGGTCCAGCGCCCCGATGGCCGCCGGATCGCCGATGACCAGGCCGGCGGCAGCCAGTCGGATGATCCGGCTGCTCCCCAGGAAGGCGGCGGCCAGATCGGCGATATCGATACTCATCTCTGCGTCGGCGTCCGTGCGGGTTGCTTGGCCGCCGTACGGCCGCAGGGCGAACTCCCAGGTGCCGGCGTTCCAGGGGCACAGGTCGTCGCTGATCGCGACCCGAATCGTGGCCCGGGAGCTGTAGCGACGCAGCGGGATCGTCCGTTCCAGATCGACGATCCGCAACCACAGGTGGTCTGTCCAGCGGCTGATCACGGCGCGTGGGTCGACGAGCAGCTCTTTGAGAACCTCATCGGTCCCGAACCGTCCGTGGTTGACCTCGCGGACCAGTGCCCGGTTGAGCAGGTGGTGCCACAGGGCCGCGGTCGCCGCCGGTGTGGCGGCGCAGAGCTCATGGACTGACAGCGTGTAGTTCGGGCCGCGTTCGTTGAAATTCATTCTCATCCGGAACGCGACAAAGCCGTCGGGATGGATCGCGAAGCGCAGCGATCCGGCCCCTCGCCGAATCGACTCGAGATCGCTGTAGAGGGCATCCCAGGTCCGCTGATCACGGCTCAGATAACCGGTCCGGGTGGCCGAAACCCGTTGGTACACAGCCATGACGGTGGGCCAGGCAGCATTTCTGTCGACCTCGCGGACTTGTTCGACCGTGATGCCCGGCCGGAACGCGCCGCCGGCGGGGACGGTGACCTCGGCACCATGCGCGGCCATCCCGTACCCGAACCGACCGTAGATGCCCGCTTCGCTGGCGGTCAGGATGGCGACCGGTTCGCGTTGCTCGTGGTGCAGACCGTGGAGTTGGTGGGTCATCAGCGAGCGGAGTACGCCGCGGCGCTGCGCACCGGGCCGCACGCCCACCCAGGTGACCGCGGCCGCCGGCGAGGCGACGCCGCCGGGGAAGGTCAGGTTCTTGTCCAGGATGACGGCCAGGCCGATCAGTTCCTCGCCGTCGTAGGACCCGATCACCCGACCCTGCCGCAGCAGGGGCATCGCGAGTTGGTCGACCTCCTCGGGGGTCGGGTCGTAGCCGAACGCTGTTGCGTCCAGCTCTATCGCTGCCGCCAGGTCCGGCTCGCCCAGGTCGCGGATAACCGGCTCAGAGTTATGCACCTTCGAAGAATGCCGCACCAGGCTTCGGTTGTCCTGCGGATTTAGGGCCACGTCCGATAGCGCGTCGAGTTGAGGTGCGTAGTCGCACCCCAACTCGACGCACAACTCGGGGCTGTGGACAGATCGCCACGGGCACTACGCCGATTGCCAGGAATTTGGGCTCCACCCCCTCCCAGTCGCGATGACTTCGCCGAGCCGGGGCAATCCTGCGTGGTCACCGCCTCCCAACGTGATCAGTGGGGCGTCGGGTGACGTCTGATTCGATGGGGAGGCTCGCTTGTCTCGCTGTTTTGGCCCCGCCGCGATCAGTGCGTCGAGTTGAGGTGCGTAGTCGCACCTCAACTCGACGCACAACTCGGGGCTGTGGATGAATCGACTGGGGTTCCGGCCAGTTCCCACAGAATGTGCCCTCATGAACTCCCGCCACGAACTCCCCACGGCGATCATCCGACTGCGTCTGGTGCAATCCGACGTCGTCAGCGCGGCCCAGTGCCGGGAAGCGGGACTGGGCAGAGGTCCGCTGCGGCGAATGCTGGAGAGCGGGCTGTGGCAGCCATTGGCTCGCGGGATCTATTACACGCAGACCGGCGAGCCACCATGGGCGGCCTTCGCCTGCGCCGGAGTCCTGATGGGCGGCGAAGCCGCGCGGCTCGGCGGGCTGGCGGCAGCGACGCTGCACCGGCTATCTGACGAACACGAATTTCCGATCGAGGTGCTGGCGCCGGCAAGGACAGCGGTTGCCGCGCCCTGGATCCACTTCACCCGAGACGAGCGCGCCGCACGCGGCGAGTCGACCAGGTCGTTCCCGCCCGTGTTGAACATCGTGGACACCGTCCTCGACCTGGCGGCCAGGGGCTCGACGGAAGATGCCGTCGCCTGGATAACGTCTGCGGTGCAGCGCAAACTGGCTACGCCGCAAGCGCTTTCCCGAGGGCTGGCGAACCGGGCGCGGTTGCCCCGGCGGACGCTGATCGCGGCTGTCATCGCTGATGCCGCGCAGGGCGTGCACAGCAATCTGGAGCGGCGATACTTCCACGATGTCGAGCGAGCCCACCACTTTCCGATCGCCGGCCGCCAGGTGGTCCCGGCCGGCCCGACCAAATTCCTCGACGTCACCTACCAGGAGCAGGCGGTCGTCGTCGAGTTGGACGGCCGAGTCGGCCACGACTCGACGGGCGGCGCGTTTCGGGATCGACGGCGGGACAATGCGCACTCCCTCAGCGGCTGGCCAACCCTTCGGTACGGCTGGACCGACGTGAGCGGGGATCCCTGCGGGGTGGCTGCTGAAGTGGGGTACCTGCTGATGGCGCGCGGCTGGGCGGGGCCTGTCGAGCGCTGCCGCCGCTGTCCCCGGACCCCGGAAAGCACTGTCTAGTGAGCCACCGCGGTGGCCCGCGCGGCCTTCCGCGCCGGGGGCTGGCCGATGTCGGCCAGCATCTCGGTGAACCAGGGGGTCGTCAGGTCGAAATCCTTGCCACCTTTCAGACGAGAGAATTCGATCGCCCGGAGCCGGTTGCCGTGCTCCTCGTCGTGGCCGATGCAGCCGGATTCACGCCGTAGTGCGCACTGCACGGCGAAGTCGGTCATCGACTTGATGAGCATCAGGTCGGCCTCGTTCGCCGGCGCGGAACGGGAGAAGTATCCCGACTTCTGCACCATCACCTTCTGCGCACCGAGCTGGCCGGCGAAATGCTTGGCGAACCAGGCGCCAGGATTGACCATGTCCAGCTTGACGTGCCCGAACGGGTCGCGCGGGACAGGAGTGCCGGCCCGCTCCATCTCGCCGATGATGGTCGCCATACCGGCACCCTCCGACACGAAGATATTGACGTTGCCGACCCGGTCCATCACTTCACGAAGCCGCGCCGACTCGTGATCGAGGTCGAAGGCGGCCTCCGGCACGTACACGGCGTGGATATCCCACGCCTCGCGGGACAAGCCGATCTCGGGCAGCCACTCGCGGGTGTCCAGCCATTTGCGGTAGGCCTGCGAGGTAGCGGCCGTGAGCCAGCCACAATCTCGGCCCATCACCTCATGGACGATCAGCATCCGGGAACCCGAGTTGTGCTCGGCCATCACGTTCTCGGCGAACTTCGCGCCCTCTTCGGCGGCGGTCCAGGCACCGAGGGACTGCTTGACCGGGATGACGTCGTTGTCGATCGTCTTCGGCAGGCCGACGACAGTGAGGTCGTAGTCGTTCTCGGCCAGGTAGGCGGCCAGGTCCGCGGCGGTGAGGTTCGTGTCGTCGCCGCCGATGGTATGCAGCACGTCGACGCCGTCGATGGTCAGCCTGATCGCGGCGACCTGAAGCGGGTCCTCGCCCTCGCTGGTCAGCCCCCGTTTGACCAGGTCGGCGGCGTTGGTCAGCTTGATCCGGGAGTTGCCGATCGGCGATCCACCGAGGTGATGCAGGGTGTGCGCCAGTTCGCGGATTTTGGGGGTGACTGTGATGTAGTCCCCGGTGAGCAGGCCCTGATAGCCGTGCCGGTAGGCGATGATCTCGACCTCCGGCGCGAGCTCGGTGTATCGCTCAATCAGCCCGCCGATCGCCGAGGACAGACACGGGGCGAACCCACCGGCGGTCAGGATGCCAACCTTGCGGACGGTCATGGCGGTGATGCCCTTCGGATCGGTACCTGCTTGCTGGCAGGGGTAACACTATCCGGCTCAGCGGTGCTCCTCGCGCCCTCGGCGGCGCCCGACTCGCGCTCGGGTGGAGCCGCTCCGGAATCTCATCACCACCAGGTACAGGCCGCCGGCCACCAATGACCAGAAGGCCGCGCTGACGCCGGCGAAGGCAATCCCGGACGCGGCGACCACGAAAGAGATGGCCGCGGCTTCCCGATGATGTGGTTCGGCCAGTGCTGTGCTCGCCGCGTTGGCGAACGCGCCGATCAGTGCGACGCCGGCGATGGCCGGGATGATGCCCGCAGGTGCCGCCGCGCTGATCGCGGCGACTGCGGCGGACAGCGGACCGAACGCCAGGTAGGTCATCCCGGCGGTCATCCCGGCGATCCAGCGGCGGTCGGGATTGGGGTGCGCGGTCGGCCCGGCTGCCAGCGCTGCCGAAATCGCGGCCAGGTTGATGCTGTACCCGCCGAGGCCCGCGGTGGCCGTCGTGGCCACGCCGGTGTAGGTCAGCGCCGTGCTCAGCGGGGCCCGGTAGCCGAAGGTCTTCAGGACGGCGACCCCAGGAATGTTCTGGCCGGTCATCGTCACCAGATACAGCGGCAGGCCGATCGCGACCACCGCCGTCAGACTGAACTGGGGCGTCGTCCAGGTGAATGCCGGCGCGAGCGGCGCGTCGCCCAGGTGCCGCAGGGAACCGCTGACCGCGATCACCACCAGCGCGACCGCTAACGCCCCGGGTACCGCCCACCGATGGGCCAGCCGGAGCAGGATCAACCAGGTGAGCAGCACCGGAGCGACCGCGGCCGGCTGGGCGGCGAGCGCGTGGAATGGTTGCACACAGAGCGTGAGCAGCACTCCGGCGAGCATCGCGCTGGCGATCGAGGTTGGAATCGCCGCCACCCAGCGGCCGAGCGGGGCGATCAATCCGGTGGCCAGATAGAGCAATCCGGCCAGCGTGAAGGCCCCGATGCTGGCCGCGTAGCCGGCAGCCGGGATCGTCGCGCCGGCCAGCAGAGCCGCTCCCGGCGTCGACCAGGCCAGAGTGATCGGCATCCGGAACCTGAGCGAGAGCAGCACACAGCCGGAGCCCATCGTCAGGCACAGGACGAGCAGCCCCGACGCGGCCTGATCCTGGCTCGCGCCCACCGCCGTCAGGCCGGTGAGGACGACCGCGAAGGACGAAGTGAAGCCGACGATCCCGGTGACGACCCCGGCCAGGATCGCCGAACTGACCTTGTCGCTCGAGCCGATGGCGGAGGTGGACACAGGCGACCTTCGCGGGTCGTGCGAGCATCAAAGGGGCGCTCGACGGGGATGGCGGGTGAGCAAGTCCTGCTGGAGCGGGCGACGGGAATCGAACCCGCGTGATCAGTTTGGAAGACTGAGGCACTACCATTGTGCTACGCCCGCATGCCCCCGGCACTGGTGCTCCCGGCTCGGTGGTGCTGTCCCAGGTTACCGGACGGCTAGGGTGGTTCTGCACAGTCGAGCCGCGGACCCTGAGTGGGATCCTGTCCTCGCGCGGCCAGTGCACGCCGGTTTCGTCGGGCGTATCGGGGTGTAGCGCAGCTTGGTAGCGCATCCGCTTTGGGAGCGGAGGGTCGCAGGTTCAAATCCTGTCACCCCGACGGTTTGGCGCGGAGCCCACCTGTGCCGCGACTGATCAGCGCGGTCAGGCGCGCCGCGGATCTCGCCTAGACTCGGGCTGAATCAAGCCAGCGTGGTCTGCTGCCTGCGCCCGGCTTCCCACCTGTGACGGCGCGCCGGGATGCGCGTGCGTCCGTCTGTCATACGCACGCCTGTCATACGCACGCGAGGAGCATCACCAGTGAAGAGCACCGTCGAGCACCTGAACCCGACCCGGATCAAGCTCACCGTCGAGGTTCCGTTCGACGAGCTGGGACCCAACTTCGCCAAGGCCTACAAGGCCCTGGCCAGCCAGATCCGCGTCCCCGGCTTCCGGCCCGGCAAGGTCCCGGCCAAGATCATCGACGCCCGGGTCGGGCGCGGGGCGATCCTGTCCGAGGTGGTCAACGACGCCGTTCCGCAGAAGTACGGCGAGGCGATCACCGCCAACGAGATCACCACCCTGGGCCAGCCCGACATCGAGGTCACCCAGATCGAGGATGGTGAGCTGCTCTCGTTCACCGCCGAGGTCGACGTCCGCCCGGAGATCAACCTGCCCGATTTGGGTTCGATCGCGGTCACTGTCGATGACGTAGAGGTTACCGACGCCGACATCGACGCCGAGATCGAGGCGCTCCGCGATCGGTTCGCCACCGTCAACGTCGTCGAGCGGGCCGCGGCCGACGGCGACCTGATCACCGTCGACCTGCGAGCCAGCGTCGAGGGCGAAGCGCTCGAGGATGCCACCGCAGATGATCTGACCTACCGCGTCGGTTCCGGCGACCTGGTCGACGGCATCGACGAAGCCGTCATCGGACTGTCCGCCGGACAGAATGCGGTGTTCACCACCAAGTTGGTGGCCGGGGAGCACGCCGGCGGCGACGCCGAGGTCACCGTGACGGTCAACACCGTCAAGGAGCGGCTGCTGGCCGAGGTGACCGACGAGTTCGCCGCGGAGGCCTCCCAGTTCGACACCGTCGAGGAGATGCGCGCCGACCTGGTCGAGAAGATCCGCCGCGTCAAGAACCAGGGGCAGGGCGTCCAGGCGCGGGACAGGGTCCTGCAGGCACTGCTCGACGCGACCGAGATCCCGGTCCCGGAGACCGTCGCCAAGGCAGAGTTCGAGTCCCGCGAGCACGACGTCATCCACTCGCTGGGTCACGACGACGACGCGCTGGCCAACTGGCTCGAAGAGCAGGGCAAGACGAAGGAAGAGCTGGACACCGAGCTGCAGGAGGCCAGCGCCGAGTCGGTGCGCACCCAGCTGCTGCTCGACGCGCTGGCTGAGGCCGGCCAGATCGGCGTCACCCAGGAGGAGTTCACCGAGCGGGTCATCTTCAACGCGCAACGGTTCGGCGTCAGCCCCGACGAGTACTTCAAGCGGATCCAGGAGCAGAACCAGCTCGGTTCGATCTTCGCCGACGTCCGCCGCGCCAAGGCGCTGGCCGGGGCGGTCGCCGCGGCGACGGTTTCCGACGCGTCGGGCAACGTTCTCGACGTCGCCGCGCTGTTCGGCTTCGAGCCGGTGACCGCCGAAGACGGGGTGATCGACTCCGACGTCGACATCGACGGCGGTCAGAATTCCGCCGACGAGGATTCCGCCGACGATTTCGCCGCCGACTACAACGACACTGCCGACGAAGACGACGACACTCCGGTCGCGTCGGAGACCGACAGCAAGGCCTGAACGGCTCCTGGACGGGCTTGGATCATCGCCGACGGCTTCACGCCGTCAGCGAACACCCAGCCCAACCGGGCACATTCAGCGGCTCAGCGTGGTTACTGTCGCGTGAAGACCGATGAACGCGCGGCCCTTGAGCCGAGCCGGAGGTCGAGCAGCGTTGCGATCGACTACGAGACAGACGATCCGAGCAAGGAGATGTCAGTGAGCCACCGTCACCCATTGGCCGCCATCGAGGCGGTCGCCCCAGAGATTCTTCCCGCCATCATGCGGGGGACCCCTGGAATGTCACTCACCGACTCGGTGTCCGAACGGCTGCTGCGGGAACGCATCATCCTGTTGGGCTCCGAGGTGAAGGACACCAACGCCAACGAGATCACCGCGCAGCTGCTGCTGCTGGCCGCCGAGGATCCCGACAAGGACATCACCCTCTACATCAATTCGCCGGGTGGATCGGTGACGGCCGGCATGGCCATCTTCGACACCATGCAGTTCATCGAGCCGGACGTGGCCACCATCGCGATGGGCCTGGCTGCGTCGATGGGCCAGTTCCTGCTGTCCGCGGGCACGCCGGGCAAGCGCGCTGCGCTGCCGCATGCGCGGATCCTGATGCACCAACCGTCGGCCGGCGTCGGCGGCACCCAGTCGGACATCAAGATCCAGGCCGACATGCTGAACCGGACGAAGCGCGAAATGGCGGAGATCATCGCCGGTCACACCGGCCAGACCGTCGAGAAGATCACCCTCGACTCGGACCGCGACCGCTGGTTCACCGCCCAGGAGGCACTCGAGTACGGCTTCATCGACAAGGTCATCGCCAAGGCCACTCAACGGCCGAGCAAGTGAGCGGGGAGCACACAATGACGCAGAACTATTCGAGCGCCGTGGGCGGCACCGCACAGAGTCCGCTCAGCGCTCCGCAGGCCCGGTACATCCTGCCGTCGTTCATCGAGCGGACCAGCTACGGGGTCAAGGAGTCCAACCCGTACAACAAGCTGTTCGAGGAGCGCATCATCTTCCTCGGTGTGCAGATCGACGACGCCTCCGCCAACGACGTGATGGCCCAGCTGCTGGTGCTCGAATCGCTGGACCCGGATCGCGAGATCACCATGTACATCAACTCGCCCGGTGGATCGTTCACCTCGATGACGGCCATCTACGACACGATGCAGTTCGTCCGACCGCCGATCCAGACGATCTGCCTCGGCCAGGCTGCCTCGGCCGCTGCCGTACTGCTCGCAGCCGGCACTCCCGGCCGTCGGCTGGCACTGCCCAACTCACGGATCCTGATCCACCAGCCCGCCACCGAAGGGGTGTACGGCCAGGTGTCGGATCTGGAGATTCAGGCGAACGAGATCCAGCGGATGCGCACCACGCTGGAGCAGATGCTGTCCAGGCATTCCAACAAGACGCCCGAAGAGGTCCGGACCGACATCGAGCGGGACAAGATCCTGACCGCTGCCGAGTCGGTCACCTACGGCCTGATCGATCAGGTGCTGGACTACCGCAAGATGGTCCCGAGCGCCTGACATTCCCCCTCGCACTGCCTGTCCCATTTCCGCTCCCTGGCGGTCCTTCGTTTCGGAGGGCCGCCAGCGGCATTTGGGTGGACACTGGTCGTGAGTCATCTGCGCTGCCGGTGAAATCGCTGGCGGTGTCGGTGATGCTGGCTAGAGTGGTATCAGGTAGGAAGAGTGCATTCAGCGGCACCAGCTTCGACAAGATGCAGAAACTGGCCGTGTCGAATCGGCGCCAAATCCAACGGCGCTAGACCCGACCCGGTACCGTCTGAGCTGATGTTTGCCGTGCGATGACGGTAAGCCCGCTCGCGTCTCGGGTAAGCCCGGCACCGGCTGATGGGCAACAGAATTATCCGGTGGAGCTCAGGCGCCCCAGCGGACCAGCAGACAGGATTGTGAGAGCACATGGCGCGCATCGGTGACGGGGGCGACTTGCTCAAGTGCTCTTTCTGCGGGAAGAGCCAGAAACAGGTGCGCAAGCTGATCGCCGGGCCCGGTGTGTACATCTGCGACGAGTGCATCGATCTGTGCAACGAGATCATCGAAGAAGAACTGACCGAGACCAGCGACGTCAAGCTCGACGAGCTGCCCAAGCCGACGGCCATCAACGACTTCCTGGATCAGTATGTGATCGGTCAAGGCCCCGCCAAGCGCGCCCTCGCCGTGGCCGTCTACAACCACTACAAGCGCATCCAGGCCGGCCCGGATCGCGGCCCCGAGCCGGTTGAGCTGGCCAAGTCCAACATCCTGATGCTCGGTCCAACCGGGTGTGGCAAGACCTACCTGGCGCAGACGCTGGCCAAGATGCTCAACGTGCCCTTCGCGATCGCCGATGCCACCGCGCTGACCGAGGCCGGCTACGTCGGCGAGGATGTCGAGAACATCCTGCTCAAGCTCATCCAGGCCGCCGACTACGACGTCAAGCGCGCCGAGACCGGCATCATCTACATCGACGAGGTCGACAAGATCGCCCGCAAGTCGGAGAACCCGTCGATCACCCGCGACGTATCCGGTGAGGGCGTGCAGCAGGCCCTGCTGAAGATCCTCGAAGGCACTCAGGCCTCCGTTCCGCCGCAGGGTGGGCGCAAGCACCCACATCAGGAATTCATCCAGATCGACACGTCGAACGTGCTGTTCATCGTGGCCGGCGCGTTCGCCGGGCTGGAGAAAATCGTCGGCGACCGGATCGGCAAGCGCGGCCTCGGCTTCGGCGCCGAGGTTCGCTCCAAGCTCGACCTGGACACCACGGACGTGTTCTCCGAGGTGATGCCGGAGGATCTGATCAAGTTCGGCCTGATCCCGGAGTTCATCGGACGGTTGCCGGTGGTCGCCACCGTGACCCACCTGGACAAAGCCTCGTTGGTGCAGATCCTCACCGAACCACGCGATGCGCTGTCCAAGCAGTACCAGCGGCTCTTCGAGATGGACGGGGTGGCACTGGAGTTCACCCCGGAGGCCCTCGACGCGATCGCCGACCAGGCCATCCACCGCGGCACCGGCGCCCGCGGTCTGCGCTCCATCATGGAAGAAGTGCTGCTGCCGGCAATGTACGACGTCCCCGGCCGCGACGACGTCGAGCGGATCGTGGTGACCGCCGAGACGGTCAAGGAGAACATCTACCCGACCATCGTGCCGCGCAAGCCCAAGCGCGAACCGCGGGAGAAATCGGCCTGATCCCTCGCGGTCAGGCGCCGACCACCCGTGCTGCCCCGCTGTACAGGTTGAAGTTCTCGGCGCGGGTGAAACCGATCAGCGTCAATCCGGACTTCCGGGCCAGGTCGACCGCCAGGGAGGACGGCGCGGAGACCGCGACGAGCATCCCGCACCCGGCCAGCACCGCCTTCTGAACCAGCTCGAACGACGCCCGCGACGACGTGACCAGCACCGACTCATGCAGCGGCAGGGCCCCGGCCAGCAGCGAGGCACCGATCACCTTGTCCATCGCGTTGTGCCGGCCGACGTCTTCACGGCTCAGGATCAGCTCGCCGGCCGAGCCGAAAAGCCCGGTGGCATGCAGCCCGCCGGTCCGTTCAAAACCCTGCTGGGCGGCTTGCAGCCGGTCCGGGAACCGAAGGATCAGCTCCGGGTCCACCAGCGGTCCAGTCGGGCTCGGATATCGCGAATCGGCCATGATCGCCTCGATCGAACTGCTCCCGCAGATTCCGCACGCCGAATTCCCGGCGACCAGCCGGCGCCGGCTCGATGACGGGTCGGCAACGCCTGCGGCCAGTTCGACGTCGATCACGTTGAAGGTATTGCGGCCCTGCTCGTCGACCCCGTCGCAGTAGCGGGCGATCCGCACATCATCACGGCCGCCGATGACCCCTTCGGCGAACAGGAACCCGTGAACGAGTTCGATATCATTTCCGGGCGTCCGCATCGTTGTCGCCAGCGCGGTCCCATTGACCCTGATCTCCAGCGGTTCCTCGCCGGCGAGGTTGTCCTCGCGGATGACGAACGTGCCCGCGGAGAACTTGCGCAGCCGGGTCCGGACAATCGTGCGACTCATGCGATCAGCTTGCCATGCCGGCGTCTGAGCCGGCCGTGTTCCAGACGCGAACGGGGTCAGCGACGAATGAAGCGAAGCTCCAGAATCCCTGACGGGTCTACTCTCTCCGCACCGTCCGGAATGAAGCCGCGGTTCACATAGAACGCGCTGGCCCGCGCATTGTCCCGGTAGACCCAGAGCGAGACCGGGTCCGTGCCGGTCGCCGCGTTGAGTAGCTGGGTGGCTATTCCGGTGCCGTAGAACGCTTCTCGCACAAAGATCGCATAGAGCTCGAGGTCGGCGAGCTTGTCCTCGTCCGAGGAGGGTCCGGACATCGCAATCCCGACGACCTCGCCGTCGACCTCGGCCAGATAGTGACCGAACACGCCCGTCTCGATCTCGGTACGTCGTGTGTCCGACAGATCCGCGGCGTTCATCCGGGCGAAACGATCGGAATCCCACAGTTCGCTGTAGGCCTCAACCCAGCAGGCGTATTGACATGCGGAGAACGCTTCCGCATCCTCTGGCAGGGCCTTGCGAATCGTCGGAGCAACCCCCATGCGCACAACCTCCCGGCATCTGCAGTTAACGACCACGTCCGCTGGGGGTCGTCCCAACTCAGGCACCAGTGACGTTGAATTGAGCTTAGTCCACGCCTGCGCGTAACCGCGTGGCGGCGGTGGGTGAACAACCCGTGAAGCGAAACTTACCCGCCGGGGACCAGGCCCGCGCGGTCACCGATGCCGACCCGCGTGGCACAGCGTCGGAATGTCATTGGCCGGCCGGCGACCGATGAGCGCGGCGGGGGCGGATCGCGGTGGCAGGATGGAACGGTGGCCGTCTACAGGGATACCGGGGTGGTGCTCCGGGTCGGCAAGTTGGGTGAGGCCGACCGAATCATCACGTTGCTGACCCGGCGGACCGGCCGGGTCCGAGCCGTCGCCAAGGGGGTCCGCCGGACGAAGAGCAAATTCGGCGCCCGGCTCGAACCATTCAGCCACGTGGACGTGCAGCTCTACGCCGGCCGCAATCTGGATATCGTCACGCAGGCGGAGTCGGTGGACGCGTTCGGCTCCCGGATCGCGGCGGACTACGGTCGCTACACCGCGGCGACCGCGATCGTCGAGACCAGTGAACGGCTGACCGCCGAGGAGCGAGAGCCCAGCCTCAAGCTGTATCTGCTGCTCGTCTCGGCGTTGCGGGCGCTGGCCGAGACGGACCGGGACCCGTCATTGGTGCTCGATGCCTTCCTGTTGCGCGCGATGAGTCTGGCCGGGTGGCAGCCGGCCCTGGACGACTGTGCCCGGTGCGGAACGCCCGGACCGCACGGCGCCTTTCATGTGCCGTCCGGTGGGCTGTTGTGCTCGAGCTGCCGGTCCGGGGCGGTGATGCGGCCGGCGCCGGGCTCGGTGCGGTTGATGCAGTCGCTGGCCGATGGTGATTGGGCCACCGCCGAAGCCGCCGAGGGTATGCACCGGCGGGAAGCCTCCGGGCTGGTCGCGGCGCTGCTGCAGTGGCATCTGGAACGGGGGCTCCGCTCGCTGCCACTGGTGGAACGGCAGGCGCCGCCGGATGTGGCCGCGCCACGGGAATCGGCCCTGCTGTTCGAGCCCATTGTGTTCGCCGACGCGGATCTGGCGCGCTGATGGCGGCGACCCGAACGTACGCACTGCCGTCGCCGCACCCATCGGGTGCCCTACCGCCCTCACTGCCCAGGCAGTTGATTCCCAACCATGTCGCACTGGTGATGGACGGTAACGGGCGATGGGCCAAGGCCCGCGGGCTGCCGCGGACCGCCGGGCACGAGCGTGGCGAGGCCGCATTGTTCGATGTCGTCGAAGGCTGTATCGAGATCGGCGTCAAATACCTGTCGGCGTACGCGTTTTCCACCGAGAACTGGAAGCGGTCGCCGGACGAGGTCAAGTTCCTGATGGGCTTCAACCGCGACGTGCTGCACCGGCAACGCGATCGGATGCATGCGCTGGGCGTCCGGGTCCGCTGGGCCGGCCGCCGGCCGCGGCTGTGGCGCAGCGTGATCAACGAGCTGGAGACGGCCGAGGCGCTCACCGCGCGGAACACCGCGATGACCCTGACGATGTGTGTCAACTACGGTGGCCGGGCCGAGATCGCTGATGCGGCAAAGGAAATCGCGTTGGAGGTGGCGGCAGGCAGGATCAAGCCGGAGAAGGTCGACGAGGCGATGATCGCCAGGCATCTGGACGAGAAGGACATGCCCGACGTGGACCTGTTCCTGCGGTCGTCGGGGGAGCAGCGGACAAGCAACTTCCTGCTCTGGCAGTCGGCGTATGCCGAACTTGTCTTCCTGGACACCTTGTTTCCGGATTTCGACCGCCGGGATCTGTGGCGGGCGTGCGAGATCTACGCCCGGCGCGATCGCCGCTTCGGCGGGCTGACCACATGAGTGCGAATTCAGCCGATCACTCCGAGATCGGCCTGCGGCCGGAGCCGGATGACGAACTCACCGAACCCGTCGGATCGGCGCGGTACCGGCCGGGTTCGCTGGAGATCTTCGGACTGATCCTGCTGCTGGCCATTGCCTTCCGTGGCCCACTGAAGTCGCTGCTCAGCCAGGGTGGCATGCAGACCTGGTCGACGGTCTTCATCGCGGTCTGCGTGCAGGCCACGCCGTTCCTGGTGCTCGGCGTGGTGGTCAGCGGCGCCATCGCCGCCTACGTGCCGGCCAGGGTGTTCGCCCGGCTGCTGCCGGCGAACCCGGCGCTCGCGGTACCGGTCGCCGGGCTGTGCGGGATCGCCCTGCCTGGTTGTGAATGCGGCTCGGTGCCCATCGCGAATCGGCTGATGGATCGCGGTGTCCGTTCCAGCGCGGCGTTGGCCTTCCTGTTGTCGGCCCCGGCGATCAACCCGATCGTCCTGGTGGCGACGGCGGTGGCCTTCCAGACCGACCAGCGAATGGTCTGGGCCCGGTTCACCGCTGGGCTGCTGACCTCGGTGTTCGTCGGGCTGATCTGGGAACGGATCGGTCGTCCGGAGTGGATGCGGCCGAGATTGCCGCGCCAGGTCGACGAGTCCGAACTGCCACGCTGGCGGGTATTCCTGGCCACGGTCGGTGGGGACTTTTCGCAGGCCGCCGGATTCCTGGTGATCGGTGCGGCCGCCGCGGCGACCTTCAATGTGCTGGTGCCGGTGGCCTGGATGGAGCATGTCGGGTCGTCGTTGCTGCTTTCGGTGCTGATGATGGCCGTGCTGGCATTCGTTCTGGCTCTGTGTTCGGAGTCAGACGCCTTCGTCGCGGCCGCGTTCTCGACCATTCCGATGATCGGCAAGCTGGTCTTTCTGACCGTCGGTCCCACGGTCGACGTGAAGCTGTTCGCGCTGCAGGCCGGCACCTTCGGCCGAAAGTTCGCTGTTCGGTTCGCACCGCTCACATTTGTGGTGGCTACGCTGACCGCCGTCGGTGTCGGGTTCGCGTTCTTCGGGGGACTGTGAAATGAACGGGGCAGTTCGATGAACGGGGCGCGTCGATGAACAAGGAGACCCAGTCGATCCTGACCGGGATGCTCGGTGGCCTGCTGGTCTCCATCACCGTCTCAGGTCATTTCACCTCCTACGTCAAGCCAGGCTTTCGTCCGATGCTGCTCGCCGGCGGGATCATCCTGATCGTCGTCGGCGTGGCCTCGCTGGTGCTCACCATCCGGGATGAGGTTCGCGCCGAGAAGGCCAGGGCCGCCGAACACCCGGCCGGTGGCGGCGAGCTGCACGGGCACGACCACGGCCACGGCCACGATCACGGGCGGTCCAAGGCGCCGTGGCTGATCCTGGTGCCGGTGCTGGTTCTGCTGCTGGTGGCGCCGCCGGCGCTGGGTGATGACGCCGCCAACCGCTCCGCGAACTGCTCGGTGCCGGCCCCGGACGGAACCGCCTACGCCAACCGGCGTACCGATCCGTCGCCGCCGCTGCCCGCCGGGGATCCGGCGGTGCTGACCATGCAGGACTTCATCGCCCGATCGCTGTACGACTCCACCTACTCGACCGTCGACCACGACATCCAGGTGGTGGCCTTCATATCCGCCGACCGATGTGCCGGCTCCGGTTACAACCTGGTGCGGATGGTGATCTCCTGCTGCGCGGCCGATGCCTACGCGCTGCGGGTGCACGTGGACAGCGTTTCCCCGTACCCGGGCAATACCTGGGTCCAGGCGACCATCCGCGCGGTAAAGGACGCCGGAAACGAGAGCAACAACTACGTGCCGTCGGCGACGGTCATCGCGATGACCGAGATCGGTCAACCGTCCGACCCCTACGAAACCTGAGGCGGCCATCGGGGTACTCCCGGTGCCGGCCCAGGCGGTCAGCGCAGTTCGCTGCGCAGCGCCTCGGCGACCGTGGCATGGCTGAAGATGAACCCGGCGTCCTCCAGTTTGGCCGGAATGGCCCGCTGCCCGTTGACGACTTCCTCGGCGAAGTCGCCGAGCACGGCCTGCAGCGCGAATCTCGGCACGATCCACGGCGTCGGCCGGCCCAGCGCGCGGCCGAGCTGCTTGGTGAACTCGGTGTTGGTGACCGGGTTGGGTGCGGTGAGGTTGACCGGCCCGGACACGTCGTGTTCGAGCAGGAACAGCACGGCCGCGACCCAGTCCTCGACCGAGATCCACGGAAAGTACTGCTTGCCCGAGGCCAGCCGCCCGCCCAGGAAGAACGAAGTCAGCGTCTTGAGCTTGGGCAGCAAGCCACCGTCGGGACCGACCACCAGCCCGGTCCGCAGGTTGACCACGCGGACGCCGGCCCGAGCCGCGGGCTCGGTGGCGTTCTCCCAGTCCCGACACACTCCGGCCAGGAATGTGCGCCCGACCAGCGCGGTTTCATCTATCAACTCCGCTCCGCGCGGACCGTAGAAACCGATCCCCGAGGCGTTGATCAGCACCGGCACCCCAGCCTCGGCCGAAGTTCGGGCCAGCAGCGCGGTCGGGTTCACCCGGGAGGTCCGAATGAGTGCGCGGTACTGCTCGTTCCATCGGTGATCACCCACGCCGACGCCGCACAGGTTGATCACCGCATCGGCGCCGTCCAGCACCGTCGGGTTCAGATTGCCGGAATCCGGATCCCACTGCACCTCATCCGGGGCGCCGACCGGCCGTCGAACGAGCTTGACCACCGTGTGCCCGCGCTCCGCGGCGGCGGCCAGGAGGTGGGGTCCGAGGAAACCACTGACCCCCGCCGCGACCAGCTTCACAGGCCGAGATCCCCCGCGAAGTCAGCACTCTCCAGGCGGGCCTTGATCGCCGCGAGGAATCGCGACGCGACGGCGCCGTCGATCGTGCGGTGGTCGTAGGACAGCGCCAGGTAGCACATCGATCGAATGGCGAACACCTCGTTGCCGTCGACATCCTTGGCCACCACCGGGCGCTTGACGATCGCGCCGGTGCCCAGGATGGCCGACTGCGGCGGAACGAAGATCGGCGTATCGAACAGCGCGCCGACCGAGCCGGTGTTGGTGATGGTGAAGGTGCCGCCGGACAGCTCGTCCGGGCCGATCTTGTTGTCCCGGGTGCGGGCGGCGAGATCGGCGATCTTCCGGGCGATGCCGGCGATGTTCAGGTCGTCGGCGCCCTTGATCACGGGCACCAGCAAACCGCGCGGGGTGTCCACCGCGATGCCCAGGTTCACGTTCGGGTGGTAGGTGATCTCCTTCAGATCATCGGTGATCGACGAGTTGATCACCGGGTAGAGCTTGGCCGCCTCGAGGGTGGCCTTGACGAAGAACGGCAGGAACGACAGGCTGACCCCTTCGCGGGCCGCGAAGGCTTCCTTGGCCCTGGCCCGCTGCGTGGCCACCCGGGTCATGTCGACCTCGAAAACCGTTGTCAGCTGAGCCGCCGTGTGCAGCCCGTGCAGCATGTTCTTGGCGATCGACTGGCGGATCCGGGGCAGCTTCTGGGTGGTGCCGATGAGCGCGGCGGCTTCGGCGCTCGGCTTCGCCGCAGGCGCCGCTGGTGCGGCAGCAGGAGCGGCCGGTGCGGCAGCAGGTTGGGCTGCGGCCTTGGCGGCGGCCGCGGCAATGGCCTCGTTCACGTCCTCACGCCGAATCCGGCCGCCGACGCCGGTGCCCTTGACGGTGGACAGATCGATGCCGTTGTCGGCGGCGAGCTTGCGGATCACCGGGGTGACGTAGGTGACGCCGGCCGGCGCAGCCGGTTGCCAGTTGGCGGCGGCCGGCTGGTCCGCGGCGACCGCGGGCGCCTGCGCGGGGGTGGGTGCGGGAGCTGGCGGAGCTGCGGCCGGCGGCTCGGCGGCCGACGGTGCTGCTGCGGCCGTAGCGGGAGCCGGAGCCGGAGTGGGTGCCGGTTCGGGAGCCGGGGTGGGCGCCGGCGCGGCGGCGGCGGAAACCGAACTCGGGTCGCCGATCACCGCCAGTTCCCCGCCGACCTGAACGGTCTCGTCCTCGTTGACAGTGATCGACAGCAGGGTGCCGGCCACCGGCGACGGGACCTCGGTGTCCACCTTGTCGGTGGATACCTCGACCAGCGGTTCGTCCACCGCGACGGTGTCGCCGACCTGCTTGAGCCAGCGGGTGACGGTGCCCTCGGTGACCGACTCACCCATTTCCGGCAGTTTGATCGATGTGCCGGTCGCCGTGCCGCCGGACGGGCCGCCGGACGCTGCCGGTGCGGCGGGTTCCGGCGCGTGTGCCGTCTGGGCCTCACCCGGTGCGGGGGCCTCGACCGATGGCACCTCAGGGACCGAGGTGTCAACCGGCGCGGCCTCAGCCGCCGCTGCGGGCGCTGCTGCAGGCGCCGACCCGCCGCCGCTGCCATCGCCGATGGTCGCCAGGTCAGCGCCGACCGCGGCGGTCTCGTCGACCTGCACGATGATCTTCTCGACCACGCCCGCGTACGGGGAGGGGATCTCGGTGTCGACCTTGTCGGTCGACACCTCCACCAACGGCTCATCGACCTCGACGCGATCGCCCACGTTCTTCAACCATCGAGTGACAGTGCCCTCGGTGACGCTCTCGCCAAGGGCCGGCATCTGCACGGACTGGGACATTCGGCGTGTCTCCTACTTCGCTCGGGTGGAACTGTTTGGTTCGGGTAGCACTGAAGGTCAGTTGTGGAAGTGCAGCGGCTTGCCGGCCAGCGCCAGGAACGCCTCGCCAAGCGCCTCGGTCTGCGTGGGGTGGGCGTGGAGCAACGGCGCGACGTCATCCGGGTGGGCTTCCCAGTTGACGGCGAGTTGCGCCTCGCCCACGAGCTCGCCGACCCGGGCACCCACCATGTGGATGCCGACCACCTCGGCGCCGGCTTTGCGGATGATCTTCACTCCGCCGGCGGTCTTCAGGATCTGCGACTTGCCGTTGCCGCCCAGATCGTAGATCAGGGTCTCGATTTCGCCGTATTGCTCCTTCGCCTTGGCCTCGGACAGGCCCACGGAGGCGATCTCCGGATCGCAATAGGTGACCTTGGGGATGAGCGTGTCCGGCACCACCCGGGGCGCCAGGCCGGCGATCTCCTCGGCGACGAAGATGCCGTGCTGGAAGCCGCGGTGGGCCAGCTGCAGACCAGGCACGATGTCGCCGACGGCATACACGTTCGGCAGGTTCGTGGCCAGCCGCTCGTTGGTGATGACGAACCCGCGGTCCATGGTCACACCGGCCTCTTCGAACCCGCAGTTCGCCGTCAACGGCCCGCGGCCGACCGCAACCAGTAGCAGCTCGGCGCTCAGTGTCTCGCCGTTCTCCAACGTGATGGTCACCGAGTTGTCGTCCTGCTTGACCCCGGCGAATTTGATGCCGGTCTTGAACTTGATGCCCCGCTTGCGATAGGCGCGCTCGAGGATCTTGGAGGCCCACTCGTCCTCGACCGGCACCAGCCGGGGGAGTCCCTCGACGATGGTCACGTCCACGCCGAAGGAGCGCCAGACCGAGGCGAATTCGACGCCGATGACGCCGCCGCCGAGCACGATGACCGACTTCGGCACGTAGTCCAGCACCAGTGCCTGATCGGAGGTGATGACCCGGCCGCCGATCTCCAGGCCCGGCAGGGTGCGCGAGTACGAGCCGGTCGCCAGGATCACGTTCTTGCCGATGTAGCGGTCCTCACCGACGACGACCGTGGTCGGGCCGACGAACTTGCCGGTACCGGCGACGAGGGTGACCTTGCGGGATTTGACCAGGCCCTGCAGGCCCTTGTACAGCCGGGCGACAACACCGTCCTTATAACTGTTCAGCGCGGTCATGTCGATCCCGTTGAACGTCGACTTGACGCCGAACTGCTCGCCTTCGCGGGAATTGTCGGCAACCTCGGCGGCGTGCAGCAGCGCCTTGGTCGGGATACACCCGGTGTGCAGGCAGGTCCCGCCGAGCTTGCCCTTCTCGATCAGTGCGACCGATTGGCCCAATTCAGCGGCTCGTAGCGATGCGGCGTAGCCGCCGGACCCACCGCCCAGGACGACAAGATCAAAGTTCGCATCGGTCATTGCTGTAAGGCTCCTCGTTGTTCAAGGGAACCGGCGCCGCGCGCACCCTCGAGTGGGGCCGCGCCGGTCTGCTGACTCCGTGGTCCATATTGGCATCTTCTGCTCACCACGTCGCGGTGAGGGCCGCGACCGCACCGCGCGTCGTCGCGCAGGGACGCCCCGGTCACTGTCGGATGGGTGACACTGGTGTGGGAGACCCGTAGTTTTCGGTTCGCCCACCGGTGCCCGGCACCGGCGAATTTCGACGGGCAGGAAGGTCAGCGATGGCTTGGTTCGGGCGCAAGCGGGGCGCCTCCGCGGGACCCTCGGCGCGCGCCGAGCAGCGCGACGCTGTGGAATATCTGGCCGAGTGGGTGAGTCAACGCCACGGTATCGAGGTCTTCGCCGAGCCGAAGACGTCGCTGACCGGGCCGACGATTCTGTTGGTGGCGCACGACGGCGAGTTCACCCGCCGCCCGGTCCGCTCACCGCAGGACGCTCAGGACTTCGCCCATGAGCACGGTCTGCCGATCTACGACGCTACCGTCGTCGGCTATCCGCAGCGGATGCGCGACTATTCGCGTCGGCAGGTGCTGCTGCAGCGGCGCGCCGACCGCGAACTCCTGGGCGACTGAGGATTGCCCAGGAGCTCCGGCGGCGGCCGAATGCTCGGCTCAACGAGGTCCGATCATCGAGCGGCGATGTCCTCCAGAACGGCGATCAAGGTGCGCACTGGCACCCCGGTGCCGCCCTGTGCGGTGTAGCCGTAGGCCTTTCCGCTGTTGAATGCGGGCCCGGCGATATCCAGATGTGCCCAGGTCAGGCCGTCCGGGATGAACTCGGCCAGGTAGTGCCCGGCCACCATCATCCCCGCGCCGCGGTCGGCGGACACGTTGGCGATATCGGCCAGCGGCGAGTCCAGGCCCTCGCGGAGTTCTTCCAGCAGCGGCATCGCCCAGCCGCCCTCGCCGACCGAACGCGAGAGTTCGGCGATCCGATCGCGGAACGACTCGGTTCCCATCACACCGATCGTCCGATGACCGAGCGCGACGACGGCCGCACCGGTCAGCGTCGAGGTCTCGATCAGGAAGTCCGGCAGATCCTGGGTGGCCCGGACGATGGCGTCGGCCAGCACCAGCCGCCCCTCCGCATCGGTGTTGAGCACGTGTACGGTCTTGCCGCCGAAGTGGGTCAGCACGTCGCCCGGGCGGTAGGCCGATCCGGAGGGCATGTTCTCGGCGAGCGGGACGGTCGCGGTGACGGTGATCGGCAGTTCCAGGGCGGCCGCGGCGATGATCGTGGCGACGACCACGGCGGCGCCGGACATGTCCGACGTCATCTGGTCCATGTTCAGGGCGGGCTTGATCGACAGGCCGCCGGAATCGAAGGTGATGCCCTTCCCGATCAGCGCAACGGTCGCCGTCGAGTGCTCGGGGCGATATTCGATGCGCACCAGCCGTGGTGGCCGACTGGATCCGGAACCGACCCCCAGGACGCCGCCGTACCCGCCGTCGACCAGGTCCTTCTTGGTCAGCACCTCGACCTTGAGCCCGGCGGCCCTGGCTGCGCCCGCGGCCCGCTTGGCGAAGACCGCGGGCGGCAGGTCGTTCGGCGCCGTGTTGATCAGATCGCGCGCCATGCTCACCGCCTCAGCGGCGATCACCGCGTGTGTGACCGCGGACTTCGCCGCCTCGTCGTCGGCTGCGACGAACAGCGTGTACGACCCGACGGGTGCCTTCGTCGGCTCCTTGTAGGTGGTGAAGGCATAGGCGCCCAGCAGGTGGCCCTCGGCCGCCGCCGCCAGGTCGATCGCGGACAGGGTGCTGCCGACCGACTGCTGACCGGTGAGTGCTCGGGAAACCGCG
Source organism: Mycobacteriales bacterium (assembly GCA_038245175.1). Taxonomy (GTDB): domain Bacteria; phylum Actinomycetota; class Actinomycetes; order Mycobacteriales; family Nakamurellaceae; genus Nakamurella. The sequence continues at coordinate 40,507 of JBBRSR010000008.1, read as the reverse complement.
CCGGCGGCCTTGCGCAGCCGCTCGCTGGTGAAATCGGCCTCCGCCCCGAGGCCGGCACCGACGACGCGGCCGGCCGCGTAACCGGCCGGCGCCGGGATGGTGACCACTTCGCCGACCTTGCCGCCGGCACCGGCCAGCGCCAGCGCTTCTACAGCGTCAGAGTAGGTCGGGTCAGCTGCCACCGGTCCGCCGTGGCCGCTGTACATCCCGACCACGAGCGCGTCGAGCGGCACCGCCGCGGGGTTTGAGGTGGACAGGGTCAATGTGGTCATCTGAAACGAACTCCTTGGGTCATGGGGGCCTCGGTGGGTGGTGCCTCGGTGCGGCCGGAGCGCGCAGTTGCGCGCCGCCTTGACGGTACTGCGGCCGCCGGGGCTGGATACGGTAGGGCCATGACTGATTCTGCGACCGCACCCGCCACCGACATTGACATTGACACTGACCCCCTGCTGTTGTCCCCGCTCGACGCCGCGCACCGCGCGCTCGGCGCGAAGATGGCGCCCTTCGGAGGCTGGGAAATGCCGATCTCCTACGCCGATGGCGGCGTCGTCGCCGAGCACACCGCGGTCCGGGAGACTGTCGGGTTGTTCGATGTCTCGCATCTGGGCAAAGCGCTGGTCACCGGCCCGGGTGCGGCTGCTTTTGTGAACGCCTGCCTGACCAACGACCTGGCGAAGATCGGGCCGGGTCAGGCTCAATACACGCTGTGCTGCAATTCCGCGGGCGGCGTCGTCGACGACCTGATCGCCTACCTGGTCAGCGGCGACGAGGTCTTTCTGGTGCCCAATGCCGCCAACACGGCCGCGGTGGTGGCCGCGCTGCGGGCCGCCGCGCCCGCCGGGATCACCGTGCTGGACCAGCATCGTGAGTTCGGTGTGATCGCTGTTCAAGGACCGCTGGCCGAGCAGGTGGTCGCCGCGGTGGGGCTGCCCACCGACCTGGACTACATGGCCTGGCTCGACGGTGCGTTCAACGGGCTGCCCGTCCGGGTCTGCCGCACCGGGTACACGGGCGAGCGGGGCTACGAGTTGCTCCCGGCGTGGGATGTCGCGCTGCCGCTGTGGGATGCGTTGGCGGCCGTCGTCGGCCCGCTGGGCGGTCGCCCGGCCGGACTCGGCGCCCGGGACACGCTCCGCACCGAGATGGGCTATCCGCTGCACGGCCAGGATCTGTCGCCGAAGATCTCGCCGGTGCAGGCCAAGGCCGGGTGGGCTGTCGGGTGGAAGAAGGATGCGTTCTTCGGCCGGGCGGCGTTGCTGGCGGAGAAGGCGGCGGGGCCGAGCCGGACGCTGTGGGGTCTTCAGGTGCTGGGTCGCGGTATCCCGCGGGCGCACCAGAGTGTCCTGCACGACGGCGTGAGAGTCGGCGAACTGACCTCGGGCACCCACTCGCCGACGCTGGGCATGGGGATCGGACTGGCCCTGATCGACACCGCCGCCGGGTTGGCCGAGGGTGCCGAGGTGTCGGTCGATGTCCGGGGGCGGGCGATTCCGGCGAAGCTGGTGAAGCCACCCTTCGTGCCGGCCCACGTGCGGTGACAAGCGGCTGGACCGCGATGTCCGGCGCGGCTACAGTGTTCACATGACGGGAATGCAATCTCAACATGTGGGAGTAGAGTCCAGCGGACCGCCGCTGCCCGGCTGGGATGGAGCCGCTTACGCGGCCAACACCGGGCACCATCGACAGCGGGACGTCGCGTTCTTGGCCGGCCTCGCCCTCGGCCGGGCCGACCGGGTGCTCGACATCGGCTGTGGAGCCGGTGATTTCAGCAGAATCGTGGCCGATCTGGTGCCGGCCGGAGTCGTGCTGGGAGTGGACCCGTCGGCCTCGCTGCTGCAGCAGGCCGCGGCGGTGGCCGGGCCGAATCAGGCCTTCGCGCAATTGCGCGCCCAGGACCTCGGGCAGCGCGTCGAGCACTGTGCCGCACCCTCTGATGGGCAGGCCGGCGGTCCGGGGTTCGGTCTGGGGGAAGGCAGTTTCGATGTGGTGCTGTCCCGGGCCGCCCTGCACTGGGTGCCGGCCCGGGATCACCCCGCGCTCCTGGCCGCCGCCTACCGGCTGCTCCGACCGTGCGGGGTGTTGCGGCTTGAGTTCGGCGGCGCCGGCAACATCCGCGAGGCCCTGCCCTGGCTCAATGCCATCTCCGCCCGGCACGGCGGCCCGGTCGATCCGTGGAACTTTCAGGGCGCGGGGGACTACCTCGTGCTGCTGGAGAACGCGGGATTCGTCCTCGAGCCGATCGGTTGGGTCCGGCTGGATGCGCAGCGCCGCGCGTTCACCCGCGAAGCCCTCGCCGGTGTGGTGGCATCGCAATTCCTCCAGGCCTTCGACGTCCACCTGGCGCCCCCTGCCGCGGCGGCGTTCCGATCCGAGGCGCTGAAATCGATCGACGACCTGCGCCGGGCGGACGGAACCTATGACCAGACCTTCGTCCGGCTCGATGTGAATGTGCGCAAGCCCGGACGAGTTGCCGGCAAGTGAACTCAGCTGCGGCTGCCGACAGCAAAACTAGTAGGACTTCCTAGAAAAAGCGATACGGTGTCCACTATGTCGAGCGAGTTCTCCTTCACCGCCTCCGCCAATCCGCTGCCTGAGGCGGAGCGCGAGCGCATTCTGCAGGCACCCGGGTTCGGTCGGTATTTCACCGACCACATGGTCCTCATCGATTGGACCCAGGATCGCGGCTGGCATGACCCGCGGGTGGTCCCGTACGGGCCCTTCGTGCTGGACCCGGCGGCGATGGTGCTGCATTACGCGCAGGAGATCTTCGAGGGGATCAAGGCGTACGAGCAGCCGGACGGCACCGTCGCCACGTTCCGGCCAGAGGTGAACGCCGATCGGCTCAACTCTTCGGCGCGGCGCCTGGGGATGCCGGAGCTGCCGCCGGAGCTGTTCGTCGAATCGCTGCGCGCGCTGGTGATCGCCGATCGCGCGTGGGTCCCGACCGGCGACGAGGCCTCGCTCTACCTGCGGCCATTCATGTTCGCCGCCGAAGTCGGTCTCGGCGTTCGCCCGGCCAACCGGTACATCTACTCGGTCATCGCATCGCCGGCCGGCGCGTACTTCCCCAGCGGGGTCAAACCGGTCAGCGTGTGGTGGTCCACGGAGTACGTCCGGGCCGCTCCGGGCGGGATGGGGTTCGCGAAGACCGGCGGCAACTACGCAGCCTCGCTGGCTGCGCAGGCCCAGGCCCTGGGGGAGGGCTGTGACCAGGTTGTCTGGCTCGACGCGGTGGAGCGTCGGTGGGTCGAGGAGATGGGCGGGATGAACCTGTTCTTCGTGTTCGGCTCGCCCGGCCCGGACGGCACCGGCCACGTCGAGATCGTCACGCCGGAACTGTCCGGGTCCCTACTGCCCGGCGTCACCCGGCGCTCGCTGCTCGAACTGGCCAGGGATCTTGGCTACACGGCCACCGAACGCCGGATCTCCACCGATGAATGGGCCAAGAAGGTCGACTCGGGTGAGCTGACCGAGGTTTTCGCCTGCGGTACCGCGGCGGTGGTCACCCCCGTCGGTTCCGTCAAGCATGCCGGCGGTGGGTTCACCATCGGCGGCGGACTGTCGGGCGTGGTGACCTTGCGGTTGCGCGAGGCGCTGACGGCGCTGCAGCGCGGGACGGCGCCCGATCCGCACGGATGGCTGCGCACTCTGGTCTGATCGGCATGGTCTGATCGGCATGGTCTGGTCGGCGCGGCGTGTTCAGCGCGGCCTGATCAGCTTGTGCGGAGCTTGCCGTCCGGCGGTTCCTGGGCGTTCAGGGCCAACGCGACGCCGACCAGGTCGACGGTTTCAAGTTCATCCACTCGGTCCAGCGGCACCCAGGCGACATCGTCGGTGCTGCCGTCGATCTCGACCACCAGCTCGGCAGCGGTGACGCTGGCCCGGTAGACGATGCGGATCGCCTGCAGGGATACCGAGTGCGGCCGCATCCGACTCTCCGCCGGGATGACCACGGTGTGGATGCCGAGCAGTTTGTGCAGCTGGGCGTGCAAGCCGGTTTCTTCGTGAATTTCCCGGATCGCCGCATCCGCCGGGTCCTCGCCGGGTTCCACGCCGCCGCCGGGCAGAGTCCAACCGCTGCCACCCTGATTCCAGTGGGCCAACAAGATGTGTCCGCGTTCGATGATGACGCCGTAGGCCCCGATGCGAATATCCATCATGTCGGTTACTCAACCACGAGTCGATCCATGGCGACCGGTCAGCCACCAGTGGTGGCGGGCGTGGTGGCCGCCGGCGTGGTTGCCGGCGGAGTCGGTGTGGTTGCCGGTGTCGTGGCCGTGCTCGGCGTGGTCGGTGGCGTTGTCACTGTGGTCGTCGTTGTCGTCGTGGTTTGCGTGGTCGGCGTCGATTGCGTCGTCGACGGCGGCGTGGACGGGGCCGATGAGGCGCTGGTGACCGGCAGTTCGGGCTGCGTGGAGGGCGCTGAGCTCGGGCCTGTCGCGGTCGACTGCCCGGTCGAGGTGTTCGTGGTATCCGACGGTGTGTCGTTGCTCCGCGAGGCCAGCGCGGCGACGACGATCAGTACCCCCACGACGGCCAGGGCAGCGAGCGCGGCGATCCACGCGGCGCTGCGGTTCTTCTTCGGTGGCGGCGTCGGCGCCGCAGCCGGCTGCAGCGCGGCGGGCGGCAAGGTGAATTGCAAGGTGCGGTCGTATTGCGGCGGTGGGGGTGGCGCCGCCATGGGCCCGCCCAGTCGTTCGACCGGCAGCCGTCCGGTGAGCACGTCGGCCACATCCCGCGCGGTCGGCCGCAGACGCTCATCCTGCCTGGTCATCGCGGTGATCAGGACCGGCCACGGGGCCGGCAATTGGGCGGGGATCAGCGGGTCCCGCAGTAGCCGGGCGATGCCCGCCTCGAGCGGGGCACCCTGGAATTCGCGTCGGCCGGTGAGACATTCGAGCAGGACGAGGCCGAGCGCATAGATATCCGTCGGTGGGCCGACCTCCTGGCCGCGCGCCTGTTCGGGGCTCAGATAGGCCGCAGTGCCGATGACGTCCTGGGTGGCGGTGAGCCGCGCCGAGTCCAGCATCCGGGCGATGCCGAAGTCGCTGAGTTTGGACACGCCATTGACGGAGGTCAGGATGTTGGCCGGCTTGATATCTCGGTGGACCAGGCCCTTCGAATGGACCAGCGCCAACGCCTCGGACATGCCGACACCGATCCGGCGGACCTCGGCCGGATCCAGGCTGCCCATGGTCAGCCGGGCCGCCAGGGTGGGGCCCTGGACCATCTCCATCACCAGATAGGAGTGTGTCGAGTCGGAAACGTTGGCAGTGTCGGTCGGCAGCGCGCCGGGCACGGCTATCCGGGCGTCGTAGATGGCGACCAGGTTCGGATGGTTGAGGCCGGCCAACAGCTGCATCTCCGTGCGCTGGCGAGCCACGGTCGTCGGGTCATCGTGATGGGCATGAAAGACCTTGATCGCCACCGCTCGACCGAGCACTTCGTCGGTCCCGGCGAAAACCTCGGCGGTGGCGCCCCTGCCGATCAGCGAGTGCAGCAAATACCTGCCGTCCAGGCGCAGGCCGAGCAACGAGGGTGCATCTCCGGGTGCCGGCGGGCCGGCCTGAGTGCGGGTGAAATCGGGTGTGGGCTGCGCAACGGTGGCGCCTGGGTCGGCCGGGCCTGCCGATGGCTGGGCGGCGGTGGCATCGGGGTCCTCGGGCGGAACCGTCACGGTGCTCCTTCTCCAGTCGTCGGCGACGTCGGTTGCCCGCTCGTGCCGGCGGCGCCGGCACGCCGACCTGGCGGGTGTTGCCCTGTCATTCTGACCTATCGCGGGGCGCGGGGCGCTGCCACATTCGGTGCTAGCGTCGGCGGGTGCCGCACCTCGGAGGGAACCAGCTGCCGAATCGCTCGAATCGGGTCGGATCACGATGACCAAGCTGACCGAGGTGGGTGAGCGGGAGAACTGGCGATGCTGGCTCTGTGACGAACCGGTGGACCCGTCGATGTCGTCGAACGACTCGCGGGGGCCGACGATCGACAACTTCCACTCGGCGACCAAGGGCGCACGCAGCAAGGCGGGCGACGAGCGACTGGCGCATCTACGCTGCAACACCAAGCGCGGCGCGGTCAAACCGGTCATTCCCTGGCCGAGTGATCTGTTCATCGCCGACCCGGCCGTCATCCTGACCACGGTGGACAGGCTGGGCCGCAAGGGCGGCCGCGAGGTGGTGGGCCGTTGTGTGACCCGCTCCGATGCGCAGGATGCCGGCACCTGGTTGGTGGATCGGCTGTCGCGGTTGGCGCCGGGATTGTCGGTGCACACACAGGTCGAGCAGGGCGGCGGACAGTTTCTGCTGGTGCTGAACGCCACTCGTCGTTAGTGCGGAAAATTGGTGCGTAAACGGAGCGCCCGAGCGGTGTCGGTACCGGTGGCGGCGGCCGGCGAACGGGTCTGGCTGCTCGACATGCCCTACGGCGTACGGTTCGCCGAGGCCAGGTGGGTGCCGCAATGGAGGGCTCACGCGTTTGTCGGCGCGCAGCTGTCGCCGGCGCTGACACCGTTTGCCGCTCGACCGTTCAGCTACCAACGCTGGCTCGAGGACGATCTCAACGCGGAGCAGTTGCCGGCCGCCGGCGCAGCCGTGCCGAGACTGCCGCGACCTCAGCAGGTGTCGGGAGCGGCCGCCATCGTGGCGGCCGCAACCTCTGGTGCGCGGCAGTTCCTGTTGGCCGATGCGCCGGGAACCGGGAAGACGATCACGCTGATTCTGGCGGCGGCCGAAATCGCCCGGGCGCGGGCGGTTCGCCGCCGCCCACAGGTCCTGGTCACGGTCGACCGTCCGGCGTCGATCACCGTGGCACATTGGCGGGCATCCATCGCCGGGCTGACCGACGCCGTCGCTGCGGCACGCTGGTTGATCATCTCACCGGACCAGCTGCCGAAGCTGTTGGCCACCAACGGAAAACCCCGATTCTCCTTCGATGTGGTGATCCTGGACGAAGCGCACCTGTATCGCCATGTCGACACCAAACGGGTCCGCGCGATGCGCCGGATCGCTGGATATGCGGGCCCGCATTCGGGCGCGCCGTTCGTCATCGCCGCGACCGCGACGCCGTCCCATCATCCGGCCGAGTTGACCTATCTCGGGCCCGTTCTCGCGCAGGTGCATGGCGAGACGCCGGGCCGGTGGGCAGATGTCGGTGCGCGGATGGCCGAGGCCGGATTGCCGTTACAGGCTCGGTACGGCAGGTGGACCTGGTCACCGGAGGCGATGGGGTCGGTTGCGCTGCAACAGCAGTGGACGAAACACGTACGCGGTTGGCTGGTGGATCGGCAGCCGCCGCTGATGCTGCATCGCGCCGCGGACTGGGGTGAGCCGCCGCTGGAACCGATGCCGGCCACCCTCGATCCAGCTGAACGCGCCCGGTACGCGTTGCAGTGGCGGCACTTTCAACAGGAGATGGGGCTGGCTCGGCAGGGACGGTCGGTAGCAAAGGGGCGCGCAGCGGTCATGCGGTTCCGGCAGAAGGCAGGGCTGATCCGGGTGCCGCACACAGTGGCCTGGGTGCTGGGGCAGGTGGCTGCCGGCCGGCAGGTCGTCGTTTCCGCGGAGTTCGTCTCGACGGCGGCCCAGCCGATCGCAGAGGCGTTGGTGGCCAACGGAATTCGGGTCGCCCGGATCTACGGCACCGGGGCCGCCGGCGTTGACGTGGAGGAGGAACGGTTGGCGTTCCAACGCGGGGCGGCCGATGTCTGTGTGTTCACGGTGACGTCGTCGATCAGTCTGCACGCCAACGAGTTGCTGGCCGACGGGAGCGCTGCCAGCGGAGCCCCGCGAGTGGGTGTGCTGCACCAACCCGGATATTCCGGCATCGCCGCCCGGCAGCGGCTCGGCCGGATTCATCGGGACGGTCAGGTCGGTGAGTGGTGGCTCGCCTACGCCGAGGACACCGTCGAACAGGACGTGGCGTCGGTGCTGATGGCTCGACTGATGGCCACCACGGACCTGGTCGGGGCCGACCTGGCCGGGCTGGAGTCCATCGCCGCCATGCTGGGCGCCGATTGGCTGGACCGGGATGCACTGGTCGGTAGCTGACGGGGGTGCCAGCGGCATGGCTCCGGATTTCCTACGCCGCTAGCCGGCCGTTCGTCGCGCGAGCCGGGACAGGTCCCGGCGGACACGTAGAGAAACGCCATCTCCGGATTCAGCTCGGCCAGTGCGGTGGCCAGCGCCAGGGTGAGATCGTATGTCAGGAGCCGATATCGCGGCTCCTTCAGGCCTGCGGACGAGACGCCGAGACAGAAGAAGCAGGCGTCGTAGCCGGCGAGTCTGTTGCCCAGCGCCGCTGTGTCGAACAGGTCGGCCTGAACGATTTGCGCGAGCTTGGGTTCTCGTCCGCCACCGCGGTGCGTCCGACGCACAGCACCTCGGTGACCGCGGGGTCGGCGAGGCATTCGATCAGCACCGACTGCCCGACCATCCCGGTCGCCCCGAAGACCATCGCTTTCATCCGTCCGACGCTACGCGAACCGCTGGCGTGGTGAATGCACTGAGCACTCCCTTCCTGCAGAAGCTGCCACGGATGAGCGCGGACCCGACGGCCGGTACCCTGGCGCCATGGTGCAGTCGGTCGAACTCCTGCTGGACGATCCCAGTGATCAGCTGGTGCGTGCCGAGTGGGGCGCGCTGATCGAGGCGCAGCTGCCTAGCCAGGGGCGGCACACCGGTGAGTCGAACCGTCCGCACGTCACTGTCGGCGTGGCCGCGGCGATCTCGCCCACCGTCGCGGCCGGACTCGCGGAAGTGCTGGTGCCCAGGCCCTTCCCGATCCGGCTGAGCGGAGTGCGGGTGTTCACCGGGCGACGGTCGATTCTGGTTCGAGCGGTGGTCGAATCGCCCGAGCTGCTGGCGTTCCATTGCCGGATCTGTCAAGTGATGCGTGACTGCCCGGGCCTGCCAACGAATCTGGCGCCGGGCTCGTGGACACCGCACGTGACGCTGGCCCGCGGGCTTTCCGCCGATCAGTTGGACACGGCGATCGACGTGCTGAATCCGCTGGGTGATATCGACGCGCTGGTCGCAGGGGTCCGGCGATGGGATTCCGATGCCCGCAGGACCTGGGATCTCCACCGGTCCGGTGCCGCTGGATCTGGGGATGAACGTGGCGATGAAACCAGCGCCTGGTCCAGCAGCCAGGCGGCGCGACCCGCTGAGCCGGTACCTCCGACCAGACCTACTATCGGTAGATGACGACTGGGCGATGGGTGACCGACGAATGGTAAAAACCGACAAGGTCCAGCACCCGGCAAAGATCCCGGCCAAGCTGTATCACGCCGAACTCCTGCGCCTGCAGACCGAACTCGTGAGCATGCAGCAATGGGTCAAGGACTCGGGCTCGCGAGTGGTAGTGATCTTCGAGGGTCGAGATGCGGCAGGCAAGGGCTCGGCGATCAAACGGATCACCCAGTACCTCAATCCCCGGAGCTGCCGGATCGTTGCGCTGCCCGCACCCACTGAGCGTGAACGCACCCAATGGTATTTCCAGCGATATATCGAGCACCTGCCGGCCGCCGGCGAGATTGCGCTGTTCGACAGGTCTTGGTACAACCGGGCCGGCGTCGAGCGGGTGATGGGATTCTGTACGCCCGACGAGTATCACCGCTTCCTGCACCAGGCGCCGATCTTCGAGCGACTGCTGATCGAGGACGGCATCATCCTGCTGAAGTACTGGTTCTCCGTGTCCGACAAGGAACAGGAGGTCCGCTTCAAGTCCCGGCACCGGGATCCGCTGCGCCGGTGGAAGTTGTCCGCGATGGACGTGCTGTCCATCAGCCGCTGGGAGGACTACTCCCGCGCGAAGGACGAGATGTTCGGTCACACCGACATCCCGGAGGTCCCGTGGTATTCGGTGGACAGCGAGGTCAAGCAGAACTCGCGGATCAACGTGATCTCGCATCTGCTGGCGCACGTGCCGTACGAACCGCGCATCCCCGAGAAGGTGAAGATCCCGGCCAGGCCGACGGCGGTGCACTATCAACGCCCGCCGATGGACCAGTTCCGCTACGTGCCCGATCGCGCAGCCGAACTGCTCCGCTGACCGTGCCGGTAGCTCCGGGTACCGGTTGGCCTGGCGATCCGGCAAGCACCGGCACCCTGGTGGCGCATACCGCGGCCGACGTGTCGCGGCTGGCCGCCTCGGCCGCAACCGGGCAGGAACTGGCGGCGCGGGTGTCGGTCTGCCGGGCCTGTCCTCGGCTGGTGGCCTGGCGGGAGGAGGTCGCGATCGTCAAGCGGCGCGCCTTTGCTGATGAAACCTATTGGGGGCGCCCGGTTCCCGGGTTCGGGGACGAGCAACCACAGATTCTGATCGTCGGCCTGGCACCGGCGGCGCATGGTGCCAACCGGACTGGCCGCAACTTCACCGGAGATCGATCGGGTGACTGGCTCTACGCCGCGTTGTTCCGCGCGGGCTTGGCGAACCAGCCGACCAGTGTCGACGCGGCCGACGGCCTGACCCTGTTCGGAACCCGGGTGGTCGCTGCGGTTCGGTGCGCGCCGCCGGCCAACAAGCCGACCACCATGGAGCGCGACACCTGCTCGCCGTGGCTGACCAGGGAGCTGCACCTGTGTTGGCCGACGGTGCGGGTGGTGGTGGTTCTCGGCGCGTTCGGCTGGGCGTCATTGTGGCCAGCCCTGCGGGTGGCAGCAATCACGCTGCCCTCGGTGATCGGCAGGTTCGCGCATGGCGCGGAGGTTGAGTTACCAGCCGGCCCCACGGTTCTCGGGTGCTATCACGTGAGCCAGCAGAACACCTTCACCGGCCGGCTGACCGCGCCGATGCTGGATGCCGTCTTCGAGCGGGCGAAGCAGCTGGCCCTGGGGTAGCTCATGAGTTCCCTTGCTTGGTTGAACAGTTCGGTCAGCTAGTCGCCCGCTCCCAGCCCGCGGCCGATATCGAACACATTTCCCTCCGGATCATGCAATGTCGTCCAAGCGGTCCCGTACTCGTCGAAGTCGGCGACCCGTTCGGCCCCGGCTTGCAGCGCGCGGTCGATGTCCACAGTGGGTGCGGCAGACACCAGATCGACGTGTAGCCGGTTCTTACCGACGCGATCCTCGGGCACCTGGATGAACATCCACGCCGTCGGCAGCTTGTTGTCCGCAGCCCGGCCGATGCTGGCGAAGTACGGACTGGCACCCGCATCTACCGGGTGCTCCAGCACGACCGACCAGAACTGGGCCTGGCTCAAGGCATCTCGGCAGTCGAACACGACCTGTGCGAAGGTCAGGGTCATGACATTCCTTTCGTGGTAGGTGAATCAGTGGGAAGCGATTCTCGTGCGCGTGGTGGGCGCCTGCACCGGCCAGCAGACTTCGGTGCTGTAGTCCGCGGGTCGTCGGACGTGATCCGGTCCGAGCAGATAGATCTCCTGGATCGGTGCGGGGGCGATGAGATCGTGCTGCGCCACGTGGGTTCCCAGTAGCGCGTAGGTGCGGTCCAACTCACTGAACGGCCCGTGGTGCACGGTCACGGCCAGCCGCGCCGCGGGCAGCACCACCGGCTGAACCAGGTGCGGAATGGGAGCGCGGGCGGACACCGGAACATGGGCGGTCACCTCACCGGCGTCGGCGGTGAAGAAATCGTCTGAGTACAGGGCGCCGCCCGGACCGGCGGGATCGTCCCCCACCTCCTCGATGACTTGGTAGAGCAGCGGGAACGTCCGGCCGCACCAGGCGGCGATGTTCCCGCGGTCGACCACTGCGCTGAAGGCGTAGGCGGGGGTCGGATCCGCGAGCCGATAGTTCACCACCAGCGGTGTGGGCTCGGTCGTCAGCAAGGACTGGAGTGATGAGACAACGGCCGAGAGCCGGTCGATCGTGCGTTCCACCCGATCCAGGTGCCCGGCCAGCAACTGGTCCCGGACGGCGGTATCGGCAGCGCCGACGAGTGCGGCGATTTCTGGCACCGGCATGTCGAGAATGCGCAGCCGACGGATCAATTGCGCAGTGTTCGATTGTTCGACCCGGTAACGACGGTAGCCCGAGTAGGGGTCGATCTGCGTGGGTTCCAGCAATCCGACATCGTGGTAATGCCGCAGCGCCCTCACCGACAGATGGGTCAGCCTGGCGAACTCGTCGATCGGCACCAACGTTTCCATGCGAATCAGTCTGAAGTCTCCGGTAGCGGGAGGGTCAACCCCGGTGCGGGGCTGTTGTGGCCGGGTCGGTCAGGGTCGGAAGGCGCTCCCGGTCGGCCCGTACTCGACCGGCAGCACCCCGCGCTGCACGGCCTTGACCAGGCACTGGTGGTCGGCCTCGGTCTGGTCGGCATACAGCCGGGCGAAGCGGCACAGCGCCATGTCCAGCCGAGCCGATGTGCCGATGTAGCCGGAGATCATCGACGCCCCGCTGGTTCGGGCGTGCCCCTTGGCCAGCAGCTGTCCGACGACGCCGGCGTAGTCGGTGAGCGCAGCCGGGTCCATCGCGTCCAGCGGGATGGTGCCCTTCATGTTCCGGAATTGTCGAACGTAGTACTGCAGCCCATCGATGGTCGTCCAACCGAGCAGCGGGTCGCTAACCGTCTGCAGAGCCTGCTGGTATTCGACGACCCGCTGGCCCTGGTGGGCGTGCCAGGCCGAATCGCCGTGCACATAGCGGGCCAGGACGGACCGGCGAGCTTGCTTGAGCTGCAGAAATACCACATCGTCCGGGCTGCTGCCCTCCAGCAGCACCACGTAGGCCCGGAGTCCGACACTGCCCACGCCGACCACCTTGTGCGCGATGTCGTCGATCGTGTATCCGCCGAGGGCTCGCCGCCAGTGCACTGCGACCGAGGAGAGGTATTCGTCGAGCCCGGCGCCGATGCTCTCGGCCTCGGCGTCGCTGACCCGGGTGATCAACGGCGGCGCCTCAACGATCCGGCGGCGTCCGTCCTGCTCCTCGGTGAACTTGGGCAGCGCGCGGTCGCTGGTCCTGGTGCGGGCCTGCTTGGCGGCGCGGCGAATCTCGGAGCGCAACGATGACTCGGTCGCCACGGTGCTGAGCCGGTCGATGTCCAGCCGCTGGTAGGAGCGGGACAACAACGGCTGGTTGGCCAAGTAGGCCACCTCTTTCCGATACGCGGCCACGCAGGACAGCACCGACGCGGCGCAGTGCTCCTCGGTGAAGCCGTTGTGCCGGCCCGCCACCCAGATGCTGGCGACCAAGCGGCGCAGGTCCCATTCCCAGGCGCCGGGGTGGGCCTCGTCGAAGTCGTTGAGGTCCATCACCAGATCGCGTTCGGGGGAGGCGTAGAAGCCGAAATTTCCCAGGTGCGCGTCGCCGCAGACGACCGGAGTGATTCCGGTGGCCGGCAGGCCGGCAACGTCCTGCGCCATGACGATCGCGGTGCCGCGCAGGAAACCGTAGGGCGAGGAAACCATCCGACCGACCCGGATCGGGATCAGCCACTCCAGCCGACCCTCGTGTGATTCCTTGACCAGGTCGACCGGGTCCGGCCGGCCGGCCGGCGCCTGCCAGTCGCCGAGCGATTCGCGCGGAACCTGTTTGCGCAGAGCCCGGCCCATCTTGAATCGCTCGGCCCGCGAGGTGGGGCGGCGGCGCAGGGATTGGAACGAATCGCTGTCCGCAGTGGCCAGGACGATGTGGCCGGCGGCGGGCTTGTTGGACATCACAGCAGTCAGTACACCAGCGCCGCGATCAACGCGCCGACTGTGGCGGCTGCGAATGCGATCCACAGCAAGGTGGGTAGTTTTCTCAGCATGATTTCAGCCCTCCCGGACGATGCCGTCGACCACGGAGATCGGAATGCCGGGCAGCTTGGCCGGAGCCGGCCCATCGACCACTTCACCGGTCTCCGAGTTGAAAACGCTACCGTGGCAACGGCAACTGATGAAGCCGTCCTCGACCCTGGTGACCAGGCATTGCCGATGCGTGCAGACCGCGGAGAAGGCCTTGACGTCGTCGCCGGAATCGCGCGTCAGGACGATCTTCTGCTCCGTCAGGATCAATCCGCCGTTCTTCGGGATGTCCGCCAGCTTCGCGAGGTCGCCGCCCGCGCCGCCCCCGGGAGCCGATGTTGTTGTCACCGGCCGATTCGCCCCATAGGCGAAGAAGCCGGCGGTTCCCGCGACCAAGGCGACGCCGGTTCCGGTGAGCAATGCGCGGCGGCTTGTGGTGGCCGGCGGCGGCGGCGGTGGCGGTGGCGGTGGCGAATAGTAGGGGGGTGGCGGAGGCTGCATGGGTACTCCCTGGAAGGTTCGAGCAGGCTCAGTACGGGGCTTGAGCGGTGCCGGAGAAGGTGACGAAATACCACAACGACGCGGTGAACCACAGGGTGGTGATCAGCACGGCGAGCAGCCCGCCCAGCACCGGCAATGTCCACGCGGGCACCGACCGCAGTCGCAACGAGAGCATCTTCGCGCTGAAAACACCGAAGAAGAGGCAGCCCACCGCCGAGTGAATCAGCGTCCGCGCATCGGTGGTGGCGAACCCGAGCGACCACACACAGTGGAAGGCGACCGGCAGGACCACGACGAATGCCGCCGTGCCGGACCAACGGTGGAGTCCGGCCACCCACGGCGGGGCATTCGAGACGCCGGGCAATCGTCCCCACATGGCCAAGGCGGTGACGATCTGCACGGCTGCGAAGGCGATTGCGATGGTCGTCAACCAGGCCTTCATCGGTAGCATCGCCGAGAATCCCAGGGTGAACAACGTTGCGCCGCTCCCAGGGTGGACTGTGGCGTAGGCCGCGATCGCGGCGGTGACGGCCAGGCCGAGGAGGCCCGCGCCCGCCAGCCCCCAGGCAGACTTGCGCGCTTCAGGTGCTTGTTGGACTGCGGCCATGGGAACGCTCCGGCGGTCTGACGAAGACTGACGCCGTTCGGCGCTGGTGAATCATGCGCCCGCACCGGTGCAGATCACCAGCAAAACTGTCACAAATACGCCCAAAAGGGCGGTGGTTACCTTTCGGTAGCCACCGCCCCAGGGCCAAGCGGGTCAGCGCCTATGCGCTGCGAACAACCTTGCCGGCCTTGAGGCACGACGTGCAGGCGTTCACCTTGCGGACGGTGCCCGGCGCAATGAGCGCGCGGACAGCCTGGATATTCGGGTTCCAACGGCGATGAGTCCGGCGGTGGGAGTGCGACACGTTCATCCCGAAGCCAGGGCCCTTGCCACAGACATCACATACGGCAGCCACGAGGCACGCCCCAATCGCAGACATTCTCGCCCGTTCCGCGCATGCGGCCGACGAAGACTAGACATGAATTACCCGGCGTGTGCAGGGCAACCCGGCAAATATACCGCGCGTGGCAGGATGCTCAAAATTGGGTGTCGGCGCCTATCCGACCGGCCCGATGCGCACCGTTCCGTCGTCGGCCACCAGGAAGCCGGGATTGTGGGCCACCTCCCAGTACACGCCGTCCGGGTCGGCGAAGTAACCGCTCAGACCGCCCCAGTCGCGCCGGGTGGGCGGCGCGACCAGTGTTCCGCCGGCGGCGACCGCGCGGTCCAACACGACACCGACGTCCGATTCCCGGTCCACTATGTGGCCGAGCGACAATGGAAGCGGGCCGGTCCCCTTGTCCACACCCGGAGCCTCGGCCGCCAGGTGATCGATGCCGAACAGCGAAAGGAGCAGGCCGTGTCCGATCTGAATGAACACGACCTGTCCGGGCACATCGAGAAGGGCGGTCCAGCCCAAGCCGTCCAGATAGAAGGAGCGAGACGCGTCCAGGTCGCGCACGCCGAGCGTCAGGACATCGATGCGGGGTTCCATCCGAATGACGATAAACGTCCGGTGCGGGCCGGTATTGAACAGAACGGCCACACCGAAGGGACACAGTCCGGTGCGCAGTCCGGTGCGCAGCCCGGTGAGCAGACCGCTGGTCGGCCCTCGACGAGCCGATACCGCGAGCGGGCCATCGACGGTGCCTTCGCCTGCGCCTGGACTCACACCGTCGGCGAGGAGCGAGCGCCCAGCCGGATCCTGCCGGACAATTGCGCCGATTTCATCGTCAGCAGCACCGGCGGATCGTGGCTGGTCGGGCCGGCCACCGCGGCCGACCTCATGCTGCTGGCCCCCGGTGTGACCCTGCGCGGGCTGCGGATGCGTCCCGGGTGGCTGGGCGCTCTGCTCCGGGTTCCGGCCGATGAGCTGACCGATCGCACGGTGGCCATTTCCGACGTTCTGGGCAGTGCCCGGGCCCGTCGGCTGATCGAATTGATCGCCGGCGATGCCACCGACCATCGGCGGCTGCACGACATCTGGCCCGACCCGACTCCGGTCGATCTGGTGCTGCGGGCGGTTCGCGAACTCACCACGCGGCCCGATCTCGGGGCCACCGCGTTGGCGGCACAGTCGTTCCTCTCCCCGCGGCACCTGCGACGGATGGTCGTCAACGAGACCGGTTTGAACCCCAAGACCCTGCAGAAGGTAGGGCGGCTGCATCGGTTCCTCGGCGCAGCACGGTCCCGCCGAACCAGCCTGGGTGCGGCGGCCGCCGCCGCCGGCTACGCCGATCAGTCCCATCTCACGCGGGACGTCCGGCAGCTCACCGGGACCACCCCGGCGCGACTGCTGGCCGAGCGTGCGGGCCGAATCCAGGTTGGTGCCCGATGAACCCGCCGGTGTTTCTGGACGACAAGCTGATCGACAGCTGGATCGACACCCTGACCAAGCATTCGCGCAACGCCGTACCCGTCGAGGACTGGCAACGCTGGCGCCAGATGCTCCTGGACGCCGTGCGTGCGGCGCGCGCGCCCAGCACGAAGTGGCCGGTGGTCAGTGAGTACGCGGTTCTGGACCGGTACCTGTACGGCATCGCGGCCGGGCTGGCTGCCGGCTTGGGAACCACCCCGGCCAGGGACGGCGGCGACTCCGACTCGATGATCCTGGTGACCGGACTGCTGGCCGGCGCGGCCGCGGTCAAGGCGTTCGCTCGGGCGGCGCCCGGGCTGGGACCCGACGTCCGGGCCAGCAGTGCCGCCGGCAACGCGATCCTGGAGGCGGCGTCCGAAGGCCACCCGCTCATCTCGGTGATCGGCACCGCCAGTGCCGCGGCGAGTCGAGCGGCCGCCGGATCGAAGGTGGCCTTCGTGCTGGCCGGTCTCGCCGAATCCGTCGGCAGCAGGGGTGCCCCCGTCGGCCCTTTGCCGTCCGGTGGGGTCGACGAAGGTGACTACGAAGTCGGCATGCACGTGGACGGTGGCGAACTCGATTCGCCGATGGGATTCATGATCCTGGAGCAGGCGCTGTCCCGGGTCGCCGATTTCGAGTGCTACCCGACGGCGTCGGGTTACCGACTGCGGATGACCACCTCGAATCCCGGTCTGGGCATCGAGACGGTCCTGGCCTTCGGGCGGATCAGCAAACTCCGGATCCGATTTCTGGGTCCGTGACGCCGGCGTCGGCGAGCCGACGCCGGCACTGTCGGTGGGTATTGGCAGCATGTACGGGGAATGATCGACCGCTGGGGGAGGTGCGATGACCGGGCTCGGCGCGCGCGCTGCGGTCCCACCGATGATGTCGGTCAAGTTGGACGGGATCATCGGGGCCAAGTCAGCCAAGCCGCTGGAGTCCAAGCTGCAGCTGCGCACGATCGAGGATCTGCTGCGGCATTACCCGCGCCGGTATCGGCGGCTGGGCGAGATCAGCCCGTTGAACGAGCTGCAGGTGGGTGAACAGGCCTCCTTTCTGGCAACGGTCACCAAGGTCGCCCTGAAGCAGGTCACCAAGAACGGTCGGCCGCTGCGGATCCTCACCCTCACCCTGAAGGCAGATGGCACGTCGATCGAGTGCACCTTCTTCAATCAGAACTACCTGGCCCGCCTCTTCACCGTCGGCAAGTCGGGGCTCTTCTCCGGCAAGATCCAGCGGTTCGGCCGCACGCTTCAGCTGAAGGCCCCGGTGGGTGAGCCTTTCGAGGACAGCACCGACGATTCCGGAAAACGCATCGAGAAGATCGAGCAGTTCGGCAGCGGCATCCTGCCCATCTATGCCCTCGCCGACGGCGTCAAGCAGGCAATGCTCCAGCAGAGCATGAAGACTGTCCTGCAGCACGTCGAAGAGATCGACGATCCGTTGCCGGCCGCGTTGCGCACCCGCCATGGGCTCGTGGATCTGCGGACCGCCCTGGTTGATATCCACCGTCCGACCAGTGACGACGCCCTGGAAAAAGCCCAGCATCGCCTCCGGTACGACGAAGCACTGTCGATGCAGCTGGTTCTGGCGCAGCGCCGTGCCAGGGCCAAGGCGTTCCCCGCGGAGCCATGCCCCGTGATCGAAGGCGGCTTGCTGTCGTCATTCGACGCCACCATCCCATTCCAGCTGACCGCCGGCCAGCAAGAGGTGGGACGGACCATCTCCGAAGACCTGGCCTCGACAGCGCCGATGAGCCGCCTGCTGCAGGGCGAAGTCGGCTCCGGCAAGACAGTCGTTGCGCTGCGCGCGATGCTGCAGGTGATCGACGCCGCGCGGCAGACCGCGCTGCTCGCCCCCACCGAGGTGCTGGTCGCCCAGCATGCGCGCTCGCTGCGCGCGATCCTCGGGCCGTTGGCCACCGCCGGCCAGTTCGGGGCGCCGACACCGGCAACCAGGGTCAGCCTGTTGACCGGATCTCTGCCTGTCGCTGCGCGGCGACAGGTACTGCTGGACATCGCTTCCGGCGAGGCGGGCATCGTGATCGGCACCCACGCCCTGCTGGGCAAGGACGTCATCTTCGCCGATCTGGGCATGGTGGTCATCGACGAGCAACACCGGTTCGGTGTCGAGCAACGCGATGAGCTGCGCAGCAAGAGCCCCACCAACAATCCGCCGCACGTCCTGGTGATGACGGCGACCCCGATCCCGCGGACCGTCGCGATGACGGTTTTCGGTGACCTGGATACCTCCACTCTGCGCGAGCTGCCGGTCGGCCGCTCGCCGATCGAGACCACGGTGGTCCCCGCCGCGATCAAGCCGGCCTGGCTGGCCCGGGCGTGGCAGCGGGTGCGCGAGGAGGTCGGCAAGGGGCGGCAGGTGTACGTGGTGTGCCCGCGCATCGGTGGCGACGGCGCCGAGACCGACGAGGCGGCGGACGATTTCGACACCGACGGCGGGGAGCAGCGGCCGCCGCTGGCGGTGGTTGATGTCGCCGCCGAACTGTCGGGCGGCCCGCTGGCCGGTCTGCGGCTCGGGATTCTGCACGGACGCCTGGTGCCCGCGGACAAGGACGCCGTGATGCAGTCGTTTCAGGCCGGCGATCTCGATGTGCTGGTCGCGACCACCGTGATCGAGGTGGGCGTCGACGTGTCCAACGCCACCATGATGATCGTGATGGACGCCGACCGGTTCGGGATATCACAGCTGCACCAGCTCCGCGGGCGGGTGGGCCGGGGGACCGAGCGCGGCATCTGCCTGCTCGTCACCCACACGCCTGAGCAAACACCGGCCAGGCAACGGCTGACCGCCGTCGCCGCGACCACAGACGGTTTCATCCTGGCCAAGGCCGACCTCGCCCAACGTCGCGAAGGCAACGTGCTGGGCAAGGCGCAGGCCGGGCGGGCCAGCGGCGTCAAACTGCTGTCCCTGCTGCGGGACGAAACGGTGATCGACCAGGCTCGGGAAGACGCCGGGCGACTGATCGACAAGGACCCGCAATTGAAGGACTGGCCGGGGCTGCGGTCCATGGTCGCCGCCACCCTCGATGCCCAGTCCCAGGAGTTTCTGGACAAGACCTGATCGACAGGGGCGATTCAGAGCATCAGCTGATACCAGGTCGTGTCGATCCAGCCACCGAACTTGAAACCGACCTCGCGCATGGTGCCGACCCGCCGGAACCCCAACCGGGCGTGCAGGGCGGCACTGGCCGGGTTGGGCTCGGCGACCGCCGCCAGCACGGTGTGCATCCCGGACCTGCGGACGGCGTCGAGCAGCGATGAATAGAGCCGAAGCCCGACCCCGGCGCCGCGAGTATCCGCGCGCAGGTAGATCGACGACTCCTTGGTGCCGGCGTAACCGGGTCGCGGTCGGAACGACCCGGCATAGGCGAAGCCGGCGACCTGATCGGCACCGTCGAGCACCACCAGGAAATGATCACCGGCGACCGCACTGCCGATCTTGGCCAGCCAATGCTCGCTATCCGGAACGGCGAGATCGAAGGTGGCGTTCGACGTTCGGACCGCCGCGCCATAGATCGCACCCACACCGGCTGCGTGAAGTGCGCCGGCGCGGACCACTCGGGTGCGCCCATCGGCGTCGGCATGGCTCACGGTCTAGCATTCTGCCGCACCGGCCCAACGGCGCGTGCGCTCGCCGGCCAGGCTCGCGATAGCGTGACGAGGCGCATGCACCGGGTCCGCGCGTCCCGGCCCCGGGTAGGGCCGGCTTTCCACCTCGGCGAGGAGCTGCACATGTTGCGCAAGGTTCTGGTGGCCAATCGCGGCGAAATCGCGATCCGAGCCTTCCGTGCCCTGTACGAACTCGGCATTGGTTCCGTCGCGGTGTTCCCCTTCGAGGACCGAAATTCCTCGCACCGGCAGAAGGCGGATGAGTCCTACCAGATCGGTGCGAAGGGGCACCCCGTTCGGGCCTACCTCGACATCAACGAGATCATCCGAGCGGCCGTCGAATCCGGTGCCGACGCGGTGTACCCCGGCTATGGCTTCCTCTCGGAGAACCCGAATCTGGCTCAGGCCTGCGTGGACGCCGGCATCACCTTCATCGGGCCGCCCGCGGAGATCCTGGAAATGGCCGGTAACAAGGCGACCGCGGTGTTGGCCGCCCGGGCCGCGCGGGTCCCTGTCCTGGAGTCCGCCGAGCCGTCGTCGAACCTGGCCGAACTGATCGCTTCCGCGGCGGAAATCGGCTTTCCGGTCTTCGTGAAGGCCGTCGCCGGCGGTGGCGGGCGCGGCATGCGCCGGGTGGACACCCCTGATGAACTACCGGACGCGCTGCACCTGGCGATGCGGGAGGCGGAATCGGCGTTCGGTGACCCGACGATGTTCATCGAGACCGCGGTGATCGACCCCCGGCACATCGAAGTGCAGATCGTGGCCGACGCCGCCGGCAACGTGGTGCACCTGTTCGAGCGGGACTGCTCCGTTCAGCGGCGGCATCAGAAGGTGATCGAGGTGGCCCCCGCCGTCGGCCTGGACCCTGACCTGCGGGCGCGGATCTGCGCCGACGCCGTCCGGTTCGCCGAGCACATCGGCTACGTCAACGCGGGCACCGTGGAGTTCCTGGTGGACGCCAACGGCAAGCACGTCTTCATCGAGATGAACCCGCGGATCCAGGTGGAGCACACGGTCACGGAAGAGATCACCGACGTCGACCTTGTCGCCACCCAGATCCGGATCGCCGCGGGGGACACCCTGGCGACGCTCGGCCTGAACCAAACGGACATCAGGATTCGCGGCGCCGCGATCCAGTGCCGGATCACCACCGAGGATCCGACCAACGGTTTCCGACCCGACACCGGCAAGATCATCACCTACCGCACGCCCGGTGGTGCCGGGGTGCGGATCGACGGCGGAACCGTGTATTCCGGCGCCGAGGTGAGCGCCCACTTCGATTCACTGCTCGTCAAGCTGACCTGCCGCGGCCGGGATTGGCCGACCGCTGTGCAACGGTCCCGGCGGGCGCTCGCCGAGTTCCGGGTCCGTGGGGTCGCCACCAACATTCCGTTCCTGCAGGCGGTACTGGAGGATCCGGACTTCGCCGCCGGGGGAGTCACCACCGCATTCATCGAAACCCATCCGCAGTTGCTGACCGCCCGCAACTCCGCCGACCGCGGGACGCGGTTGTTGTCCTACCTCGCCGACGTCACCGTCAACCAACCGAACGGTAACGGCCGCGGCACGATCGACCCGGCCAGCAAGATCCCACGGCTGGATCGGGCGGCGCCGCTGCCAGGATCCCGGCAGCGGCTGCTCAACCTGGGCCCGGCGGCCTTCGCCGCCGATCTGCGGGCGCAGAAGAACCTGGGCGTCACCGACACGACGTTCCGGGACGCGCACCAGTCGCTGCTGGCCACCCGGGTACGCACCCGTGATCTGGTCGCCATCGCCCCTGCCGTGTCCAAAATGACCCCTCAGTTGCTGTCGGTCGAGGCGTGGGGCGGCGCGACCTACGACGTGGCCCTGCGATTCCTCGGTGAGGACCCCTGGGAGCGGCTGGCCGCATTGCGCAGCGGCATTCCCAACATCTGCCTGCAGATGTTGCTGCGCGGCCGGAACACCGTGGGTTACACCCCGTACCCCACCGCGGTAACGACGGCGTTCGTCGCCGAGGCGGCCCGAACCGGCATCGACATATTCCGGATCTTCGACGCCCTCAACGACGTCGCGCAGATGCGGCCGGCCATCGATGCGGTGCTCGCACACGGCACCACCATCGCGGAGGTGGCGCTGTGCTACACCGGAGATCTGTCCGACCCGGCGGAGCGGCTCTACACCCTGGACTACTACCTGGCGCTGGCCGAGCGGATCGTCAAGGCGGGTGCGCACGTGCTGGCGGTCAAGGACATGGCCGGGCTGCTCCGGGCACCGGCCGCCGCCCGGCTGGTCGGCGCGCTGCGGGCGAACTTCGATCTCCCGGTGCACCTGCACACTCACGACACCGCAGGGGGCCAACTCGCCGCCTACCTCGCGGCGTCGGCCGCCGGAGTCGATGCCGTCGACGTCGCCAGCGCACCGATGGCCGGCACCACCTCTCAACCACCGATGTCCGCGCTGATCGCGGCAACCAACTTCGGCGATCGGGAGACCGGACTGAGCCTGCGGGCGGCCGAAGACCTCGAGCCGTATTGGGAGGCGGTCCGCTCGGTCTATGCGCCGTTCGAGTCCGGTCTGTCGGCGCCCACCGGTCGGGTCTACGACCACGAGATTCCGGGCGGGCAGCTGTCCAACCTGCGGCAACAGGCCATCGCCTTGGGTCTGGGCAACCGATTCGAGGCGATCGAGGCGGTGTACGCCGCCGCCGACCGAATGCTGGGCCGGCTGGTCAAGGTAACGCCGTCGTCCAAGGTCGTCGGTGATCTAGCACTGCACCTGGTGGGTGCGGGGGTCAGCCCGGCCGATTTCGAGACCGACCCCGGCCGGTTCGACATTCCGGATTCGGTGGTCGGGTTCCTGTCGGGCGAGCTGGGCGATCCGCCGGGTGGGTGGCCGGAGCCGTTCCGGACCAAGGCGCTGGCCGGCCGAACCCACATCCCCAAGCAGGAGGAGCTCAGCGACGCCGACAGCGCCGCACTGGCGAAGGAGCCTCGGGCGACGCTCAACCGGTTGTTGTTCCCCGGGCCGGCCAAGGACTTCGCCGCGGCCCGCAGCGAGTTCGGCGACCTGTCGGTGATCCCGACGCCGGACTACCTGTATGGCCTGCGTCGTGGAGTCGAACACACCATCGATCTGGGTCCGGGGGTGGAGCTGTATGTGGGGTTGGAAGCGATCGGCGACGCCGACGAGCGGGGGATGCGGACGGTGATCACCACCCTGAACGGGCAGCTCCGCCCGCTGCAGATCCGCGACAAGAAAATCGCCGTCGACGTCCCGCAGACCGAGCGCGCCGACCCGGCCGATCCCAAGCAGGTCGCGGCGCCGTTCTCCGGCGTGGTCACGCTGGCCGTCGGCGAGGGCGACACGGTCGCCGTCGGTGGGGTAGTGGCCACCATCGAGGCGATGAAGATGGAGGCGTCCATCACCAGCCAGCTCGGCGGGGTGGTGCTGCGTGCGGCCATCAACAAGGTTCAGCAGGTCGAGGGCGGCGACCTGCTGATGGTGCTGAAACCATGAGCCTCGCGGCCTTCCTGCGGCGCCGGCCCGACTGATGCGGATCGTCGGCGGACGGTGGGGTGGCCGCGCCCTGGTCACCCCCGCCGGCCTGAATACCCGTCCGACCAGCGAAAAGGTGCGTGCGGCTCTGGGGAATTCGTTGCAGGCCGGTGGCGGGCTGACCGGTGCCAGCGTCTTGGATCTGTTCGCCGGGTCCGGCGCACTCGGCCTCGAGCTGGCCTCGCGCGGTGCCGAGCGGGTCGTCCTGGTCGACAACGATCGGGCAGCGATCGCCGCGGCGCGCGCCAACATCGGCGCCCTCAACGCGGTCGGCGTGACGATGGTGGCCGGCTCCGCCATCAGCTACCCGAAAATGGCTGGTCCGGCGCGTTTCGACATCGTCGTGACCGATCCGCCATATGACCTGGCGGCCGACCTGCTGACCAATCTGCTGCGAGACCTGCACACCCACCAGCTGCTCAATCCGCACGCCGACCTGGTCCTGGAGCGCTCCCGGCGATCCGCCGACTTCAACTGGCCCGCGCCGTTGGTCCCGATCAGGTCCAAGAGGTACGGGGACACGGTTCTGCTCTTCGGGCAGGCCCCATGATCGGCTACAGTCCCGCAGCATGACCCGCGCTGTGTGCCCCGGCTCCTTCGACCCGCCGACCTTCGGGCATCTGGACATCATCGGCCGGGCGGCCGGCCTGTTCAGCGAGCTCACCGTGGCTGTCCTGGTGAACCCGGACAAACAGGGAATGTTCAGCGTCGATGAGCGTCAGGACCTGCTGCACCGGACCACGGTCGGCTGGCCCAATGTGCGGGTCGACGCGTTCCACGGATTGCTGGTGGATTACTGCCGGCGCAACGTGATCTCGGTGATCGTCAAGGGAATCCGAGCGGTGTCGGATTTCGACTACGAGCTGCAGATGGCCCAGATGAACAAGGGTCTCACCGGCATCGACACGCTGTTCATGCCGACGAACCCGGAGTTCTCATTCCTGTCCTCGTCCCTGGTCAAGCAGATCGCCCAGTACGGCGGCGACGTCTCGCACCTGCTGCCCGGCCTGGTGAACGAGGCGATGCAGGCGAAGCTGAACGGCTGACCGCATGCCCGGCGCCGCCGACGGCGGGGGTGACAGGTGGCCTGTCGTCACCTCGGCGTGGTCACGCCGGCGTGGTCACGTCGGCGCGGCGTCGCCACCTGCGCCACTGTCCTTGAAACACTGGCACAGCTAGTCCGAACGGGTAGGGCGTCGGCCGTCGGCGCCACGATGGCCAGAAGGTGAGTCAACCGTGTATCGCGTCTTTGAAGCTCTCGATCAGCTGGTGACGATCGTCGAGGAAGCGCGCGGTGTGCCGATGACGGCCTCCTGCGTGGTGCCTCGCGGCGAACTCCTCGACCTGATGGACGACGTCCGGGACGCACTGCCCAGCGAGGTCGACGACGCCCAGGATGTGCTCGATCATCGCGATCAGATGATCAATGAGGCTCGCGGGCAAGCCGAGAGGACGCTCGCCGATGCCGAGGCGGAGGCTGTTCGTCAGGTCAACGAAGCACGTGATCATGCCGAGGCCACCGTCAACGGTGCCCAGATCGAGGCGAACCGCCGGGTCCAGGAAGCCACCGACGCCGCCGCCGACATCATGGCCCGCGCCAATGCCGATGCCGACCGGACCATCCAATCCGGCCAGGACCAGCACGACACGTTGATCGCTCGGTCGCGCAGCGAAGCCGACCGGCTGGTCGCCGCCGGACATCTGGCCCACGATCGGTCGATCGCCGATGGTCGCGCCGAGCAGGCTCGATTGGTGTCGCAGACCGAGGTCGTTCAGTCCGCCTATGCCGAATCGGCCCGGATCCTGGATGCCGCGCACGCCGACTCCGACCGGATGCGTGCCGAATGTGACTCCTATGTGGACACCAAGCTGGCCTCGCTGGAGGATGCGCTGACGAAGGCGCTGCGGACGGTGGGGCGAGGCCGGACTGCCTTGCGTGCCGGCGCCCCCGCCGACTATCGCGACTGATCGGGGCGCCGGTCAACCTCGGCCAGCCCGTCGACCTCGATCAGATTGGGTTTCCCCGCGCCGGTCGACTACTCTGGAAGGGTTGCCCGATCCGAGATGGCCGCGGTAACGCTTCACCGGCGACCCACCGCCGGTACCGCACCGCCGGCTATCCACCGCCGGCTATCCACCGTCTAGTCAAGCAGAAGAGACATGACCACCACACGCCCGAATCCCGCCTCGCCCTGGGTCGTCGACACCCGGCTGATCGCGCGTCGGCCGGGCACGATGAAGGTCCTCGACACGACGCTGATCTCGGACGACAAGATGGGGATCGAGGTGCTGGCGATTCCGGCCGGCACGCCGGTCAAGCTCAAGTTGCGCCTGGAATCGGTGGTCGAGGGTGTGCTGGTGTCCGGAACCGCGATCAGCCGGGCGATCGGCGAATGCGCGCGGTGCCTGGGGGAGATCGACGCACCCGTGGGCGCCGACCTGCGCGAGCTGTTCGCATACCCGAACTCGGTCACGGCCCAGACCACTGACGAGGACGAGATCCCGCTGGTGGTGGACGACCTGATCGATCTTGAGCCGCTGGTCCGCGACGAAATCGTGGTTCAGATGCCGTTGGCTCCGTTGTGCCGTCCCGACTGCCCTGGGCTGTGCTCAGGGTGCGGTGGGCGGTTGGCTGACCTGGAACCCGACCATAACCATGAGATACTGGACCCTCGCTGGGCCGCTTTGCGGAATCAGTTCGGTGCCAAGAATGAAGTTGAGGAGAATTAGCCGTGGCTGTCCCGAAGCGGAAGATGTCCCGCAGCAATACCCGTTCCCGGCGTTCGATGTGGAAGACCACCGTGCCGACCCTGGCGACGTGTTCGAACCGCGCGTGCCAGGCCCTGAAGCCGCCCCACACCGCCTGCCCGACGTGCGGCCAGTACGACGGTCGCCAGGTCGTCGAGGTTTAAGTGGCGCAGTCGGGTCCGGCAGTTTTCGACTCGGCCGACCTGATCACCCAACTCGGGGTCGAACTGGACCCCGAGCTGGTTTTGCTCGCCTTCACCCACCGCTCGTTCGCGTACGAGAACGGTGGGCTGCCGACCAACGAGCGCTTGGAGTTCCTCGGGGACTCGGTGCTCGGGCTGGTGGTGACCGATTCGCTCTACCGCAGTCACCCCGATTTCAGCGAGGGCCAGCTCGCCAAGCTGCGTGCCAGCATCGTCAACATGCATGCACTCGCCGGGGTCGGCCGCACCATCGGGGTCGGCGCGCTACTGCGGCTGGGCAAGGGTGAAGAGCAGACGGACGGCCGTGAGAAGCCATCGCTGCTGGCCGACGGGGTGGAAGCGATGCTCGGCGCGATCTACTTCCAGCACGGGTTGGAAACCGCTCGCGCGGTCATTCTCCGGCTCTTCGACGACCTGATCACCTCGGCCCCGAAGGTCGGCGCCGGGCTGGACTGGAAGACCTCGTTGCAGGAGCGCACCGCATCCCTGGGACTCGGGGTGCCGGCCTACCGGCTGACCGAGGAGGGACCGGACCACGCCAAGCGATTCACCGCCGCGGTGATCGTCGCCGGTGCGGACCGCGGGACAGGTGCGGGACGGACCAAGAAAGAGGCCGAACAAAAGGCCGCGGCGCTGGCCTACGAGGCGCTCACCCCGGAAGATCCCGATGGCCCGGCGCCGGCTGCCGGCGCCGCAGCGGGTCCGGTGGTGCTCGAACCGGATGCCGGCACGAGTGCCTGACCGGCTGACCACCCGCGCGCGGACCGAAGCTCATGCCCGAACTGCCTGAGGTCGAGGTGGTCCGGCGCGGCCTGGCCACTCATCTGACCGGTCGCCGCATTCACCGTGTCGACGTGTTGAACCTGCGGGCGGTTCGCCGGCACCTCGAAGGTCCGGCCGACTTTTCCGCCAGATTGGCCGGTCGCCGGGTCGAGGCGGTTCGCCGGCGGGGCAAGTATCTGTGGTGGGCTCTGGACGATGGCGATGCGGTCATCGCGCACCTGGGTATGAGCGGACAATTTCGGGTCGGCACCGCCGTCGACTCACCCCACCTGCGTGTCCGGTTCGGGTTCGACGACGACGGACCCGAGGTCCATTTTGTCGATCAGCGCACCTTCGGCGGTCTAGCCTTTTCGCTCGGCGGCGCCGATCTGCCCGCCCAGATCGCGCATATCGCGCCGGATCCGCTCGAGCCCGGATTCGACCTGGACGCCGCCGTCGCCCGGTTGCGCGGAAGGCGGACCGGGCTCAAACGCGCGCTGCTCGATCAGACCGTGGTCTCCGGGATCGGCAATATCTACGCCGACGAGGCCCTCTGGCGGGCCCGGATGCACTATGACAGACCCACCGAGAATCTAACAAAGGCCCAGGTCAGGTCGGTTCTGTCGGCGGCCACCCAGGTGATGGCGGAGGCGTTGGCGGTGGGCGGCACCTCCTTCGACGCGCTGTATGTGAGCATCAACGGAGAATCGGGCTACTTCGATCGTTCGTTGAACGCCTATGGTCAGGCCGGTCGGCCCTGTGGCCGCTGCGGCACGCCGATCGTTCGGGAGGCATTCATGAACCGCTCCTCCTACCGGTGTCCGAGGTGTCAGCCACGCCCACGAGTCTCGGGTCAGCGTTCGTGAAGCGGTGAAGCTACTGTCGGACAGGTGCGCATCCCGTATGTTCCACGCCGAATCAGCGACACCCCGCCGGACTTCGAACAGGTTGAGGCCGCGCAACCGGCGTCGGAACCGGTGGATGTCGCCCTCCGGCTGCTGACCAACTCCGCCAACCACGGCAAGATCTGGATCGGCCTGGCGGCGGTGGGCGCACTCGCCGGTGGTCGATACCGCCGGGCCGGCCTGCGCGGTCTCGGCTCCCTGGCCGTGGCCAGCACGGTGTCCAATTCACTGATCAAACCGCTGGTCGGGCGTCGCCGCCCGGATCTGGAGCGAACAAGACTCGCCAGGCAGATCGGCGCCCGGCCGTGGACCTCGTCGTTCCCGAGCGGTCACGCAGCGTCGGCCGCCGCCTTTGCCACGGGCGTCGGGATCGAGTTTCCGCTGCTCGGCGCGGCGATCGCGCCGGTGGCGGCGGCGGTGGCCTACTCCCGGGTGCACGTCGGGGTGCACTACAAGAGTGATGTGGTGGTCGGCGCCAGCATCGGGGTGCTGTCGGCCCTGCTGATCAGAAGCCTGTGGCAGGTCCTTGAACACGGCCCCGCCGACTCGTTGGCGACGTCCGCGCCGGCGCTGCCCGAGGGGGCGGGCCTGACGATCGTCGTCAACCGGGCCTCCGGATCCGCCGCCGACGCCGGCGCGGAGATCAGCGCATTGCTGCCCCGGGCGCGGATAGTTCAGTGGGACCCCGCCGACGGTCTGGCCGAGCTGGACCAACTGGCCGCCGGCCCGGATGTCCGGGCGCTCGGTGTGGCTGGCGGCGACGGCACCTGCGCCTCGATTGCCGGAATCGCCCTGGAGAACGACTTGCCGTTGGCGGTATTCGCGGCGGGCACCCTCAACCATTTCGCCAAGGCGCTCGGGTTGGCCAACTTCGCTGACACCGCCAGATGTGTCGAGACCGGGTCGGCGGGCGCGGTCGATATCGCGCAGATCGACGGCGTACCCTTCCTGAACACCGCGTCGGTGGGCATGTACCCGGACTTCGTCCGGCTCCGCGATCGGCTGTCGGGCCGACTGGGCAAGCCGCTCGGGGCGGCCGTTGCGCTGCCGCGAGCACTCAAACGATCGACGCCCGAGACCCTGATCCTGAACGGCGAACCCGTCTCGGTGTGGACCGTGTTCGTCGGGAACGGCCACTACACCCCGCGCGGACTCGTCTCCTCCAGTCGGGATCACATGGCCGATGGAATGATCGACGTTCAGGTGATCTACCAGCGCGGCCGGTTCTCCAGGACCCGAGCGGTGGTCTGGTCGCTGCTGGGCAAGGTGCAGAGGTCCGGCGTGTACGGGTCGATGCACACCACCTCACTGGACATCGAGATGGCCACCGGCGATCTGCTGGTCGCGCACGACGGTGAGGTGACCGGACCGAAGAGCCGGACTCGGATCGATCTGGTCAACAAGCGGCTACGGGTGTACCGGGTCTGGTGATTCCTCGGAAGGGGACTTGAGATGAGTCAGGACGCGCCCGACGCATTGTCCGAGGTGCGGATCGTCCGGATGACCGCGTTCGTGCATGGTCACGTCCAGGGTGTGGGGTTCCGCTGGTTCACCCGCGCCAAGGCGCTCGAACTGGGGTTGGTCGGGTCGGCCAGCAACCTGCGCGACGGCCGGGTGGAGGTCATCGTCGAGGGCCGCGAACAGGCGTGCCAACAGATGCTGAAGTGGTTGCGCGGCGGAAGGACACCCGGCACCGTCGAGTCGGTCGTCGAGCAGATCGGTTCACCCAGGCACGATTTCCAGGGTTTCAACGAGCGCTGACCGCCGCGCCAGAGCGGTGAATCCATCACGGTAGAATCACGACCGGGAATGCCCGACGTCATGAGTCGACGAGCTCGCCGGGCACGAGGGGGAGGGCTGGGGTGTACCTGAAAAGCCTGACCCTGAAAGGCTTCAAGTCCTTCGCGTCGGCGACGACACTTCATTTCGAACCGGGCATCACCGCCGTCGTCGGCCCCAACGGGTCCGGCAAGTCCAATGTCGTGGACGCGATCGCCTGGGTGCTCGGCGAGCAGGGCGCCAAGGCTCTGCGCGGCGGCAAGATGGAGGACGTCATCTTCGCCGGGACCGCCGGGCGAGCGCCGCTGGGCCGGGCCGAGGTCACGCTGACCATCAACAACTCCGACGGCGCGCTGCCGATCGACTATTCCGAAGTCGCCATCACCCGCCGGATGTACCGCGACGGGGCCAGCGAGTACGAGCTGAACGGGTCCAGCTGCCGGTTGCTCGACATTCAGGACCTGCTCTCCGATTCGGGCATCGGCCGGGAAATGCACGTCATCGTCGGGCAGGGTCAGCTGGACGCCGTGCTGTCCGCGCGGCCGGAGGATCGGCGGGCGTTCATCGAAGAGGCCGCCGGAGTGCTCAAGCACCGCAAACGCAAGGAAAAGGCACTCCGCAAGCTCGACGCGATGCAGGCCAACCTGACCAGGCTCACTGACCTGACGAACGAACTGCGACGGCAGCTCAAACCGCTCGGTCGGCAGGCCGACGTGGCCCGTCGAGCGGTCACGATCGCCGCCGAACTGCGGGAAGCCCGACTGCGGCTACTGGCCGATGATCTCCTCACCCTGCAGGCCCAGGTCAACACAGAGGCGGCCGAGGAACAGGCCGCCAAGGACCACCGCGACCGGATCGCCCGGGAACTGGCCGCCGCAACCGCAGCCCAGGACGCCGCCGCGCTGGCCCTGTCGCAGGCGTCCCCGGCCTTGCAGACCGCCCAGGAAACCTGGTTTGCGCTGTCCGCGCTCGCCGAGCGGTTCCGTGGCACCATCAATCTCGCCACCGAGCGTGCGCGCAATCTGCAAGTGCCCGCCGAGGTCGTGCGATCCGGTCGCGACCCGGACGAGCTGGACGCGGCCTCCGCGGCGGCCGAGGCGGAACAGGCCGTGAAGGAACAGGCCGTCAAGGACGCCCACAGCATTCTGGCGCAGGCGGCCGGTGACCGGGCCTGGAAGGAGACAGCGCTCAAGTACGCAGAGTCCGAGTTGGTCGCCGCTACCAGGGCCATCGCCGATCGGCGGGAGGGCCTGGCCACGTTGAGCGGACAGGTGAATGCCGCGCGATCCCGGCTGACCGCGATCAGCGACGAAATCACCCGGCTGACCAGTGCCTTCGCCAGCGCTCGGGATCGGGCGGTGACTGCCGAAGGCGAATTCGAAAGCCTCAAGGCCTCGGTCGGTGAACTCGGTGATTCCGAGGTTGGCCTGGACCAGACCAACGAGGCCGCCGAGGCCGCCGCAGCTGTCGCTCAGGCTCGGGTGCGGGAACTCCGCGAAGCCCAGCGGGAGGCGCGGAGCGAGCAGTCGTCCCTGCGATCCCGGGTCGAGGCGCTGTCGCTCGGCTTGTCCCGACGCGATGGAGTCGGTGCCCTGCTGGGCCAGGTGGACCAGCTGCCCGGCCTGCTCGGGCCGGTCGCCGCCCTACTGACCATCCGTCCGGGGGCGGCGGCCGCCCTGGCAACTGCGCTCGGCGCAGTGGCCGATGCCGTTGCCGTGCAAGGTGTCTCCGATGCGGGCATGGCCCTGGCCTGGCTACGGAAGACGGACGCCGGCCGGGCCGGACTGCTGATCGGCGGCGCCTCCGCGATCGACCGCGCCGGCTGGCCCAGTCTTCCGGATGACACCGAGTGGGCAATCGACCTGGTCCAGGCGCCAGAGGCCTTCCGGCCGGCGTTGACCAGGGCTCTGGACCGGATCGCCGTGGTGACCGACTTGACCGCCGCCACCGAACTCGCGGGCACCAACACCGGCGTGCGCGCAGTGACCCTGGACGGCGACCTGGTCGGATCCGACTGGGCGCTCGGCGGCAGCGCCGGTCGGCAGTCGGTGCTGCAAATTCAGGCCGCGCTGGACGACGCCGAGGCCCGACTCGCGGAGGTGACCGCCGGGATCGGCCAGCGGGAGGCGACACTGAGCGGCGCCCGCGCCGACGCCGAACTCCGCGACCGGGACGCCCGCGCAGCGTTGCACGCGCTGAACGAATCCGATGCGCAACTCTCGGCGGTCGCCGAACAGGTGGGCCGGCTCGGCGAAGTCGCGCACGCGGCAACCGCGGAGGCGGACCGCCTCGGCCGGCAGCGGCAGGCCGCGGAGGACTCCCGGGCCAAACAGGAGCAGGCCCTGAGCGGCCTCGAGGGCAGGCTGGCCGCCGCCGAATCCCAGGACGTGCCGACCGAGGTGGACAGTTCACTGCGGGACTCGCTGGTCGAGAGCACCGCGGAAGCGCGGCGGGCCGAGATGGACGTCCGGCTCAACCTACGAACGATCGAGGAGCGGGCACGGGCCTCCGCCGGCGCCGCCGACGGCCTGCGGCGCAGCGCCCGCGCCGAGCGCGAGGCCCGATCCAGGGCCGAACTCGCCCGGACCCGGCGGGCGATCGCGGCCGCCGTCGCCGGACGGGTGGTGGATCTGGCCACGGACGCGGCGCTGCGGTTGGCCCGATCCCTGGTCGAGGCGACGGCCGCCCGCGACCACGCGGTCGCCCAGCGATCATCGGCCGAAGCCGACTCGACGAGGTCGCGGCTGTCGGTCACCGCGCTGAGCGCCGAGTGGGAAAAGCTGACCAGTGAGGTCCACCGCGAGGAACTGGTTCGGGCCCAGCAAATGGTGCGGATCGAGCAGCTCATCGACAAGGCGACGGTGGAATTCGGAGTGACTGTCGACGACCTGATCGCCGAGTTCGGGCCCGCCGCGCTCACCCCACCCAGCGCCGTCGAGGTGGCTGAGTACGAGGCCGCCAAGGACCGGGGCGAACAGGTCTACGCGCCGCAGCCGATGCCCTTCGACCGCGCGGGTACCGAGCGCAAGCTCAAGAGTGCCGAACGAGATCTCACGCTTCTGGGCAAGGTGAACCCACTCGCGTTGGAGGAATTCGCCGCTCTCGAAGAACGGCATGCGTTCCTGTCCACCCAACTGACCGACCTCAAGGACACCCGGCGCGATCTGCTGACGGTGATCGAGGACGTCGACCAGAAGATTCTCGAGGTTTTCACCAGCGCATTCAACGACGTGGCGCGGGAGTTCGGCACCGTGTTCGAGACCTTGTTCCCCGGCGGCGAGGGCGAGTTGCTGCTGACCGACCCCGCCAACATGCTCACCACCGGTATCGAGGTCAACGCGCGTCCCCCGGGCAAGAAGGTGAAGCGGCTGTCCCTGTTGTCCGGCGGCGAGCGATCACTGACCGCGGTCGCCATTCTGGTGGCGATCTTCCGGGCGCGTCCCAGCCCGTTCTACATCATGGACGAGGTGGAGGCGGCGCTGGACGAGGTGAATTTGACCCGGCTGGTGGGCCTGCTGGCGGAGCTGCGGGACTCGAGCCAGCTGATCATCATCACCCACCAGAAGTTCACCATGGAGTCCGCCGACGCGCTCTACGGTGTCTCGATGCGCGGGGACGGGATCACCCAGGTGATCTCCCAGCGGATCCGGGGAGTCGAAAGCTCGCCGGCCCCGGTCTGAACTGGACACGGAATAATCTCAGCTGCCCAGCGCACGGGACAGCAGAGTACGGCGATGACGCACCCTGCCTTGGCGAAGATCGATTTCAGCTGGCCCTGCACGGAGTGCTTGGACAGGAACACTCACTGCGCGAGCTTGCGCGGATCCATGCCAACAACCAAGTGGTCCAGTAGTTCGCGCTCCCGCCGGTTCCACCCGAACGCACGGACGAACAGGGCCGCGCGTTCAGTTGGCGCACTCTCCTCGATGCTGACCACGATATCGCCTCGACTTGTACCGGTCTCGCCGCTCCTGGCCGCCCAACACACAACTGTCGGAGGACGCGATGCCAACGCTAATGCGCCGGCGCTCGTCGGCGCTGGGCAAACCAAGATCCTCGAATCGGTTGACCTGGCGCAGGGTTCGCCGACGCTGACGACCCGGCACAACCCCGAGCAGCACGAACCCCACCCGAGCTGACGAGCGGGATCATTCAGGCCCAGGGGCCCATCGCCACCGACCACTCGCGGATGTCGGCGTTGGCGACCAGCCCCTGGACCATAAAGGGATCGATCCGGAGCCGGTCGGCGACCTCACCGGCAGTGTCCGCGCGGAAGATCAGCAACGCGCCCGGGTTCTCCTCGTCCGGATAGGCACCGCTGGCCAGCACTATCCCGTCGTTCAGGAGTTCCCGCAGATAGCCGCGATGTGCCGGGCGATACAGGTCGCGGTCGGCTCCCTGGTTGGGGTGGTAGGTGTACTGGACCGCGAAGACAGCCATGCGTAGGAGACCTCCGGTGATGTGCGCTGGTCCGCCCACCCTACCGGCTGGTCTTTTCGTACAGCGTGACGACGGCGGCGCCGCCGAGCCCGATGTTGTGTTGCAATGCCAGCTGCGGATTGTCGACCTGCCTTGGTCCCGCCTGGCCGCGGAGCTGCCAGACCAGCTCGGCGCACTGGGCCAGCCCGGTGGCGCCGAGCGGGTGCCCCTTGGAGAGCAGCCCGCCGGACGGATTGGTCACCACCCGACCGCCGTACGTGTTGTCGCCGTCGGCGATGAATTTCGCGGCGGTGCCCTCGGGAGTGAGCCCGAGCGCTTCGTAGCTGAGCAGTTCATTCGTCGTGAAGCAGTCGTGCAGCTCGACCACCGGGATGTCCAGCGGACCGATACCCGCCTGTTCGTACACCTGGCGCGCGGCGTTCACCGTCAGGTCGTAGCCGACGAGTTTGATGAGGTCGGAGTCGAAGGTGGAGTCCATGTCGGTGACCATCGATTGCGCCGCGATTCGCACACGAGTGTCGAGACCATTGGCCCGGGCGAAGCTCTCGCTGGTGATCACCGCTGCGGCGGCGCCGCAGGTCGGCGGGCAGCACTGCAATCGGGTCAACGGTCCGAAGACGTGCGGCGAGTCGAGCACCTCGTCCACGGTCACCGGATCCCGAAAGACCGCGTACGGATTGTTCGCCGCATGCCGACGGGCCTTCACCGAGATCGCCGCGAAGGTCGCCGGGGTCGCCCCGTAGCGATCCATGTAGTCCTGCCCGGCGCCGCCGAAGTACTGGGCGGCGATCGGCACGCCGTCATGCTCACCCTGTCGGCGATCGGCGACGTTCTGGAACTCCTCGAGGGGACCGGGGCGGTCGGCCCAGTGCTCCCGGAGCGCCCCGCGCTGCATCTGCTCGAATCCGAAGGCAAGCACACAGTCCGCCGCTCCACTGGCCACCGCCTGGCGGGCAAGCCACAGCGCAGTCGATCCGGTCGAGCAGTTGTTGTTCACGTTGATCACCGGGATTCCGGTGCGGGCCACCCGGTACAGCGCGCGCTGGCCGGACGTGGAGTCGCCGTAGACGTACCCGGCGTAGGCCTGCTGGATCTGCTCGAAGCCGATCCCGGCGTCGGCCAGCGCGGTGCGGATCGCCGTCTCGGCCAGCTCGTCGTACGGCTTGGCCGTGCGCGGTGTCGCGAACGGAACCATGCCCACGCCCACCACGTGCGTCGATTGCCTACCGGGCGCCGAGGTCGACGCATCTGTCGGTGCCATTGCGGTTCACCTTTCCAGGCGAGGGTCAGTCGAACTCGATGAGCAAGCGGGGGAGCAGCACAATGACGCTGTCCTCCAGGACGCCGACGGCTGCCTGGTTGCCGGCCAGCACCTGCCAGAGCGCATGTTGGAACAGCCCGTCGAAGACGGCGTAGGCCTGTGTCGGGGTGACGTTCGGTTCACGTCCGTCGAGTTCGGCGTAGCGGCTGACGATCCGCCAGATCATGTTGCGCAGGCTGCCGTCGATCTCCGCGACATCGTGACGATAGGAACTTTCGAACAGGCTCTGGTTGCGAAGGTCGTACCAGAGCCGATGCATCGACGCGTCTTCGCGGGCGGTCTGGGCGAGCCCGCGAGCGAAGCCGGTCAGCAGCTCCGGTGCCGTCCGCGACACGGCGACGATCTGGTCGTACCGGGTGACGCAGGCCGCCTTGTACTGCTTCACGCAGTAGGTGATGAGGTCGACCTTGTCGGTGAAGTAATAATGCAGCACGCCGTGGGAGAAGTCTGAGTTGTGGGCGATCTCCCGGAGGCTGGTCCTGGCGTAGCCGAGCTCGGAGAGTGTCTGAATTGCCGCGGTGGCCAGCTGTGATCGACGTTCTTCGAATTTGTCGACCTGGCGCCGGGAGATCCGGTCGACCGACGTCTCGGCCAGTCCGGTCGGCGGTGCTGGGTTCATCGCGCGGCGTTCCCCTCGGTCGGGTGGCACTCGACCGCCGCGAGTCGCGCTTAGCGCTCACGCGGGTCGACAGCGGTGCCGAACAGTCATCACTATATCGCGCTGGATGACATTCTTGACAGACGTCCAAGATTTACTTGACGACTGTCCAGTATTGGTCCAGTGTGAGCTACGCCGCTCGCGTGATGCCTTCAATTCAGATCCGTTGTCCGTCGGGGGCGCGAGTGGCACACAGCCGATTTGTGACTCAAGGAGGAGTTCGCATGGGTGTATTCGAGCTGACCGGGCGCAAGGCGCTCATCACCGGTGGGGCCCGTGGCCTCGGGGCCGGGATGGCGCAGGCGCTGGCCGCTGCTGGTGCCGCGGTGATGATCGGCGACATTCTGGACGACGTCGGCAAGGAGACCGCCGACGGGTTGCGCGCCGGTGGCGCCACAGCCGGATTCACCCATCTCGACGTCACCGACGACGCGAGCTGGGAGGCCGCGGTCACCCAGACCATCTCCGAACTCGGCGGTCTGGACATTGTGGTCAACAACGCCGGCGTCGAGATCTCCTCGCTGATCATCGATCTCGACCCGGACAAGCTGCGCACCATGCTCGAGGTCAACCTGGTCGGTACCGCGCTCGGGGTCAAACATGCCTTCCGGTCAATGCGGCCCGGCGGTGAAGCCGGCGCCGGGGGCAGCGTGATCAACATTTCTTCGGTCGCGGCGACCATCGCCTATCCGGGTATCGCCGGCTACTCGGCCACCAAGTCCGGTGTCGACAGATTGACCAGGGTGGCCGCCGCCGAATCCGGGAAGCTGGGCTACGGCGTCCGGGTGAACTGCATCTATCCGGGCCTGGTGCCGACCGAGATGGGCGCTCAACTGGCGGTCAGTCAGGTCGCGATGGGGCTGTCACCGACGGTGGAGGAAACCGTCGGCGGAGTCATCGCCCAGACCCCGCTCGGGCGGTTGGGTGAGGTCGCCGACATGGCCGACGCGGTCGTGTTCCTGGCCTCCGACGCGGCCCGATTCATCACTGGTGCCGGCCTGCCGGTCGACGGCGGAATGGGATCGTGAGCATGCCCGAGGAAGCAGCGGCCCAGAAACCCGTCATCGTCTACGGCCTGTCCGGGTACACCGGCCGACTGGTCGCCGAGTACCTGCGCGAATACAACGTCCCGTTCATCGCGGCCGGCCGGGACAAGCGACGCGTGCAGGAGGTGCTGGACCGGGTGCCCGGGATCGAAACCGTCGAGCACGAGGTGGTCGAGGTCGAGCACACCGTCGAGGCGTTGACCGAGCTGTTCACCGGCGCACAGGTCGTCTCCAACATGGTCGGGCCGTTCATGAAATACGGTCCCGAGGTGGTCGAGGCCGCGCTCGCAGCGGGCTGTCACTACCTGGACACCACCGGCGAGCAGGACTGGGTGATGCACGCCGCGGCGACCTGGGGCGCGAAGTTCGCCGCGAAGGGCCTGCTGCTGGCGCCGTCGATCGCGCAGATGTACACCACCGGCGAGATCGCGGCCAACATCGCCCTGGAGACGCCGGGTCTGGACACGCTGGACATCCTGGTGCTCTGGAAGGGTCTGCCGACCTCAGCCTCGACGCAGACCATCTTCACCATCCTGAACGCGGACTGGTTCTATCTCGAGCAGAACAAATATCTGCAGTGGGATCTGACCAGCACATTCGAGGTCAATGTGCCCGGCCAGCACGAGCATGCGATCGCCGTGCCGTGGGGTGGCACCAGCCATCCGGTGTGGTTCAAGAACGACCCTCGAGTGGCCAACGTGCGGGCGATCGGCGGGGTGCTGAACCGGACGATCATGGAAGGTGTCGTGGCCACCGTGAAGATGGTCGACGAACAGATCAAGACGCTGCCCGCCGACGAGCAGGGCCCGGCGCTCGAAGCGATCGCCAGCTCGATCCAGGGTGGGATGCCGCCGCGGGAGAACGCCCGGATCAACACTTCGCTGGATTCGGTCTACGCCAGCGGACCACTCGGCCGCGCGCACTGCGTCATCTACGGCAACTGCAACTACAAGCAGACCGGTGCGCTGCAGGCCTATGCCGCGTACTCCCTGCTGCAACAACCGCCGCGGCGGATCGGTTTCGCTTCCGGTTGCCAGGCTTTCGGGCATCGGGAACTGCTCGGCGTGCTGCGCAGCTTCGGACTGGTGATGGAGCCGGTCCTGACGGTTCACCACTGAGTGGCCGGCGAGCACCAGTGATGGACGAGGCAGCGGGCTCCGTGGAGACCGACGGCGCGCCCGGCGCCGCTGTCGATACGGTGCCGCTGACCCGCTACCTGGACAAAGGCGCATCGCTAGGACCGGATCGGCCGTGCCTGACCGCTGGCGGTCGATCGCTGAGCTACGCCGAGGTGCAGGTTCTGTCATACGCGATCGCCAGCGCGCTGGATCGGTCCGGGATCCGGCCGGGAGACAAGGTCGCGATCCTGTCTGGCAACGACCCGGTGGCGTTCTCCTGCGTCTTCGGGATCGCCCGGGCCGGCGCAGTCTGGTGCCCGATCAACCCGCGCAACGAGGCGAGCGAGAATCGTGAACTGCTGGATCTGTTCGACTGCGCGGCGCTGATCTATCAGCGCGCTTTCGAATCGCTCGTGCAGCAGATCCGCCCGGAGCTGCCAACCCTGCGGACCCTGGTCTGCCTGGACGGGGAGTCAGCACTCGCGGCGTCATTCGACAGGTGGATTACGGGGCCGGCGGCGGACCGGTGGGCGGCCGCGGCACCCGATGACACGGCGATGATCGTCGGCACCGGAGGGACGACCGGGCGCCCCAAGGGCGTGATGTTGACCGGCCACAACCTGGAAACCATGACGGCACTCACCTTGATGAGCTACGAATTCACCGGCCGGCCGGTCTATCTGGCGTTGGCGCCGCTGACCCACGCGGCCGGGGTGCTGTGTTTTCCGATCATGGCATTGGGCGGCGAGATCGTCATCATGGCCAAGCCGGATGTGGGGGAGTTCATCGACCTGATCGAGCGGCACCGGGTGACCCACACGTTCTTGCCGCCGACGCTGATCTACATGCTGCTCGGCCGCGATGACCTGAACCGGCGGGACTTCCACTCGTTGCAGACGTTCTGGTACGGCGCCGCGCCGATGTCCGCGGCCAGGCTCGAGGAGGCTTTACAGCGGATCGGCCCGATGGCCCAGTTGTTCGGGCAGACCGAGGCGCCGATGATGATCTCGACGATGTCCACGGCAGACCACTACCACCCTGACGGCACAATCGCCAGCGAGCGGCTGACCTCGGCCGGCCGGCCATCGCCGCTGGTCACAGTGCGGATCATGGACGAGGCCGGAGAGTTGTTGGCGGCCGGCGACCGGGGTGAGATCGTCGTCCGCGGCTCGCTGGTGATGGCCGGCTACTACAAGAACCCGGCCGCCACCCGGGAAGCCTCCCGGTACGGCTGGCACCACACCGGTGACATCGGCTATCTGGACGCCGACAACTTCCTCTACATCGTCGACCGCGCGAAGGACATGATCATCAGCGGCGGCTACAACATCTACTCCGTTGAGGTGGAGAACGCACTGATGGCCCACCCCGATGTGCGGGATTGTGCGGTGATCGGCCTGCCGGACGAGAAGTGGGGAGAACGGGTCACCGCCGTGGTGCAGCTCCAGCCCGGCGCCCAGCTCGATCCGGCGGAGCTGATCGGTTTCGTCAAGGCCCGGATCGGCAGCGTGAAAACCCCGAAGCAGATAGACGTGTGGGCCGACCTGCCGCGATCCAAGGTCGGCAAGGTGCTCAAGAGCGAGATCAAGGCACAGCTGCGATCGTGACCCAGGCGGCCTGTTCGGCTGGGTGCGGGTCCCGACCAGCCGAGCGGGTCAGTAAGGGCGAAGGCCCCCAACGGTTCTCTGACTGGTCAGAGCCGTTGGGGGCCTTCGTTGATCCGGCTGGATCAAGTGGTCTCGACCACTGACTCAGATGTCGTAGT
>JBBRSR010000007.1:0-228852 GCA_038245175.1 Mycobacteriales bacterium | reverse complement strand
TGCAACTCCTCGACACTGCCGTAGGGATGGAGGATCGGCACAACAACCGCCGCCTGACCAGGCCTGATGCGGGGAGGACTCGTCAGCAGGAGATCGGCACAATGTCGGTGCTGAATCGGTTTAGCTACCCGTCCCTCAGCCTGCACCGAGCTGGAACACGAGGTGAGCTCCCACACACCGCCTGCCTGCTGAAGCGGATTAGCAAAGGCTCCACCGGGTGCGGTCACATGTCAACCGCAAGTTACAGGTTTGTGACCCCCACTCCCGCGGTGCGCGGATGGACAAGTCGCCGAACTGGGACGAATCGACCACCCGCCCACCTGCACCCGGCGTAGCCTCCACCAACGAGGGAGGACACTTTGACGCGGCAACGCAGCACGCTGATGGACGTCGCACAACGCGCAGGCGTTTCGCGCACCACCGCGTCCTTCGTCATGACCGGACGCCGGGACATGCGTATTTCCGGTGAAGCCGAACAGCGAGTGCTCCAGGCGGCACGGGAGCTCGACTACCGGCCAAATCTGCTGGCCCGGAGCCTGCGAACCAACTTGTCGCAGACCGTCGGCTTCATTTCCGACGTCGTCGCCTCCGAGCCCTTCGCCGGCCGGTTGATCGCCAGCAGCATCGCCACCGCGATCCGGCACGACCATCTGCTGTTCGTCGGCGAGAGCGCAGGTGACCCCGAGGTCGAACAGCTGCTGATCCGCAGCATGCTGGATCGCGGGGTGGGTGGTTTCGTCTACGCCTCGCTGTACACCCGTGAGGTCAAGTTGTCGCCGCTGCTCAAGACCCAGCCGCTGGTGCTGCTCAATTGCGTCAGCAGGTCTCGCGGATTTCCGATGGTCGTTCCCGATGAGTTCGGCGGCGGGCGCTCCGCGGCGTTGGCACTGCTCGCGGCCGGTCATCTCGATCAGATCGTGCTGGTCGGCGAAACTCCGGATCATGTTCTGGCCGGCACCGAGCGGCTCTCCGGAATCACCGAGACCCTGACGGTGGCCGGGACCGAACTGGCGGGCAGCATCCAGAGCTTGTGGTGGCCCGAACCGGCCTACCTGGCAGTCAGCGAATTCCTGGCCGCCGGCAACCGCCCCACCGCGTTCATTTGCCTGAACGACCGGATCGCGCTCGGCACATACCAGGCGATCCACGATGCGGGCCTGACCATTCCCACCGACATCTCGGTCGTCTCGTTCGACGACTCCGATCTGGCCTCGTGGGTACGGCCGAAGCTGACCAGCGTAGCCATTCCACACATCGAGCTGGGCCGGACGGCCATCGATCTGTTGCTGGATCCAGAGCGCGAACACGGCCTGCACAAGGTCGAGATGCGGCTGTCCGCTCGCGAGTCGGTGGCCGCGCCGAAGACCCGGCGGGTGCCTGTGCGCTCTGCGACGCAGAGCTGAATCAGGGCTTCGTGCCCGATCCGAGTGTGGGGTCCGGAGCCCGCCGGCGGTAACGCCAGACGATCAGCGCGGCGATGAACATGACGCCGGTGCTGACGACCGCGGCGATGGTTCCGTGGGCACCGGCGGTGGCTGCGGTGAGGTTGTAGGTGCCATGCCAGACGGCCACGATCAGCACGCTGCTCGCCGCGGACTCATACAACCAGGCCAGCACAATCGACCCGCAGGCCAGTCCGATGATGAATCCGGGGATTCCGATCGCACCGAGATCTCGGTAGGTCTGCAGCAGGAAGAACAACGGAAGGTGCCAACCCGCCCAGAT
The DNA here is from genome assembly GCA_038245175.1 of Mycobacteriales bacterium. Classification (GTDB taxonomy): domain Bacteria; phylum Actinomycetota; class Actinomycetes; order Mycobacteriales; family Nakamurellaceae; genus Nakamurella. The sequence goes on along the minus strand of JBBRSR010000007.1, from coordinate 227,127 downwards.
CGGTACCAGCAGCAGGCTGGCCGACAGCAGGCCGTGCCGCCGGCGCAGCAGCGGCAGCGCAAGGCCGCGCCAACCGGTTTCCTCCCCCAGCCCATTGACGAAGACGAACATCGCCCAGACGAAGAGCAGACCCCAGTCCGGCAGCCCGGCCATCCGACCGAGATCTCCGAGGGCCGGCAGCCCGGGACCGACCGCCAGCACGGCAAGACCGATCGCCAGCAACAACAGCGGACTGCCAACCGCAAACAACCACCAGCGGGGGGGCACCCGCCATCGCAGCATTCGCGCCGCCAGGTCACGCACCCCCGCCCGGCCGTCGGTGACCGCGGTGACAGCCACGGCGGCGACCAACGGCCCGACCAGCGCGGGAAACTGCGAGATGGCGGAGTCCAGACGGACGATCTTGCCGGCCAACACCAGCGGAACCCAGTACGCCCAGGACAGTGTGTAGGTCAGCAGCACGAAGGCAGCCAATGGATGCGCACGCACCCAACGGGCGGGCGCCCGCTCGGTGACCCCGCTCGAGGCGCCGGCCGGCAGGGACTCCATCCTCGAACTCATGGTCGTTCCTTCCCGCGCCGCCTGGCCAGTTCGACTCCCAGAAGCAGACCACCAGCGACCGGATTTGTGCAGGGCCATAGGTCCCCACCTTCCCGATGAACCCAGGCGGGTCGAGATCGCCTGCGCCGGAATCGGATCAGCAGCGCCGTCTGGGTGTGGGTCGATTGCGGGGTGGCTTGAAACCCCGGTCGCGGTCCCTGATCAGCGTGCGCACGCCGACGGTCAGCGCGATCATGATGCCGACCACGCCGAACCACAGTAGGAACACCTCGAGACCGTGCAGCGGACGCTGATCGTCCAGGTTCAGGGCCAGCAACGCCAGCGCCGCCGCGACCAGCAGGGTGACCACCAGGGTGACCACGTCCTTGCCGCGAAATGTGCGTCTGTCCGCCATGCCGCCATCGTCGCACGCCGCGGACGGTCGGTCGGCTCGACCACTGAGCGGGCGGGGCGGGTCGAGTACAGGATGGAGGCGCCCCGGGTCCGAGCGGGCGACGCGGGCATGCACGGTGAAAGGGCCACGGATGATCGAAATCCCGACTGCGGGGGATAGCTGGGGTCACCACGACGGCTCGCCGGCCTATGTCAGCAACCCGGCCCCGGCGATCGGCGATCGTGTCGATGTCTTCCTCCGGACGCCGGCCGACGCGGGACTGTCGGCGGTGCATGTCCGCACGACACCGGACGGCGAACCGCACTACACGCAGGGCCGGGTTGACCGCACCGTCAACGGCGAGACCTGGTGGCGGACAACGGTGACCGTCCGAAATGCGGAGACCAGCTACCGGTTTCTGCTCCGAACGTCGGCAGGCACCACCCGGTCGCTCAACGCACTGGGGTCCACCCACCGCGAGGTGACGGACGCCGCGGACTTCCGGCTCACCACGTACCCGCCGCCGCCCGCATGGTCGCAGGACGCGGTGGTCTATCAGATCTTCCCGGATCGCTTCGCACGCTCCGAACAACATCCGCTGGGCGAGCTCCCCGACTGGGCGATCCCCGCCGAGTGGGACACCCCGGTGGCCTTCAACACCCCGGATGGTGTCCGTCAGATCTACGGTGGGTCGCTGTGGGGGGTGGCCGAGAAGCTCGACCACATCGCGGAACTCGGCGCGAATGTGGTCTACCTGACCCCATTCTTTCCGGCTGAATCCAACCACCGCTACGACGCGAGCACCTTCGATCGCGTCGATCCGCTGCTGGGCGGCGACCAGGCGCTGCGTGAGCTGGTAGGACAGGCGCACCGGCGGGGAATGAAGGTGATGGGCGACATCACCTTGAATCATTCCGGCAGCGGGCACGACTGGTTCCGCCGCGGGCAGGCCGACCCGGCCAGCCAGGATGCGGACTTCTACTACTTCGGCGAGGACCGGAAGCACTACGCCGCCTTCTTCGATGAGCCGACGCTACCGAAATTCGACCACCGCTCGGCCGAGCTACGGCGTCGGCTGTATGCGGGCCCCTATTCGGTCATCGCCCGGTATCTGTCGGATTTCGACCTGGACGGCTGGCGGGTCGACGTGGCCCAAGCGGCCGGTCGGCACGGTGCCGTCGATCTGAACGCCGAAATGGCCAGATTGACCCGGCAGACGATGGCCTGGGCGAAGCCGGAGTCGTTGCTGATCGCCGAGCACCAGTTCGATGCGTCGGCGTCGCTGCGCGGCGACGGCTGGCACGGCACGATGGCCTATGCCGGCTTCACCCGGCCGATCTGGTCCTGGCTGGCCACCCGAGACCTGGGCGAGTTCTGGGGTGCCCCGGGGAGGATGCCCATCTACGACGGCACGGACATGGCGCTGGTGATGCGTGAGTTCGCCGCACTCATTTCCTGGACCGCCCAGACCCACAACATGACCCTGCTCGACTCGCACGACTCAGCCCGTTTCGTGTCGATGGCCGGCGCCGAGCGGCAGCGTTTGGGAGCGGCGCTGCAGTTCACCCTGCCCGGCATTCCGATGATCTTTTCCGGAGACGAGGTCGGCGTGCCGGGGGTTCATCTGGAGGACAGTCGGCGACCCTTCCCGTGGACCGAGTCGGCCTGGGATCGCACCACCTACGACGTGTATCGGCGCCTGTTGGCGCTGCGTCGCAATCACCCGGCGCTGCGCCACGGTGGTCTCCGCTGGCTGCGCACCGGCACAGATGTGGTCCTCTTCGAACGGCTGCTGCCCGCCGAGACCATCCTCGTCCAGGTCAGTCGAGCGGACCACGAGCCGATCAAAAGTGCCTTCGCCGCAACGAGTCTGACCGGGGGCGCCGATCTGCTTCCCGGCGCGGCGATGCCGTCGGACGGCCCCGCCTTCCACATCTGGCTGGTAGATGTCTAGCCCGCTGTCGGGGCGATCAGGGCCGCTCGGATGGCGGCGGCTAGCAACGATGGCAGCTCGAATCGGTCCGCCAGCCACTGCAGGATCACCTCGGCCGCCGCACGGTTGTGTTCGTAGCCGGGGCTCATCAGTGACAGCGGCAGGCCGGACGCGTTGATTCGGCGCTCGACTCCCCTGGCGGGATCGAAGACGTCCTGCGCCGGCGCATCGACCTCGGACATCAGATCCACGATAGTGATGAGTCGATCGAGGGCGTAGACCTGGATGAATCGCAGAGCGCTGAGCCGCTCGCCGCGGGCGTCCCGGTGCAGCCCCACATACAGGTTCGTCAGCGCCTCGTCGACCTGATGATCGATGCTGTCCGGTGCGGCAACCGAAGGGCGGTGCAGTGGGGTCTCCAGGTGCTCCGGTGCGTCGGACCGCTGCCAGACGATGCGGCCGGGCGAGTACGAGCTGCGTCGGAGTTCTTCGACGGTGAACACCGCATATTCGGCAAACAGTCCGTCCTCGAAGAGCGCCTTGCGTCCGGCCCGGCTGTTGGGAAAGCTCCAGCCGACGGGGTGCGCCGACTCCAGCCAGTCGATCGAGTCGAGGTAGCGCGGCACGGCGCCATCGTCGACGATGAGGAAGAAGTCGAGGTCGGAGTGGTCGTCTAATCGGTCGGTGTGCACACCGACCGAGCCGAGGCCGATCAGCGCGACGGCGTCGTCGCGCTGGGACACCGCCGTCACGATGGCATCCAGGCGGTCGAGCAGTCGCTGAGCAAGATGCGAAGAGTTGGACATGGCCGCTGCTTTCGTCGTCGAGTCGACGTGTCAGCTCGGAGCCCATCTGTGGAAGGCGAGGTCGCGACGGTGTGCGCCTGACAGTACGGCGCCGGAGCTACCAATGCGCGGGGCGGCTACGCGCCGCAGGCAGTTTCGTCGACTTGTCGCCGTTGGCCGACGCGAGCTGGGATTGGATGAGAAAGATCGTGCCCCTGAGGTCGGCGCCCCGCAGGTCGGCACCTCGCAGATCCGCCCCGATGACATCGGCGAGCCGAAGATCGGCTCCGCGCAGGTCGGCCCCGATCAGCAATGCCCCGCGCAGATTGGCCCCCCGCAGATCGGCCTCGCGCAGCTTGGCCCCGATCAAGTCGACTCCCCTGCGGTTCTTGATACCGCCAGGCACACCGGCCCGCACGAGTTCGCTCGCCTGCAGCAGGAGCGCGTTGACGGTTTGCCGGTGCGCCGAACTGTCGTGGTCGACCAGTGCCTCGGGGCCCTCGCGGGTTCGCCGTTCGGTCTCGTCGAATGCGCGCCGCAGCTCGCGACGGATCGGGCGTGCCGGTGCCAGCGCCAAAGCCTCGGTGAGGTAGGCGAGCAACTCATGGAGCTGTCGCATGATCGGGAAGACGTCGAACATCTGCTGCCGGATCGCGGGCGCACCTCGCCAATCCCGACCCCCGAACGTCACCTGGGTCACCTGCTGGCCCGCGCCGAAGCAGTCGTACACCGTGCAGCCCGGAAACCCTTGCTGGCGAAGGGTTTTGTGGATGCCGCAGCCGAAATCGGCAAGCAGATTGGGGCAGGGTCGGCCGGCCGGTTTGTCGATCGCGAAGTCGGCCGAAGCGGCGAATGCGGGCACCACGCAGCACAGCCCGAAGCAGCGCCCGCAGTCGGCCACCAGTCGCCCGGCGACCGGCGTCGGCTCGGCGTTCTCGGACACGTGCTCCCGCCGAGCGCTATGTCGCAGGGTAACGACTGTCGCCCGGGAAGTTCCCGTACAGCCGCTCGTCCGCCGGTCCCTGGGTGACCGCCTGAACGAGCAGCGGGCCGCCGACGAAGGCGCCCTTCCAGGAGGCGCCGCGCCCGCCGAAGGGCTCGGCACGGTCGCCACGCGACCGGGGGGCGTTGATCCCCACTTTGAAGGCCAGCACGTGCTCGGCGAGCTGAGTGGCCAGATCTGCGTCGTCGCAGGCGATGCTGGCGACCAGGGCGCCACTGGATGCGTTCATCTGGGCCAGTAGTTCGGCCTCGGTGTCGACCACGACGATGGTGTCGACCGGACCGAACGGTTCTTCGTGCATCAGCCGGCTCGCCCCGGGCGGCGCGAGCAGCGCGACCGGCGCTGCGTAGGCCGAAGTGTCTTGACCGGTAAGGAATCTCGCTGGGTCAAGGGTCCCGCGATAGAGCGGCACGGCCCCCCAGCGCAGGGCCTCGGTCACCTTGCCGTCGAGCTCGGCCGCCTTCGCCGCGGAGATCAACGGCCCGAAGTCAAGCTCGGGCAGCGGATCGGCGTCATCGGCGACCGCCAGCGGGTGACCGACGCGGATCGAGGCCACCATCGGTAGGTAGACGGCCAGGAACGAATCGACGAGCTCCCGCTGGATGACGAACCGGGGGTATGCGGTGCAACGTTGTTTGCCGTACTCGTAGCCTTTGCGCAGATGACCGGCGAGGCCGTCCCAGTCGGAGAACTTCCAGATACCCCAGGAATTGAGGCCCTCCTGTTCGAGCATGTGGCGCTTGCCCGTGTCGACCAGTTGGGCGGCGACCCTGCCACCGTTGGACCGTCCGCCGACGAAAGCCAGCGCACCCAGCTCGGGCGAGCGGACCAGCGCATCGGACAGCGTGGCGCCGTCGCCGGACAGCAGGGTCACCGGCAGACCCTCGGCGGCCATCAGAGCGTGCGCCAAGGTCAGTGTGATGGCACCACCCTGGGTCGGGGTTTTGGCCACCACGCCGTTGCCCGCGAGCAACTGGACGAGTTCGGCGTGCACCTGCACGCTCATCGGATAGTTCCAGCTGGCGATGTTGCTGACCGGTCCGGACAGCGGGCGGCGATCGTACGGGCGCCCATCGACGTCGACGTGCATCATCTGCTCGATTTCCTGCAGATACCAGCGCACGCCGTCCAGCGCACGATCCACATCCGCGCAGGCCAGCCGCCAGGGCTTGCCGATCTCCCAGGCCAGCAGCAGCGCCAGGTCGTCGCGAGCATCGGCCAGCGCCGCCACCGCCGCTTCGACCCTGGCCCGGCGTTCCGGCAGCGGGGTCGCCGCCCACTCCCGGTGGGCTTCGGCGGCAGCGGCGACCGCTTCTTGCGCGATGGCGCCGTCGACCTTGGCCAGCGAGACCACCGAGGTGCCGTCGACGGGCGTGACCAGCGGCGCTGCCTCGCCGACCTGGTGCCAGCTGCCGCCATACAGATTGCGCAGCACACCGTCGCCGAATGCATCGGGTGCTCGGGCGCTGGCGCGTTCCAGCACGGTGCCGTAGGAAAACTTCGTCGGGACGTGAAGTTCCTGCACGGTTACTCCTGGGGCTTGGATGGCGGGGACGGAACCGAAATCAAGATAACCGCTGGGCGTCAGCACCGCACCCGGCGATCAGGTGGCGCACGAATTGCGATGTTCACCGGGCAGAAACGGTCTTGATACGACACTTTCCTAGATTCTCCAGGTCAAGGTGTCATCAGTAGCCCGGAGCGCAACCGTCGTTCGAGGAGTAGGTCAATGAGTGCAAACAATGTTCGTCTGCAGGCCATCAAGGACGTGGAAGCCTACGTTCCCCCAGCTCCGAGCTATGACGAAGGCGAGGCGCCGGGCGCCATCTTCGGCGAGAACGTCTTCAGCCTGGCAGTGATGCAGAAACGACTGCCGAAATCCGTCTACAAGTCGATCGTCGCGACGATCGAACACTCCAAGCCGCTCGACCCGATGGTCGCCGACTCGGTGGCTTCGGCGATGAAGGACTGGGCAATGGAGAAGGGCGCGACGCACTACTCGCACGTCTTCTACCCGCTGACCGGTCTGACGGCGGAGAAGCACGACAGCTTCTTCGAACCCGCCGGCGGCGGCCTGTCGCTGGCCGAGTTCGCCGGTAAGACCCTGGTGCAGGGCGAGTCGGACGGCTCGAGCTTCCCCAGCGGCGGCCTGCGCAACACCTTCGAGGCCCGCGGCTACACCGGCTGGGACCCGACCAGCCCGGCCTACGTGCTGGACAACCCGAACGGCAAGACGCTGTGCATCCCCACCATCTTCGTCTCGATGTTCGGTGACGCGCTGGACCACAAGACTCCACTGCTGCGTTCCCAGCAGTCGATGGCCAAGCACGCGGAGCGGGTTCTGCGCCTGTTCGGTCACGACAACCCCGACCACGTCGTCTCTTTCGCCGGTGCCGAGCAGGAGTACTTCCTGATCGACCGGCACTTCTTCCTGGCCAGACCCGATCTGCTGAACTCCGGTCGCACCCTGTTCGGCGCCAAGCCGCCGAAGGGCCAGGAGTTCGACGACCACTACTTCGGGGCCATTCCGGAGCGGGTGCTCGGCTACATGATGGATTGCGAGCGGGAGCTGTTCAAACTGGGCATCCCGGCCAAGACGCGCCACCAGGAGGTCGCGCCCGGCCAGTTCGAGCTCGCACCGATGTTCGAGCGGTCCAATATCGCGGCCGACCATCAGCAGATGCTGATGACGACACTCAAGCGGTTGGCGAACAAGCACGGCATGGAATGCCTGTTCCACGAGAAGCCGTTCGAGGGCGTCAACGGCTCCGGTAAGCACGTCAACTTCTCGCTCGGGAACGGCAGCCAGGGCAACCTGCTGCTGCCGGGTGACAACCCGCACGACAACGCGCAGTTCCTGGTCTTCTGTGCCGCCGTCATCCGGGCCGTGCACAAGTACGGCGGGCTGCTGCGGGTATCGGTCGCCTCGGCCAGCAACGACCATCGACTCGGCGCCAACGAGGCGCCGCCGGCGATCATCTCGATCTTCCTCGGCGATCAGTTGGCGGATGTGTTCGACCAGATCGCCAAGGGTGGCGCGACGTCGTCGAAGGAGAAGGGCCGGCTGCAGATCGGCGTCGACACGCTGCCGGTGCTGCCCACGGATCCCGGTGATCGGAACCGGACAAGCCCGTTCGCCTTCACCGGCAACCGATTCGAGTTCCGGGCTCCTGGTTCGCTGCAGTCGATCGCCGGCCCGATGGTCACCATCAACACGATCATGGCCGAGGCACTGGACTTCATCGCCACGGATCTGGAGAAGGCCGTTGCCGACGGCACCGACTTCAACGACGCCGTGCAGAGCATCCTGGCCAGGATCATCGTCGATCACGGTGCTGCCGTGTTCGGCGGCGACGGCTACTCGGACGACTGGCAGGAAGAGGCGGCCGCGCGCGGCCTGCCCAACCTGCGCACCACGATGGACGCGCTGCCGGAGCTCATCTCCGCCGAAGCCATGGAGCTCTTCGATCGGTACAGCGTCTTCAGCCACCGCGAGATGCACAGCCGCTACGAGATCGGTCTGGAGCAGTACACCAGGAGCATCGGTGTGGAGGCTCGTTCGACTCTGGAGATCGGCACAACCGCGGTGCTGCCCGCGGCAGTCCGCCACCAGACCGAGATCGCCCTCAACCTGGGTGCGATCAAGGCCGCCGGAGTGAAAGTGGACATCGCACCGCTGACCGAGGTGTCGGGGCCGGTCACCGAACTACGCACCGCCCTGGCCACTCTCAGGGCAGCGTTGGCTGCCTGGTCCGGAGATGCCGAGGAAGAAGCGAAATACGCGCACGTCACGTTGCTGCCGGCGATGGCAGCGGTGCGATCGGCCGCCGACCACCTCGAAGCAATCGTCGCCGACGATCTGTGGCCGCTGCCGACCTACCAGGAGATGCTCTACATCCTCTGAGCAACGCTGTACCTCCTGGCGCACCCGGCGGTGTTCGTCCTCGACGACGAACCATAGGCACGTACGGGCAAGCTGTGTACGATTTGCACCGGCTGCCATCAACCTGGCTTCCAGGAAGAGCGTCAACCGTTTCTCGAAGGAGAGGACGAGCCGATGCCGATGGTCGACTTTGAGGACCCGATGAATTTCGGGAGCGGCGTCCAAGCACTTCGACTCAAGGTGCGCGGCACGGGTGTCATTGGCGGCACTCCGACAGCGGTGGTCGGCGGCGGCGGCCAGACCGTGCAATTTTCGTTGCTCAAGGTCGACAGCTATGAGGACTACCAAAGTGCTTTCAACTTTGACGCGGAGGCCTCTGCCATCTACGGCCTTTTTCATGGCTCAGCGAAGTTCAGCTTTGCCGAGGGTCACAAGTTTCACAGTTATTCCAAGTATCTGGTCGCCAGCATTGTCGTCACCAATGCCTTCAAACAGATCCCCGACCCGAAGCTGTCCGTCCCGGCGAACAATCTGCTCGAGAACGGGCTGGACGATCGCTTTCGCGCCGAGTTTGGCGACTCGTTTGTGCTTGGCATCAAGATGGGCGGCGAATACCATGCCGTGCTGGAGTTCACCAGCCAAACACAGGAAGACCTCACCAAAATCTCGGCCGCTATTGAAGTAGGCGAGTTTGGTCTCTTCAGCGCCGCCGCAAGCTTCTCGTCAGCCGTCCAACGATTCAAGGGGCAGACCAGCTTGAAAGTCGACTCCTTCCAACAGGGCGGCGACGATACAAGGCAGACGATCAACGTCGACGAGATCATCATGAAGGCCAGTCGGTTCCCGACCGACGTCAAGCAGGTCGCTGTTCCGTTCCTGGCGTTCCTGCAAGATTATGAAGCCCTCGATCTGCCGCCGGGACCAAACTTCGTGGACGTCGAGAACGCGAGGTTGGTACTGCAGCGTTTTCTTCCGCTCCGCAATTCCCTCGTGCAGAAGCTCAACGACATTGATTACATCTTCGCCAACCCAGACCAATTTGAGGATGTGGCTGACTTTGACTTGGTCAAGATGGAGGCCGATCTCACGAACGCGCTCAACGAGCTCACGCAGAACGCTTCGGACTGTGTCAACAAGCCCAAGGACTGCCATTTCACCCCACTCACCGTCAATCCGCAGACGCTCCAGTTGCCCAAGCGCACGGAGGGCACACCCTTGACGGCGTTTCGTATGCCCAACGTGGCTGGGCTGACGCGGTCGCAGTTCTTCGACACCAGTGAGCTGATGTCGTGTCTGAGCCATCAGGGTGGCTTTGCCGAGTGTCTGGCAGGAACTGCCTTCACCGGTGAAGACGGAGTAGCCACACCGCTTTCTGTTCCACCCGATGTTGCCGCGTTCATCAAGCTGGCGAACGAAGGCTCGTTGAAGGTGACCTGGGTGCCGCGCCGCCCCGATGACTTCATTCCACAGAGCGAGACGGACCCATTCCCGGCCGGCGTCTCAGCGCAGTTTCCATCTCCCGGCACCGAGGTCACCGGTGACTCCCAGATCATCCTGAATCTGCTCATGGCCACCGAGTAGTTCCGGGACCCATCATGCCGACTCTGGCGAGCTGAGGATCACTCAAGAGGTGCCGAGGTGGGCCGGTCCACCAGGACCGGCCCACTGTCAGATCGACCGCTCATGCTGCCTCAGGGATGATCACGTTGTTCCCGGGACCGCCGTCGAGGACGTCGTGGCCGCCGATGCCGCTGAGGAAATCATCGCCGTTGCCGCCGAAGATCTGGTCGTTGCCGGGGCCGCCGACCAGGTTGTCGTTTCCATCGCGGCCTTCGATGCGATCGCCGGGGCCTTTGCTGCCGCTGGAGATGAAGTCGTCGCCAGGGCTGCCGATCAGGGTGTTCTTACCCGTGGTGTCCGGCCCGTTGTCACCGGACATGACGACCTGAGTGACGGTACCGAGAGCAACCCGAGAGGCGTCGATGATGTCGTTGCCGGCTCCGCCCGCAAGGCTGAGGGTGTCGACACCGGTAGCAACCACCGAGACCCCGACCATGCCCCCGATGCTGAGCCCGGTGGTGGGTGAGCCGACCGCCACGCCGCGAACGCCCGTGTCGCCGGCGCCCACGAACAGGGCATCACTGCCCGCGTCGCCCTGGTCGAAGGTTGCCCGCAGCTGAGTGAGGCCGGTTCCGGTCAGGTCGTCCAGCTGGACAAAGTCGTTGCCGGTGCGGTTGTCAATCTTCAGCAGCTCGAATCCTGCGTAGTCCAGCGTGTCGAAAGGCGGCCCGAACGATCGCAGGGTGGCCCGACCTCCCCCGGTCGCCTTGGCGATGAAACCGCCATCGGCGTTCGAACCGTTCACCAGCAGGGTGTCGCCGTCGGCGCCACCGTCGATGCGATCGTTGCCGTCGCCGAAGTTCCAGGTGAACTGGTCGGTGCCACCGCCGAGTGACACGGTGTCGGCGCCTGGGCCACCGATGACCCGGTCGACTCCGGTACCACCCACGAAGGAGTCGGCGGCCGACCCGCCGGTCATCGCGTTGCGCCCGGGACCGCCGACGAACTCGCCCCTGGGCAGCGCTCCGTTCGTCTCATCGAAGATCAGCGTGTCGTCGCCGGCGCCGCCGTCGAGATGGATGAGGGACACGTTGCTGCGAGTGGGCGCGGGGGCACCGGCCACCACCACCACCACTCCGTTCAGCGTGATCGGGCCGGCCGGCGTGCTGCCGACCTTCAGGCCGTTGTTCCCGGCGTCGCCGAGGATCGTCAGCACGCCGCTCTTGAACGTGATGGTCGGGGCGGCGCTCGCCGCGGCGGTCAGAAAGGTGGTGGCCAGGACGGTGCCGATGATCGTCCCGGTGGTCAGGACCGCTCGGCGAAGGCGTGGACGGGGGTGCTTCATGGGATATCTCCTCAAGAATTGGTGATGTCATCGTTGGTGGTGAGACCGACCCGGGCGTGTGCCGGCCGGCGATGCGGGCGCTCCGCGCCGTGCGACGGACCGGCCGTCAGAACCGGCCGCGACCGTTGTTCATCGACAGGTACACGCCGTCGAACCCGAACCCGGCGATGTCGCCGCGCCCGCTTCCGGTGAGGTCGGCGATGAGCCGGGGGTGCTTGTCGACCTGCCAGTTGCCCGCCGACGAGCCGAAGTTCGGCACCACCTTCTGCAGGGGCGCGAACTTGCCGTGGCCGTCGTTGAGCGACACCCAGACGCCCTCGCTACCGAACCCGACGATGTCGGCGGTGCCGTCACCGGTGAGATCGGCGAGGAATCGCGGATGTTGGCTGACTTTCCAGTGGCCGGCGACGAAGCCGAAATTGGGCAGTACCAGCTTGCTCGGCGCGAAGGTCCCGTTTCCCTGGTTGAACGCCACCCGTACCCCGTCGTCGAAGAATCCGACGATGTCCTGAACGGTACTTCCGCTCGCGCGCTGGAATATCGGCGCCAGGAACCGAGGGTGCTTGTCGGTACGCCAGCCGGCGTCGTACCCGAACTCGCCCGAGACCTTCTGGATACCGCCGAAGCTGCCGTCGCCGTTGTTCGTAGCTACGTGGACACCGTCGTTGAAGAATCCGACCAGATCGGGGAGGCCGGAACCGGTGACGTCCGCGAGGAACCGCGGGTGGCGGTCGATCCGCCAGCCCTTGTCGAAACAGAAGTCGGCTATCGGGAACTTCAGCTCGCCGAAGGTGCCGTCGCCGTTGTTGAGGTAGGCGACCACGCCGTGCTCGCCGAATCCGAGCAGGTCTGCGCGGCCGTCGGCGGTGATGTCCCGCGCGAACCGCACATGCTTGTCGGTTCGCCACCCGCCGTCGATGTAGCCGAGGTCGGCAACCGCGAGTTCGATCTCGCCGAAGGTGCCGTCGCCCTTGTTGGGGTACACCAGCACGCCGTGGTCGCCGAAGCCCACCAGGTCACCGACTCCCGGGGTGCCGGAGATGTCGGCGACGACCCGAAGGTGCTTGTCGACCCGCCAGCCCTGGTCGTAGCCGAAGTCCGCGACCACCCGCTCCGGACCGGTGAAGGTGCCATCGCCGGTGCTGCGCGCCACCCATACCCCGTCGTCGGCGAACCCGACGATGTCCGAGCCCGGGTTTCCACCGACATCGGCGAGCAGCCGGACATGCCGGTCGATCCGCCAGCCACCCTGGTCGTACCCGAACGCGGGGAGGGCCAGCCGGATCTTGCCGGCGGTTCGGATGAACATTCTGGTTGCGGGAGCGGACATCTCGACGATCTCCAGCCCCGACCTGGTGAGGTTCCACCACTTGCTGTTGGGGATGGTCGCTTCGGAGAACTCGACCTTCGGGTCGCCCCAGAGATCCTTGTCGTCCCCGTAGTTGCGTCCCACCTCCAGCTGGAACTCGCCGTCGGCCTGGACCACGGACAGCTCGTAGTGCAGGCCCGGGCTCACCGCATCCGTCTGGTTGGTTCCGCCTTCGTCGACGTGCCAGATAAGCGCCCCGGCATCGGGGAGGCCGGCATCCCGACCCTGCTGCTGACGGTTCTCGATCAGGAAGTACTCGGTCGCGTTCTTCCGATAGAACAGGAAGTCGTTGACACCGGCGTCGACGGTTTCCACTGCGCCCGGTTTCAGGTCGACGGCTCGGGTCGTCCAGCCGACAGTGCTCTTCAGGTAGCCCGACACCTGCGCCGGGTTCTTGTCGCCGTCGGTGTTGTGGTTGAAATAGCCCATCAGACAAAAGCCGCCGACGCCGTGGCTGTCGAGGTTCTCCCGGTTGTACAGGTCCGGGAAACTGCAGACCAGGTGGCCGCTCTCGTGGGCGAAGGTGCCGATCGTCAGCTCGGTGCCCATGTTGGTGATCTGGTAGTCACTGAACTTCTGCCCGGTGTCGACCTGATAGGGCTTGGCGAGGAAAGTTTGGTGTGGCGTCAGGCCCTTTCCGTAGTTGGCGTAGGTGCCGGTGTAGAACAGGCTCAGGGCGTAAACGAAATTGTCTGCATCGACCGTCAGGCGGCTGAAGTCGAATCCGCTGGCCTTGAGGTGATCCAGACCCTCGACGGCCAGCTCGCGGGCCCGGGTGGGTATTCCCAGGGCCGAGTCGTCGTAGTAGGAACGGTCGTTTGCCGCGGTGAAGTAGTCGACGATGATGTTGGTGTAGGAGAGTCGCTTCTCTGAGACGTCTTGGTAGTAGTCGAAGATCGAGCCCTTGTTGCCGAACTCGGAGTAGCCCACCTTGTTGCAGAAGTCCTCGATCTGCGCCTTGGTGAAACCGGTGGTCGTGTCGTTGGGGAACTGCACCATCAGGCACAGCCCGACCACGACCGGCGGCGGCGCCACCCGGGAGCTCGCCAAGCCCACCGCATGCGGTTTGTTCGCCTCCGCCGACTGTTGAACCTGGGCGCGGCGCTGTCGTAGGCGGGCTTCCCACCGGGAGCCGGAGCCGCTCGTGGGCGCCGCAGCTGCATGGAAATCACGCGTCGGCGCCGCCGCACGCAAACCGCGGGTCAGTCCTGACGATGCGGGATCGGACGAGCCGACCCGGTGGCCTGACGGAGTCAGGCTCCCGTCGACCGCTACCGTGGCGTACTCGTAGGCATGCGTCGCCGGATGGGCGAGCACGGTGTAGCCGTCCAGCGTCTCGAAGACGGAATGGAACTGGTTCCCGGTGCCACGGACCCGGATCGGCGAACCGTCCGGGTCGTGGAAGGTGAATTCTTGGTCGACGAATGGTGCAGGCATTTCTGGTGGCCTCTCGGAAGTTGGGCGAGTTCTCACCACTCGGTACGGACTCGGCCGCCCAACGGTTCTCGGATCGGCCCTGGACCCACGATGGGCCGAACTTGCCGACCGGCTGATCTGGATGTCGACGCTGAATCTCGGGTAGCTGGCCACAGTTCGCGCGGAGCGGGCACGCACGGTGTGACAAACGCAGAAACCCGCGGTCGGCTGGTGCCGACCGCGGGTCTTCTTCGCGAAGGTGGCCAGATGCGGGATCGAACCGCAGACCTTCCACTTTTCAGGCGGACGCTCGTACCGACTGAGCTACCTGGCCTCAAACAACGGGCCGGGCTCAGTGACCTGAACCCGGCCCGCGTTTGGCGACCCCGACGGGACTTGAACCCGCGACCTCCGCCGTGACAGGGCGGCGCGCTAACCAACTGCGCTACGGGGCCTCGTTTGCTGCAACTTCCTCGTACTGCCTACTGCGGTGCTACGTACCCCCAACGGGATTCGAACCCGTGTTAACGCCGTGAAAGGGCGACGTCCTAGGCCACTAGACGATGGGGGCTGGATGTACTCCACCCTCAGAGTCGCAACCCACTCACTGCTTCCGCTGCCCCCGTGCAGCTGTTTGGGAGCGAACGCAACTATAAGGTACAGCGCCGGTTCCACTCAAATTCCCAGATCAACGGGGGTCCGCCAACCGGCTTCCGAGCACAGACCCACCCACCTGCAGTGGCCGATCACACTCTGGCGAAGGGGTTCCGCCGCGACGAACCGTATGTTAGTGTCCCGACTCAAGGTCATGAGTGTTAGCGACAAGCCCTGGCTCGCTAGCCGGCAACCCTCCTCCGCGGCGGGGTGCCCCAGGTGAAGACCTGGTCGCACGGGAAAATCCGTCGGCAAGCGCGGACTTCGGCACACTCTGCCTCGGTCCAACACACTCGTAGGAGTTGTCGTGACCCTGACCCTGGAAGACCTGCACTCGTTCACCGGCGTCCTGCCCGAAGAACCTGCCTTGCCGGCCCCCACCACCAGCGCCATCAACGGCCCGCATGCACCCGGCCTGGACGTCGTCGGACGTGGCGCAACGGTTCCGCTGCTGAACGGCACCGAGGCCGAATACGCCAACCTCGACCACGCGGCATCCGCGCCGGCGCTGCGCGTGGTGAAGGACGCCGTCGATGCGGTGATCGAGCGCTACGCCTCCGTGCACCGCGGGGCCGGCTTCCACTCCCAGCTCTGCACCGAGCTGTACGAGGGCGCCCGCCAGCCAGTCCGCGACTTCGTCGGCGGTCGCCCCGATGACGCGGTGTTGTTCACCCGCAACACCACCGACGCCTTCAACCTGTTGTCCCATTGCCTGCCCGCCGGCACCACGGTCGTGGTCTTCGAGACCGAACACCACGCCACGCTGCTGCCCTGGGCGCAGCACACGGTCGTCCGGCTGCCCGCTCCGCGCACCCCCGAGGCGGCAGTGCGCGCGGTCGCCGACGCCTGCCGGGTCGCGGCCAAGCAGGGTCCGGTCCTGGTGGTGGTCACCGGCGCGTCCAACGTCACCGGCGAGATCTGGCCGATCGCCCGGCTTGCCGCGGTCGCCCACGCGCATGGTGCGCGAATCGCCCTGGATGCGGCACAGCTCGCGCCGCACCGGCCGTTCTCCATCTCCGATCTGTGGGTCGACTATGTCGCCGTGTCCGGTCACAAGCTCTACGCCCCGTATGGCGCCGGCGCCCTCATCGGTCGGGCCGACTGGCTCGCCGAAGCCACGCCGTACCTGCTGGGCGGCGGGGCCAGTTGCTCGGTCACCGACGACGAGACCACCTGGAAGCCGCTGCCGGATCGGCACGAGGCAGGCACCCCGAACGTGCCCGGCGTGATCGCGCTGGCCACCGCCTGCCACGCCCTGCTGACCGCCGACCGAGCGCGCCTGGTCGAGGCCGAGCGTGAGCTCACCGGCCGACTGATCTCCGGGCTCACCGCGATCCCCGGGCTGACCGTGCACTCGCTGTTCAACGGCGCGGCCGCGGTGATCGGTGTCGCCACCTTCACCGTCGCCTCGGTCGACTCCAATGTGGTGGCCGCGGCGCTGTCCGCCGAGTACGGGATCGGCGTCCGTGATGGTGCGTTCTGCGCGCATCCGCTGGTTCGCCGACTGCTCGGCGCCGCCGGCTGCGCCGCCACCGACGGGCTCGGGCAGGCCGTGCGCGCCTCGGTCGGTCTGGGCACAACGACCGAACACATCGACCGGCTGATCGGCGCCGTTCGGCAGATCGCCACCAGCGGGCCCGCCTGGACGTATGGATTGGTCGCGGGACGGCCGCAACCCCTACAGGACACTCGGGTGCTGCCGACCGTGGTGGCCTGGCAGTAGGCGTCCAGATCGAGGGCCCCACAAGAGTTCGACGCTTCCCGGCGGCGTCTTTGGCACGGGTTTGCGCCCGGTAGGCTCAACGGGACGTTCGGGCCGGTGGCCCGGGCGGCGGGCCTCTAGCTCAATTGGCAGAGCTGCGGACTTTTAATCCGTAGGTTCCGGGTTCGAGCCCCGGGGGGCCCACGTCACCCCAGTTCAGACCATCTCCCTGAGATGGAACTCCCAGTCGGCCAGATCGTGTCCGCTCGGGTCTCGGTGCTGGCACTGACGCCGCACACCGCTCCGGCTGAAGTCTGCGTGTCAGCACGGACGAGGTTCGCGCGCACCGTTCGTAGTGTTGGGCCCGAGATGATCGAGCCCCCTCGATCTGAGCCAACCTCCTCGGCACCATCCACCCCAGTGTCCGCGAGAGGTTCTTGCCGCAGTCACGAGAGGCACTCCATGAATTGGTGGAGCAGTACGCGCCAGAATTGGTCGAGAAGAACGCAACGGCGATTTGTCATCCGAATGACCGTCGCGACGTTCGCTTGTCTGTTGGCGGTGTCCTCGCCGGCCTGGGTCGAGGCGCTGACCGGCCTGAATCCGGACGGCGGTGATGGTTCGTTGGAGTGGCTGATCGCCATTGCGGCCGCGGCGGTCGCACTCCTGGTCCTGACCGGATCGTCCAGCCTGCGGCGCAGGCGGCGATCGCGCCACCTGGCGGTGCAGGCCGCGGTCGCGGCTGCCCGGGGTGATCTCGGATGACCCTGCACTGGGAGCGCGCCACCGACGCAGGGATCGTCCGGGACGATTCTGTTGGGGCTTACCACGCCGGCCGCACGGTGGACCTCATTCCACTGGCCGCTGGTGGGGTGCTGGCCGCGTCGGAGACGTCGGGTGTCTGGGTGTTGCTCGACAGTCAAGAAGATGCGATCCCACTGAGCGAACGGTGGCAGAACCCCCACGTGACCAGCCTCGCCAGGGTGGGACCGCGGCATCTGCTCGCCGGCTGTACCGGTGAGTCCATCCCGAGCGCAACCGAGTTCCTCTACGAGACAGACCGATCGCAGGAGGTACCGCCGCCGCTGCTGGCGCCGTGGCTGCCGGTCACCCTGCCAGACTCGGTGCGCGCTGTGCATGAGATCGCCGTCGTCGCCGACTCGACCGTGGTGCTGGCCACCGACGACGGCATCTGGTGGGCAGTCGTGCCCTATCCGAAGGATCCCTGGCTCTGGGGGCAGGCTCAGTTGTCCGGGCAGCGCGATGCCGACTGCTTCTCGGTCTGTCCTGGCGGCCAGGGCAGTGTTGTGGTGGGCCTGAGGTATCCCGATCCGGCCGCGGGCCGCGACCCGGTTCAGGTGGGCCGGTGGAGCGCAGGAGGTCCCTCGGCTGTCGGATCGCAATTGCAGATGACAGCTCCGACGTTGCCGCCTGGGGCCGCCGACCGGATGGGACGCACGGTCGTGGCCTCCTCCCCGTCCGACGACTATGTCGTCGTCTACGCGCTTGCGACGGGAACGAACGGGGCCCCGAACACCCTGCTGCGGGGATCTGTCTATGCCACGTCGGCGTCATTCATTGAGCTGTCGGGCCGCGTACCGGAAGCGCCGAGCACCACATCAAGGACGCTGTTCGATGCTGTCGTCGTCGGGCTCGCCGACGGCGACGGGTCGGCCGGCGGCCTCATCCATCGGCTCGCGGTCTCACCCGTTGACGTCGCGCAGGTCACGTATGGAGTTGGACGTGCCTTTATATCCCGGGACGCGGGGTCCACCTGGAGCGCCATCGGCGGCTGGGCCGGCAGTTCGCCCCATCTCCACGCCGACGTTCACGTTGTGCGGTTCGATCCTGAGGACCCCCAGCGAATCGTGATCGCCAGCGACGGCGGAGTTGCGGCGTCGCCGAACCTCGGCGCTGATTTCCGCAGCTACAACGCCCGATACCCGTCTCTGCAGATGCTGGCCCCGGACGGATACCTGAAGAACTTCTACGGCAGAGTCGCCGTCAGCCGGCAGGTCTCCGGCCTTGCCGCAGCCGGTCTGCAGGACAATGGCAACGTCTTCATCCGGCTGGGTATCCCAGGCGAGGCCTGGCGTTCCGTGGACTCCGGCGACGGCGGAGGATGCCTGTTCCCCGAATCGGTCGGCCTACTTCGCACCACCATGAATCTGGCGATTCCCTTGCTGTCTGCCTGGAAGCCAAAGATACCGGGCTTCGTCAGCGCGAAGGGCGATCTGCGAATACCAGTGCGAGACACGACCGGTCACCTGATCAGCGAATCGCTCGGCACCGGCGCAGTATGCGAGGTGGTGGCGGCTCCCAGCTACATGTCCGACGGTCGGCTGATGTGCGCCATCGCCTGGGAAGCGCACCGCATCTATGGATTGTTCGCAGACGCGGTCGGGGCCGACGCCCGGTGGCGCCAGGTCGCAGGCCTCGACCTGGCGGCGGGCGAAGCCGTGGTCGTGGCGGCAAGCTGGGATGGCTCCTCGGTGCTGTCGATCGTCCGGGGCACCGCCGGCTTCCGCTCGGTCCTCATCCCCAGCTCGCCGGGCGAGCCCGACGACGCCGGCATCCTGGGGTTCCCCAGTGCAGAAGGTTCGCCCAGCTCCCAGCTACCGCTCGGTGTCATACCCGCACAGGCCAGCATGTCGCTTGTCCGTGCGCTAGGGCCATCGAGCTACCTGGCCATCGCGCGGACGTCTGCCGACGCGGCGGCGGAGGGCTACCTGCTGTCGACCGGTGACGGTGGTACGAGCTGGACCGCGCTGGGTCGGCCAGACTCGCCACTGGCCTTGATGGAATTGCCCGGCGACGTGATCTACAGCGTCGCGGCCGCCCAGGCCGGCACGTACATCTCGCGGATATTTGCTTGCACGAACGAAGCGGTCTTCTCGAGCGCCACCGGCCGGCACTGGCGGCGAGACAGCGCCGGACTGCCGTCGATGGCGAACTGCTCACACCTGGAAGTGGTGCCGGACGGTCAGGGCTACGACATCTACCTCGGAACTTATGGCTGGAGCTTGTGGCGTGCCCGGTTGGATGATCCGGCCTGACACATCGGCCGTCCCCCGGCCCGCGCACACCTGCCGGCGACATCGGCATCACTGCCACGGGTTCGCTCACGCTCTCGACGAGCTACCCGGGCCCCGGCCGAAACGGCACTGTCGGTTGAGATGCCGGGATGGACTCGGCCGTAGGCAAAGATGAGCGGATGACCGTTCAGTCCGGCGCGAGCGACGCCGAGGTGGCCGCCATGCGACGGGCCATCGAACTTGCCGCTCGCGGCGCCGCGACCGCACTGCCCAATCCGGTAGTGGGTTGCGTCGTGCTCTCCCCCGCCGGAGCCGTCGTCGGCGAGGGCTGGCACCAGGTATACGGCGGGCCGCACGCCGAGGTGAACGCGCTGGCGGCGGCGGGTTCGGCCGCTCGCGGCGCGACCGCCGTGGTCACCCTGGAGCCCTGCAACCACACCGGACAGACCGGGCCCTGCTCGCTCGCGCTGATCGACGCCGGCATCACCAGGGTGGTCATCGCCAACGTCGATCCCAATCCCGCGGCTGCCGGCGGTATTCGAACGTTGCGGGATGCCGGCATCGATGTCAACACCGGGGTACTGGCGGACGAGGCTGCCGACGTGAATCGGGTCTGGCTCACGTCGTTGGCCAACCAACGGCCGTTCGTCACGTTCAAGGCCGGGGTGACCATCGACGGCCGGGTGGCGGCGGCCGACGGGACCAGCAAGTGGATCACGTCGGCGGAATCACGCGCGGATGTGCACCTGTTGCGTCAGCGGGTCGACGTGATGATGGTCGGTGTCGGCACTGTGCTGACCGACGATCCGCAGCTCACCGTCCGCGATCCGGAAGGGTCGCTCCTCGGGCCGCAGCCGCTTCGGGTCGTGGTGGATTCCCGCGGTCGGACACCACCGACGGCCAAGGTGCTGGACGACCGGGCGCCGTCCTGGATGGCCACCGCCGCACTGGTCGGAGCCGACGCCGACGGTCGGGTCGACCTGGCCAGGCTGCTGGACGAACTGTGGAAGCTGCGGCTACGGCACGTGTTGCTGGAGGGTGGCCCGCGGCTGGCCGCCGCGTTCCTGGACGCCGGGCTGATCGACGAGGTGATCCTGTACCAGGCGCCGTTGATCCTTGGTGCCGGAACCGCCGCCGTGAGTGGCGGCGCGGTGCGTACCCTGGCTGCGGCGCACCGTTTCGAGCTGCGCGAGATCACCCGGATCGGTCAGGACGTGAAGCTCAGATATGCCGGCGGCGCGACCGTGGCCCCCCGGAGCTGACGATCAGGCGAACTGGAACGACCGCTTGGACATCCCGAACCAGAAGCCGTCGATGACGCTCTTGGCATCGATGCCCTGATCGGCACTGGCCCCGAGGGCGACGAACAGCGGCGCGAAGTGTTCGGTCCGCGGGTGTGCACGACGGCCGGCCGGCGCGGCGTTCTCGAAGTCCAGGATCGCGTCGATGTCCCCCGACTCGACTGTCTCCTTCGCCCAGGCGTCGAACTCTCGACCCCACTGCGGCGCGGCGCCGGTGGTGTCGTTGAAGATCGCCTCTCGAAGGTTGTGCGTGGTGAAGCCGGAACCGATGATCAGCACACCATCATCACGCAACGGAGCCAACTGGCGACCGAGTTCGAAGAGCTCGCGTGGATCAAGCGTCGGCATCGAGACCTGCAGAACCGGCACGTCAGCCTCCGGGAACATTTCGACCAAGGGCACATAGGCACCGTGATCCAAGCCGCGCTCGGGGTCCTGATAGACCGGCTGACCCGGCCGGCCGACCAACTTCGCGACGTCCTGGGCCAGCTCGGGCGCGCCGGGCGCCCGGTACTGCACCTCGTAGTAGCGGCGCTCGAAACCGCCGAAATCGTAGGTCAACGGAACCGTTTCGGTTGCGCCAACGGTCAATGGCGCGGATTCCCAGTGCGCGGAGACGACCAGGATCGACTGCGGTTTCGGCACCTCGGCGCTCCAGGCGGCCAGCTCAGCGGTCCAAGTCTTATCGTCGGCCAACGGCGGAGCCCCGTGCGACAAGTACATCGCCGGCATGCGATTTTCGGTCATCTACCCACCATACGCCGAGTTATATGAACGTTCAAGCATCACCTGTCTATAGTGAGGCACATGGCGGACTCACCCTGGCTCAGCGCCGAACAACAGGCGATCTGGCGGCACTACTTGAATCTCTCCCGACTCCTGCAGGACCGGATAGAGAAGGACATCCAACGCGAAGCAGGCATTCCGCAGGCCTACTACCTGATCCTGGCCATGCTCTCCGAAGCGCCCGATCGGTCGTTGCGGATGAACCAGCTTGCCGAGGTACTGCGGGCCTCGCAGTCGCGGACCTCGCACGCCGTTGCACGACTCGAACAGCACGGCTGGGTGCGCCGCGAGCGCACCCTGCAGGACGGGCGCGGCCAGCTCGCCATCCTGACTGCCGCCGGCTGGCAACGGCTCATCGAGATCGCCCCTGGGCACGCCGCGACGGTCCGCTCGGTGATGTTCGATCCGTTGGACGAACGGGACACCGCCGACCTCGCGCGGATCTATGGCAAGATCCTGGCCCAGCTGGAGAACGGCACCTAGCGGTCGGCCCGGAATTCGGACCAGGGCGGCGGAGCCGGTAGAGTGACCAGCGCTGCCGCCTTAGCTCAGTCGGTAGAGCATCTCACTCGTAATGAGAAGGTCTAGGGTTCGATTCCCTAAGGCGGCTCCACACTCGGCTCGCGGTTGTGAGCCTGGCAGCACCACTGGCTGCACCCGCCGAATCTGGATCGGCGGGTGCAGCTTTGTGGGTTCCGACCGACTTCTGGGTTAATGAAAGAGGAACCGATGACGGGTCCTGAGGCCGCGGAGCTCAACCCACTACTCGTGGCGCTCGAGCAGGACCACACCACCATCGAGCAGTTGCAGGCTCGGGTAACCGCAGCCCAGGCAGTACGCGACCGGCACGTTCGCGATGCGCTGGCCGCCGGCGTCGGCGGCCCAACGGTGGCTTCGCACAGCGGGCTCAGCGCCGCCCGGGTCTATCAGATTCGCGACGGGCGCCGCTGACCAGCCACTACCTCGATTCGTAGGCCTTCCGCGCGCTGCAGACCGACGCCTTCTTGCAGATCTCCTTCGTGCCATCGGCGGCGAGCTTGAGCACCACCGAGTCGTCGAGCACGTTGTGCCCGATCACCGTCGCGGCGCCGTGCGGCGACTCGACGTGTTCACCGATCGCGGGCGCCGTTGTCTTGAAGTCGTTGTACATCGGGTGCTCGTATTTGAGGCAGCACATCAGGCGTCCACAGGCGCCAGAGATCCGCATCGGATTCGCCGGTAGGTCCTGATCGCGGGCCATTGCCAGAGTGATCGGCTCATAGTCGCGCAGGAAGGTCGAACAGCAGGTATCGCGGCCACAGGATCCGATGGCGCCGGTCACCCGAACAGCATCGCGGTCGGTCACCTGCCGAAGCTCCACCCGCACATGCAGCGTCGAGGACAGATCGCGGAGCAGCGAGCGGAAATCAACGGTCTCCGGAGACGAGTAGTAGACCACGGTACGACCCGTGCTCACCTGGGGATCAACGGCGAGGATTTTCATCGGCAAGCCGTGAAAGCGGACCAACCTCCTGGTGGCGACAAGCGTCCTGGCCTTGACCTTGCGAAGCTCGGCGGTGGCTGCCGCGTCGGCCTCGGTTGCCACGCCGGCCAGGGTCGGAAAGCCGTCGGTCTCCTCCGCGGAGTACTCCGGCGGCCACAGCACGGTGGCCGTCACGGTGCCCTGCTCGGTCGGGTAGAGAACCAGGTCGCCGACCTCGAGGATCAACTGGCCGGGATTGGCGTAGAACAGCTGGCCGTTCTTGGTGAAAACCACGGCGCAAATCATCCCCATGTGAGCACCGTACGCGTCGACCGCAGCCGCCGGGGTACGGCAGGCGGCGGTCAGCCGGTCAGCAGGCGCATCATCAGCGCTTCCACCGCGATCTGCGGCTTCACGTTGCTCTCGATCGCCTCGCGACACTCCAGGATGGCGTCCAGCCGACGCAACGCACCGTCCGCCTGCAGCCGACCGGCGGCGACCTCCAAATCCGGCCGGATGTCCGGGTTGAGGATCGGCGCTGCGGTTCCGACCGAGATCGCAATGACATCCCGATAGAAGCCGGACAGGTCGACCAGCGCGCGATCGAGCACGTCGCGTTCGGTGCGGGTGGCCCGGGACTTCTGCCGCCGCTCCAGTTCCTTCACCACACCGAGGGTTCCCCGGGCGGCGCCGACCGCACCCTTGCCCGTTCCCCCAGCGCCCAGGGCCATCCTCAACTCGTCCAACTCGGCCAGATCCCGGAGCTCGGACAGGGCCTTCGCCTCACCCTTCGCCCGATCCAGCAGGGTGGCGGACGCCTCGTAGACATCGCCGATGCTGCGGAGCCGGGCCGGGATCCCCAGCACCGAGAGCCGTGCCGCTGCGGCCTCGGTATCGGTCGCCAGCCGGCGCGCGCGGCCCACGTGACCACCGCACACGGCGGCGGCCCACTTCGCGGTGTCCGCGTCGATCCCGTCCCTGGACTGCAGCACCGACGCGATCGCGTGCACGCTGGGCGTCCCCATGGTGAGCACCCGGCAGCGGGAACGGATCGTGACCGAGACATCGTCGGGGTGCGTCGACGGAGCGCAGAGCAGGAACACCGTCAGCGGTGACGGCTCCTCGACCGCCTTGAGCAGGGCGTTGGATGCCCCCTCGGTGAGCCGGTCGGCGTCCTCGATGAGCACGATCTGCCATCGTCCGGTGGTCGGCCGCCGGGCAGCTGCCTGGACCACCGCGCGCATCTGTTTGACCGCGATGGACAGGCCCTCGGGGTTGAACGACCGGACATCGCCGTGGGTGCCGTGCAGCACGGTGCGGCAATGCACGCAGTGCCCACAGCCACGATCCGGGCATTCCAGCGCGGCGGCGAACGCGCGCGCGGCAACGGACCGGCCCGATCCGGGCGGACCGGTGAAGAGCCAGGCGTGGGTCATCGCCGACGCGGGCACCGCCTCGTCCTGCCACGATGCGGCTACGGCGGCGCGCAGGGTGGCGACCGCCTCGGGCTGGCCGATCACGCTCGCGTAGACATCACGGGCTACTGCTACCTCGGGCACGACAGTGACCCTACCGCCGACCCCCGACACAGCCGCCCGAGTGGCCGTCGCCGGCCGAGCTGAGATCAGCGGTTGAACAACGCGTCCAGAATCGCTTTCCCCGCGCCCGAACCGATGAGTGCGAAGACGATCAGGAAGATGATGCCCTGCAGGTAGCTCCTCTTCTTGACCGGAGCTTTCGGGGGCGCTGTCGGCGTGGGAGGTTGCCGGAAATTACGCGGCGACCGGGCGGCCGGGGCCGGCGGGGTGAACGCGAAGGGCGACGGCGATGACGCCTGCTGCGCGAACGCGGCGGGCACCGGGCCCTGGTACTGCCCAGCGCCGTACGGCGCCGGCATCCGCGGCCCGACGCCCTGCGGACGGCCCTGAGCCGGGTACGGCGCGGCGGTGCGCGGAGCCGGCGGGACCTGGCGAGCCCTGACCGGTTGGCCGGGGTTGGCTGCCCGGACCACCGGCCGCGGCGCCAATGACACGGCGGCCGGCATCGGCATGGACCTGGGCATCGGCCGAGCCCGGGGGCCGGGGCGCGCACGCCCGGCAGGTGCCACGCCAAGTGCTGCGTCCGGAAACACCGGTGGGGCGGCGTACCGGACCTTGACCGCCTGGGTGCCGTCGAGCCCGCCGAGGGCGTCCAGGAAAATCCGGGATACCGGAGCGGGGCTGGTCATGACCCGATCGTACGTGCCCCCCGATCGATGATCAGATTCGCCGGCCTGTCCTGATCACTTGGCTGCTGCCTTGTTCGGGGACTTCTTGACCGCGGGCTTGCGGGTGACCGTCTTCGTGGTGGTCGCCGGGGGCTTACGCGCGGCTGTTCGCTTGGGCGCCGGTCCTCGGAGTCGACGGTCAGCGAGCAACTCGGCCGCTCGATCGACGGTCAACGAGTCCACCTCATCGCCCTTGCGCAGCGAGGCGTTCGTCTCGCCATCAGTGACATAGGGACCGAATCGGCCGTCCTTGATCACCATCGGTTTCTTCGTGGCCGGGTCTTCGCCGACCTCGCGCAGCGCCGGCGTCGCCGCCGCGGTCCGGCCGCGGGTCTTGGGCTGGGCGTAGATCACCAATGCCTGATCCAGGTCTACGGTGAACAGCTCCTCTTCGCTGGTCAGTGACCGCGAATCGGTGCCCTTCTTCAGGTACGGCCCGTACCGCCCGTTCTGCGCGGTGATCTCAGCGCCGGACTCCGGGTCCAGGCCCACCACGCGCGGCAGGGTCAGCAGCCGCAGCGCATCGTCCAGCGCGATGTGTTCCAGGCTCATTGTCTTGAACAGCGAGGCGGTGCGCGCCTTGACCGCGTTCTTGCCCTTGGTCGGGGCATCCTCGGGCAGGACCTCGGTGACGTACGGTCCGTAGCGGCCGTCCTTGGCCACGACCGGGTAGCCGGTGTCCGGCGCGGTTCCCAGTTCGCGGTCGTTGCTCTCCGCCGACTTGGCGAACAGCTCCTCGATCGAGGCCTGGGTGACCTCATCGGGTGCGAGTTCTTCGGGCAGATTTGCCCGCTCGGTCGCCGTGCCGTCCAGGCTGGGCCGCTCCAGATATGGCCCATAGCGACCGACCCGAACCATCACCTGACGGCCGTCGAGCGACTTGACGATCGGCAGCGAGTTCACCTCGCGGGCATCGATGTCCTCAAGATTCTCGCCGACCAGCTTCTTGAGCCCGCCGGAACGACCCACGGAGCCCATCGGTCCGGTGTCACCGCCGAAGTAGAACGCGGTGAGCCACTCGGTACGATGCAGCCGGCCCTCGGCGATGCCGTCGAGTTCGTCCTCCATGGCGGCGGTGAAGTCGTAGTCCACCAGCCGGGCGAAGTGCTGTTCCAGCAGACCGATCACCGCAAAAGCGATCCAGGACGGCACCATCGCCTGTCCCTTACGCCATACGTAGCCGCGATCGGTGATCGTCCGGATGATCGAGGTGTAGGTCGAGGGACGGCCGATGCCCAGCTCCTCCAGAGCCTTGATCAGCGACGGCTCGGTATAGCGGGCCGGTGGCGACGTGACGTGACCACCAGGAGTCAGCTCGCGGATCGCCAACCGCTCGCCTGCGCGCAGCACCGGAAGTCTGCGTTCGGCGTCGTCGGCCTCACCGCCGGCTTCGGCGTCGACGGTCTCGACGTAGGCGCGGAGGAACCCGGGGAAGGTGATCGTCCGTCCCGAAGCGCCGAAGGTGCACTCCCGGCCCGCCGCGTCCGCCGCCACCCGAACGGTCAGCGTCTGCCCCTTGGCGTCGACCATCTGGGAGGCGATGGTGCGCTGCCAGATCAGCTCGTACAGCCGGAACTCGTCCCCGCCGACGGACGGTGCGACCTGGCCGGGCGTCTGGAAGTTCTCGCCGGCCGGCCGGATCGCCTCGTGCGCCTCCTGCGCGTTCTTGACCTTGCGGGTGTACTGCCGAGGGGCCTCCGGGACGTACTCCGGGCCGTAGAGCTCGCGGGCCTGCCGACGGGCGGCGTCCAACGCCGTCGCCGACAGGGTGGTCGAGTCGGTACGCATATAGGTGATGAAGCCGGACTCGTAGAGCCGCTGCGCGGTGCGCATGGTGCGCTCGGAGGAGAACCCCAGTTTGCGGCCGGCCTCCTGCTGCAGCGTGGACGTCATGAACGGCGGGTAGGGGCGCCGGGTGTACGGCTTCTCCTCCACCGAGGTGACCACCGCGGTTCCGTTGGTGAGCGAGCCCGCCAGATCCCGCGCGTTCTCCTCGTCCAGCAGCAGCACCGTGGAGTCGGCCTTGAGCCCGCCGGTGCTCTCGTCGAAATCGCGTCCGAGGGCGATCCGCCGGCCGTCGACGGCCTGCAACGCGGCCGTGAACGTGGCTGTGGCGTCGTTGGCGAGCAGTGCATCGATGCCCCAGTAACTGCCGGAGACGAAGGCCATCCTGGCCCGTTCCCGCTGCACGATGATCCGGGTGGCGACGGACTGGACGCGGCCCGCCGAGAGCTTCGGCATCACCTTCTTCCACAGCACCGGCGACACTTCGTAGCCGTACAGCCGGTCCAGGATACGGCGGGTTTCCTGGGCGTCGACCAGATTCTCGTCGAGCTCGCGGGGATTGGCCGCTGCCTCCTGGATCGCCGCCGGGGTGATCTCATGGAACACCATCCGCTTGACGGGAACCTTGGGGTTCAGCGTCTGCAGCAGATGCCAGGCGATCGCCTCGCCCTCGCGGTCCTCATCGGTGGCCAGTAGCAACTCGGAGGCACGGGCCAGCGCCGACTTCAGTTTGGCCACCTGCGCACGCTTTTCCGGGCTGACCACGTACAGCGGCTCGAAACCGTTGTCCACGTTGACGCCCAGCCGTGCCCAGGGCTGACCCTTGTATTTCGCGGGGACGTCCGCGGCACCTCGCGGCAGATCCCGGATGTGCCCGATCGAGGATTCGACGATGTACCCCGGACCCAGATATTTCGAGATCGTCTGCGCCTTGGACGGCGACTCGACGATCACCAAGCGCACGCCACCCTCTTCGGCGGCGCTGGATGCAGCCTTACGAACGGCCATGCGCTTTCACGTTCTCCTTATATTGGCATCGCTCGTGTTGACGCCGCGAACTCAATCAGGTTGCGGTACTTCAGCCCCCTCGGGCCAGATCACACCCCCGGTGCCCGGCCGACTTGAATGGGAGCGACGGGTCCACACCAATATTTGGATGTGGTGACGTCAGATTCGGTCGGCGGTACCTGGTGCAGAATGCCATGAGATCGCCGAAACGCAAGCGAGCGGGGTCGGGGCGCGCCATTTGTGAACGCAATGCGGCCTTCCGAGTGAAGCACATCGGCCGGCCGTAAGGCCTGATGCAGTGATCGAACGGGCAGCGCCGAAACCTCGGACCCGGCCTAGTCCGTTTCAGTGTAGGGCCGTTCAGTCGGGTAGAAGTCCACCGGCAGGCCCGTCGGCGGTGTGCCGATGGAATCGGTCAATCTGCTCAGTCGGCGATGACCGACCACTCGGATGGCCGGGCCGCCGCCCCGAACCCCGATATAGGAACCGGCCAGTCCCGATCTGGCGCAGGCGGCGATCAGCGGCTCATAGGTATCGGAGACGTGGGGGTCCAGGCCGAGAAGGTAGCCCAGCTCGTCCACCCGGCCGGCGGCGATGGCCCAGCAGCGGAGGAACCCGGGGTCGACGGTCAGGTCGTCCGGCACGCTCTTCACGGCGCCGAGCACCCAGGATCGCGCCAGCCCTGCCAGGTCGACGCTGCGATCGGTGCGCATCAGATAGTGCCCGGCGTCGTCCACGACCACCTCCGCGGCGATCCCGCGCAGCGAGCATTCGGCGATCAGCGCCTGGGCCCGTCCCTCGTCTGACAGCAGGATCGACAGACGCGACCCTGGCAGGCCCGCGGTGATCTGACCATGGGCAGCCAGCAGCCCGCCGAGATCGGCGATCTGCGGCACCGCGATATCCGCGGAGAAGAAAGAGAGCTGGCCCACGGGGCGTCAGGATATCCGGCCAGGGGCCGGGATAGGGGATGACCGGAATTCAGCCGGTGGGTCCAGCCGACAAACCAATGACGATGCGGACAAATGGCCGAACCCAACCGTCCGCATCGCCATGTCGATCATTTGCTCAGAATGCTGCATTCCGGAATGGCCTCGACCGCGGCCTGCACTTCCGGCGTGATGTCGTTCTTGAACGACCCCAGCGTGGTGGCGATCTCCGTCGCCGACTGCTGGATGCCGGTCGCCACCGTTGCCGCTGCCGCTTCCACCGACGCATTGTCGGTGACGGGGACGGCGGCGAACGCAGTGGTGGCGGTCAAAAGCGCCTGGCCAATTCCATCCAGCGCCCCTGTCAAGGCCTGACTGAACGCATCGCCACCTTGGATGGTCGGCGCAGGCACCGAACCGATCTTGGTCGCCGCTCCGGTGAAGACCTCAGCGATCGCGGTGAACTGGGTGCTCAGCGACGCCTGATAGGCCTGCGGCGTGGACTTGTCCGGCGTCCCCTTGCTGGCGGCCGTCAGATCGGCTTCCAGGCCCGAGGCCACCGTGCAGAAGTTGGTGAACCAGGTCTTGGATGCCGCATCCAGTTCGGCCGGGATGACCGAGCTGGTGCCACTCTCGCTCGTCGCCGCCGACGAACTCGAACTCGAACTCGAACTCGAAGGGGTCTGAGATGTCATGGCCGATGACGAGGTATCGGCCGTCGAACTGGCGGTGGTCGTCACACTCGCCGTGCCAGTGGTGGTGCTGCCGCAACCGGTCAGAAACAGTGCGGTCACCGCTGTGCCGATCAGGATCGCTCGTCTGGACATGATTCCCTCGCTCAAATGTGGTCTCGCCGAAATATGGATTCGCCAAAATGTGAACTGCTGGTGGTCGGTTCACCCTATCGGTCACCAGTCCAGCGCGGATGCCCGCCCGGTCACCCTTCCAGTGAGGATGCCCGCCGCTTGGAGATCAGTACCGCACCGACGATGACCGCCACGACCGCCAATGCGATGACGATTCGCAGACCGGCATTCGCGCCGTTGCCGACTGACATCGCGACGATCGCCGGCGCGATCAGCACCGACACCAGGTTCATCACCTTGATCAGCGGGTTCATCGCGGGGCCGGCGGTGTCCTTGAACGGATCGCCTACGGTGTCGCCGATGATCGTCGCCTCATGGGCCGAGGAGCCCTTGCCACCGTGGTGTCCGTCTTCGACGATCTTCTTGGCGTTGTCCCAGGCCCCACCGGAATTGGACAGGAACACGGCCATCAGGGTGCCGGTGACGATGGCGCCGGCCAGGAATCCGGCCAGCGGGCCTACGCCGAGGCCGAACCCGACGGCGATCGGCGCGAGCACAGCCATCAGGCCCGGGGTGGTCAGCTCACGCAGCGAGTCTCGGGTGACGATGTCGACGACCTTGCCGTACTCCGGCTTCCCAGTGCCCTCCATGATGCCGGGGATCTCGCGGAACTGGCGGCGTACCTCACGCACGACAGCACCGGCGGCGCGGGAGACCGCGTTGATCGCCAGACCGGAGAACATGAAGACCACCGCCGCGCCGAGCATGGCGCCGACCAGGACGTTCGGCGAGACGATGGTGGTGACGAAGGTGCGCATGCCGGCCTCGGCTTCACCGGCCGTGGTGCCCGCCGCGATGAGCGCATTGCCGATTGCGTCCGAGTACGACCCGAACAGCGCGGTCGCCGCCAGCACTGCAGTGGCGATCGCGATTCCCTTGGTGATGGCCTTGGTGGTGTTGCCGACGGCGTCCAGCTCGGTCAGGATCTTCGCGCCCTCTACGGACACCTCGCCGCTCATCTCGGCGACGCCCTGCGCGTTGTCCGAGACCGGGCCGAAGGTGTCCATCGCGATGATGACGCCGACCGTGGTGAGCAGGCCGCAACCGGCCAGTGCGATCGCGAACAGACCCACGAGCAGCGTGCTGGCCAGCGAGAACGCGATGAAAACCGCCGAAGCGATGACCAGCGCCGTGTAGACGGACGACTCGAGGCCGAGCGAGATGCCAGCCAGGATGACGGTGGCGGCGCCGGTCGTGGAGCTGTTCCCGACGTCGATGGTCGGCTTGAACTTGGTATCCGTGAAGTATCCGGTGAGTCCCAGGATGATGGCGGCCAGCACGATCCCGATGAGTACAGCGATGAAGGCGATGACCGCCGGATTGCCGCTGCCCGGCATACCCAGTTCGGCGAACGTGCTCGGCAGGTAGACGAAGGAGGCCACGGTGCACAGCACACCCGAGATGCCGGCCGAGATGTAGAACGAACGGTTGATCGTCGTCAATCCGGCCTCACCGGCCTTGGCCTTGGTGATGTAGACACCGAGAATCGCGGTGAGCACGCCGATGGCGGGAACGATGAGCGGGAAGATCAGGCCCTTGGCGCCGAAAGCCGCACTGCCCAGGATGAGCGAGGCGACCAGGGTGACCGCGTAGGACTCGAACAGGTCGGCGGCCATGCCGGCGCAGTCGCCGACGTTGTCACCGACATTGTCGGCGATGGTCGCGGCGTTACGTGGGTCGTCCTCCGGGATGCCCTGTTCGACCTTGCCGACCAGGTCCGCGCCGACGTCGGCGGCCTTGGTGAAGATGCCGCCGCCGACCCGCATGAACATCGCGACCATGGCGGCGCCGAATCCGAAACCCTCCAGGATCTTGGGCGCGTCGCCCAGATACACCCAGACGACGACCGAGGCACCCAGCAGGCCGAGCCCGGTGGTCGCCAGACCGACGGTGCCGCCGGTCCGGAACGCGATCCGCATCGCGTCTTCGCGGCCGGTGGTGTTGGCCGCGTTGGCCACCCGGGCGTTGGCTCGGGTGGCGAGCCACATGCCCACGTAGCCGATCGTCGCCGACGCACCGGCCCCGATCAGGAAGAACACCGACCGGCCGATCCGTTCGGAGGCATCACCCGGAAGGACGAACAGCAACCCGAAGACCAGAACCACAAAAATGCTCAGGGTCCGGAACTGGCGGGTCAGATAGGCAGCCGCTCCTTCCTGGACCGCTTCGGAGATCTCCTGCATCTTGGGCGTGCCCTTGTCCGCGGCGAGCACACCCGCGCGGAGGAAGAAGGCGATCACCAGGGCGACCAGGGCAACGACGGCCACGGCCACCACGATCGTTTTGTCGCTGCTGCTGACGGTGATGGCACTGGCTGCGAGATTGTTCGGCATGCGGCTCCTGATCCAGCGAGATGTGCGCGCCGGGTCCCCCAATGGCACGACCGGCGTTGGTCGACACGAAAGAGCGCTGACCACGGGTCAGCGCACGAACGCTCACTCTAATTGAGGCAAACACCTGCAAGAAACACGGCGACGGCCTCGGCGCGCCGAATGGGGCTGGTTTCAGTGTGAGATTGCGTGGGCTCGGCGATCTGGTCCCGGGATCGTTGGCGGAGGGCGGCGTTCGGGTGGGGACGGCCGACCTGCCGGTGTGCGATCGAGCGTCGACGACACGGATCCGCGCCGGCAAACACCATTGGGGGAGGAGAATGTTCAGAGTGGTGGAGTCTGGCGAGTTGGCCGAGCCGGTGTCTTTTCGGTCCCGGTTGCTGGACACCGTGTTGCCCGCCGTCCATGGCCGGGATCAACCGGTGACCCACATCGAGCAGTTGCCGGGCCGAATCGGGCTCCTCGCCGACTGGCCCTCCTGGGCCTCGCCCGATGTGGTGGCCGCGTTCGGCCGGCGCGGGATCAGCCGCCCGTATTCGCACCAGGCGCAGGCCGCCGAATTGGCCCACCAGGGCAGCCACATCGTCATTGCGACCGGGACCGCTTCGGGCAAGTCGATGGCCTACCAACTTCCCGCGCTGACCGACCTGCTCGCCGATCCGCGGGCGCAGGTCCTGTATCTGGCACCGACCAAGGCGCTCGCCGCGGACCAGCTGAACTCGTTGGCCGGCCTCGACCTGCCCGGCATCCACCCGAGTCTGTACGACGGTGACACCCCGATGGACGTCCGCGACTGGGTGCGCTCGCACAGCAGGTGGATTCTGACCAACCCGGACATGATTCACCGCGGCATCCTGCCGCAGCACGCGCGTTGGGCCCGGGTGCTGCGGCGGCTGAAGTATGTGGTTGTCGACGAATGCCATTCCTACCGCGGGGTGTTCGGTTCCCATGTCGCCCTGGTGATCCGCCGGTTGCTGCGGCTGGCCAGGATCTATGGCTCCAACCCGACGGTGATCCTGGCGTCGGCCACGGTCAGCGAACCGGCGGTGGCGGCGAGCAGACTCATCGGCGAGCCGGTGCGCGCAGTGACCGAGGATGGTGCGCCGCGGCCCGGGGCGGACTTCGTGCTCTGGGAACCCGCGGTGCTGCCGGAGCTCCTCGGCGAGAACGGCGCACCAGTGCGCCGTTCGGCGCCGGCCGAGGCGGCCCGAATGCTCGCGGATCTGGTTGCCGCAGGTGCCCGGACCCTGGCCTTCGTCAGATCCCGGCACGGAGCCGAACAGACCGCGATCAGCGCCCAGCGGCGGCTCACCGACATCGCACCCGAACTCGTCGACCGGATTGCCGCCTACCGAGGTGGCTACCTGCCCGAGGAGCGCCGCGAGCTGGAAAGGGCGCTGTCCACCGGCGAGTTGCTCGGCGTGGCGACGACCAACGCACTGGAACTCGGGGTGGACATCTCCGGCCTGGATGTCGCGATCCTGGCCGGCTACCCGGGGACCCTGGCATCGATGTGGCAGCAGGCCGGACGGGCAGGACGGGGCACCGATCCGGCGTTGGTGATCTTCGTGGCGCGCGAGGACCCGCTCGACTCCTACCTGGTGCATCATCCGGAGGCGGTGTTCGGCAAACCGATCGAGTCGGCGGTGACCGACCCGGCCAATCCCTACATCCTCGGCCCCCACCTGGCCTGCGCAGCGGCGGAGCAGCATCTGACGGAAGTTGATCTCGAGCGGCTCGGCGGTCCCGCGGCAGCGGCCTGCGTGGAGTCGCTCGTCGCCGACGGAGTGCTGCGCAAACGTGCCACCGGCTGGTACCTGGCCGACCGGATTCACCCGGCCGATCTGGTCGACCTGCGCGGTAGCGGCGGGCAGATCGCCGTCGTCGAGGCCGACACCGCTCGCATGTTGGGCACCGTCGACTCGGCGCGGGCGCCCGGGTCGGTGCACCCCGGCGCTGTCTACCTGCATCGCGGCCAGTCATATCTGGTCGATGAGCTGGATCTGGCGGCGCAACTCGCCCTGGTCCACGCGGAGCGGCCGGACTACACCACGACGGCGCGCTCGGTGTCGTCGGTGCAGATCATCCAGCAAGTGGGAGCGGTGCTGTTCGGCAACGGGGTGCGCACCGGGTTGTCACCGGTCCGGGTCACCGAGCAGGTCGTCGGCTACCTTAGGCGGCGGCCGAACGGTGAGCTGATCGACCTCACCGCATTGGACATGCCCGAACAGACGTTGGAGACGATGGCGGTCTGGTACACCGTCCCGGTCGAGCTGCTCGCCGCCGCCGGGATCAGCTCGGTGCTGATTCCCGGCGCCTTGCACGCTGCCGAACACGCGGCCATCGGACTGTTGCCGCTGTTCGCCGGGTGCGATCGCTGGGACATCGGCGGGCTGTCGACCAACCTGCACCCGGACACCGGCGACCCCACAGTCATCGTCTACGACGGGTACCCGGGCGGGGCCGGCTTCGCCGAGCGGGGCCATCAGCTTCTGGGGCGCTGGCTCACCGCGGTCGGCGACGCGGTGGCGAGTTGCACCTGCCAGGCGGGTTGCCCCTCGTGCGTCCAGTCGCCCAAATGCGGCAACGGCAACGAACCGTTGAACAAGGCCGCCGCGATCACCGTTCTCCGATTGGTCAGCGCGACGCTGGGCGCCACTGACTTGCCGCACTGACCGGCGTTCGTCGGCTGGTTTTCAGCGGGTCGATTGCAGAACTTCCCCTTCGGACCGCTCCAGGTACGGGACCAGGGCATCCGCGGCGGCCTCGAAGTTGCCGGCTTCCAGCAGCCGGCACAACTCGTCGTTGACGTCCAGGTACCGCTGATGAAAATCTACGGGCAATTTGCTGGCGTGGAAGACCAGACGCATTTCGGCCAGCATCTGTCTCATCAGCCGGTCGAGCCGGGCACTGCCGGCCAGGGCAACCAGGACACGATGAAAGTGCTGATTCGCGGTGCCGACCGCTTCCACTTCACCCCTGGTCCGCGCCGCCAAGCCGTCATCAACCGCGACCCTGGCGGCGGCGACGAGGTCGCGCGGGCCACCCCCGCGGACGGCGCCGACTTCCAGGATCCGGCGTGCCCGATAGATGTCGATCACCGCGGAGGCCTCCGGTGCTGCGACGAACACTCCCCTATTGGGCTCACGAACAAGTAGTCGGTCGCCGGTGAGCTCGACGAAGGCCTCCCGCACCGTGTTGCGGGAAACCCCGAGCGCCTCGCTGATGGCCTCCTCGGGTAGCCGCGAGCCCGGCGGAAACAGCCCTTCGCTGATCTGCTCACGCAACGCATCTGCCACTCGCACCGCTGTGGGCAACTGGAAAACCCGGACCCTGGCATCGCCGAGTGCGCGCAGGGCCGCTGACTGCGACCGGACGCTATTCGTTTCCATCATTGAATGCTACCCGAATAATATCTGTGGATTGTTCCACAATCCTCGCATTCTATGTCATGCTGTTGAGAGGAGCACACAGCAGTGCCGCCGGCTATCAGGAGGATGAGGTTCGTGTCCGAGATCGACTTGAACAGCGACGTCGGGGAATCCTTCGGACGGTGGGTACTGGGTGACGATGGCGCTCTGATGCCGTTCGTGACCAGCGCCAACGTCGCCTGCGGTTTCCACGCCGGTGACCCGAGCACCATTCGGCGGACCTGCGAACTGGCCGCCCGCGCGGGCGTGACCGTCGGCGCCCAGGTGGGTTACCGGGACCTTGCCGGCTTCGGCCGACGGTTCATCGACGTCGATCCGGGCGAGTTGGCCGATGACATCGTGTATCAAATCGGGGCGCTCCAGGCCCTGGCCGCCGTCGCCGGGACCAGCGTCCGCTACGTCAAGCCGCACGGCGCCCTGTACAACGCCGCCGTTCACCACCGAGAACAGGCACAAGCTGTCGTCGACGCGGTCCGGGCGGTGGATGCCTCACTTCCGGTGCTCGGACTGCCGGGTTCGCTGCTGCTCGATCTGGCCCAGGCAGCCGGTCTGCGCGCCGTCCCCGAGGCATTTGCTGACCGCGCCTACACAGCTCAGGGCACTCTGGTCCCCCGCGACCAGCCCGGTGCGGTGCTGAGCGATGCGAAGCTGGTGGCAGCCCGAATGGTGCGGTTGGTCACCGAAGGCACCATCACCGCGGTGGACGGCCGGGACATCGCCGTCCGCACCGAGAGCATCTGCGTGCACGGCGACAGCCCCGGCGCGGTGGCAATGGCGGCAACCGTTCGGCGGGCCCTGCAGGGCGTCGGGGCCATTGTGCAGGCTTTTGTATGACCCCCCGCCTGCTGACCGCCGGTGACCGCGCCGTGCTCGTGCAAACCGATGACCTGGCAACAACTCTGGCCATCACTGCGCGCATTCGGCAAGCTCACCTGCCCGAAATGGAGGACCTGATACCGGCTTCGGAGACGCTGCTGGTTCGGGTGATCGCCGGCACCGATATCAGCTCCTTCGGGGCTCGAGTGCTTGCGTTGGCAATCGGCACCCACATCGATGACAGTGCAGTTGATCTCGGTCATCCCCTGCATATACCGGTGCGATACAACGGTCCCGACCTTGAAGAGGTCGCCCGCGAAACCGGTCTCAGTTGTGCTGAGGTAATCCGAGCGCATGTCGGAACGCCTTGGCGAGCCGCATTTGTCGGCTTCGCGCCGGGCTTCGCGTACCTGGCCGGCGGTGATCCGCGGTTGCGGGTGCCACGGCATGCGGAATCCCGGACGAGCGTGCCGGCCGGGTCGGTCGCTATCGCCGGCGGGTTCTCCGCGGTCTATCCTCGGCAGTCGCCGGGCGGGTGGCGGATCATCGGCACCACCGATGCGACCCTCTGGGATATCGATGCCGACCCCCCGGCGGCGGTCCAACCCGGCGGATGGGTCCGATTCGTCGACATCGATGCCACGGCAACGCCTTCCACGACATCGCGATCGACGAGCCGGACCGCCACGAAGGGTGCGCGATGACGGCCCACCTCACGGTGGTTCGCACCGGCCCGCTTGATCTTCTGCAGGACGTCGGCCGCACAGGTCACGCCGCCGACGGCGTGGGACGCTCCGGCGCCGCCGACCGCGGGTCCTACGCGCTGGCCAATTCGCTGGTCGGCAATCCCGCCGGTGCGGCCGTCATCGAATGCACTCTCGGTGGCCTGACGGTGCGCGCCGAAGAGGACCTCTTCGTCGCGGTGACCGGGGCCCCGGCCGCGGCGGAGGTCGACGGTGACCTGGTCGCTCATGCCAGTCGCATCCTGTTGGGACGCGGGCAGACTCTGCGCCTGCGCACTCCGCGGACCGGGCTGCGCAGCTACCTGGCCGTCGGCGGCGGTATCGCCGTGCCGACTGTTCTCGGTTCGGCGAGTAGCGACACACTCTCCGAACTCGGTCCCGCACCGCTGGCCAATGGCGACACGCTGCCGATCGGCGCACACGACCCCACCGCCGTTTCGGTTGCCCCCGCCACTACTACTGATGCCACCGTCATCGGGGAGGCGGTCACCGCGCTTCGCGTGCTGCTCGGGCCGAGGGATGACTGGTTCACCAATGCGGCCGACCTGGCTGTCGGCGAATGGCAGGTATCCGTACACAGCAACCGGGTCGGCCTCCGCCTGCACCGACCGGCTTCGGCGGCCGCGGCAGGCTCGTCGGTGGCCGATACGGGTCCACCAGCGCCGCCGTTGCAGCGCAACAGCACTCGCGAACTGCCGAGCGAAGGTCTGCCACTCGGCGCCATCCAGGTCCCGCCCAGCGGACAGCCTGTGCTCTTCCTGGCCGATCACCCACTCACCGGCGGATACCCGGTCATCGCTGTGGTGCTCGACGATGACATCGACCGCGCAGCGCAACTGCGGCCCGGTCAGCGGCTCCGATTCGTCCTGACGTCCTGAATCGGCACAACCCGCCCTGAGCGATCCCACCGACTTTCCCGAGCTACCCGCACCTCGCACGTTCCGGCCCACCAGCTGCCGCGAACACGACCCGGAGGATGACCATGACCGCACCCACGCACCACGAATTCGCACCTCCCGGCAAGGGCCCATTGATCAAGGCCTACGCCGCCAGTCTCACCGGCACTGCCCTGGAGTACTACGACTTCGCGGTGTACTCCGTGGCCTCAGCACTGGTGTTCCCACAGTTGTTCTTCCCAGGAGAGGACGCGCTCACCGGCACGCTGCTGTCGTTCTCGACCTACGCAGTGGGCTTTCTGGCCCGACCCATCGGCGGCATCGTGTTCGGCCGACTCGGCGACCGCCTCGGCCGCAAGAGCGTGCTGGTCACCACTCTGGTGCTCATCGGCGTCGCGACTCTGTTCATCGGATTGCTCCCCGGCTACGCCAGCATCGGGGTGGCCGCCCCGATCCTGCTGGTCATGCTCCGATTCGCGCAGGGCGTCGGCGTCGGCGGCGAATGGGGCGGCGCGGTACTGCTGTCCAGCGAGTACGGCGACCCCGAGAAGCGCGGCTTCTGGGCGTCGGCCGCCCAACTCGGCCCACCCGCGGGCAACCTGATGGCCAACGGCGCGTTGGCCGTACTGGCCGCGACACTGTCCGACGCTCAGTTCCTGTCCTGGGGGTGGCGGGTGGCTTTTCTGATCTCCGCGCTGCTGGTCGGGTTCGGGCTGTGGATCCGGCTCAGGCTGGAGGACACCCCGGTCTTCCTGGCCATCAAGGAGAGCGGCGAACGTCCCGAGGCGCCGATCAAAGAGGTCTTCGCCACCCAACGGCGCCCGCTGCTGGCCGCCGGCCTGGCCCGGGTGGGCCCCGACGTGCTCTACGCGCTGTTCACCGTCTTCGTCGCCACCTACGCCACCACCAAACTGGGTATGTCCCGGGGCCAGGTGCTGACCGCGGTACTGATCGGGTCGGCGTTCCAGCTGGCCTTCATCCCGTTGGCCGGCGCTCTCAGCGACCGGATGAACCGGCGGCTGCTGTACGCCATCGCCGCGATCGGCTCGGCGATCTGGGTGCCGTTGTTCTTCCTGCTGATCGGTAACGCCTCCGTGCTCGTGCTCACGGTCGGTGTCGTCGTGGGGCTGGCGTTCCACGCCTTCATGTACGGGCCGCAGGCCGCCTACATCACCGAGCAGTTCGACCTTAGGCTCCGCTACGCCGGCAGTTCGCTGGCCTACACGCTGGCCGGCCTGATCGGCGGCGCCGTCGCGCCGCTGATCTTTACCGCCCTGCTCGGCGCCTTCGGCAGCTGGCTACCCATTGCGCTGTACCTGGCCGCCTGCGTCGGCGTAACCCTCGTCGGGCTGGGGCTGGGCCGGGACCCGCAACCACACGAGGTCCAGGAGCTGCTTTCGCACCACAGCACCGCAGGCAGCCCACCTTCGCGGTGACCAGCGGGCCGCGACCAGAATCTGGGTTTCCCCTCAGCCTGCCGTCGGCGTCACGGCAATGGCGGAGGTAGCGGACAGGGATTCGGACGGCGCGGTGGCATCCCCGGGCTGCGCGGCGGCCGTGCCCGCCGGTGTGCTGTCAGGAACATTCTTCGCCGCGGTGTTCGGCGCGACATTCGGCACCGCATTCGGCACCGCATTCGGCACCGCCGCTGCTGCCGTGCCTGCGGCGTACTGAGCGCCGATCTGGGCGGCGCTGAGCACCGTCGGATAGATAGAGATCTCGTCAATGCTGCCGGCGAAGTAGCTGCTCGTTCCCGAATTAGGCCAACCGGACGTGTTGTCGCCACCGGCCCGCCAGTAGCCCGGATACTTCTGGCCGGTTGTCACGTCGGAGCGTTGGCCGACGCGCCGACCATCGACGTACAGCTCCATTCCGCTGGGTCCCAGGGTGGCCACCCCGAGATGCCACTTCCCATTGTTGTAGCCGGCAGCGCTGCTCAGGGTCGCAGAGGTCGTCGCGGTCCACACTCCGAACGTCAGCTGGCCGGAGTTGCTCAGATACAGGTGTCGATCCCGATGGCGGGAGTTGCCTGTGGTCAGATCCGAGAAGCCCAGGATCCGCCCACCCCTGGTGCTGGTTGTCTTGAACCAGGCTGCGGCGGTGAAGACCGCCGGCGATGTCAGCGTCCCGGACGATGCGATGTCGCCGCCCGCGGCTCCGCTGAACGCCATCGCCGTGTCCGCCGACACGACGCCCGGAACACCGCGAGTGACACCGGTATCGATAGTCGCGTCGTTGAACCCTGCGCGGTCGGTGGCCGGCGATCCGCCGGTGTCATTGAGCGGCCAGTACAACGAGGCGCCCTGAGCGATCACCGTCTGTCCGTACGCGGTCAGCGCGCCCGATCCGGCCACCACGACGGTCTTGACGTCGCCCCGCACCAGGTTGCCGTCTCCGTCGGAGGCGCTGACCCGATAGGAATGACTCGTTCCTGGGGTCAGGCCGGTGTCCAGGAATCCGATGGCCGGCCGGTCCCACTCGGCGGAGTCTGCTGTCGTCGTGAAGACCGGGGTCCCGGTGCTGCCGTCGCGGTAGACGCGGTAGGTCAACGATCGGTCGTCACGATCCCAATTCGCCCGGAACCGGACCCGCACCGTGCCCGAACTCAGCGATGAGAGGGTGGGCACGAACGACGCACCGGACACTTGTGGAGCCTGTTTCGGGGTGGCGATCGGTTTGACCGCGAAACGGGCCAAGCCCTGCTGGGCGGTGCCGTTGACCGTCGGAAATTCCCCACCCAATAGGACGTAGGAGGCATTTCCGGTCACCGACCACGCCGCCTGGCTCTTGCCGGTGAAGGTGCCGACGGTCAGGCGGGGAAACCAGGAAATCAGCGATGGCGAGGCCGTGCCGCCGAAGTTGGCGTAGTCGGGGTTGAAGGGGTCGCGAGCCAGCGTGCCGGTGACGTTCTTGGTGTACGCGGTCGCCCGGTTGTATGTCCACACCGCCGGCTGCGGCCAGCCCATGAGGTTGCCGCAATAATGGCTGTGCCCGACCTGGTACAGCGCCACCGGGCTAGCGTACACCCCATAGGTATCGCCGTGACAGTCCTGCACCCATTGGACAGTGCCGGTCTGCGGCTCGGCCCGGAACGCACCTTCCAGGTTGCCGCCGGCCCCGAAGATATAGCCGCCGCCGTAGATCGAGGTACCGTCCGTCGAGAGGGTCAGGATGGCCGAGTTGGGCCCGCCGTCGCGAACCACCAGGTTGGTGTTCCATGTCCGGGACTGCCCGCTGGTCGCATCCAGCGCGGCGATCCCGATCGCCGCGGCCCGGTTGACGTTGAGGAAGGCGCCGCCGACGATGACCTTCGATTGGTCCGGGCTCAGCACCATGGCGAGGACGCCGGCGTCGGCGCTCGGCGCCCACGACAGCAACGCACCCGATGATGCCGAATAAGCGGCCATCCGGGCCCGCGGCTGGCCTCCCGCGGTCGTGAACGAGCCTCCGATATACACGGTCGACGCGGTGGCCACGATGACGCTCACCGTCGAGTTCACGCCCGCTGACGCGAAGCCCGACACCAGTTGGTGAGTGGTCGTGTCGTAGGCCGCGAGGTGATTGCGCTGGACGCCGTCGGCGGTGGTGAAGCTGCCGCCCACATAGAGCCGGGTACCGTCCGGTGAAGTGGCGATGGCGCGAACCTGCGCGTTCAGGCTGGGCGCGAAGGACGTGAGCACACCGGTGGTCAGGTTGTAGGCAAGCACGTTGTTGCGGGTGACCTGGTTCTGGCCGAGGGCGGAACCCGCCGGTCGGGCTTTGGTGAAGCTGCCACCCACGTAGACGGTGTCGTTGGCGATCGCCTGCGCCCAGGCGACGCCGTCGATCTGTGCGGTGGGCAGCGAATCTGCGGTCACCACGCCGGTCGGCCGCTGGATCGGCGGCGCCGGATCGGCCGCGGCCGGGCCCGCAACTACGGCGGAAACCAGCAACCCGGAGAGGAGTAACAAGGCTGCCAACGGCGCCCCAAGGAAACGCCTGAACTTCCGATGAAGAGCCACGAAACTTCCCCCAACCGATGCTCACTCTGCGTTCGCGATGGTTGTAGGTTACTGCCCCCACACCACCCAATGGCGACTAATCGGTCGAAACCACCCTCAAGGCCTAACGAACTGTGATCGTTTGGTTACTCACTACGCCACAGGGGCCCGTTGCGCCGGACCGTCGCGGTCGCGGTCGTGTTGCCTCAGCCGCTGAGAGCCCGGGACGAGCTTTAACCGGGCGAGGGTCTGCACCTGGTGACTGATCGCGTCGAAGTCGACCGCGTTGCGGGTGATCAGCGGTATGCCGGGGTGGTGCGCGGTTGCCGCGATCATCGGGTCGGACACCCGGGTCCGCGGGCGCTTCCGGGCCGAGTGTGACAGACCGGACAGATAGCCAAAGCTGGCTGCCACGAGGTCATCGAAAGGCACCCCGGACCCGTGAGCATGCGGCGATGAATCGCTGCATGCTGGTGAGCCGAGCAGTTCGATCTCGGTCGGTCGGCGCCACCGCAATGCCGAAGTTCATCTCGCCGTAGGAAAAGGAACTGACCCGGCCCTCCACACCAGCCAGTTCCGGCCGCGCATCAGCGTTAGCCACCAGCACCGAGGTGTCGATGATCGCTCTCACGCTC
This sequence comes from Mycobacteriales bacterium, assembly GCA_038245175.1. Lineage (GTDB taxonomy): Bacteria > Actinomycetota > Actinomycetes > Mycobacteriales > Nakamurellaceae > Nakamurella. The sequence continues at coordinate 184,274 of JBBRSR010000007.1, read as the reverse complement.
GGTCCCAGAGATCACCGTGGACAGATTCATTGCGGGCTTCGCTGGCCACCACGGGCCCGGCCCTGGCCCGACCTGTCGCGGAACCCGCCAGCAACCCCACGCCGACCCGAGCCTGGACGATGACCAGCACATCGGTGCCGGTCACCGAACAGGATCGCACCTCGACGCCGTTGGCCGCCGCAACCCGACCCACCCTCGCGCACACCGCATCTGGTCTGTCCAGCACCCTTGCCGCACCGGCCAGCGCGGCCAGGTCGGCCCCCGTCTCCGCGCGCTGCCGGGCCAGCACCGCCGCCCCCAGATGTACCGCAGCCCCGGTCAGTACCAAGAGCAGAACCACACCGACGCAGGCATACACGGTCGCGAAGCCCCGATCATCGCGTCGACTCACGGGTCAGGCTCCCGCGCCGCCGCAGCCGATGCGCGGATCATCACGCCGGGTAGGAACCCGCCGATCGCTTCGACCGATACCGTCGCCACCACGATTTCACCGGATCCGCCAAGCCGAAGCGAGGCGCCGTCCGGGGCCAGGGCGGCGACCGCGGCCACGGCGCCGTCGGCGTCGCCGCGGCCGGCCAGTCGCGCCGCCTCCCGAGCGGCGTCTGCGCAGCGGACCTGGGCGATCACGCTGGCGATGCCGGCCAAGCTGAGCACCAGGACGAGAACCAGTACCGGAATGACCAGCGCCGACTCAACCGTCACACTCCCCCGATCGCGAATATCGCCACGACCGGAACTTCGTTGATCCGGCCTGCGGCAGCGTTGCACGAACAACTCAGAACGCCGTGTTCAGCGCGGAATTGACCAACCGGGTCAACCCGGCAACAACCGAGTCTCCGGTAACGATCCGGTAGAGCACTGCGGCGAACGCGGCCGCGACGACCGTGCCGACGGCGTATTCAACGGTGCTCATTCCGGCGTCCGTCAGCCCTGGACCGGGTTCGTCGATCTCCGAGTCTGCCGGTGCCGGATCGTCGATTTCACCGACCGCATCGGTACCCGAATCCGGACCGGAATCCGCATCAGCACTCGAATCTGATTCCGAGACCAATTCCACATCCGTTGTCCCCATTGCGATTTCCCCCGAATCTCACCCCGCCGGACCTTCCGGCATTGCCCTCAACCCTGGCCAGGACCGGCTGCCGGCGCAACGGAGGCGGTCCAATTTGTGGATGGATCTCGGCTTGTGGACAACTTCCACTCCGACCAGGACACCCGACGATCACGGGAAGATGCCCAGGGTGCCCACTAGCGCGATGACCACGGGCGCCAGCCCCAGGCAGATGAACGCGGGCAGGAAGCACAGCCCGAGCGGCGCTGCCATCAGCACACTGGCCCGTGCTGCCCGGCGTCGCGCGGTCGCCGCAGTGGCCTGGCGAAGGACCCGGGCGTGATCCCTGACTGCCGGCGCCAACCCTGATCCACCAGCAGCCGAGCGTCGGGCGGCCATCCCGAGCCCTGCCAGATCCGGGTCGAGATCGGCCGACTGCCAGGCCTTCTCGGGATCGACGCCCAGAGTCAGCAGTCCGCATACCTGACTCAATCTGCCTGTCGAATCATCGCGGGCGGCGCGGTCCGTGCTGCCGCGCACTACATCCAGCACCGCGGCCAGCGCGGCAGGCATCGGCAGGCCCGCATCCAGGCAGCCCGCCCACAGCTCGCAGATCATCACCAACTCGACGCGATCGGCCACCGGCAGTGCACTTCGCGGCGTCGGCGCACGCCACATCACACCGGCACCGATGACTCCGGTGATCCCCGCAGCAACGTAGGCGGTCGGCCAGATCAGCACAACCACAGCGGCCAGGCCGGTTCCGGTGACCACCACCCGTCGGGTTTGCGCCGAGAGAACCGACGTTGCGGGGCTTTTCCTGGATCTGGGCACTGTGGCCATGCTGCGCGGGCCTGGTATCAGCACCACCGCAGCCGCCAGCCAGACGCACGAAACCCATTGCATCGTCATTCATCTCGCGATCCTGGCCGACCACAGCAGGCCGCCACAGGTCAGCATCACACCGGTCAACAGCAGAACGGATCCCAGTCCGGTACCGAGCAGCACCGGCAGCGGATTCGCGTTCATCGCCATCCCCAGCCCAACTCCCAGTAGTGGCAGGGCTGCCAGCAGGTAGCCGGAGAATTTCGCCCCGGCCACGCCGGCCCCCTTTTCCAGCCCTGAGACCACCTCCAACGCCAACCCATCGCCCACCCCGGCGATCAACGCCGCCAATGGAAGTCCGTGCCGCCGGGACAGGGCACACGCGGCCAGTAACGCGCGTTTGGCCGGCAGCACCTTCGCACCCGGCGGCCCGCCGGCCGGGGACCTGGCATCCGGGGCACTCAAGTGCGTCGAAGCCGCCAGGTCGGCGACCAACGGTGCGGCGAACCTGCCCGCCGATCGCCCGGCGGTGGCGAGTGCGTTGGCCAGGGACGAACCGGTGGCCAAGTCCCGCGCGACAGCGTTGACCAGGTCTGCGGTCTCACTGCGCGTCCGGTCGAGCACCCGCTCCCGGTGTGCCGCCATCAGCAGGAGTCGGCACGTGCCGCCGATGATCACTACAGCCACCCCGGAAGCGGGTGAGAGCAAACCGCCCGCCGCGACGCCGAGGATCATCACCGTGATCGCCTGCGACCAGAGGGTCGAGAGCCAGATCGGAGCAGCCGGCATCAGGCGGCTGGGCCGACGCAGACCCACCTGGGCAGGCCTTGCCGGCCAGACCCAGATCGCGAGTGCCGTCAGGATCAGCGCCACCGGTGGATCACCCCCCGTTCGGCGAGCATTCGCTCCAGATCGGTGGCGCCTGCCGCAGGCGTTCCGTGCCGGTCGCACGCTCGCTCGGCGGATACTCGACCGTTGGGATCCGCGGTGAGCACCCCGATTTCGGTGATCACTCGGGTGTTCCCGCCGGCGCTCGTTTCTCGGGCGAGGTGCACTATCACCTGCACGGCGCCGATCAACTGAGCATGCAGCGCCGCCGAGTCCATGCCGCCGAGCGATCCGAGCGCGGCCAGCCGGGCGGGAACATCAGCCACAGTGTTGGCATGCAGCGTGCCCGCGCCGCCCTGATGCCCGGTGTTCAGTGCGATCAGCAGGTCGATCACCTCGGCGCCGCGCACCTCCCCGACCACCAGGCGGTCCGGTCGCATTCGCAGCGCTTGCCGCACCAGGTCACGCAGACCTATCCGGCCGATGCCTTCGACGTTGTCCGCCCGAGCCACCAGGCTGACGACGTGCGGATGCGCCGGATGCAACTCCGCCACGTCCTCGACGGTGACGATCCGATCCGCTGGATCGGCGGCCCCCAGCATCGCGGCCAGCAGCGTGGTCTTGCCGGTGCCCGTTCCCCCGGTGATCAGGTACGCCAGCCGGGCTCGCAGCAGGGCAGTCAGTAGGCGGTGGATCGCGATCGGGAACGTCCCGGACCCGAGCAGCGTTTCGAGGTCGTAACGAGCCGGCCGCAGTACCCGGAGAGAGAGGCAGGTGCCGGACGCAGCCGTCGGCGACAGAACCGCATGCAGCCGGGTGCCGTCCGGCAGTTGCGCGTCGACGTAAGGGTGCGCGTCATCGAGCCGCCGCTCAGCTGATGCCGCCAGCCGCCGTGCCAGGCGCTGCACGGCAGCGTCGTCGGTGAAGCTGACCGGCAGCCGTTCCCAACCGGATCCGCGGTCGATCCGCACATCGTCTGGCGCGTTGACCACCACGTCGGTGGTCCTGGGATCGGCGAGAAACTCGGCCAACGGGCCGGCACCCACCAACTCCCGGCGCAGCGCCCTGATCAGCTTCAGCATTTGCGCGTCACTCACCAGCACCCCCGCCTCGGCCCGCACCGCTGCGGCGAGGCCGGCCGAGGTCGGCAGCCCACCCTCGGTCGCGAGGCGTTGCTGGATGCGCTCGACCAGCTCGGGGGGGACCCGCTCGGCCGACGACGTGTTGTCCACGGATTCAACTCCCGGCATCGACGTGCTCGGCCCGCTCATCTCGGCCGGTTGCCGGGCATCGCGGCCAACGCCACCAGGACCGATCGCGCGGCCTTGCCCAGCGGACCACGGCCGTCCAGCCCGGGCGGTCGACCGAGTTCGAGATCCCGAGCCAGATGCGGCTGGGGCCGCATCTGCGCCAGTAATGGAAGTTCCAGGGCGTCGGCGATGTCCTCGGCGCTGAGCCCTCCCGGCGACGGACCGCGAACCACCAGAGCCAGCTGGGCCCCGCCATCGGTGAGCCGGTCGGTCACCCGCCGGGCGGCGTAACAGGACGGCACATCGGCAGGAACGACGAGCACCACCAGATCGGCGGTCGCGACCGCCCGGTCGGCGGCGGGTTCGGGGTTGCGGGGAAGGTCGAGGACGGCCAACTCGCCGGCTCGTCGGCAGGAATCGAGCACCACATCCAGCACATCGGCCGACACACCGACCTCCGCACCACCCTCGCGGTCGTACGACAGCACCGACAGCACGCCAGGCCCCATCGCACCGGGGTGGCGACCAGGGCCGGCCGATCCGCGACCGCTGGTGACAGTTGGCAGCGCCCGGTGCAGTGCCTCTGCCGGGACCCGCCCGGCGGGCGCCGACAAATCTGCCCAGCGCAGCCCGGTCTCCGCTTCCAGCCCCATCAGCAGGTCAAGCCCGGCGCCCCAGCGATCGCAATCCGCGAGCACTACACCAGTCCCGGTCTGCAGTCCGGCAACAGCTATCGCCGCAGCCAGCACGGAGGCACCCGCCCCGCCGCGCGCACCCATCAGGGCCACCACCCGACCCCCGCCCGGCCCGGTGTGCGCGCCCTCGGCCAGTGCGCTGACCAGCGTCTCCTCGCCATCAGGCAGCAACACTGTCCGCTCGACGCCGAGCAGCACGCAGTGTTCCCAGACCCCAGCATCCGGCTCCGCCGCTGCGACCACGATCACGCCGGGACGTCGGGGCAGGCCGGCCACCACCGCAGCCCGGACCATCTTGGCATCAAGCAGCACCATGGACGCGGCCCGCCAGGTCATCCGAGAGGCAGCGTCACGGGCATGGACCACCTCCACTCCGGCGGCGGCGGCAACCCTGAGCAGGTCGTCGAGCAATTCTTCGTCGTCGGTGATGACGAGTGTTCGCGCATCCATATTCCCCCCAGGCTCTCCCCGGTCAGCGGTGCCGATCGGGCTGGCACCAGCAGACATCCCGGGTGCACCGCGACAAAATCACTGCCCGCATTTTGGGGATGAATGTGCCGATAACTTCCCATTGTGGATAACTCGTTCGCGGTCCGCCGGCGCCGAGTGACAATGCCTGATGACGATGCCGGGCGCCGATGGTGCAGGACCAGCGGCTGGGCGACTCGAATGACCGAACAGGACCGGCCGTCATTCAGCAGAAGCGATCAATCAGTAGAACGAGAGGATGCGATGAGAGTGGCGCCAACGGGATTGGTCGCACTGATGGCCTTCGAGGGTCCAACTCGCACGCCACACCGATCAGGCAACCGGTGTGGCGGACCAGGCACCCGAACAATCAAGGCCGAGGTGGCCGACGGGAATTAAGGGCGCCCCCCGCCAGGGGGGGTAGGCGGGGGGCGCGGGGTCCGGCTCAGGGGGGTGAGCCAGACCGGTTGATCGGTTTCGGGGGGGTGAAAACCGACTACCAGATCGTAGCGCTAGATCGGTTCGGCGTCACGGTGAACTTCAGAAGTCACTCGAATACCGCGTATCAGCCAATTCTATCGCGCCGCTCGTCCCCTAACTGAATCGGTAAACTCACCCGAAAGCGTTGTCAGGGGTTGCCTGGCCCAATGGTTGGGCGTAGTACTGGTGGCAACGGACTCCCGATCAGCCAGGAACGCGGTGAAGAGAAACCCCGTTCACCCCGACCGGAAATTCGTGTGCAGACCCTTCGGTACCCACTCACCGCAATAACCGCGGGAGGTACGTCGATGAGGGTGTTCCGCGAGACTCGCGGCCCCATTCTCGACGACTAGTGGTGAGCCTTGGTAGCCAGGTAGCCTGCGCAGACGGCACCCCGCCATCGGTGGGGTGCCGTCGTCCTTTTCCGGACACGCCGGTTCCACCTTCCGCACCTCGTCAGCTCGCGGCGTCGGCGATCGACCGACCTTCCCCAGCCCCAGCGGTCAGCGCGCGGCAGACGTATCGGATCCACTCACCGACGGCGCCCGGCTCCCCGGCGCCGTAGGCGGCAAGCAGGTCGAGGCCGGCCACGGCCGTTCGCAGATAGCTGACCTCGGGAACGCTCAGCGCATGTACATCGAGGCCGGACTGAATCATCGTCAGCCGCGCGGCCGCCCGCGCCACCACTCCGTTCCCACTCTCGAACGGTCGCAGGACCACCAGCTCGGCGTGCACCACAGCGACCGTGATGGGCGCCGGCCACGGCGCCGATGTGATGACTTGCGCCAACCCGGCGAGCCGCGCCGCGATCTGGCCGCCATCGGCGCGCACCCGGCCGAGACCGGCGCCGACCGGTACGTCCCTGGATCCACTGTCGGCACCCGGCAGGTCCGCAGCGGCCAGCACGTGCAGGCGGGCCAGGGCCTGCAACGGTGCCCGACCGAACACCGGCGCCAGCATGGCCAAGGCCGAGTTGCAGCGGACCGCACCGGCCAGCACCGGGTCGGCGATGGCCGCCGCCGCCGAGTCCAGCTCCGGGCTACCGCCGTCGAGTGCGGCCGATGCGCGCGCCGCGCGAATCGCCGCGGCCGCGGCCGAGGTGGCCCACGCCCGCCGGTTCGCCGGATGCAGGCGCAAGGCGGCGATGGCATCGCGGGCGCTTTCGACCGCAGCCGCCACGCCCGGCAATTCCACCAGGTTGGGCCATTGCGTAGGGGTCTTCACATTCGTGGACGGTAGTCGCCGGCGGCAGGACACCGAGGGACAACTCACAGGGCCGATTCCGGGGTGGCCATAGCGTCTGTCGGTGGGCGGGGATAGCTTTAGACCGAGTCATTTTCCGGCAAGGGTAGGCCGATCCCGCTGACCTGGCACCTCCAGACAACGCGCGACCGCCACGCCTGAGCACAGACATCGCCGTCGAGAGGTACCGTCAGTGACCGACACCAGCGCCACCACCCCCGCCCCAGCATCCGGCCAGACCCTGGACAATCTGCTGGCCGAGGATCGAACCTTCCCGCCCAGTCCGGAATTCGCCGCGGCGGCCAACTTGGGCGCCGAAGCCTACGAACGTGCCGAGCGGGACCCCGACGCATTCTGGGCCGAGCAAGCACGCCGGCTCACCTGGTCGACGCCGTTCACCGAGGTGTTGGATTTTTCGGATGCGCCCCATGCCAAGTGGTTCGCCGACGGCAAACTCAACGTCGCGTACAACTGCGTGGACCGGCACGTCGAGGCCGGGTTCGGTGAGCGGGTAGCCATTTACTGGGAGGGCGAACCGGGTGACTCACGCACTATCACCTACGCCGAACTGCAAAAAGAGGTCTGCAAGACGGCCAACGCATTGCTCTCGCTCGGGCTCACTCACGGCGATCGGGTGGCCATCTACCTGCCGATGATCCCGGAAGCGGTCTTCTCGATGCTGGCCTGCGCCCGGCTCGGCCTGACCCACACTGTCATCTTCGGAGGTTTCTCTGCCGAGGCCATCCGGTCCCGGGTCCATGACTCGGAAGCGAAACTGATCATCACGGCCGACGGCCAATACCGTCGCGGGCAGGCGGTCGCGCTCAAGGACGCGGTCGACGAGGCCGTCGCCGCCGACGGCTCGCCGATCCTCAACGTGATCGTCGTCCAGCGCACCAAGTACAAGATCAGCTGGACGGACAAGGACATCTGGTGGCATGACCTGGTCGACCCGCAGCCGGAAACCCACGAGCCGGAAGCCTTCGAGGCCGAACATCCGCTGTTCCTGCTCTACACCTCGGGTACGACCGGAAGCCCGAAAGGCATCCTGCACACATCGGGCGGCTACCTCACCCAGGCCGCGTACACCCATAGCGTGGTCTTCGACCTCAAGCCGGACACCGACGTCTTCTGGTGCACGGCCGACATCGGTTGGGTCACCGGGCATTCCTACATCGTCTACGGACCGCTCGCCAACGGGGCCACCGAAGTGATCTACGAGGGCACCCCGAACACCCCCAACGAGGGGCGTCACTGGGAGATCGTCGACAAGTACAAGGTCAGCCTGTACTACACGGCGCCGACACTCATCCGGACCTTCATGAAATGGGGTTCCGACATTCCTGCCAGGTATTCGCTGGAGTCGCTTCGGGTGCTCGGCTCGGTGGGTGAACCGATCAACCCAGAGGCGTGGATGTGGTACCGCGAGAACATCGGGCATAACAAGGCGCCGATCGTCGATACCTGGTGGCAGACCGAGACCGGCGCGATCATGGTGTCCCCGCTGCCCGGGGTGACCGCGACCAAGCCGGGTTCGGCGATGTTGCCGCTGCCCGGGATCAGCGCCAAGATCGTCAACGACGAGGGTGTGCCGGTCGGCAAGGGAGAAGGCGGCTATCTTGTCATCGACCGACCGTGGCCGGCGATGTTGCGGACGATCTGGGGCGATGACGAACGATACAAGGACACCTACTGGGCCCGCTTCGCCGCGCAGGGATACTACTTCGCGGGCGACGGCGCCAAGTTCGACAGCGACGGCGCGCTCTGGGTGCTCGGTCGGGTTGACGATGTGATGAACGTGTCGGGCCACCGCATCTCGACCACCGAGGTCGAGTCGGCACTGGTCTCCCACCCGTCGGTGGCCGAGGCCGCCGTAGTCGGCGCGAAGGATGAGATGACCGGCCAAGGCATCGTCGCCTTCGTCATCCTGCGGGGGATCGACCTGCCGGTAGCCGGGTCGGCCGAGTATCAGAAGCTGGTCGCCGACCTGCGCAATCACGTTGCCCATGAGATCGGGCCGATCGCCAAGCCGCGGCAGGTGCTGCTGGTCAACGAGTTGCCGAAGACCCGATCGGGCAAGATCATGCGACGGTTGCTCCGCGATGTCGCGGAGGGGCGCGACCTCGGGGACGTGTCGACACTGCAGGATGCCGCCGTCATGGGTCTGATCAATTCAGGTTTGGCCAGCGCAAAGGCGACCTGAAACACCTAGCAGGCGGCTACGCGGCGATCGGCCGGCGACCCTAGGCGTCGGCCGCCGGGAAACATGGCACGATAGGCGGGCTGATCGATTTCGCGGTTGAATCGATCAGCCCGCTGCAGCCGTGTTGATTCTCGGTCAACTCGTTCCGTTCAAAGCGGCTGCTCCGGGGTACTGCTGTCGTTGTCACCACCCGATCGGACGTCAGGAGAGCGCTGTGACCTACCCAGGGAACAACCCGGGCAAAGCCACCGGCTACGTGCGGCCGTCCATTCCGCTGACACCGGAGCAGGACGTCGACCGGTCGGACTCGATCGGCACCCTGGTCAAGGACGCCACAGCTCACGTCTCGACGTTGGTCCGCGCCGAGATCGAGCTGGCCAAACTCGAGCTGACCAAATCGGCCAAGCAGGGCGTCACCGGAGCGGCCTTCTTCATCGTGGCCGGCACCATCGCGCTGTTCTCGCTCTTCTTCTTCTGGCTGATGATCGCTGAAATCCTGGACATCTGGCTGCCCCGCTGGGCCGGGCTGACCATTGTTTTCGTCGCGATGCTGCTGATGGCGGGCGCGCTCGTCTTCCTGGGCATCCGCAAGGTGAAGAAGATCAAAAAGCCTGAGCGCACCATCGCCAGCCTTCAGGACACCGCAGCCACGCTGAAGCGGGCAGCTTCACACCCGGAGCCGCCAGCGCCCGTGCCGGCGAAGACCGGGTCCTGAATCACCGCTGATCAGCGACACCTTCCCCGCGAAGCATCCTGCATTGTCTGGCCCGAGATGTCTGGCCGCTGATGACTGAGCAAGCAGCCGCGGCTCCGGACCCCTCAGTCGTCCGGTTCGCCGGACCATGGCGGCACCGCGACGTCAGCGCCAATGGGATCCGGTTTCATAGCGTCGAAGCCGGCACTGGTCCGCTGGTTCTGTTCCTCCATGGTTTCGGGCAGTTCTGGTGGTCGTGGCGGCACCAGCTCGAAGACCTCCCGCCGCGGGGATTCCGGGTGGTCGCGGTGGACCAGCGCGGCTACGGCGACACGGACAAGCCACCCCGTGGGTACGACGCCTTCACGCTGGCCGGCGACACTTCCGGATTGATCCGCGCGCTCGGCGAGCGGCAGGCGATCGTCGTCGGCAACGGCTTCGGCGGGATGACGGCGTTCAACACCGCGTGCATCCGTCCGGATCAGATCCGGGCGGTGGTGGCGATAGCCGCAGCTCACCCGATGACCCTGGCGCGGATTCGGCGTTCTCGGCAAGCCGCCGGCTACCGACGACTATTGACCTCGGCGCGATGGCCCTTCTGGCCCGAACGTCGGCTGTCCGCTGGCGACGGGGCCAGACTGGAACGGATCGTCCGACGCGACGCCGGTCGGGCCTGGACCGGTTCCGCCGATTTCGAGGCCGTGATCGCCCGAATGCGGCAGGCAATCTGTATCCCGGGCGCGAGTCACGCCGCGATCGAGCATCTGCGGTGGGTGGCCCGATCTCCCTGGCGGGCCGATGGCCTGCGCCACCGGGAGGCCCTGACCAGGCATCCGGTCTCGGTGCCTGTGCTGCAGATCGGCGGCGAGGGCGATCCGGTGATTCCGGCTGCCATGCTCGGCGAGGCCGCCCAACTCTGCGTCGGTGGATATCATCAACACCTGATCCGCGGCATCGGGCATTACCCCGCAGAGGAGGCGCCGGATCGGGTGACGGATCTGATCGTCGACTTCGCCCGCGATCTGCCCTGACCCGATCTGCGCGGGGCCGATCAGGTCAGTCAGTCCAGCGCGCAGGCGCCGGTATCGGCGATGCTGGTGTCGGTCAATCCGGCCGCCACCGTAGGCGCGACCTGCGCAGCCGTGAGGGCGAAGCCGGTTTCCGGATTGTCGATGGCAGCGCCGAAGACGACCCCGGCCACCTTCCCCCGGTCGTCCAGCAGCGGTCCGCCGGAGTTCCCGGGTTGGACCAATCCGCGCAGGATGTACACCTGACGGTTGACGGTCTGCGTTTGATAGATGTTCGGCCCGGAGATCTCCGATACCGACCTGACCCGCGACGGGCTGACGGTGAACGGCCCACCCAGCGGATAACCGAGCACGAGAGCGTCGTCCGCCGTCGTCAACGGGGTGCCTTCGAAGGCCAGGGCCGGCAGGCCCAGCCCGGGCACGTACAACACCGCGACATCGATATTGGGGTCGTAGTCCACCACAGTGGCGGGTTTGAATTCGCCGTTCACCTCGACGCTGACCCGGGTTGAGCCGCCGACCACATGCGCGTTGGTCAGCACGTGTTCCGGGCCGATCACGAAGCCGCTGCCGCTGAAGTCCTTCGCACAGGAGGGCGCCACCGAATGGATCTTGAGCACCGACGGCTGTGCCCCCGCGGCCACTGGATTGCCACTCAACGCCGAATCGGGTGCCGGCACGTCGACGATCGGGGTGGGATCGAGCGGTCCGAGCACATCGGGGAATCCGGTCGAATTCAGCAGCGCCCGAAGTTTGTCCGACACGATTCCGACGCCACTGGGCGCGACGTGTTGGACGGCCGTCAGGATCGCCGAGTTCCGGATCGCCGAGCTGAGCCACGGGAGCGGCGCCGATGCGATCGGCAGCGCCACCAACAGGGCCAGCACCAGCACGGTCACGGCCTGGCCGACGGCGCCCAGCGCCCGGTCCACCGCCTTCGCCGGCGACCAGGTGATCTGACCGGACAACGTTCGACCGGCCCAGCTGCCGATCAGCTCGCCGATCAGCACGCCCAGCACGACAAGGCCGACCGATGCGGCCGTTCTGGCCGCTCCGACGTCCAGACCGCGGACCAGCACCGGCGCCAGAGCCAAGGCGCCCAGCGCGAGCGCCACCGCGCCGAGCAGGGAAATGGCCGCGGCGACGAAGCCCTGCCGATATCCGGCCCACGCCCCCGAAACGACCATCAGAATGATCAACGCGTCGATGAACGTCATCGACGGCTTTCTGTGCCGGGCCGGCCACCTGGGGAGATGTCGATGGAGCGGGTTTCGGTGGTGTCCCACGGCCGCGACCAGCCGCCGAGTTCGAGCAGGGCATCCACCAGCGCCGCGGTAAAGCCCCAGACCAGCATGTCGGCCACCTGGAAGCCGACGCCGCGATAGGTCAGGTACTGCACCCACACCCGATTCGCCGGCGATGCGAGGTCGGCGATCGGCACCCTGGCCACCGCCGCCGTCTCGGCGGGGTTCACCGGTCCCACCGGTCCCGGTGTGTGCCAGTAGGCCAGCACCGGCTGCACCACGAACTCCGAAGCCGGCAGGTAGAGCCGGGGCAAAAGAACCATCGGCGTGACCGAGGACGGCTCGACGCCGGTCTCCTCGCGCCCTTCGCGCAGCGCCGCGGTCACCGCGTCCTCGCCGTCGTCGAGCGCCCCGCCGGGGAAGGCCGGTTCCCCGGCGTGCGTGCGCAAGGTGGTGGCACGTTGGGTCAGCAGCAGATCAGGGCCATGCGGGCCGTCGGCGAGCAGCAACAACACGGCCGACTGCCGGTTGCCGGCCTGCCGCCGGCGCGCCGCCCGATCGAGCAGACCCGGCAGCGATCCGGCCATGGTCTGCCGCAACAGCGGGTGTAACCACGCAGGCGCCAACTCTTGATCGAGCAGCGAGATCGATCGACCGTCGAGCTGATCCTCCAGGGAATCCGTCACGCCAAACCCACCAGGCCGAGCAGATGCTCCCGCTCGGCGCCCACCACCAGCGAAGCGGCCAGATCAGGTTCCGTCGGGCCGGCCCCGTAGGCGGGGCACAGCGAGCTGAGGAAGCAGGCGCCGCACGCCGGCTTCTTCGCGTGGCAGACGCGCCGGCCATGGAAGATCACGCGGTGCGAGAACTGCGTCCAGTCGCTCGGCGGCAGCATGGCGTTGAGTTCCAGCTCCACCCGAACCGGGTCTGATTCCTCGGTCAGCCCCCAGCGGCGGACCAATCGGCCCAGATGGGTATCGACGGTGATCCCCGGCACGCTGAAGGCGTTTCCCAGCACGACATTGGCGGTCTTACGACCGATCCCGGGCAGGGTGACGAGCTCATCCAACGTGTTCGGCAGAACACCGTCGAACCGTTCGACCACGGCCTGCCCCAGCCCGATCAGCGATGCGGTCTTGTTCCGGAAGAACCCGGTCGATCGGATCATCTCCTCCAGCTCCAGCACGTTGGCGCCGGCGTAGTCCTGCGCGCTCCGAAAGCGCGCGAACACAGACGGCGTCACCAGGTTCACCCGGGCATCCGTGCACTGGGCGGACAGGATGGTGGCCACGGCCAGCTCGAGCGGCGTGCTGAAGTCGAGCTCGCAGTGCGCGTCGGGGTAGCCGAGGGCCAATTCGGCGTTCAGCCGCCGGGCGCGCCTGGTCCGGCCCAGCGGCGTTGCCGGGGCCTTGACGCGGGTGGATGGCATGGAACCAGGTTGCCACACCGCCCCGACAGTGCGGGTTGAGTTGGGCGAGACCGAGGCTGGTCGTGACTTCTATGTCACTCCGCACACACGTCCGCGGCCCTGCTCAATCGACACGCGAACGGCACCCGTGCCTGCAACGAGTCCGGCGATGCGGGATGATGGCAGAACTATGGCTGTCCTCGTCGTCCTCCTGTTCCCGATCCTGCTGATGGTGTTCGCCATTCTGATGGAGCGGGTCGAAGCGCGGTTGCACAACGTCTCGGTGACCGAGGACGAGATCGAGCAGTTCCTCGAGCAGGCGCAGCCGGACGAGGTCAACACCTTCATCCGCTATGGCTGGACCAGGGCGCTGGACCGATTCCGGCTCCGGCGCAGCCCTCGGCGGCAGCGCAAGTCGCGGGCGGGCAAACAGCCCGAATCCTGACCATCACCCATTCGGGCGCTGGTCGGACGCGACACGACAGCCCGCACTCGACGGCACCGAACGCGCCCCCAGCCACGTGAGGACCTAGACTCACCTCCGGACGTACTTGCTTCGTGACTCAGGTCATACCTCGGTTGGAGGACTGGTGGAAGACATCCTTGCCAAAGCCGGCATTTTCCAGGGAGTTGATCCCGATGCGGCACTCGCACTCGGGTCGCAACTGGAAACGGTCGACTACCCGCGTGGCAGCGCGATCTTTTCCGAGGGGGAACTCGGGGATCGGCTCTACGTCATTCTGGCCGGCAAGGTGAAGCTCGGCCGGCATTCTCCGGACGGTCGGGAGAACCTGCTCGCGGTGATGGGTCCGTCCGATATGTTCGGCGAGCTGAGCGTCTTCGACCCCGGCCCCCGCACCTCGTCGGCGACGGCGGTCACCGATGTATCGCTGGCAACGATGGAACGCGGCGCCCTGCTTCAGTGGATCCGGTTGCGTCCGGAGATCGCCGAGCAGCTGCTCCGGGTGCTGGCCCGCCGCCTGCGTCGCACCAACAACTCGCTGGCCGACCTGATCTTCACCGACGTGCCCGGCCGGGTGGCCAAGGCACTCCTGCAGCTGGCCCGCCAGTTCGGGCAGCAGGAGGGCAACGCCGTCCGGGTCACTCACGACCTCACCCAGGAGGAGCTCGCCCAGCTGGTCGGCGCCTCCCGCGAGACGGTCAACAAGGCCCTGGCCGACTTCGGTCAGCGTGGCTGGTTACGCCTGGAAGGCAAGAGCGTCATCATCCTGGACTCGGATCGGCTGAACCGCCGCTCCCGCTGATTCCGCCCGCCGATTTCACACGCACCGCCACCCATCGACATCGATGGGTGGCGGCGTTGGTTCGGGCACTACGCCGGCAGCCACCGACCGACCGTCACCGACGCGGTCACTGAGGTCAGCGCCGGTAGCCGATCAACGGCGGCGGCGAAGGCGGTCCGGTCAAGGTGCCGGGCGGCGGGGCCCATCAGCACCAGGTCAGCCACCTGGCCGGGCTGGAGGTGCATCTCGAAACGAAGTGGCAGGCTCAACTCACGGGTGAAGAATCGGGTCAGCGACTGGGTCAGCCGGGCTGGTTTCTCGGCATCAACAGACAGCATGCCGAACGGCTCGATCAGCTCCTGAAGATGATCGGGCTCCGGGGTCACGATCAACAGCGCACCATCCGGCCGGACGATCCGGCGAAATTCGGCGGGATTGCGCGGCGCGAAAACGCTGATTACCAGGTCCGCAACGGCGTCCCGAACCGGTAGCGCCGACCACGCGTCCGCCACCACCGAACCCAGCCGGGGGTGCGCGCCGGCTGCCCGCCTGGCGGCCCGGACGGATGAATCGATGGCCACACCTCGAGCATCCAGCCGATCGAGTACCGATGCGAGGTAGTAGCCGGTGCCCGCACCGACCTCGACCAGCAACGGCCCGGCGCCGCCCGGCGTGGCCAGCAGCGCCAGCAGATCAGCGATCGGCGCGTAGTGGCCGCCGGCCAGGAAGGCCACCCGGGCGGCGACCATCTCCGTCGAGTCGCCGGTGTCGGTACGCGACCGCGGGCCCAACAACGCCACGTGGCCGTGCCGGGCGACATCGAACCGATGGCCCGCAGCGCATCCGAGGACCTGGTCGAGCCGGGTCAACTCGTCGCCGCAGTGCGGACAGCCCAGCACGTCCAGTACGTCGTCGATCACGAGGACGGGCGCAGGTATTCCAACTGGGCGGCCACCGAGCGTTCCGCGGCGGGCCGTACCGACGGGTCGATATCCGTGTAGACGGCATCGGTCACCGAGCCGACATCGGCGTCCGTGCCGAGCACGGCCAGCGCCTGCCTGATCTGCGCCAGCCGTTCCTGCCGGTGGGCCGAATACATCGCGGCGACGACCGCGATATCTGGCAGCACCGGGCCGTGCGCCGGCAGCACCAACTGGTGGCCGAGGCCCGCCAGCCGGTCCAATGACTGCAGATATGGGCTGAGCCGGCCATCGGGATGCGCAATGATGGTGGTGCCGCGGCCCAGGATGGTGTCTCCGGTCAGCACCGAACCGCGGCCGTCCTCGTCATCGGGCAGCACGAAGCAGACCGAATCCGCGGTATGGCCCGGCGTCGCGAGCACCTGGATGCGCACCCCGCCGGCCGTGATCGACTCGCCGTCGACGAGTGGTCCGGCGCCGTGGCAGAACGCCGGATCCAGCGCCCGCACGGGCGCCCCGGTCAGCGCGTGAAACGCCGCGCCGGCTGCGGTGTGATCGGCGTGATGGTGGGTGATCAGCACCAATTCGACGCCGGTGGCAGCCAGCTCACGCAGGTGTTCCGGGTCCAGCGGTCCGGGATCGACCACCACCGATGTCGCCGATCCCGGTCCGCTGAGCACGTACGAATTGGTTCCGTCCAGCGTCATCGGGCCAGAGTTCGGCGCCAGCCTTGACCGGGTCAGCGCGCTCGCACGGATCAGCGACTCCGTCGCCGAGGTCGGCGCGGGGCCGTCCCGGGGCTCTGGACGGGCCGCCAGGACCGCAGCGACACTGCGGTAAGCGGTCAGCTCAGTCAGTACGCCCCTGGTCGGAGGCATCATCGATAGGCGGCCGGCCGCAGCGGCGGCAAGCGCGTCCGCCGGGGTGGTCCAGAAGCCCCCGGAGGCCTCCGACGTGTTGAAATCGGCGATCTGCCCCGGCGGCAGCGCGGCGACGAAGAAGCAGGTGTCATAGCGTCGCACCATGCCCAGTGGGGTGAGCCAGCGAACCCATGGTCGCAGCAGGTCCGCGCGGATCTGCAGCCCGGCTTCGCGCAGGATCTCGGGCCAGCTGACGTGGTGGTCGGCCAGCCGGGCCCGCACCGAGT
This sequence comes from Mycobacteriales bacterium, assembly GCA_038245175.1. Taxonomy (GTDB): domain Bacteria; phylum Actinomycetota; class Actinomycetes; order Mycobacteriales; family Nakamurellaceae; genus Nakamurella. Next base: position 167,547 of record JBBRSR010000007.1, on the reverse strand, counting down.
GCGGCAGCGCGTCGATCGTGGCGAAGACCTCCTCCGGCCGGCTGATCAGCGCCACCCCGGATTCCTCGAACAACTCGCGGGTGGCCGCGATCAGGCTGAGCCGGATCTGCTCGGGGCCGGTGTCCAGGATCTCCGCCCAATCCCCCGGGTCGTCCCCGACGATCGCCACGGGTTGATCGTCGGGCGGATCGACGGCGCCACCCGGAAAGACGACCATGTTGGGGGCGAACACCATCCCGGGCACCCGTTGCAGCACAAAGACCTGCAGCCCGGACGGGGTGTCCCGCAGCAGGACGACCGTGGCGGCCGATCGGATGGGGACTGCACCGTCGGCCTTGCGCTCAGCGGCCGATTTCGGCAGTTCGGTCATCGGGCTACCGTAACCGCTGGACGAGGACCGCCCGAACGGCGGCAATGAGTATCGAGAAACAAGGGGTGCAATGCGGGTTGTTCAGGTAGTGGCTCCCGGAGTTCAGGTGACGACGGCCGCCCGGGATCTGACCACCACCACCATCCTGACCAGCGGCCGCCGAGCCCTGCTGGTGGATCCGGCGTGGGCACCCGACGAACTGGCCGACCTCGCCGACTGGCTCGACGCCACCGATCTGCACGTCGTGGCGGGTTTCGCCACCCATGCGCACCACGATCATCTGCTCTGGCATCCACGGTTCGGCGACGTGCCGCGCTGGGCATCGGCGGTCACCGCGAAGCGGGCCGGCCGGGATCGCGCCCGGTTTGTCGACGATCTGGGTCCCGACTGGCCGATCGAACTCGCCACGCTGGTGGGCCGGCTGACCCCGCTGGAGACCGAACTCGACTGGCCCGACGATATCGACGTGATCCGGCACGACGGGCACACCCCCGGGCACACCGCGCTCTGGCTGCCCCGCCGAAGAGTGTTGATCGCCGGTGACATGCTCAGCGATACCGAACTCCCGCTCCCAGAGGAATCCGGAATCAAGGAATATCTCCGCGGTCTGGATGCGTTGGCGCCGTTCGTCGAGCGGGCGGCACTGCTCATTCCCGGTCATGGGCACGTCACCGCTGACCCGGTGTCCCGCTGGCGCGCAGACCGGACCTACTGGGCTGACCTGATCGCCGGACGCACCAGCGCCGACGAGCGCGTCCAGGCTCCCGGCATGGTCGAGGGGCACCAGCGCAACATCGATCTGGCCAGGCATTTCACCGCGACCTGAGCGCTGCACCGGACCTCCGCCAGGTGCCCGCATCGGCCCGGCGTCCGAACGCCACCCCCCGGCATCTATGGTTGCCGGTAACGGAAGGCGAGCCTCGCGCAGATGGCGAGTTTGTGGCGAAAGATCCGCAAAACCGGGCGGGTGGCCGAACCAGCACCGCCGGGCCCGGACGGCGGTCGACCCGCGGCCGCCGAGGACCTCACCGGCTCGGTTCAGATTCGGCACGTCGATGCGGGGTCCTGCAACGGCTGCGAGATCGAGATCGGGGCCGCGTTCGGACCCGTCTACGACGCCGAACGGTACGGGGCCCGGCTGGTCGCCTCCCCCCGGCACGCCGACGCCCTCCTCGTCACCGGGCCGGTCACCCGCAACATGGCCGAGCCACTGCGCCGCACCTATGAGGCGATTCCCAGCCCTAAAGTCGTGGTCGCGGTCGGCGACTGCGCCCGCAATTGCGGCGTCTTCGCCGGCGCCTATGGAGTGATCGGGCCGGTCAGCTCCATCGTGCCCGTCGACCTGGAGATTCGTGGGTGCCCGCCACGACCGGAGGCGATCGTCGAGGGCCTGCGGAAGCTGACCGGTCGATGACCATCACACTGGCCGCGTTGCTGACGGCGTTGACCGCCGGTGCGCTGAGCGCACTGGCCGGCCTACTCATCCCCCGAAGGGCGCGGCCCGTGGTGGTCGGTCTGGGCACTGCCGCCTGCGGAACGGCCGCGGTGGTCGCCGGGGTGGCCGCGATGGCCGGGCAGCGGGCAACCATCGAGCTACCGCAACTGCTGCCGCTGTCCGGCGTGCTGATCACCGTCGACGCGCTCGGCGGGTTGTTCGTAGCGGTCACCGGTGGGGTGGCTATCGCGACCGGGATCTACGGCATCGGGTATTGCCGACACGGCCTCGACGGGCGCACGTTTCAGACCGTGTTGCCGCTGTTCGTGACGGCAATGGTGCTGGTGCCCGTCGCCGGGAGCGTGGGCACGTTTCTGCTCTGCTGGGAACTGATGGCGCTGACCTCCCTGTTGCTGGTGGTGGCAGAGCACCGCCGGCGCCCTGAGGTGGCATCCGCCGGCCGGTGGTACGCGGTGATGACCCACCTCGGGCTGGTCGCCATTCTGATCGGGCTACTGGTGTTCGCGGCGAACGCCGCCAACGGATCGTTCGCCGCCCTGCGCGAGGCTGGACCCCGGCTGTCACCGGCGGTGGCCGGTCTGGTGTTCGTCGCGGTCGGGATCGGCTTCGGCTCCAAGGCCGGGATCGTGCCGCTGCACGCGTGGCTGCCGCGTGCTCATCCGGAGGCGCCGAGCAACGTGTCCGCGCTGATGTCCGCTGCGATGGTCAACCTCGGCGTCTACGGAATACTGCGCGTCGGGTTCGACCTGCTCGGCGGCGGAGTCGGCTGGTACTGGCTGCTACTGATCGCCCTCGGGGCGCTGTCCGCGGTCTACGGAATCCTGCAGGCGGCCATCTCCACCGACCTCAAGCGGCTGCTCGGGTACTCGACCACCGAGAACATGGGCCTGGTCCTGATCGGTGTCGGCGCCGCCGGCATGTTCGCCTCCTCCGGGCAGCCGACGCTCGCCGGACTGGCGATGACCGCCGCAATGCTGCACGTCATCATCCACGCCGCCTTCAAGACGCTGCTGTTCACCTCGGCCGGTTCGGTGCTGCACGCCACCGGCCGGCGCGACCTGGACGACATGGGCGGCTTGCGCACTGGGATGCCGGGCACCACCGCCGCTTTCGGTCTCGGCGCGCTGGCGGCGTCCGCGCTGCCGCCGGGCAGCGCGTTCGTCAGTGAATGGCTGTTGCTGCAGGCGCTGATCCACGGGCTGCCCGCATCCGGGATATCGGCTGCCATCGTGATGCCGATCGCGGTAGCGGCGGTGGCGCTGACCGCGGGTCTTGCCGTGGCGACCTTCGTCAAGGCGTTCGGGGTGGGATTCCTGGCCCGCCCGCGCAGCCCGCAGGCACTGGCCGCCCGGGAGAGTCCGGCCAGCATGCTCATCGGCATGGGGCTGGCCGCGGCGGCGTGCATCGGGCTCGCGCTGCTGCCGACCCTGGTGTTGCCGGCCATCGGCGCGGTGGCCGGGGGATTGGTCGGTTCCGATGATCCGGTGATCGTGAGCGCGGTGACCATTCGGCTGGTCGACGTGGCCGGCTCGCTGTCGCCGCTGATGCTGGCGGTCGCCCTGGTCGCCGGGTTGGTCGTGACCTTGGCTGCGGTCCGGGTGCTGGCCACCCGACGCGCGGCCCGGGTGGCGCGGCTGTGGGACTGCGGCGCCGGTCCGCTGTCCGCCCGGATGGAATACACGGCGACGTCCTTCGCCGAACCGCTGCAGCGGGTCTTCGACGACGTGCTGCAGGCCGAGCAGGACGTTGATGTGACCCATCTCGACGAGTCGCAATACCTGGTGCAGATGGTGGAATACCGGCGGCGGGTGCCCGATCGGATCGAACGACGACTGTACGAGCCGGTGCTGGCAGCGATGGCTGCCTGGGGCCGCTTCGGGCGACGGCTGGCCCCGGGCAGCGTGCACCGTTATCTGGGTTACGGCTTCTACTCGCTGTGCGGGCTGCTGATCCTGCTGGTGGTGACCCGATGACCGGCCCAGGGCTCTTCGGCACCGTCGGCGTGATCCTTCAACTGCTGATCGTGGTCACGCTGTCGCCGGTGTTGACCGGAATGATGCGGCAGATCCGGGCGGTGCTGGAGGGGCGCGCCGGCCCCGGCATCGGCCAGTCGTGGCGAGACCTGCGCAAGCTGTTGCGCAAACAACCGGTCGCACCGCGGGGCACCAGCGAGGTGTTCCGGATCGCCCCGCTGGTGATGGTGGCCACCTGCCTGGTGGTGGCCGCGGCGGCGCCGTTCGTCACCACCGCCTCGCTGCTGGATCCCATCGCGGATCTGTTCGCGGTCGTCGCATTGCTCACCCTTGGCACCGTCGCGTTGGCATTGGCCGGACTGGACACCGGCACCGCTTTCGGAGGCATGGGCGCCAGCCGGGAAACCACGATCATCGCACTGGTCGAACCGACCCTGCTGGTGGCGATATTCGCGCTGTCGGTGCCGGTCGGGTCGACCAACCTGGGCGCGATCGTGACCTCCAGCCTGAACGACCCCGCACGGGTCTTCTCGCCGGTCAGCCTGCTCGCGGCGGTCGCACTGGCGGTGGTGATCATCGCCGAGACCGGCCGGCTCCCGGTCGACAACCCCTCCACCCACCTGGAGTTGACGATGGTGCACGAGGCGATGGTGCTGGAGTACTCCGGCCCCGACCTGGCCATGGTCGAGCTTGCCGCCTCGATGCGGCTGACCGTCTTTCTCGGTCTGCTCGCCAATCTGTTCGTGCCGTGGGGCATCGCGACCTCCGCTCAACCGCTGCTGGTGGCGCTGGCGGTGCTGGTGTTCGTCATGAAGGTGGCGCTGCTGGGCGGCATCCTTGCGGTCGGTGAGGTCTTCATGGCGAAGCTTCGACTGTTCCGGGTGCCAGAACTCCTGGCCGGCTCCTTCGTCCTGGGGTTGTTGGCCGTGGCCGCCTCCTTCTTCCTCGCATGAGCGGGGGAACGTCATGACCGAGTCGCTGAACATTCAGCTGATCGACCTCGCTGCGGGTGCGTTGTTGCTCACCGCGGTACTGATCCTGTGGCGGCGGGAGCTGGCGGCGATCATCGACGTGTTCGCGGTGCAGGGCGTCGCACTGGCGATACTCGTGGCGATCATGGCGGTGGCGGAGGGGTCTGCCGAACTGGGCGCGGTCGCGGTCGGCGTCCTGGTGCTGCGCGGGTTTGTGCTGCCCCGGTTGCTCCGCCGGGCGATGGCAGCCGCGGGCGCCGCCCAACGGGAGACGAAGCCGTTGGTCAATGTGGTGTCCTCACTGCTCGCGGCTGCTGGATTGACGCTGCTCGCCTATGCCGTGTCCCAGCCGCTGGTGGCCTTGTCACCGTCGCCGGCGACCCACGCGATCCCGGTGGGAATGGCAGTGGTCCTCATGGGGTTCTTCGAGCTCGTCACCCGGCGGCTGGCGCTGTCCCAGCTGGTCGGATTCCTGCTGATGGACAACGGGATCACCGCTGTCGGGTTCCTCACGACGGCCGGGGTAGGGCTGATCGTCGAGCTCGGCGTCACGCTTGACGTATTGCTGGTCGTGCTGGTCCTGCAGGTCCTCAAGACGCGCATGCGCGAGGCATTCGGCGACACCGACCTTGACGAACTACGGGAGTTGCACGACTGATGACCACCCTTGTGATGCTCGCGCCGGTCGCGGTGCCGCTGATGGCCGCTCTCGCTTTTGCCCTGCTGGGCTGGCGGCCGGCGACAGCGTGGATCGGTGCGATCAGTGCGCTGGCCATGCTGGCGGCGGCGATCGGCACCGCTGCCGGGGTGTACTCAGCCGGGCCGCACACCGCCGTTGCCGGGCTGCTGCGCGTCGATGCGCTCAGCGCCTTCATGCTGGTCGCCATCGGCACGGTTGCCATGGTGACCACCATGGCCGCACCGACGTACCTGCGCGTCGAGGTTGCCGCCGGACGTCTCGATGAACGGGTCTGCACCCAGCACAGCGTCCTGGTGCAGAGCTTCCTGGCCCTGATGTCCCTCGCGGTGCTGGCCGCGAATGTGGGCGTGATGTGGGTGGCGATCGAGGCGACCACAATCGTGACTGCGTTCCTGGTCGGCCAACGCCGGGGCCGTGCCGCGGTGGAGGCGGCGTGGAAGTACGTGGTGATCTGCTCGACGGGCATCGCGTTGGCCCTTTTGGGAACGTTTCTGCTCAACTTCGCCGCGCAGAAGGCCGCCACCCCGGCCAGCCTGGATTGGGTCGACCTGGTCGCCGCCGCGCGTGGCCTCGACCCGGGGGTGACCCGGATCGCGGTGGTGCTGCTACTGATCGGCTTCGGCACGAAGGCGGGTCTGGCGCCGCTGCACGCCTGGCTGCCGGACGCCTACAGCCAGGCTCCGGCAACGGTGTCGGCGTTGATGTCCGGTGTGCTGAGCTCAGTGGCGTTCTATGCGGTGCTGCGGGTCAAGGTCATCGCCGACGCAGCGCTGGGTGCGGGCTTCGCGCGTTCGATGCTCCTGGCGATGTCGCTCGCGTCACTGATCATCGCCGCATCGTTGATTCTCGGCCAGCGGGACTACAAGCGGCTGCTGGCGTACTCCAGCATCGAGAACATGGGCCTGCTCGCGCTCGGCTCGGCGATCGGCAGCCCGCTCGCGATCGCCGCCGTCCTGCTGCACATCCTGGGTCACGGTTTGGCCAAGAGCGTGCTGTTCCTCTGCGCCGGTCGCATCCAGCAGATCACCGGGACCACCCGGATCGACGGGGTCCGCGGGCTGGCCGCTCGAGAGCCGGTGCTGGCCGGGGTTTTCGGCTTCGGGGTGCTCGCCATCATCGCGTTCCCGCCGTTCAGCCTGTTCGCCAGCGAACTCGGCATCGCCCGGGCCGGCTTCGCCGGTGGGCTGGGCTGGGCGACAGCGGCGGCGCTGGGCCTGGTGCTGGTGATCGCCGCCGCCATGGTCGGGCACACCAGCCGGATGCTGCTCGGCGCTCCGGCGCGTGAGCCGTCCGTCGTGATGGTGGACGCCGATCTCCCGGGTGCGAGTGGTGCCGGCGCGGCAACCAGGGTCGCTGCCGCAGTAACGGCCAGTCCGGTGCTGCGCCGCCGCCCAGGGGTCGACATCTTCGCGATGATCGGCGCGCTGCTGGCCTGCGCCGTGCTCGGGATCACCGCCAGTCCGTTGGGCCCGCTGCTGGAGCAGGCCGCCGGCACCGTCACGGGGACACCATGACGGCAGCGGGTCCCACCTTCGGCGGCGAGAACGTCAGCGACGGCCGGATCATGCTGACTCGGACCCCGGCCGACCTTGTCCCGACCGCCCAAGCCCTGCTCGACCAGGGCTTCCGGGTTGCCCTGATCGCCGGGCACGACGACGGTGACGCCCTGCGGGTGGTGTACCTGTTCACCGAGGCCGTCACCGACCGCCGAATCGAACTGTCGCTGACCCTGGATCCCGCCAACCCGCATGTGCCCAGCCTCGCCGGCATCTCCTTCGCCGCAGGGCGTTTCGAACGGGAGATCCGCGACCTGTTCGGCATCGTCCCCGACGATCATCCGATGCCTCGCCGCCTGGTCCGCCACTTCCATTGGCCGCGGGGCTGGTATCCGATGCGCGCTGCTGCCGGCGAGCCGCCGCCGTTCGGTGACCTCGACGGCCCCTATGAGTTCCGCACCGTGGAAGGCCCGGGAGTTTACGAGATCCCGGTGGGCCCCGTCCACGCCGGCATGATCGAACCAGGTCACTTCAGGTTCTCGGTCGTCGGCGAGACGATCCTCAACCTGAAGATACGCCTGTGGTTCGTGCACCGCGGTATCGAGAAACTGTTCCAGGGCCGCAGTCCCGCCCAGGGGATCGAACTGGCCGAACGGATCAGCGGCGACACCTCGGTCGGGCACGCGCTGGCCTACTGCCGTGCCGTCGAGGACGCCGGTGACATCGTGGTTCCGGTTGCCGCGCAGCGGATCCGAGCGATCCTGCTGGAGCTCGAACGGCTGTACAACCACGTCGGTGACATCGGGGCACTGTGCAACGACGTCGGCCACAGCATCCTGAACAACCAGGGCCAACGAGTCCGCGAACAACTGCTGCGGGTCAACGACCATGTCACCGGGAGTCGGCTGCTGCGCGGCGCGATGAGCATCGGCGGTGCCGACGTCCGCGCGCTGCCCGACCCGGCAGTGCTGGCGGCGATCGCCGAGGACGTCGCGGAAATCGTCGCCTTGGCCCTGGGGCACAGCGTGGTCCGTGACCGGTTCACCGGCACTGCCGTGCTCACCCGCCAGCAGGCCGTGGACCTCGGCGCGCTGGGCTACGTCGCCCGAGCAAGCGGCCTCGCCGTCGACGCCCGTTACGACCACCCGACCCCCGGGATCAGCTATCCCGATCGTCCCCCGGCGCATACTGACGGAGACGTGCTCGCCCGGTTCCTGGTCCGCGCCGAGGAGATCGTCCACTCCGTCGCGACCATCGCCGACCTCGTGCGCCATCTCGACGCCGGATCAGCGACTGCCGCCCCTGCGGCACACCCACCCGCCCCGCTGCGGCGATCCGGTGTCGGTATCGCCGAAGGCTGGCGAGGGACCATCGTCCACCGGGTCGAACTGGGCGCCGACGGCACCCTGACCCGGATCAAGATCGTTGACCCGTCCTTCTTCAACTGGCCCGCTCTACCGGTCGCGTTGGCCGACACGATCGTTCCCGACTTCCCGCTGGCGAACAAGAGTTTCAACCTCTCCTACGCCGGCAACGACCTCTAGGGGACTACTGGGCCAGCACCTCGACGATGGCCTCGACCTCGACCGGCGCGTTCAGCGGCAATTCGGACACCCCGACCGCGGACCGGGCGTGCCGCCCGGATTCCCCGAACACCTCGGCGAAGAGGTCCGACGCCCCGTTGATCACACCCGGCTGGCCGTTGAAGCCCGGCGCCGAGGCAACGAAGCCGACAACCTTCACCACCCGGACGATGTTGTCGATGCCGACCGCGGCATGCAGCGCGGCCAGCACGTTCAGTGCGCTCTGCCGGGCGTATCCGTTCGCCTGCTCCGGACTGATCTCGGCACCGACCTTGCCGGTGGCCGGCAGCGCGCCGTCCCGAAACGGCAGCTGACCGGCGGTGAACACCAGGTTCCCGGTGCGCATGGCCGGCAGATAGGAGCCGGCCGCCGCGGCGACCGGCGGCAAGGTGATACCGAGTTCGGCCAGCCGCTCGGAGTGGCTCACGACCGCTCACGCTTGAAGTAGGCGACCAACTGCTCAGGGTTCGGACCGGGAATCACGCTGACCAGCTCCCAGCCGTCCTCCCCCCAGGTGTCCAGGATCTGCTTGGTGACATGGCTCAGGAGCGGCACCGTGGCGTACTCCCAGGTGCGACGTGTGGGTTGGGACATGCAGACACTGTAGGCGGTCAGCCGGACGGCGGCGTTGAGCTGCGTAGGTTTATCCGATGCAGTGGTGGAAGTGGGTCGAAGCATCGGTCGCGGCCCTGCTCGTCGTGCTCCTGCTCGCCCTGCGGTTCGACACCCTGCGGGATCGGCCCGATTCGACGGCGGCCACGGCGCTCCGGCGATTGGCACCGTTGGCTCTGCTGATTCCGGCCACTTTCCTGATCGGCCTGCTCGGGCCGTGATGGCTCGGCCTGATCGTCATCGCCATTGCGGCCCTGGCGCTGCTGGCGATGGCCGCGGCCAGCTGAGCGGTGGTTTCGCCGGTCAGCGGAATGGCCTGCACGCCCGCCGAACCCGCCAGTAGGCTGATCTGATGGCCGCTTCCGCAGTTCATCCGGCCAGCTGGCCGAAGTCGGCCCGCGCGGCCCGCCTGCACATCGTCTCGGGCAAGGGCGGCACCGGCAAAACCACCGTTGCGGCCGCGCTCGCCATCGCCCTCGCGGCCGACGGGCGGCGGGTGCTGCTGATCGAGGTCGAAGAGCGCCAAGCGATCGCACGCCTGTTCGATCTGCCGCCGCTGCCCTACGAAGAACGCAAGGTGGCGGTCGCGGCCGGTGGCGGCGAGGTCCGGGCCCTGGCGATCGACGTCGAGGCAGCCTTGATGGAGTACTTCGCGCTGTTCTACAATCTGGGATTCGCCGGCCGGACCCTGAAGCGGCTCGGTGCCGTCGAGTTCGCGACAACCCTGGCTCCGGGCCTGCGGGACGTGCTGCTGACCGGCAAGGCCAAGGAGTGTGTGACCCGCAAGAACAAGAACGGCAGCTATGTGTACGACGCCGTCGTCATGGACGCCCCGCCGACCGGGCGGGTGGTGTCGTTTCTGAACGTCACCGTGGCGATGGCCGACCTGGCCCGCAAGGGTCCGATCCGCAATCAGGCCGACGGGGTGGTCTCGCTGCTGCATTCCGCGGACACCATGGTCCACCTGGTCACCCTGCTGCAGGACATGCCGGTCGCGGAGACCATCGAGGCGATTTCCGGGCTCGGCGAGGTCGGCCTCCCGGTGGGCACGATCATCGTGAACGCCGAGGCCGGACCGCATTTCGCGGATCACTCGCTGGTGCCGGCCGCCGAGGGACGGTTGGACGCTGCCCACCTCGCAGCCGGTCTCCAGTCGGCCGGCATCGATCCGACACCCGAGATGGTCGGTGGATTGCTGGCCGAGGCAGCACTGCACGCCGCCAAGGTCATCGCCGAGCAGGAGTGCTCGGTCGAGGTGCGCGATCAGGGCCTACCGGTACTGACCCTGCCGTTCCTGCCGGACGGCGCCGATCTCGGCGGGGTCTACGAGCTCGCCGGCCAGCTGACGAGGCAGGGGGTTCGGTGACGTCACCGAGACTCGATATCGACGCATTGATCGGCGATCCGGAGACCCGGGTGATCATCACCTGCGGATCCGGCGGGGTCGGCAAGACCACCACCGCGGCGGCGATCGCCCTGCGGTCCGCCGAACACGGTCGCCGCACCGCAGTGCTGACCATCGACCCGGCCAAACGGCTGGCACAGTCGCTCGGATTACAGGAACTGGACAACACGCCGAGAAGGGTTGCGCTGGAAGGGTCCGGAAATCTGTGGGCGATGATGCTGGACACCCGTCGCACCTTCGACGACATGGTCTACGCGCACTCGACGCCTGCCCGCGCCGAGCAGATCTTCGCCAACCCGTTCTACAAGACCATCTCGACATCCTTCAGCGGCACCCAGGAATACATGGCCATGGAGAAGTTGGGTCGCTTGGTAGCCACCGGTGAATGGGACCTGATCGTCGTGGACACCCCACCGAGCAGGTCGGCGCTGGACTTCCTGGACGCTCCCCAGCGGTTGTCCTCGTTCTTGGACGGGCGGATGATCCGGTTGTTGACCAGCCCGGGCCGCGGCGTGATGAAGCTGGTCGGGGCGGGTTTCAGCCTGTTCGCCAAGGCAGTCACCGCCGTGGTCGGCGGGCAGTTGCTCTCTGATGCGGCGACCTTCGTCACGCTCTTCGAAGACATGTTCGGCGGCTTCCGGACCAGGGCCGAGGCTACCTACGAGCTACTGCGGAGCGAGGGCACGTCGTTCGTGGTGGTGGCCACCTGCGAGGCGGATGCGCTGCGCGAGGCGTCCTACTTCGCCGATCGGCTGCGCGCCGACGGGATGCCGTTGGCCGGTTTGATCCTGAACCGAACGCACCCACCGCTGGTAGATCTGCCGGCGGGCAGGTCGGAAGCGGCCGCGGCTGAGCTGGCGACCACGGCCCCGTTGACGGCCGCGGTGCTGAATCTGCATGCCGAACGGATGGCCATCAACGCCAGTGAGCAAAGGATGCGGGGTCGATTCGTCCGGGCGCACCCCGACCTGCCGATTGTCTCGGTGCCTGCCGCCGCCACCGACGTCCACGATCTGACGGCATTGCGCGAAATCGGTGAACAACTCGGAGCAAGGTGATCGGCCGACGCACTCAGCTCGCCTGGGCTGCCACCGTCTGATTGCGGGCGCCTTCGAGCAGCTCCCGCCAGCTGGTCACTTCCGGCCGCTGCCGCAGCAGGGCCCGACGCTGGCGTTCGGTGAGTCCGCCCCAGACGCCGAACTCGATCTCGTTGTCCAGTGCGTCGGCCAGGCATTCCAGCCGCACCGGGCAGCCACTGCACAGCCGAGCGGCGTCCCGCTGAGCCGCTCCGGTGACGAACAGTTCGTCCGGATCCTTCCCCACGCAGAGACCACGGGCGGCCCAGCCGGATCTTTCATCGGCTGAAGCCGGCGGCGTTGCCGGCGCGGTGTGAAGCAGGCGAACCGTCATGGCTACCCTCCCGTTTTCAAGATCTCGGCGAATCCCCCACGCCGGCCGCTTGCCCGGCCCGCGTGATCCCTCCTGGGGCGGATTCCCCTCTCGAACCCGATGCCAATGAGACGGTCCTGATACCTCTACGGTTCCGCGGCTTTCCAAGAAATTTCGATCAATTTCTGATAACGGCCCGATTTACCAGGTCAAGGCCACTTCACAGCGGCCTCTCAGCGCCCTCATACAACCCCCACAACGGCATCACCCCGTACCCTTGAGCCGTGCGAGTGATGAGTAGTCTAGGTCGATTAGCCGTCGGAAGTCTGATCGGCGGCTTTCTGGTAGCGGTGATGATGTTGCCGTTCGTGGCCGCCATGGGGTTCGGGGCGACCAGGGTCGCCTCCGCCGTCGAAGGCAGCGACACCGTCGCACTCGACCTGCCGGCGCCCGAGACGACCACCATCACCGACAACGCCGGCACCCCGATCGCCTACATGTACGAGCAGAACCGGACCGCGATCCCGCTGTCGGAGATGTCGAACTACATCCAGGGCGGCATCATCTCGATCGAGGACCGCCGCTTCTACGACCACCACGGAGTCGACTGGCGCGGGACGGCCCGCGCCGCCCTCGGTCAGCTGACCGGGGCCAACAGTGCCGGCGGCGGCTCGACCATCACCCAGCAGTACGTCAAGAACTACCTGTTTCTGGTGGTTGCCAAGACCGACGCCGAGAAGGCCGCCGCGATCGAGTACACGCCCATCCGTAAGCTCCGCGAGGCGCGGATGGCGATCAACCTGGAGCAGAGCAGCAACAAGAACGACATCCTGCAGAGCTATCTGAACACCGTTGCCTTCGCGCCGTCGGTCTACGGCGTCCAGGCCGCCTCGCAGTACTTCTTCGGCAAGAATGCGCGCGATCTGCAGCTGAGCGAGGCCGCGATGCTGGCTGGAATGGTGAACAACCCCAACAAGTACAACCCCTTCACCGACGACGGCGTGACTGAAGTGACCAAGCGCCGCAACCTGGTCCTGGACGCGATGGTGCGAGACGGCAAGATCTCGCAGACCACCGCCACCCAGACGAAGGCAGAACCGCTCGGCGCCACCCGGCATGCCAAGCCGAACGACTGCGGCGCCGCCGACAACGCCGCCACGCAGGGATTCTTCTGCCAGTACGTCAAGGACTACCTGCGGAACCTGCCGAACAAGCCGTTCACCATGGATCAGCTGCAAACCGGTGGGTACACGATCAAGACCACCCTGGACCCCAAGGCGATGGCCGCCGCTGTCGCTTCCGTCACCTCCAACGCGAACCCGGCCAGCCCGGACACCGCCCGCATCGCCGATGTGATGGCCGTCGTGCAGCCGTCGACCAACCCGAGCACCACCGGCCGGCCGGTCGTCGCGCTGGCGGTCAATCGACCGTATGGTCTCGACCCCGCCGCCGGGCAAACCGTCAACCGGCTGGCGACTACCTTCGCCCCGTTGGGCGCCGGCTCGACATTCAAGGTCTTCACCGCCGCAGCCGCCCTGCAGAAATCGTTGGGCACCGACTCGGTGATCGACTCGCCGGCCGAATACACGTCGCCGTTGGTGCCCGCGCACTCCTTCAAGAACGCCTCCGAGAACTACCCCGCGTCCATGACGCTGGCGAAGGCGCTGGAAACGTCGCCGAACACCGCTTTCGTCTCGCTGGAGGACCAGGTCACGCTCACCGACGTCTCTCAGATGGCCGTCAAGCTGGGCCTGCGCGGATATTCGCTGCCGGCCGGTGACGTCGAGCGGGCGTTCGCGAACCTGACCGGCACGTACGCCGAACAGATCGTGCAGCAGAAGATCGCCTCGTTCACGCTCGGGGTAACCCCGGTCAGCCCGCTAGAGCTGGCCAATGTCGGCGCCACGTTGGCCTCCGACGGTTTGTGGTGCCCCCCGACGCCGGTGGCCGAAATACGCGACCGCAACGACGACCCGGTGACCTGGAACCAGATTCCGTGCGAGCAGGCCGTGGACGCCAAGCTGGCCTCCTCGTTGTCACAGGCCATGGAAGGCGACATCCACGCCGCCGACGGCACTGCCTACAACGCCATGCAGGCCGCCGGCTGGGGATCTCGACCGGCGGCCGGCAAGACCGGCACCACCCAGGACTACAAGTCCTCGGCGTTCCTCGGGTTCACCCCCTACTACGCCGGCGCCACGATGGTGTTCGACTACCAGAACGGCCCGCAGCCGATCTGCAAGGTGCCGGCCCTGCGCACCTGTACCGACGCCGAGGCCCAGACTCCCGGCAACGGGATGAGCGGCGGTTCGGTTCCGGCCAAGACCTGGGCCGACACGATGGTTCCGCTGCATGCCGACAAGGAGGCCCTCGACTTTCCCCCGGCCACCCTGCAGTACCAGAAGGGCTCCAGCAGCAGCACCGTGAAGAACGTGGTCGGCCAGCAGGTCGACGCGGCCAAGGCCACCCTGACCGCGGCCGGGTTCGTGGTTCCCGACAACTACGTCAACAACGTTGCCGACGCCACCCGGCCGGTGGGCATCGTGATCGATCAGTCCCCGAAGTCCTCGGCGGTACCGGGCGCGGCGATCAGCCTGACCGTTTCCGCCGGCGCCACCGGATGAGGCCAGCGAAGTCCCGCTCGAAGGGCTCGGGTCTGGCAGTGGCAGCCGCCACGCTGGGTGCAGCCTGCGTTGCCGCGTTCGCGTACGGCTGGCTGGTCGAGCCGCGACTGTTCGCCCTGCGCCGGATCGAAGTACCGGTGCTGCGACCGGGATCGCTGCCGATCCGGTTGTTGCACCTGTCGGATCTGCACCTGATCCCCACCGATGATCGCAAGGTCGCCTGGATTTCCGGACTCGCCCGGCTGCATCCGGACGTCGTGGTCAACACCGGCGACACGCTGGCCCACCGGCGTTCGGTGCCGACCGCGGTCGCCGCGTTCGGCACCCTGCTGGACGTGCCCGGGGCTTTCGTCTTCGGTAACAACGACTTTCAGGAGCCGGTCCGCAAGAGTCCGCACCGGTATTTCGTGCGCAACGCCCCGATCAAGACGGGCCGGGCGTTGCCGTGGCGGGATCTCCGGGCGGCCCAGGCCGAGCGCGGCTGGATCGACCTGACCAACCGGCGGGGCACGGTGACCGTCCGCGACCAGCGGATCGCCTTCGCCGGGGTGGACGACCCACATACCCGGCGGGACCACTATGACCAGATCGCCGGGCCGGCCGATGATCAGGCGGTGGTCCGCATCGGTGTGGTGCACTCCCCCGAACCGAACGTGCTGGATCGATTCGCCGCCGACGGCTACGAGCTGATCCTGGCCGGCCACACCCACGGCGGGCAGGTCCGGATGCCGTTCGTCGGGGCGCTGACGTCGAACTCCGGCCTCGACCGAAGCCGCGCCCGCGGGCTTTCCCGCTGGGGCGCCTCGACCTGGCTCAACGTCTCCGCCGGCATCGGAGCCAATCCGCACCTGCCGGTCCGTTTCTGCTGCCGTCCCGAGGTGACCCTGCTGACGCTGGTGCCGCGAGCGGAGTAGGACGGCCTATTGGGCCACGACCACGTTCGAACTCGCCGACGTGGGTCCGCCGCCGGTGGCGTTCACCGCGACCACCGCGACCGAGTACGAAGCACCGAGGCGAAGACCGGTGATCTGCGCGCTGCGGGCGCTGCCGATCGCGCTGACCGTCTTGCGGGCGCCGGTGGACTGGTTGATGGTAGTCACCGCGTAAGAAGTGACGGTGCCGCCCGACGTCGGGGGAAGCCAGCTGACCTTGACCGAGACGACCGAGTCGGATTTGACGCCACCCGTCGCGGTCCCGATGACGGGCTTGCCCGGCAAGGCCGCGATGGTGACACGGCCCGAGGCGGCTGCACCGGTACCCGCGGAGGTGATCGCCTGCACCGACAGGGTGTAGCTGACGCCCGGCTTCAGATTGATGAAGCTCTGGGCATGAGACGTGGCGGGTACCACCGCTGACCACGCCCCGACGCCCTTCGAATCGGTGCCGTCGCGAGCGACCCGGTAGCCGGTGACAGCGGCGCCGGCAGCCGAGCTGGTCGGCGTCCAGTTGATCGTCGCGGTCCGGGCGGCATTGTTCTGGGTCAAGGAAAAGCCGGTCGGCGCGCCCGGCAGGGTGGTCACCGGCGGAGCGATGTAGGCGATGCGGGTATTGGCGTTGGCCGAGCCGAGGACCTCCGTGGGGGTGGCCGCCGCGAGAATGGCTGCGCCGAGCTGCGCCGGTGTCGCAGTGGGGGTGCTCTGCAAAGTCCGCGCGGCTATCCCGGAGACGAACGCCGCCGAAAGCGAGGTCCCATCGTTCCAGGTGACTTCGGAGTCGATCCGGTCACTGGCCGCCGCGACCACATCGGCCGGCGCGAAAAGGTCGATGCAGGGACCGTCGGATGAGCCGATGTAAAGCCAGTCGCGGTAGTCGGTGCCGCCGACAGTGAGCGCGTTCGGCACCCGGGACGGACTGGTGTCGCACGCGTCGCCCTGCAGGCCGGCCGCGACGACGACCGGGAATCCGGCGGCGATCGTCCGGTTGACGGCTTTGTCGACGAGGTCGTACGCGGCGCCGCCGGCGCTGATGTTGACGACGGCAGGGCCGGCCGGCTTGTGGGCCACTACCCAGTCCAGCGCGGCGATCATGTCGCTCCACTGGCCGACTGCGTTCCCGTTCACGTTGCAGCCCAGGACCTGCAACGGCACCAGGGTCACCGCCTTCGCCACGCCGGCAGTCGCCCCGCCGATGACGCTGGCGACCGCGGTCGCGTGCGTGGTGCAGGTGGATGTGTCGGCTGTGTTGGCGACGAAGTTGTAGCCGCCGGCGACCCGCCCACCGAACTCGCTGTGCGATGAACGGATGCCGGAATCCAGCACGAACACGGTCACACCCTGCCCTGTCGTGTCATAGCTGTAACGCCCGTCGCCGACAGTCGGGCGCTGATCGATGCGGTCCAGGGCCCACCAGGGGCTGGTGTACATCCCGTTCGGGGTGACCTGGGACAGCGACTGGGTGGTCAGTGCGCGGGTCTCGCCGTCGGGGGTGACCGAGGCGACCTGCGGGTTGCCGGTCAGCGCGGCGGCCTGGGCGGCGGTCAGGGTGGCCGAGAACCCGGAGAGAACGGTCGAATAGGTGTGGCTCAGCTGGCCGCTGGTCAATCCCACCGAACCGGCGACGGCGCCCGGCACGGCGCCTGGCACGGTTTCCACGATGTAGTCGCCGGCGGCCGGCGGAGCCGCGGCGAGCGCGCTGGGCGCCGCCAGCAGGCACATCGCCGATGCCAACGCGATCCCAACCGCACATCTTGTCTTGGTTCTCACCGGAAACGTCCTTCGAGCTGGGAAAGGGAAGCTGTGGATAGCGGATCCTGGTCGACGACCGAACCGCCGTATGCTGGCCAGCTCCACTATTGCCTGCTATGTACCTAGGTCACCGGCTTTCGACGAATCGTTACACTTTCGGGGGATTTATACCCGATTGGGGCTTCTGGCTGGCCCGGAATGCAGCCCATCGGGTGCACTGGGCAACCGGGCGTTGAACGAAACGACTCTTGGTGCACCGTCGCGGCCGTGATCCTGGTCAGGATCACGGCCGCCCATCGGCTAGACTCGACCAGGCACATCGGGGTGTGGCGCAGCTTGGTAGCGCGCTTCGTTCGGGACGAAGAGGTCGCAGGTTCAAATCCTGTCACCCCGACCATGTGACGCGAGAAGGCCCGGTTTCCAGAGCTTCTGGAGACCGGGCCTTCGCCATCGCGCCGTAGGGACGAACGCTGGCTGCTCGTCGACGGCCCGCCAGATCTCCCGGCAATCAAGAACCGTCGAGTAGCTGCCGCCCTCCGATGAGGAGCGATCGGCATCCTCACGATTTCCAACCCGTTTGGCGACACGTGTCATCAATCTGCCCAGTTTCCAGAGCGGCTGCTATCACTTACGCTTGACTCGGACACGTTTGATTAGTTCGAGCGAGCGTTTGGTCCCTGAGAGTCTTCATTCTCGGCTTTCCGCCCAGCCCCCGCGGACCGCCAGTGCATACCGGAGGTGGGGCCGTGCCGAACGAACAACAGCTGTCAGCTGTGCTAAGCGAGTTCGCCCGGACGATGGCCACCGATTTTCCCGTTCAGGCCATTCTGGATCACCTGGTCGAAAACATCGTCGAGCTGATGCCGATCACCGGTGCCGGCGTCACCCTCATTTCCCCCGGTAGCGAACCGCACTACGTCGCAGCGTCGGACCCGGCCGCCCTGCGCTACGAGAGACTCCAGTCCGAACTGAACGAGGGGCCCTGCTTGGCGGCCTATCAATCCGGCGCGGCGGTGGAGGTTCCGGATCTGGCCGGCGACGGGCGTTTCCCGACGTTCAACGCTCGCGCATTGGCAGCGGGCCTGCAAGCGGTCTTCACGTTTCCACTGCGGCATGGCGATTCCCAGCTGGGCGCGCTCGACCTGTATCGGGACTCGCCGGGCGGGCTGTCGCCCAGGGCCATGGCCGCGGCCCAGACGTTGGCCGACGTAGCCGCCGCCTATCTGCTCAACGCACAGGCTCGCGCGGACCTGCAGCGAAGCGCGGACCGGGCCCGCGAGCTGTCGCTGCACGACGGGCTGACCGGATTGCCCAACCGCATTCTGATGTTGGAACGGCTCGAACATGCCTTCCTGCGAAGCCGCCGCACCGGCAAGGTGTCGGCGGTGCTGTTCGTCGATCTTGACGGCTTCAAAGAGGTGAACGATCGCTACGGCCACGATATGGGCGACGACCTGTTGATCGCCCTGAGCCGGCGGTTGAGTGGCATCCTGCGCCCCCCGGATACGGTGGCGCGACTGCACGGCGACGAGTTCGTCATCCTCTGCGAGGATCTCGACTCGCCAGTTCAGGCGGTTGCCATCGTTGCCCGGCTCGATGCCGCGGTGTCCCGGCCGTTCGTGCTCTCCGGGATTGAAGTGGCGATTTCGGCCAGCGTCGGGGTGGCCTTCGCCGACCGCGACAACCACGCCCCCGAACAGGTTCTGCGGGATGCGGACACCGCCATGTACGAGGCCAAGCGGATGGGCGGCGGTCGGCAACGGATTTTCGATCAGCGCTATCAGCATCTGGCCGTTGATCACGCCGCGTTGGAGCACGACCTGCGCGGTGCGCTGGACCGGCGGGAAATGCACGTCGAATACCAACCGTTGGTCTGTGCTGCCACCGGCCAGATCACCGGGTTCGAAGCCCTTCTTCGGTGGACCCATCCCACTCAGGGCTTGGTGCCGCCGGCCACCTTCATCCCGCTCGCCGAACGGTGTGGGCTGATCACCGAGATCGGCAAATGGGTTCTGGAACAGGCGTGGACCGACCACAGCCACTGGCGAATCCACCGGCAGAACCAGGAACTCACGATGGCGGTCAACGTCTCCGCCGACCAACTGATGTCGGCCGGCTTCGCGTCCACCGTTGCCCAGGTGCTCAGGTCCGCCGACACTCCGCCGAATCTGCTGGTCCTGGAGATGACGGAGAGCCTGTTCGTTCGGGACAACGACCGCGCGATGACGGCGCTCACCGATCTCAAGCGTCTCGGGGTGGTCTTGGCGCTCGACGACTTCGGCACCGGATACTCCTCGCTCGGCTACCTCAAGCGGTTTCCGGTCGACATCGTCAAAGTGGACCGGACGTTCGTGGCCGATCTCGGCCAAAGCTCGGCGAGTCACATCATCGTCGGTGCTGTCGCCGAGCTGTCCCATGCCCTGGGAATGACTGTCGTCGCCGAAGGCGTGGAAACCGTCGAGCAGCGAATCATGACCCGCGAACTGGGCTGCGACAACTGCCAGGGCTACTACTTTGCCCGCCCGATGACGGCGAACCGTATTGAATCCCTGATTCACCCACGCAACGGCGACAGCGCACCTGTCCTTCCGGTTCAGGCCGTCTCGGGGCCATTACCCGTTCCACGCGTGCCGATCCGCCAGCTGATTCCACCGGAGCCCCAGTTTATTCACTCGGAGCCCCAGTTCATGCACGCTGAAACCATCGTTACCTGAGCGCCGAATGCGACGGAATTAGCCCGGGGCGACCGGTCGGGATCGTCAATCGGTGACAGGGCGTGACAGCTCCTGGCCCGAACGGGGACTCCGATGCCGTTGCGGCACGGTGGGTTTCGAGCCGTCTGCTGTTCAGGCAACTTGCTGACCCGTTGGCTCCGGATATTCGCTACGGTTAGCCTGTCATTCGCAGTGCCAGGCCGTGCCCCCGCCTCCGGTATGCGGAATATCGCCTGTTGTCTGGGAAAGCCACAGTGTGGCGCCTCTCCGACAGCGGTCGACATTTCATTCAGCACTATTTGTCAGTGGCGGGGGACCAGGTGAGCTCAGTCGACCGGCGTTCGATACGCCCGCGCGCCGCCGCACCCACCGGCATCGGTACCGGGAAACTGCTCCGAGCCGCACGGATAGCAGCGATGGACTCACTCGCCGCCCGGACGGCACAGGTGTTGGACCGTTCGGGGATCACAGCCCTGCTGATCGACGGAGCAGCGACGTGGCCACGCATCGATCGGAACGAGATTCCTCGGCACTCCGGGGCGGAGGTTTCCCTGCTCATACCGGCCGACCGATTCGGTTCCGCCGAGCGTGCCCTCGGTGATGCCGGCTATCGTCGCCGACACCATCGAATTCGGGTGAGCGATGCGGTCCATACCGTCACGGCCTGGCGCGAACCAGATGACGATCTGATGCTGAATCTGTGTCATGGCTTTGTCGGTGTCCGCGACGAGCTGAGGTTCTGGGACATCATGTGGGAGGAGCGCGAGTACCTCGAGTTGGCCGACGGTCGAGTCAACGTACCGAGTCGTCCCGCTATTGCCCTGCTGCTCGCGCTCCGGGCAGGCGCTTGTGCGGGTTCGGACAGATCTACCGACCTTCTCCTCGCGGCGGGCCAGTCGTTTGATCTGCCGGATTGGTCGGCGGCGGCGATCATGGCCGTCAAAATGGCTGCGGTGCCGACCTTCCGGGCCGGCATCGAATTACTCCCCCACGGACGCGCCCTCTGCACGGTCGTACTGGACAGCACCAGCGCGGCGGGTCTGCGACTGGTCCGGCCCGACCCGGGTTACACACTGGGACGTTGGCTGGATGGCGCTGGGCCGGTCGCCCGGGCGGCCGACGTCCATGCCTCGCTCGCCTGTAGCTGGGCGCATATGGTGCTACCGCTGGTCCGGACCAGACTGGCGGACCACCCG
Organism: Mycobacteriales bacterium; assembly: GCA_038245175.1. Lineage (GTDB taxonomy): Bacteria > Actinomycetota > Actinomycetes > Mycobacteriales > Nakamurellaceae > Nakamurella. The sequence continues at coordinate 146,374 of JBBRSR010000007.1, read as the reverse complement.
ATCACCGAAGGGGTCCAGATCGTGGCGCCACCGACGGTTCGGGGGCAGGCACGCGCTGCGGTGGCGGCCGCGTTGGAGGCCCGGCACGCCACGTGCATCGAGCGATCGCTGATCCTGCAACGCTTCGACGCCGCATCCGGTCGGCAGCGAGCCCTGATCATCGGCGTTACCTCGCCGGCAGCGGGCTTTGAAGCCCATGCCTGGCTGGAAGGCGATGCCCATCCGGATCGGGGGCTCCGCGAGGTCATCCGGGTTGCGGCGCGGTGGAACTGATGCGACCGGGCGTCCAGGCTCGACCAATCGAGCGCGGGCCAACGGCGGACGCGAGGCCGCTCGGCAGCAGCGAACGGGGTGCCCCTGTCGGATAAGCACTGACCTGGGCAGCTACCGGTACGATTCCCCTTCCGGAGTGCCCGGAAGGTGAACGGTAGGGAGATTGCCCGGTGGCCGAGATTGTCGACCCGGCGCGGCAGCGGCCGTCGGCCCGCGTGCCACCCGCACTCTTCCTCGATGCCACCGCCGAGGAACGGTGGCGGGCGCGGTTCGATGCGATCCGGATAGGACTGCCGGACCCGGCCCGCGACCGCCCCGACCGTGCGTTGTATGTCTCCAACTCCACCGGCCGCTACGAACTCAACACCTGGGATGTCACCGCAGATCTCCACCAGCAGGCCACCTCTCGCCCGGATGGCACGGTGCATGGCGAGTTGAGCGCCGACGGTGCTGACCTCTGGTGGTTCGATGATGACGCCGGCGATGAGTTCGGTCGCTGGCGGCGGCAGCCTTTCGGTGCCGCAGCAGACGGTGCCGGGTCGGTCGTCGACGCCCTGCCCGGAGTTTCTCGTGGATATTCGGCAGGACTGGCGCTGGGATCGGCGGTGGTGATCGCCGGTTTCGCTGACGACGACGGCAGTCGGGTGCACCTGGCTCACGGCGACATGCCTGCGGAACTGGTGTATCAACACGCTGAAGACGCCGGCGTCGGCGCCCTGTCCCGCGACGACACCCTGTGGGTGCTGTCCCATTCCGAGCACGGCGACTCCCGCTATCCCGCCCTCCGAGTGCTGACGGTCACCGGCGGTGAGCGTGTCGGTGAGCTCTGGGATGGTCCGGCGAAGGGCCTCGAAGCGATCGCCTTCGCGCCTGGCCCCGGCGACCAGCGATTGTTGGTCAGCCATGAGCGGCGCGGCCGGGACGAACTGCTGATCTGGGATATCGCCACCGGCGACGTGGGCGAACTGGACATCGCTCTCGACGGTGACCTGGACGCTGATTTCTACCCGGACGGGCAGTCGCTGTTGGTGGTGCAGACTCATCGCGGCCGAACCCAGCTGTTTCGGTGGGATCTTCCTACCAGGACGCTGACCCCACTTCCGGCATCCGCCGGTGTGGTCTCCGGCGCACTGGCGCGGGCGGATGGCTCCGTCTGGTACCGGCATTCCAGTGCGAGCATGCCGCCGTCGGTGCGCACCCTGTCCGGCGACGGGCACGACAGGGTGCTGCTGGAACCTGCGGGCAAGCCGGCGCCCGCATCCGAACCGGCCACCGAACTGTGGGTCGATGGACCCGGTGGCCCGGTCCATTCCTTCGTCGGCCGGCCGGCCGGATCGGGCGACGGCCCCCTGCCGACAGCGTTCTATGTGCACGGTGGCCCGGCCGCGGCCGACGACGATTCCTACGACGCCACCCGCGCTACGTGGCTGGATGCCGGATTCGCCGTGGTTCAGGTCAACTACCGAGGGTCAACTGGCTACGGGTCGGCCTGGCGGGACGCGCTGACGGAGCGGCTCGGGCATACCGAATTGGCCGACATCAACGCGGTGCAGGATCACCTCGTTCGGGCCGGTCGCGCCGACCCGGCGGCGAGCGTGCTGATCGGCTACAGCTGGGGCGGCTATCTCACGCTGCTCGGCATCGGCGCAGACCCTGCGCGGTGGGCGGTGGCGGTGGCCGGGGTGCCGGTTGCCGACTACGTGGCGGCCTACGAAGACGAGATGGAACCGCTCCGCGCCTACGACCGTGCCTTGTTCGGTGGCTCACCGGCGGACGTACCGGACAAGTACCGCGACTCGTCCCCGATCAGTTACGTCGACCAGGTTCGCACACCCGTCCTGGTCCTGGCCGGTGCGAACGACCCGCGGTGCCCGATCCGGCAGATCGACAACTACCTCGATCGCCTCGCCGGCGGCGGTCAGCGCTACGAGGTGTACCGATACGAGGCCGGGCACGGATCGATGGTGATTGCCGAGCGGCTGCGGCAGGTCGCGGTGGAGGTCGACTTCGTTCGGCGCATTCTCGGCCTCCGGTAATTGCTCACGGTATGGCTGACCTACGCTGGGCCGGTGATCCCCGCGTTACGTCGGTCGTCGACCCGGTTCGGCCGCGCTGGTCAGCTGGTACTGGTGGCCGGACTGCTGTTGACGGCCTGCACCGCGGGCGCTCCGACCGGCGAGCCGGTCGGGACGATAGCGAGTTCGTCGCACAGCGCCGCGCCGCCGTCCGGCGCCGATAGCGCGCCGGCGGCGTCAGCCACGTCCGCGGCGGCCACGTCCGCGGCGCCCGGTTGCGAAGGCGGGGCGCCCTGTTATACCGGGCCGGTCGCGACCGGAACCATTTCCGCTGGCGCAGCTCCGGAGGCGAGCGGAGTGGCGCCGAGCAGCAGCACCCCCGGGCTGTTCTTCGTCGTCGACGACGGTAGCGGTGTGTCCCGGATCGTGGCCATCCGGACCGACGGATCGGTGGTGGCCACGATCGAGGTGGATGGCATGAAGGCCGGCAACGCCGAGGCGATAGCCCCGGGCGTCTGTGAGCAGGGCTCGACGAAACGCTGCCTGTACATCGGCGACATCGGCGCCGACCCCGCGCGAACCCACATCGTCGTCTATCGGATCGACGAGCCGGATGCCGCGAACCTCCCACCGGCGGCCGGTCCGGTCCCGTCCCAGGCCTGGGAGTACACCTACCCGGACGGGAAGTACAACGCCGAATCGCTGCTCATCGGAGACGACGGTTCGGTCGTCGTGGTGACAAAGGTTGCGCGGGGCAGCACCGAGGGGCACCGGGTGTATCGAGGTGCGCCGGGCGGCGGCGAGCTCACCTTGGCCAGCACGTTCGAGCTACCCGAACCGTTGAGCCCGCGGCAGTCACTGCTGGTCGGCAACCTCGTCACAGATGCCAGTCGACTGGCCGACCGGGTCGTACTGCTCACCTATGACCAGGCCGTCGAGTACCTCGCGCCGACGCCGGGCGCCGACCCCGCGGCTTTCAGCAGCTGGCCCTTCCGGCAGCTCGCCATTCCGTCGCAGTGGCAATCTGAGGGCATCAGCTATCTCGGCGCCGCAGGGCTACCGGACTGCGGGTTCATCGTGGTCTCGGAAAAGGGCGGCGGCCGGGGGCCCGCGGTCGGGACCGTCGGCTGTGCGTGAGCTCCCCACCGAGTCCTGCGGCTGACATTGCCCGGCGTCTCGCTGAGCCTGATCCCGGTGGGATGGGCGCCGACCTTTGCCGCTCTGATCGCCGCCAGCGTGCTGTATGGCCTGCTCGGAGCACTTTCCGCGCCTCGGCGCGGACTTCACCACCACCATGCTGCTCTTCGGGGCAGTTGAATTCCCGCTGGCCAGTGCCGTCGGCGGCGGGTATCTGACCGATCGCGGCGCGGTGGCGCCGCAAGGCCACGGGACCAGGCCGAGACTGCCGACAGTGGCCATCGGCGTGATCGCCGACCGATCAAGCCTTCGGGTCGGGTTCGCGCAGGTGATCCTGGCGTCCTTGTGCTGGGCTGTCGTTGGCGGATGGCGGATCGGAAACCCGCAACGCAGCGCGACAACGATGCACCGATGGGGCAGGATTGCCCGATGAGCGTGGCACCTGCGTCGGGCGATTCCGGGTCGGTCGGCGGAGAACAAGTCGGGACGCCGCGCGGGCCCAAACACATCCTCGTGCTGGGGTCCGGGTTCGCCGGACTGTGGGCGGCCATCGGCGCGGCCCGCCGGATCTCCGAACTCGGGCTCACGGCGGCCGAGGTGACCGTCACCGTGGTGGGGCGGACCGGATTCCACGACATCCGGGTTCGGAACTACGAGGCCGATCTGTCGCAGTGCCGGATCCCGCTCGGCCGCCTCCTTGACCCGGTGGGGGTTGATCACCTCGTCGGTGAGGTCGAATCGATCGACACGGCGGCGCAGAGTGTGACGATCTCGAGGGCCGATCGCCGCACCCGGCTGCACTACGACCGGCTGGTGATCGCGCTGGGCAGCGCGGTGATCGCGCCGCCAATCCCCGGCCTGGCCGAGTACGCCTTCAACATCGACACCTACGACGCGGCGATCCGGCTGAACGAGCACCTGGCGGAAACCGCCGGCCGGCCCATTGTCGCCGGCTCAGCGACGGTGGTCGTCATCGGCGCCGGTCTGACCGGAATCGAGGCCGCAACCGAACTCCCGGCGAAGCTCGCGACGGCCTGGGCAGGGGTTCCCGATGCGCCGCCGGCCCGGGTGCTGTTGCTCGACCACAATCCGCGGGTGGGCTCCGATATGGGCGACTCGGCGCGACCGGCGATTGCCGCAGCCCTGGCCGAGCTGGGTGTACAAACCGTGCTCGGCGCCCGCGTCATCGCGATCGATGCCAACGGAATCAGCCTCGACTCCGCCGAGGTCATCGCCGCCTCGACGGTGATCTGGTGCGCCGGGATGAGGGCGAACCCGCTGACCGCCGAGATTCCGGGCGAGCGTGATCAGCTCGGCCGGCTCACCGTCGATGAGTACCTGCGGGTGACGGGCACCGATCGCGTCTTCGCTGCGGGCGACACCGCTGCCGCGGCCATGGACGAGCAGCACCGGTCGGTGATGTCCTGCCAGCATGCCCGGCCGATGGGTCGATTCGCCGGCTATAACGTGGTCGGTGATCTCTGTGGCAAACCCATGCTGTCATTGCAGATTCCCTGGTATGTCACCGTTCTCGATCTCGGTCCGGCCGGCGCCGTCTATACCGAGGGCTGGGACCGAACCATCGTGGCCACCGGCAAGACGGCCAAGATCACCAAACGGACCATTAACACCCGACGCATCTATCCACCGCTGGACGGTGTCCGCGCAGACATCCTCGCGGCCGCGGCGCCGGTCGTCCAAGCTCCACCGAAGTACGGTCAGATCAGCTCGCCGGCTGACTGAAGTTCACCGGGGAGTGCCGTCCGCTGCCGCGGCACCGTCGGTCGGGCGTCACCGCTTGGCGGCGACCAGTTCGGCGATCTGCACCGCGTTGAGCGCGGCACCCTTGCGCAGGTTGTCGTTGCTGATGAACAACGCCAGGCCGCGACCGTCCGGCACGCCGGGGTCCATTCGCAGCCGGCCGACAAAGCTCGGGTCCGACCCGGCGGCCTGCAGCGGGGTCGGCACCTCGGACAGTTCCACGCCGGCGGCGTTGGCGAGTAGTTCGGTCGCCCGTTCGACGCTCAGCGGCCGCTGGAATTCGGCATTGATCGACAACGAATGGCCGGTGAAAACCGGCACCCGTACGCAGGTGGCGGAAACGAGTAGATCCGGAATCGACAAGATCTTGCGGGACTCGTTGCGCAGCTTCTGCTCTTCGTCGGTCTCGAAAGATCCGTCGTCCACCAGGTTCCCGGCCACCGGCACCACGTTGAAAGCGATGTTGCGCACGTACTTGACCGGCTCGGGGAAGTCCGCGGCGCGGCCATCGTGGGTCAGCGCCTCCGCCTGATCGATGACCTGGCGAACCTGGCCGGCCAACTCTTCGACACCGGCCAGACCGGAACCCGAAACCGCCTGGTAAGTACTGACGATCAGCCGCCGCAGGCCCGATTCACGGTGCAGCGGCAGGAGCACAGGCATCGCGGCCATGGTGGTGCAGTTGGGGTTGGCGATGATCCCCTTGCGCGCCTGATCGATGGCTTCCGGATTGACCTCGGATACCACCAGCGGAACACCCGGATCCATCCGCCACGCCGACGAATTGTCGATCACCACCGCACCTGCCACCGCAAACCGCGGTGCCTGCACCTTGGAAGTCGAGGCACCGGCCGAGAACAGCGCGATATCAATGCCGGTCAGATCCGCCGTTGCGACATCCTCGACCACGACGTCGTTCCCGTCGTAGGGCAGCACCCGCCCGGCCGACCGCGCGGAAGCGAAGAACCGGACAGTGGTTGCCGGAAAACTGCGGTCTGCCAGGATCTTTCGCATCGCCGTGCCGACTTGGCCGGTCGCGCCGACCACCGCGATAACCAACGGCTTGATCGAATCATCCTGCTGGGCAACGGTATTCGGCACTGTCATCGTCCTGTCCCGCCGTGAACCACGGCTTCCTCGCCACCGCCGAGATCAAAGGCCCTGTGCAGCACCTTGACCGCGACGTCCAATTCAGAATCCTTGACCAGCACCGAGATTCTGATCTCCGAGGTGCTGATGATGTCGATGTTCACGCCTGCCTCGGCCAGCGCTTCGCAGAATGTCGCCGTCACTCCGGGGTGCGAGCGCATGCCGGCGCCGATCAGCGAAACCTTGCCGACATGGTCGTTGTAGACGATGCGGGTGAACTCCAACTGGTCGCGCTTGGCGTCCAGCGCGGCGACCGCACGCTGGCCGTCCGCCTTCGGCACCGTGAACGTGATGTCCGTGCGGCCCTCCACGCCACCGGAGATGTTCTGCACCACCATGTCGATGTCGATCTCGGCGTCGGCGATGGCGCGAAAGATCTTCGCCGCGACTCCCGGGTGATCCGGCACCGCCACCACGGTTACCTTGGCCTCGCTGCGATCATGGGCAACCCCGGTGATGAGCGCCTGCTCCATTGTCAAATCCTCCATGCTGCCGGTGACCATAGTGCCGAGCTTGTCCGAGTAGGACGAGCGCACATGTACAGGGACTTGATAGCGCCGCGCGTATTCCACGCAGCGCAGCATCAGCACCTTCGCGCCGGAGGCTGCCATTTCCAGCATCTCCTCGTAGGTGATGGTGTCGAGTTTCGCGGCGTCCGGCACGATCCGCGGGTCGGCGGTGAAGACCCCGTCGACGTCGGTGTAGATCTCACAGACGTCCGCGTGCAGCGCGGCCGCCAGCGCGACGGCCGTCGTGTCCGACCCACCGCGACCAAGGGTGGTGATGTCCTTGGTGTCCTGCGAGACGCCTTGAAAGCCGGCCACCAGCGCGATCGAGCCCTGGTCGAGGGCATCCCGGATGCGACCGGGAGTGACGTCGATGATGCGAGCCCTGCCATGCACGGACGTGGTGATCACACCCGCCTGCGAGCCGGTGAACGACCGGGCCTCGGCGCCGAGCGCGTCGATGGCCATCGCGACCAGCGAATTCGAGATGCGTTCGCCCGAGGTCAGCAACATGTCGAGCTCCCGGGCGGGCGGCAGCGGCGAGACCTGCTTGGCCAGGTCGAGCAGTTCGTCGGTGGTGTCCCCCATTGCGGAGACCACGACGACGACCTCGTTGCCGGCGGCAGCGGTGGCGACAATGCGCTCCGCCACCCGTTTGATCCGGTCGGCCGTCGCCACTGACGACCCACCGTACTTCTGGACCACGAGGCTCACCGGGGTGCCACCCTTTCCGTCACTGGCTGCGCGTAGATCAGCGAACCAGCTGGCGGCGGCCAACTGTGCGAACCCATCGCACGACTCGATTAGAGGATACCGGCGCACCACAGGACTTTTCCGCTTCGGCACCGCACCACAGCGCCGCGGCCAGGCCCCACCACGGCAAGCACGCCGTAAGCTGACCCCGTGCCAGAGCAGCCCGCCGCGAGTCAGCAGCCGCTGGCCGAGCTGAGTTCGGTGATGCAGGACTACCTGAAGCAGATCTGTACGGCGACGGAATGGGACGACGTCCCGATGACCACCTCGCTGCTGGCGTCCCTGGTCGGTGTCTCGCCCTCAACCGCCTCGGAGATGATTCGGAAACTGGCCGTGCTCGGCATGGTGAATCACCGCCCCTACGGTGCCGTCGAACTCACCCCGACCGGCCGGCGCATCGCTCTGCAGATGATGCGGCGGCATCGACTGGTCGAGACCTACCTGGTCGCCGAACTCGGCTACAGCTGGGACGAGGTGCATGACGAGGCCGAGGTTCTGGAGCACTCGATCTCCGACCTGATGCTGGCCCGGATCGACGCCAAGCTCGGCTACCCGACGCGCGATCCGCACGGCGATCCGATTCCGTCCGAGGCCGGCGTGCTGCAACTGCCCGACGCGCGGCGCCTGTCGCTGCTGCAGCCCGGTGAAACGGGGGTGATCGCCAGGATCTCCGACGACAATCCGGAGATGTTGCGCTATTTCCTGGAGATCAGGATCGCCCTGGACGTTCAGGTCACCGTGGTCAAGCGCCTGCCGTTCGGTGCGGGCACGGCGATCCGGCTCGGCAACGAGGGTGGGCAGGTCGACATGGGCGACGCGGCCATCTCATCGATCTGGGTCACCTCGTAGCGGTCCGCCTGGCCGCGGATGCCCTGGCGGCGACTCGCTCGGCCGAGAGATTCGCGAAGGCCGACGGTCTCGGCCGGCCGAACCGGTTGCGCCGCCCCGCCCGGCCGGGAGTAATGTCTTCAACCGTGGAGCGCTGCGCAGCGCCCGGCATCTATGTCGGCCTGCTCCTTAGCTGCCGCGACGAGGCCTGAGAGACCGGCCTCCTCGTCGCGGGGCTTTGTGCTGCTGGTCATGACCCCACACGGCCGCCGCGCACCCGTCGCGGATGCCGTCCCTCCCGGCAGATTTCTCAAGTCAAGGACGACAAGATGACCAGCACCGACTCCCGAACATTCTCTCGCGCCACCGGAATCCGCCCGCCGAGCGGCGATATCCCGCCCGGCCAGCCCGTCTGGAACCGCCAGCGCGGCTCCTCGATGCCGACCAGCCGCTACCAGCCGTTCGCCCCCATTGATCTGCCCGATCGGACCTGGCCGTCCAAGGTCATCACCAAGGCTCCGCTGTGGTGTGCGGTCGACCTGCGCGACGGCAATCAGGCCCTGATCGACCCGATGACCCCGACGCGTAAGCGACGCCTCTTCGACATGCTGGTCGCAATGGGTTACAAGGAGATCGAGGTCGGTTTCCCGGCCGCCTCGCAGACCGATTTCGACTTCGTCCGCGAAATCATCGAGCAGGACGCCATCCCGGACGACGTGCGGATTCAGGTCCTGACCCAGGCCCGTCCGGAGCTGATCGCCCGTACCTACGAGGCGGTCGAAGGCGCGGGGTCGGCCCTGGTGCACCTCTACAACTCGACATCCACTCTGCAGCGACGTGTGGTGTTCGGACTGCCCAAGGAAGGCATCGCCCGGATCGCCACCGACGGCGCCGAGGAGGTGCTGCGCTGGTCGGACAAGTACCCGGACACCGATTGGCGGTTCGAGTACTCCCCCGAGTCCTACACCGGTACCGAACTCGAATACGCGGTGGACGTGTGCAACCAGGTCAGCGCCATCTGGCAGCCCACCCCGGACCGACCGATGGTGGTCAATCTGCCGGCCACGGTGGAAATGGCCACGCCGAACGTCTACGCCGACTCCATCGAATGGATGAGCCGCAATCTCAACCGCCGCGACTCCATCGTGCTGTCGCTGCACCCGCACAACGATCGCGGTACCGCGGTTGCCGCCTCCGAGTTGGGCTACATGGCCGGCGCCGACCGGATCGAGGGCTGCCTTTTCGGCAACGGGGAGCGCACCGGCAACGTCTGCCTGGTGACCCTGGGCCTGAACCTGTTCAGCCAGGGAATCGACCCGCAGATCGATTTCTCCGACATCGACGAGATCCGGCGAACCGCCGAGTACGCCACCCAGTTGAAGGTGCCCGAACGCCATCCGTACGGCGGTGACCTGGTCTACACCGCCTTCTCCGGCTCGCACCAGGACGCCATCAAGAAGGGCTTCGATCACCTGCGGCGCGACGCCGATGCGGCGGGCGTACCGGTCGACAAGTTCACCTGGGCCGTACCGTACCTGCCGATCGACCCGCATGACGTCGGCCGGTCCTACGAAGCGGTGATCCGGGTGAATTCGCAGTCCGGCAAGGGCGGCGTCGCCTACATCATGAAGAGCGAGCACGGCCTTGATCTGCCCCGCCGTCTGCAGATCGAATTCTCCCGCGTTGTCCAGGGCTTCACGGACGCCGAAGGCGGCGAAGTTTCGGCTTCGGCGATGTGGCGTTACTTCAGCACCGAATACCTCGACCGGACCGAACCGCTGCACCTGGTCCGCTCCCGGGTCGAAACCCCCGACGACGACAACCGCGATCAGATCGCGGCGCGGATCGTGGTGAACGGCGAAGAGCACGTGGTCCGCGGGATCGGCAACGGCCCGGTCGCGGCATTCTGCGATGCGCTGGCGGTGGCCGGGATCGATGTCCGGGTCCTGGATTACGTCGAGCACGCACTGTCCGCCGGCGGTGATGCGAGCGCAGCCGCCTACCTGGAATGCGCCGTCGGCGGAACCGTGGTGTGGGGTGTGGGCATCGATTCATCGATCACCACCGCGTCGCTCAAAGCCGTGGTGTCGGCGATCAACCGGGCCGGGATAGCCGCCGAGTAGGTTGCCCCGCTGCTGGGGGAAGTGCTCTTTCGGGACCGTAGTCCCGGCCGGTATTCACGGCGAGCACGGCCGGCCGAAACGTTCTTCGAATTTCGGGATCGACGACTCTTTCGGAGTAGTGTTCCCCCCAGAAGAAGTCCTTTTGGCCGAGCCGCTGCCCTCGCTGCCGCCGCTGCATGTTGAAACGCGGCATTGACGCAGCACTTCCCGCCACGCGGGTGGGTGTGCTCCACACAGTGCCGAACGGCCCATTGCTGGGGGTGCACCGCGATGACACAGATCTCACCGCCGGACGATTCACGCCTGGACGGCTCGCGCCCGGACGACTCACGGCAGGCCCGTTCGTCCCCTTCGAGATTCTGGGCGGCCGTTGCGGCTTCGGTCGCTGCGGTCAGCGCTGTCGTGGTGGTCCTGCTGGCCTCGGGTGACACCGAATTCGCCCACCGCTTCATCGGTGTTGCCACCGTGGTCGCGGCGATTGTGGCGGTGGGGTCGTGTCATCGAGCCGCCGTCCGAGGCGGTCCAGAAGCTCGCGGCTGGTGGCTGCTCGGCATCTCGGTCGTGGTGTGGGGATCAGCGGAGTTCCTGATGCTACTGAACCGGTTCTTCACCGATGGATTATCCGCGATGGTGGCGATCGCGGGTATCGGATTCCTCGGTTACGCCGGGCCGGCGGTGGCCGCCTTGCTGGCCTTCCAGCGAACCCTCGGCCGACAGGCCAACACGCTCCGGGGAATCGTCGACGCGATGGTGATCGCGTTGTCCGTCGCGTTCACCAGCTGGGTCTTCGTTCTCGGACCGGTATTCCGGACGAGCAACACGAGTTGGTCGCTGGCGTTGCTGGGCCTGCTCTACCCGATCGTCGATGTTGCCCTGGTGGCGTTGCTGTTCGTGCTGGCGATGCGCCGGACTTCCGGTTCGCGGCAGCAGTGGACATTGCTGGCCTGCGGCCTGCTGCTGATTGCGGTGACCGACGCCACGTTCCTCATACAGAGCATCGGCGGTTCGTTGGCAGCAGTTGACCCGCTGGTGGGAGTCGGCTGGTTGACGGCGATGGTGCTGATCGCGCTGGCCCCGCTCACGCCGGTCAAGCGTCCGGACCCGGAGCGACTCTTCGCACCCGGCTACACCCAAAGCCTGACCGCCGCTCAGGAGCTGGCCCCCTATATCCCGTTGGGGCTGGCCTTCGCCGCGGCCTGGACGGTCGACATCTTCGCCGACCCGTTCCTGGTCTCGTGCGGCGTCGCCATCGTCGGGCTGCTGACCGTGCGACAAGTCATGATCGTCAGAGAGAAGGACGCGCTGCACCGCGAACTGCTGTGCCTGGTGACGGCCCGGACGAGTGAACTCGTGCTGGCACAGACCGATCTTCGACAGACCTTCGACAATGCGCCGATCGGCATGCTGTGGCTGACCATGGCTGGATCGATAGCCCAGGTGAACGCTGTTCTGTGCGACATGGTCGGCCGCACCCACGACGAATTGGTTGGTTCCACGCTGGACGTCATCAAGTTCCCGGCGGATATTCCGGCCAGCCGAAAGATGATCGGCGACGCCGCGGCAGCCACCGAAGAGTTTCGACGAACTCGGCAGGAAACCCGGTACCGCCACTCCGATGGTCGAGTGATCTGGACCGAACTCAGTCTGTTCCTGACCAGGGACACCGCCGGTGCCCCCAAGTATCTCGTCGCACAGATCCAAGATGTGACCAGCCGTAGGTCCGCTGCCCGAGCATTGGCCAATCAGTCCAGCCTTCTGGAGGCAGTGCTGGAGAATCTCGATTCCGGCGTCATCGCCTGTGACGCCGAAGGCCAGATCACTCTGTTCAACCGCGCCAGCAGAGAGTTCCTCGGCGCGCCCAGCCCTGGCGTCGGGGACGAGCGCTGGGTGGATCACCAACGTGCCCACCAGGTCGACGGCAGCGCCGTGCCCACCGGCGCGTTTCCGGTGTTCCGAGCGGATGGGGTGACCTTGCTTCCGCGCAACGAGATCCCGCTGGTCCGGGCGCTGGCGGGCGAAAATGTGCGGAATGCCGAGCTGGTCGTCACCGAATGCACTGGCGACCAACGGATCATCATCGCGAACGGCCGCTCACTCGCGGACGCCGAGGGGACACCACTCGGCGCGGTCGTGACCATGCATGACATCACCGGGCGCCGGAAGGCCGAGGCCGCCCTCAGCCGCCAGGCGCTGCACGACCCGCTGACCGATCTGGCCAATCGAGCCCTGCTCCGCGATCGGCTCGAGCACGCGATCGCCCGCCGATCCCGCCGGCCCGAGCCGTTGGCCCTGCTCCTGATGGATCTCGACGGGTTCAAGGTGGTGAACGACAGCCTGGGCCACCAGGCGGGCGACGAAGTGCTCGTCAGCATCGCCGGCCGGCTGCGGGGCTGCCTTCGGCCCGATGACACCATCGCCCGGCTGGGCGGTGACGAATTCGCCGTGGTGCTGGAGAACACGTCGGAAGCCCAGGCGACCCGAATCGCCGAACAGATACTGGCAACCGTGCGTCAGCCGGTGTCCACCTTGGGCCGCTCGATCAGCAGCGATGCTTCGATCGGGGTCATGATCGGCACTGAATCCGACACTCCGGAGTCATTGCTGCGCAATGCCGACCTGGCCATGTACGCGGCCAAGGACAGCGGTAAAGGCAACGTGCGCGTGTTCAAGGCGGCGATGTACGAGACCGTTCTCAAGCGATTGGTCCTGGACGAGGAGCTACGCGAGGCGATCGACAAGCACGAGTTCGTGCTGGTCTACCAGCCCATTGTCTCGTTGGTCACCGGTCATCTGCAGGGCTTCGAAGCCTTGGTGAGATGGGACCATCCCGATCGCGGTCTGATCCCGCCGGCCACCTTCATCCCTCTCGCGGAAGCAACCGGGCTCATTCTTCCCCTGGGCCGGTGGGTGCTGCGCGAGGCCTGCCGCCAGGCAGGCAAGTGGGGCAGGTCGATTCCTGGCGCCGAGGGACTCATGATGGCGGTGAATCTCTCCGTTCGCCAACTGCAGGATCCGGCGATCGTGGCTGATGTTGCTGCCGCGCTCGCCGACGCCGCCCTCCCACCCGATCGGCTGCACCTGGAAATCACCGAAAGCGTCTTCGACTTTCGTGCGCAGATTCCGTTCGTGCTGAACAAGCTGCACCAGACCGGTTTGCAGCTTGTGATGGACGACTTCGGCACCGGGTATTCCTCGCTCAGCCGCCTGCATTCGCTACCGATCGACAAGGTCAAGATAGACAAGTCCTTTGTCGACATGCTGGCCGGCGGGGGCCCGGCACCGATGGTGGCCGCCACCATCGCGATGGCGCACAGCCTCGGCCTGCAGACCGTCGCCGAAGGCGTGGAAACCGCAGACCAGCTGCCATTCCTGCTGCACTACCACTGCGACGAGGTCCAGGGATACCTGTTCAGCCGCCCCTTGGCCGCGGCCGATGTCGTCGACCTGCTGAAACGCTGCGGCACCGGCAAGCTGTGGCGCGACCTGTTGCCGTTCGGCGCCGCGAGCGACACCGTCGACGCCGTTCGCAAAGATATTTGAACTGAGCAAAATCGAGGAGGATTGTTCTCGCTCAGCGAGAACAATCCTCCCCGATTTCCGGCTCAATGGAGTTCAGCTCGCCGAATAGCTGCAGGTAGCTGCCCCGCCGAATCACCAGACCCTCGTCGAGGACGACGATCTCGTCGAAGCCGGTCAGCTGGGTGACCTCGTGGGTGACCAGCACGATTGTCACACCCGTTGCGGCGTCGAGCATGTCGCTGATCAGGGCGCGGCCGGTCGATCCGTCCAGACCGGCGGTGGGTTCATCCAGGAGGAGCACCGGACGATTGGCGAGCAACGCGCGGGCGAAGGCGATCCGTTGCCGCTGCCCACCACTGACCAGCGTCCCCAGGTGACCCACCCTGGTATTCACTCCATCGGGTAACGAGTCCACCCAGTCCCCCAGGAGTGCGGCGTCGACCGCGGCGCGCACCTCGGCGTCGGTGGCACCGGCCCGGGCCAGCCGAACATTCTCCAGGATCGAGGAGTCGAACAGGTAGGCCTGCTGATCGCACAACGACACGGTGTGCCGCACCCGCTCGCCGGCCAGGTGGGCATAGTCGGTCCCGTTCAGCTCCAGGCGCCCCGACGCCGGCGCGACGAACCCGAGCAGCGCGGCCAACACGCTTGACTTGCCGCTGCCGCTGCGGCCGACCAGGGCCACCCGACGGCCCGGGCTCAGGTCCAGATCCAGCCCGGTCACCGCCGGCCGATCCATCCCGGGCCACCGGACTGTCAGGTCCCGCAACGCGATCGATATCGGCGGCTCCAGCCTGCCCTGATCGACCCCGGCTCCGTCAGCGGCCAATGGCGTGTCCAGCACCTCGAACAATCGGGCCGCGGCCAAGCGCCCCCGCTGGATCTGCGCCAGGGCCGCCGGGAATGCGGTCAGCACCTCGGTCAAGGCCAGCGGCAGCAGTACGACGACGGCCACGGCTTCGCCGGACACGGCGGCGTGCGCGGCCAACCACCAGTTGAGCCCGACAGCGGCAGCCATCGCCGCCATTGCCACCCCGGCGGCCGCACCGGAACCACGGCCCAACCGGGCCGCGAGCCGCTCCTCGCGGTCATCCAGCTGCGCCAATTGATGCCGCCATGAAGAGTTGAGAAGCAGCGCCGGATCACTGGACGAGAGCAGCGTCTCGGTGACCACGACCTGGCGCTTGGCTCGCAGCAAATCCAGCTCGGCCTCCGAACGGGCCCCGCTCACCGACAACCCGGCTGCCACCGCGACTGCGACCAGAAGACCGACGGCCAGCACCAGCGCGGCCGACGGCAGCAGAAAGAGGAGCGCGGCCACCCCGGCGATCAACACGATCCCGGACGACGCCGCCGGCAGCAGACCGCGAATGAGCAGATCGGCCAGCACGTCCACATCGGCGGACAGTCGTTGCAGCAGATCACCTTTGCGCCAAAAGGTGGCCGGAGCCAACGCCTCGAGCACCCGGTAGAGGCGGACGCGGACCTCGATCAGCGCCCGAAGCGCGGCATCATGCGCAACCAGCCGTTCGGCATACCGGAATACCGCCCGGCCGATACCCAGTGCCCGCACGGCCACGATCGCCACCATCAGAGTCAGCACCGGCGGCATGAAGGCGGCCCGGGTGATCAGCCAGGCCGACACCGCCAGCAAGGTCACCGCGGACGCCGTTGCCAGTGTCGCCAGCCCGGTGGCGCCGAGCAGCCGTCGCCAGGCAGGTCGCATCAGCCGCAGGGTGGCCAGCATCATCGGGCGGTCTCCCGGTCCTCGACGTCGATCACGCTGTCCGCCAGCTCGCGCAGCGCCTCGCGATGGCTGGCGATGACCACGGTACGACCGGCCAGCGCCGCGGGCAGCCGGTTGACCAGCTCCCGCTCGGTCGCCTCGTCCAGCGCCGCACTCGGCTCATCCAGCAGCAGCACCGGCCGATCGGCCAGCAGCGTGCGAGCCAGCGCGATCCGCGCCCGCTGCCCGTGGGACAGCTCCGGGGCACCCTCGGTCAGTTCGGTCGCGAGCCCGCCGGGCAGCCCCGCGATCACCTCGTCCGCCACGGCGGCCCAGAGCGCCCGGCCGACTTCCGCGCCATCGGCGGCCGGACGCAACGAGCGGACGTTGTCCAGCACCGTGCCGGCCTGCAGATACGGCGCCTGCACCAGAAAGCCGACGGTCCGCTGCCATCCGGCCGGGTCGACCAGACCCAGGTCGACGCCGCCGACCATGACCTGTCCGTGGTCCGGGCGGGCGAGCCCGGAGAGCAGCGCCAGCGCGGTGCTCTTCCCGGCGCCACTGTGACCCGTCAGCAACGTCACCCGCCCCGCGGGCAACGGCAGCGAGAGCTCGACTTCGTGCAGGACTGCGCGGTCCAGGACCAACGACAGGTCGGCCGGCACCGCCGCGGTCCCCGGCTCGGCCAGCGGCGCATCCAGGACGGCGAAGACCTGGTCAGCTGCGGCCAGACCGTCGGCCGAGGCGTGGAAGTGCGTGCCTACCGCTCGGAGTGCCGCATACGCCTCGGGCGCAACGAGCAGCACGGTCAGCCCGGTCCGCAGGTCCAGCGACCCGTGCACCAACCGCAGCCCGATCGAAACCGCCACCATCGCCACCGACAGCGTCGCGATCAATTCCAGCACCAGCGAGGACAGGAAGGCGACCCGCAGCGTGCTCAGAGTGGTCCGCCGGTAGTCCTCACCCGCCTGCCGAATGCCCTCCTCCTGCGAGCGCGAACGGGAGAACACCTTCAGCGTCGGCAACCCGCTGATCAGATCGAGGAAGTGCCCGCCGAGCACCCGCAACGCCGCCCATCGGCGCCCGGCGACCTCCTGGGTGTGCAGCCCGACCAACGCCATGAACAGCGGAATCAGCGGCAGGGTCAGCGCCACGATCAGGGCGGACCACCCGTCGGTGACGGCCAGGAAGGCCACGATCCCCAGCGGCACGAAGCTCACCAGAATCAGCTGCGGCAGATAGCGGGCCGCGTAGTTCTGCAGGCCGCCGACGCCGGTGGTGACCAGCTGCACCAGGTCGGCGGGGCGTTGCCGGACCGACCAGCTCCGATCCTGGGCGACCACCCGATCGAGCAGTGCCCGACGTAGTTGATTGACCATTCGGACCGCGCTGCGCCTGGGCAGTTCCTCGGCCGCCCAGGCCGCCGCCGCCTTGGCCGACGCGGCGACCAGCAGCACGGTCATCGAGCCGACGAACGATCGGGGATCGGCACGATCGATGGCGATCCCGGTGATCAGATCCGCCAGCGCGGCGGCCATCACCACGGTCGCCACGGCCCCGATCAACCCGACAACCGCCGATCCGACGATCAGCGATCGAGCGGCCCGGGCGTGGGTGAGGAGCCGCGGGTCGAGCGGTCTCAATGCGTGTGTGCCGACTCATGCTCTGGCGACATCGGAATGTGCTGGACACCGATCCGCTTGCGGAACACCCAATAGGTCCAGGCCTGGTAGCCGACCACCACCGGAGTGAAGATTGCGGCCACCCAGGTCATCACCGTCAGCGTGTAGTGCGAGGACGATGCGTTGGTCACGTTCAGCGAGTTCGCCGGGTCCAGGGCCGGCATCACATCGGGGTAGAGGCCCCAGAACATGCCCGCCACTACGGCTGCGATGGCCGCGCCGGTGCAGATGAACGCCCAGCCGTCCCGGTGCTCCCTGATGAGGATGATGGCCGCGACCACGCCGAGCGCGGCGACGACGAACAGCACCGCGGACATCGAGTTTCCGCGCAGCGACTGGGTCCAGAGCAGGAACGGCACCGCCACCACGGCGGCGACGAGGCCCACCTTGACAGCCAGCGAGGTGGCATCAACGCGGATATCGCCGTCCGTCTTGAGCGCCGTGTACACCGCGCCATGGAACATGAAAACAACCACGAACACCACGCCGCCGAGCAGCGCGTATGGGTTGAGCAGGTCGAACACCGATCCGACGTAGTCGTGCTCGGCGTTCAGCTTCACCCCACGCAGGATGTTGGCGAAGGCCACCCCCCAGAGGAGGGACGGTGCGTAGGAGCCGAAAATGAGGCACATATCCCACCGGGAGCGCCAGGTCTTGCCGTCGAGTTTGGACTCCTTGCCGCGATAGTCGAAGGCCACCACCCGCACGATCAGCGCGACCAGGATCAGCAACAACGGCAGGTAGAAACCGCTGAAAAGCGTCGCGTACCACAACGGAAACGCCGCGAAAGTGGCGCCCCCAGCGGTCAGCAGCCAGACCTCGTTGCCATCCCAGACGGGTCCGATCGAATTGATCAGCACCCTGCGGCGAACCTCGGTTCGGCCCAGGATCGGCAGCAACATGCCGACCCCGAAATCGAAGCCTTCCAAGAAGAAGTAGCCGGTCCACAGAACGGCGATCAGGATGAACCACACATCTGCCAGATTCATGTCGTCCTCCTCTTAGTAGGCGAAGACGAGCGGTTCAACGCTCGCGTCGTCCTGGGACCCGGTGGAACCCGGCGGTGGGCCAGGCTTGCCGATGGAGTCCTGGACCTCCTCCTCTGTCGGCGGGCCGGCCTTGGCATAGCGAATCATCAAACCCAGATTGACCACCATCAGCACGCCGTACAGCACGGTCAGCACCACGAACGAAATCACCATCTCCGTGCTGGAGACCGAACCGGAGACGCCGTCGGCCGTCTTCAGCAGACCGAACACCGACCACGGCTGGCGTCCCATCTCGGTGAAGATCCAGCCGAAGGAGTTGGCCAGGAACGGAGTGATGATGCCGAGGGTCAGCAGGCGCCACACCCAGGGCCCCTGGGGCATCCGGCCCTTACGGATCGACCACAGCCCGAGCAACGCCACCAACGCGCACGCGATGCCGAAGCCGATCATCAGCCGGAAGCCCCAATAGGTCACCGGAACGAACGGGATGTAGTTGCCGGCACCGAATTTCGCGACGTACTCGGCCTGGATGTTGTTGATTCCCTCGACCGTGCCGGTGAAGGAACCGGTCGCCAGGAACGATAGGAGGTAGGGCAGTCGCAGACTGAAGACCTCGGTGTAGCCGTCCAGACTGCCGAGGGTGAATACGGAGAACGACGCGCTCGACGTGGTGTTCCAGAGCGCTTCGGCGGCGGCCATCTTCATCGGTTGCTGCTCGGTCATAATCTTGGCCTGGATGTCGCCGGTCAGCACGGTCAGTGCCGACCCGATCAGCACGACGATGGCGCCGAGCTTGAAACTTGTCCGGAACAGTGCGACGTCGCGGATGCCCGACCGCATCAGCGTGATGTTCTTGCTGCGGCCCAACTGCCACGCGCTGACCCCGGCCATCACCGCACCACCGGTCATGATCGCCCCGGACATGGTGTGCGGGAAGGTGACCAACTGCGTCGAGTTGAAGAGCACCGCCCAGATACTGGTCAGCACCGGGCGACCGTTCGGGCCGATCTCATAGCCGACCGGGTGCTGCATCCAGGAGTTCGCGGCCAGGATGAAGTAACCGGAAAGCGCGGTGCCGACGGCGACGATCCAGATACACGCCGCATGGAGTCCTGGCTTGAGCCGACCCCAGCCGAAGATCCACAGACCGAGGAAGGTCGACTCCAGGAAGAAGGCCATCAGGCCTTCCATCGCCAGCGGGGCGCCGAAGACATCCCCGACGAAGCGGGAGTAGGCGCTCCAGTTCATTCCGAACTGGAACTCCTGCACGATTCCGGTGGCCACTCCCAACGCGAAGTTGATCAGCAGCAGTTTGCCCCAGAACTTGGTCGCCCGAAGGTACTTCACATCGCCGGTGCGTACCCAGGCGGTCTCCAGGCCGGCCACCAACGGGGCCAGACCGATCGTCAGCGGGACAAAGAGAAAGTGATAAACCGTCGTGACACCAAACTGCCAGCGCGCGATGGTCTCCGGATTCATTCAGTGCACTCCCTCTCGAATCAGACGCTTCCTAGGTGGATCATCGGGGCCCCCCGTCCGAGGCGCTAGGGACTTAGGTCCCCGGATCGTCCGGTGGAAGCCGCCACGCCATGTTCGCCCTGATCCGGGCGTTTTGCTCGGTGAACGGTGACTATGACCCGCCTCACCGGCGGTCCGGGTATAGCGTCGAGTGAGGTTGCCGGCGGATCAGCTCGCGGGGGAATCCGGAACGGGATAGCGGCGAACAGGGCGGTGGAGCACCAGTGACGGACCGCGACGAGCGCCCGGACGGCGCCGCGGAGCCGCCCCGGGCCGCCGCCCCGGTCACCCTTCGTTCGATCGCGCCGGCCGCGTTCCTGCCGCCTGCGCTGTTTTCGGTCGGGCAGGGTGCGATCGCGCCATTCGTCGTCATCTCCGCCACGGACCTCGGGGCCAGCCCGTCCCAGGCGGCCCTGGTGGTGGCCATCGCCGGAATCGGGCAGCTCGTCGCCGATATTCCGGCCGGTGCACTGGCCGCTCGATTCGGGGATCGCGCGGCGATGATCGGCGCCGCTTTCGTCACCTGCCTCGCCCTGGCGGTCTGCATGTGGGCGCCGAATCTGCCCGCGTTCGCGGCGGCGATGTTCTGCACCGGGATGGGGACGGCGGTGTGGTTGCTGGCGCGGCAGGCCTATGTGGCCCAGGCGGTGCCGTTCCACCTGCGGGCCCGCGCGATGTCCACGCTCGGAGGGGTCTTTCGGATCGGGCTGTTCGTCGGGCCGTTCCTGAGCGGCTTCGTGGTCAGCCGGGTCGGGCTGGCGGGGGCGTACGGCGTACACCTGGTGGCCTGCGTCGTGGCCGTCGGCGTGTTGTTCATCACCCGCGACGTGCGCGAGGTCATCCCGCAAACCACCGCCGTCCCACAGAGCAGCCTGACCCTGGCGCGGGAGCATCGCGCCGTCTTCTCCACGGTCGGCGTCGGTGTTCTCCTGGTCAGCGCGGTCCGAGCCACCCGGCAGGTGGTGATCCCGCTCTGGGGCCAGCACCTCGGGCTGACCCCGACCACCATCGCGCTGGTGTTCGGCATCTCCGGCGGAGTCGACATGCTGCTCTTCTATCCGGCCGGCCGGGTGATGGATCGCTACGGCCGGGCCGCGGCCGCGATTCCGTCGATGGCTCTGCTGGCCGTTGCGCACCTGTTGGTCCCGTTGACGACGTCGGCGGGCACGCTGGTGGCCGTCGGCGTCCTGATGGGCCTGGGCAACGGCGCGAGTTCCGGATTGGTGATGACCCTCGGCGCGGACTTGGCGCCGCCGACGGCCCGGCCCCGATTCCTCGGCATTTGGCGTCTGTTGGCCGATGTGGGCACCGGAGCCGGTCCGTTGGTGTTGTCCGGGATGACTGCGGTGGCGTCGCTGGCCGCGGGCATCGTTTCGTTCGGCGCGGTCGGCGCGATCGCGGGCGGTTTCATCGGCTATTGGATCCCCCGTCGCGGGCGTCCGCCGAAGCCGTGACCCGCACGGCTCCGACTGCGGTGCTGAGACTGCAGTGCGCAGACTGGAGTGCTCAGACGGTGATGCCGGCACCCACGCCCACCGCTCGCACCAGCGAGGACTGGTAGGCGCGACTGATCAGCCCACGGACCGCGAACGCTGTGATGAATGCACCGGCCGCGCCGCCGGAGGTCACCAGGTAGCCCCAGGATGCGGGTCCCGCGTCGACGATGAACCCGGACACCAGCAGACCGCCGGCCAGCCCGACGGACAGGCCGCCGCTGGTCCAGGTCATCGATTCGGTGAGCCGGATCCCTGGCACGATGTGCTCGATCAGGCTCATCCCGGAGATCAGTACCGGTGCCACGGCGAACCCGGCGACCACTGCCGCCGCACCGAGCAGCACGACCGAGCTCATCAGCGACAGGGGCAGGCTGACCAGCGCCAGCGCGGCAAGCGCGACGATGAACTGCTTGGGCAGTAACCACTGGAACGACTTGGCGCCGAAGATGAAGCCGGCGACCAGGGAACCGAATGAGTACGCCGCGAGGAGTAGACCGGTATAACCCTGCACACCATGATCCTGGGCGAAGCCGATGGTGGTGATCTCGAAGGAACCGAAAACCGCCCCGACGAAGACGAAGATCGCGGTGATCGCGCCGACTCCGGGAAGCAGCAGCGCGCTGCCGCGGGTTCCCGGTGCGTCGATCCCACTCGGGATCGGCTGGGTGCTGCGCTGCAGTACCAGCAGGCTGCAGCCGATGGTCAGCACGGTGGTGGCGAACAGCAAAGCGGCGCTCGGCGACACCTGAAAAGCCAACACGGTGGCCAACGGCGGCCCGACGATGAAAACGACTTCATCCACCAGGGACTCCATCGCGAACGCAGTCCGCAGCTGCGGCGTTCCCGTGTAGATCTTCGACCAGCGTGCACGGATCATCGCGCCGACCGACATCTGAGCGGCACCGGCAAGCAGCGCCAGGATGAACAACAGTGGCGTATGACCGTTCAGGGTGGCCACGAAGATCAATCCCAGGACCGCCGGCACGTGGACCGCGAGCTGCAGCGGAACAACTCGATGTTGGCCGTATCGGTCGATCAGCCGGGACGTCTGCGGGCCGATGAAGGCAGCGGCCAGCGCGTAAACCGCGGTGATCTGAGCGGCGAGTGCGTAGGAGTCGCGCTCGTGCACGATCAGCAGGGTCGCACCCATGCTCGCCATCGACATCTGCAGGCGCGCGAACAGACCGGTGAAGGAAAACAGGAAGGCGCCCGGAAAGCGCAGGATTTGGATGTACTTGCCGAACACGTGTATCTCCCACCACATACTGCTGGTGGCCGGCAACCAGGCTTTCGTATACCGTCCGGCCGGTACAGTGTAGCTCATGGCTTCCGGAACCCGCGAGCGAATTTTGCACGCCATGCGCGTCGTGCTGGCGCGCGGCGGCGCCTCGGCCGTGACCTTGGAATCGGTGGCCGCCGAAGCAGGCCTGTCCAAGGGTGGTTTGCTCTATCACTTCCCCACGAAGGAAGCGCTGTATGCGGGCCTGCTGGAGGAAGCGGGTCGGTCGGTCACCGAGACGATGGGCGAGCTGACCGCCAGCCGCGGTCCCGTTCGGGCATTTTTGGACTATTCACTACCGGAGAGCGAGTTCGAGGCCGCGTATTTCACCGCGTTGATCGCCGCGGTTCGCGCCGACGATTGCGTCGGGGCGGGCGCCGATGCGGCGCTGATGGAGATCTTCCACCGGTGGGAGAGACCGCTGCTGGCGGCGGTGGACGATCCGGTCCTCGCCCAGACGATCCGGCTGGTCGGCCTGGGGCTGTACCTGGGTGCCGTCGCCGGCCTGCCCACCCCGGAACCCGAAGTGATGACGGCGATGTTCGATCGGCTGGTCGCGCAGGCAACCGTCTTTCAGGCAACCGTCGTTCAGCCAACCGCCGCGCCGCCGCTGCACGCCTGACCTGGGCAGACACCCCCGGGGCTGGATCAATCTATTATCGGGATCATGACCGACCAGCAGCCGTTCAGCGTGGTGCAGAAATATGGCGACTTCGAGCTGCGTCGCTATCCGGCCCACGTCCTCGTTCAGGTGGACGTGGTAGGCGACTTCAACCGGGCCGGCAATTCGGGCTTCGGCCCACTTTTCCGGTACATCAGCGGCAACAACACTTCGTCCGAGAAGATCGCGATGACGGCACCGGTGATCCAGGAATCGGCGAACACGGCCGAGCACACCGTGAGCTTCGTGCTGCCCGCCGGCGCCGAGGCCTCGTCGGTCCCGGTGCCGAGCGATGCCCGGGTCCGAATCACCGAGGTGCCGGCCGGTGTCGTCGCGGCCCGCAGATTCGGCGGCGGCTGGAGCGAAAGCAGATACAGCCAGAATGCGGAGGCCCTCGTCGAATCGGTCGCCAAGGAGTCGATCCAGACGACCGGCGAACCCTACTTCGCTCGATTCGACCCGCCCTGGATGCCGACCTTTCTGCGGCACAACGAGGTCCTTGTCCGGATCGCCGACTCAACGAACGACTAACTGACCTTCGCGAGCCACTAGGCGGCACCGGACTCGGATGAGCGGGCCGAAGCTAGCCGATCCGCAGGTCGGCCCGTCTCTTCGTGTCGTCGGACGCGAACCAGGCGTCCTCGAGGTGCTGCCAACGGATCAGGTGCAACCGGGTCTGTTCGCCATCCCGGCGGACGGCCCGTTCCAGGCGCAATACGCGGTCGGGTTCCTCGGTCCAGCACCCCAGCGTGCTGCGCCCGGCGACAGCACGTCGCCCCGCCGAGACACCCTCCAAGATCAGCACGTCGGGCGGCGCAAACCGCTGCCGCAGGATCGGCACCGGTTCGCCCGACGACCAGTCATTGCCGATGTAGTCGGCCGACGACCCCATCGCCAGCGGCCGCAGGACGCCTGCCTCCATCCTGGACCACCAGTCGAACGGGTCTGCCCAGGTGGCGAAGTGATCGGTCGGTACCACCACGGTCACGAGGGCGAGTTCCCGCAGGGCGATCGCCAGCTGGTCGGCGAAGGTCGACTTGCCCGACCCCGACGGACCATCGATCGTCACCAACCGGACCGCGCCGAGGCGCGTCGGACCCGCCCGAACGGCGTCGAGCAGGATGCCGAGGTCAGCCAACCGATGTGCGTCCGGAGAACGCCCGGCCCAGCGTGACCTCGTCGGCGTATTCGAGATCGCCGCCAACCGGCAATCCGGACGCGAGCCGAGTCACCGACAAGCCCGGGAAGGACTTCATCAGCCTGATCAGGTACGTCGCCGTCGCCTCGCCCTCCATGTTGGGGTCGGTCGCGATGATCACCTCGGCAACCACGGCGTCGGCGATCCGCTTCAGCAGCGGCGCGATCCGCAGTTGCTCCGGGCCGATCCCGTCGATCGGCGAAATGGCCCCACCGAGCACGTGATACTTGCCGCGGAACTCCCTGGTGCGCTCGACCGCAGCCACATCCTTGGGCTCCTCGACCACACAGATGACGGCGGGGTCACGCCGCTGATCGGCACAGATCCGGCAGAGCACATCCTCGGCGACGTTGAAGCAGAGTTCACAGAACCGCACCTCGTCCTTCACCCGCTGCAGTACCGCCTGCAGCCTCGTCAGGTCGGCCGGATCGGTGGCCAGCAGGTGAAAGGCGATGCGCTGCGCGGATTTCGGACCGATCCCGGGGAGCCTGCCGAGTTCGTCGATCAGGTCCTGAACGGGGCCTTCGTACACCGCGCGATCAGCTGCCCGGCAGACCGGTCAAACCCAGTCCACCGGCCATCCCGGACAGGCCGCCCAGGGCCGGAGCCATGGTGGATTCGGACAGCGCATCGGCGGCGTGTCTGGCATCCCGGACCGCGGCCACGATCAGGTCGGCCAACGTCTCGGCATCCGCCGGATCAATCACCGACGGGTCGATGACAAGCGCCTTCAGCTCGCCGGTGCCGGAAACCGTCGCCGTCACCAGGCCGCCGCCGGCGCTGCCGGTGACCTCCGCCGCGGCCAGTTCGCGTTGCGCCCGCGCCATCTGGTCCTGCATCTGCTGCGCCTTCAGAACGATGCTCTGCAGGTCCAGGCCGCCGGGTTGCATGCTGTGCTCCTTCGATTCCGCCAAGACTGATCGGGCTGGTCCGCCGAACGAGCCCAGCTGGATCCACAGTAACCGGCACGATCACCGACACGGCCACGACGAGCCGCGACGAACGGCCGATCGGTGCCGCGCCTGCGACCAGTGCTCCGTCGGACCTGGCACCCTGGATTCATGAACGCGCGGCGCAGGGTGGGTCTACTAGCGGCGGTACTCGGGCTGGCAACGGTGACGGCCTGCGCCGGCAGCGGCATTGCCTCCCCCGAAACCAGCCTGACGAGCACGACCGGCGCACCGTCCAGCAGCACTTCATCCAGCACCGCCCTAACGACCAGCCGGGTCACCGCGCCGCCGCTGTCCACCAGCTCGGCGGCCGCCACGCCGAGCAGCTCCGAAATCGTCGAAACGACCGAGGTCGTCGGTCAGACCATCACCGAAGCATCGCCGCCGGCCGCACCATCGCCGCCCACCACGACAACGACCGCCGACCAACCCCCGGCGATCGCACCCGAACCGGCCGGCGACGGCTCGGTCAGCGGGCGGGTGGTGGTGATCGACCCCGGCCACAACGGCCAGAACGGGGCCAACCCGTCGATCATCAATGCCCCGGTCGACGCCGGATTCGGCCAGACCAAGGCGTGTAACACCACCGGGACGTCGACCAACGACGGCTACGCCGAGCACACGTTCACCTGGTCGGTGGCAAGCAACGTCAAGGCCGACCTGGAGGCGCAGGGCGTGGTCGTGGTGCTCACCCGCGAGTCCGACGATGGGGTCGGCCCATGCGTCAACGTCCGTGCGCGGATCGGCAACGAGAACAACGCCGACGCGGTCGTGTCCATCCACGGCGACGGATCCAGCGAGGGTGACCGCGGCTTCTACGCGATGACCTCCGAGCGGGCACCGAACGGTTCGCAGATGGCCGCCCGCTCGAGTCTGCTGGCGGGTGCGGTACGCGACGGCCTCGTCGCAGACGGCCTTTCGCCGAGCAACTACGTCGGTTCCGGTGGCTTGTGGACCCGCTCCGACCTGGCCGGGCTGAACCTGTCGATGCGCCCGACGACGATGGTCGAGCTGGGCAATATGCGCGATTCGCAGGACTCGGACCTGATGAAGTCCGCTGCCGGGCGGTCGAAGATGGCCGAGGGGATCAGCGCCGGCATCGTGGCGTTCCTGCACGCCGGCTGAGTCAATTGCCGCTCATGTATCTGAACCGGATGTAGCTGAACCGGATGTATCTGAAACCGACAATTTGGCCTCCTATTACTCAGTGGTCACAACACCGGGCCCCGTCCGTCGGGAGGTGCAACACAGATGAACAGTCTGTCCGCGACCAGATCCCTTCCTCGTCCGACCAGAGCCTCGGCGACCGGGTGGCCGATGAGCGCGGTACCGGCGCAGCGTGGTTCCGAACCGCGGGTGTGCGTCCTCGACGGGGATCCGCGCGCGGGCGGCGGCGTCCGCACACTGCTCCAGGAATGTCTGGATGTGCAGATCGTCGGCGCCTGCACCGACCGACCCGAAGTCGTCGTCCTGGTGATCGAGCGGGTCGGTCCCGCCACCGGATCGAGCCTGCGCGATCTGGCGCGGCACACCGATGCCCGAGTCCTGGTCGTGGTCACCGTACTGGACAGCAGGCTGGACACTGAACGGGCCGCCGAGGTGATCCTGGCCGGGGCCATGGGCATCGTGCGGCGCGACGAAACCAGCCGATCCGAACTGCGCTGGCTGATCCATTCGATCGTCGCCGGCCAGGTGGTCCTGCCGGCCGACATCCTGGCCACGCTACTGGGCCGGCCTGCCCCGGCCCGCGGCCACCGGCTGAGCCTGGTGGGCCTGACCGACCGCGAGATCAAGGTCCTCCGGCTATTGTCCGACGGATCGGACACTCGGGAGATCTCCAACACACTGTGCTATTCGGAACGCACGGTCAAATCAATCATCCAGGAGATCACCCGACGGTTCGGCCTGCGCAATCGTTCCCACGCCGTGGCCTTCGCCATGCGACACGGCCTGATCTGACCCCCTGGGCGGTGCCGATCGGCAGTAAACCCCTGACCTGGCGCGGCTAGAGTCTTCGAGGACACTCGTGCTCGAAAGGACTGCCATGCCCGAACCAGTGATAGTTGCGACGGCCCGATCACCCATCGGCCGCGCCTACAAGGGTTCGTTGACGAGCATCCGGCCGGACGATCTGCTGGCCCAGGTGATCCAGGCGGCGCTGGACGACGTACCCGCCCTGGATCCCACCACGATCGATGACATGTTCATCGGCGCCTGGGAACAGACCGGCGAGCAGTCGGAGAACCTGGCCCGCCGGGTCGCGATCCAACTCGGCTACGACGGGCTCCCGGCCCTGATGGTCAACCGGGCCTGCGCCTCCAGCGTGCAGACCGCCCGGATGGCGGCGAACGCGATCCGATCCGGGGACGGCGACGTGTTCATTTCCGGCGGCGTGGAAAGTATTTCGCGGTACGTCACCCAGCACGGCATCGGTGCCGGCGCCGCGAGTGTGCAGAATCCCTTGTTCGCCGAGGCCAAGGAGCTGTCCGGTTCGTACACCGAGACCAACGAGGTCTGGCACGATCCGCGCTCCGAGGGTCTGCTGCCCGACATCTACCTGACGATGGGCCAGACGGCCGAGAACGTCGCGACCTACTGCGGGATCACCCGTGCGGACCAGGACGAGTTCGCGCTCTACTCACAGCAGCGGGCCGCGCAGGCGATCGAGAGCGGCTTCTTCCACCGTGAGATCACGCCCATCATGCTGCCCGACGGATCGGCCGTGACCACCGACGACTGTCCCCGTCCAGGCACGACGCTCGACCGGCTGGCCACGTTGAAGCCGGTATTCCGAACGAACGGCACGATCACCGCCGGCAACGCGTGCCCACTCAATGACGGCGCCGCCGCGGTGATCATCATGAGCGACGTCCGTGCCAGGGAGCTCGGGTTGACCCCGTTGGCCCGGATCGTGGCCACCGCGTCCTCCGCGCTGTCTCCGGAGATCATGGGTCTGGGTCCGATCGAGGCCAGCCGGCACGCCCTGGCCAAGGCGGGTCTGAGCATGGACGATATCGACCTGGTGGAGATCAATGAAGCATTCGCCGCGCAGGTCATCCCGAGCTATCGGCAACTCGGGATAGACCTTGACCGGGTGAATGTGCATGGAGGGGCCATTGCCCTCGGTCACCCCTTCGGCTCCACCGGCGCACGCATCATGACCACCCTGATCAACGGCCTACAGAGCACCGACAAGCAGTTCGGTCTGGAAACGATGTGCGTCGGCGGTGGACAGGGAATGGCGATCATCCTCGAACGACTGCGGTAGCGCGAGGCGGCCGGCTCGCGATCCATCCTTCGAGGTCGCCAATGGTCGCTCTACGTGAGTTCGTTCAGCCATCCGGGAGGTTGCCCGATGGCGCAATCACCCGATATATGCGTGACTGACCGTGCTCGGACCAATACTCTGAGTGTTACGGTTCTGATCGCCGCCAAACAGGTCGTTGATTGGTCGTCAAGACGCCTGGTTGGTTGACTACGACCCTTGAGGTCGTCGTCCCGTGTCCGGCCCGGTTGCATTTCAGGCTCGAAAGGACGCGCGATGGCAGTTACCCAGCGAATCGACGACCCACTGCCGCCAGCGAAGACTCATCCGGCACGCCGGACTCTGCCGAAAACTCCCACCGGGATCACCGGGTTGGACGAACTCACCGAGGGCGGGCTACCGCGGGGCCGGCCGACGTTGATCTGTGGTCCGACGGGTTGCGGCAAGACACTGCTCGCAATGGAGTTCCTGGTCCGCGGAATCACCGAATTCGGCGAACCCGGAGTATTCCTGGCATTCGAGGAGTCCGCCGCCGATCTCATTGCCAACATGTCGTCGATGGGCTTCGACTTGGCTCAGTTCGAGGCCGACAGCCTGCTGGTCATCGACCATGTCACAGTCGAGCGCGCGGAAATCGAGGAGACCGGGGACTGGGACCTGGAAGGTCTGTTCCTGCGGATCAGCGCCGCGATCAACAAAGTCGGTGCCAAGCGGGTGGTGATCGACACCATCGAAACGCTGTTCGGCGCCTTCAGCAATACCGCGATTCTGCGATCTGAATTGCACAGATTGTTCCGGTGGCTCAAGGCGCAAGGGGTCACCGCGGTCATCACCGGTGAACGCGGCAATGGCACCCTGACCCGCCACGCCACCGAAGAATACGTGTCCGACTGCGTGATCGTCCTCGATCATCGGGTCACCGAGCAGAGCTCGACCCGACGGCTGCGCATTCTCAAATATCGTGGCTCGTTGCACGGCACCAACGAATACCCGTTCCTGATCGGCGAATCAGGTGTGTCGGTTCTGCCCATCACCTCGCTCGGCCTGCGTCATTCGGTATTCACCGAACGTGTTTCCACCGGCGTGGGACGGCTGGACTCGATGCTCGGCGACGGCGGCTACTACCAGGGAAGCACCGTCCTGGTCAGTGGCACCGCGGGAACCGGCAAATCCACTCTGGCGGCGCAATTCTGTGCGGCCGCGTGTGCGCGCGGTGAGCGGGCCAGCTATTTCGCCTTCGACGAGTCCGCGGCCGAGATCATTCGGAACATGTCTTCGGTGGGCATTGACCTGCGGCGGTGGGTGGACGCCGGGCTGTTGCAATTCCGTTGCTCGCGGTCCAGCCTGCTCGGCCTCGAGGCGCATCTACTCGTCATGCAGCAGTCCGTCAGTGACTTCAATCCGGCCGTGGTGGTCATCGATCCGGTGTCCGACCTGTTACGGATCGGCTCCGACGCCGATGCTTCGGCGATGCTCACGCGCCAGCTCGACTTCATGAAGACCAAAGGCGTGACGGCGCTCGTCACCAACCTCAACTCCGAAGGTCAGCACGCCCTCGCCGACGAGCAGCTGGCCTCCCTCGTCGATACCTGGCTGGTGGTGAAAACGATGGAGGGCAACGGTGAACACAACCGGGTGCTCTACGTGCGCAAGTCGCGGGGAATGGCACATTCCAATCAGATCCGCGAATTCCTGCTCACATCGCAGGGCATCGAACTGGCCGACGTCTACGTCGGGCCGCAGGGGGTGCTCACCGGTTCCGCCCGCCAGGCCCAGGAGGCCCGGGAACGGGCCGAAGGCACCGATCGCCTGGCGGATCTGGAACAGCGCAGGACAGATCTGGAACACCGCCGGGAAGCAGTCGCGGCGCAGACCGCGACCCTGTGGCGTGAGTATGAGGACGAGGCTGATGTCGTCGAGCGGCTACTGCGTAGCGGTTCGACCGGCACCGAAGTGCGCGCGGGTCAACGAGCCGAACAGGGCGGGCTTCGACGGGCCGATTCCGACCAGCATCGCGACGTCGCGGCGATCGCCCAGATGCGGGTGGTCACCGAGTGACGCCCACCGGTGCTTCGGAGCAGCCGACGCCCGTCGACGGCGAACACGTTCTTGTCGGCCTGCGACTCCAGCTGGCTTAGCCCGATGACCTCCGCCAACCTCGACGACACCTCATACGAGCTCACGCTCTTCGTCAACGGAGCCTCCGAACTGTCCGCGCGGGCCATCGCCAACGTTCGGCAGATTTGCGATGTCTATCTCGACGGGCGGTGCCGCCTGGTGATCATCAACCTGCACGACGATCCGGAGTCGCTGCTGACCATGGGGATACTCGCGGCGCCCACGCTGGTCAAGCACCGCCCGCTGCCAGTCCGCAAACTCATCGGCGACCTGTCCCAGACCGAGCGGGTGCTGCTGGCACTCGACGTTCCGCGCGCTCATCCGACCCCGGCGACCAGGGGTTAGACCGCCGATGCCCCGACTGCCACCCACGCTCCGCAAGAAGGCCGTCCTGCCGCGGCAGAGCGATGCACCGAATCTTGGGGAGACCAAGACCGACGGGGATGACCACACCGGGGCAGAGCCGCTGACCCTGCCCGATGCCCTGATCCGGATGAACGAGGCGGAGGACACCCTGCGCGCGATCGGCGCCGGCGAGATCGACGCTTTCGTCGTCACCGACCACGGTCTGGGCCGGCGGGTCTTCACCCTGTCGACCGCGGACCGGCCGTATCGGATGTTCGTCGAGAATATGCGGGACGGTGCCGCCACCTTGTCGGCCAACGGACTGGTGCTCTACGCCAACCAACGGTTGGCCGACCTGCTGGCCTGCTCCCGCGAGGACATCATCGGCTTGCCATTGGCGACGTTCGTCCACGGGGGCGCCCCGAGCGGCCTACAGGAGCATCGCGATCGGAGCGGCCTCAGCTCCACGATCGAATGCGAACTCCTGGCCGTGACCGGTGATCTGGTGCCCGTGCTGGTCGGTGTCTCCTCACTCGAGGTCGACGGTGGCCACTTGTCCTGCCTCACCTTCACCGACCTGTCCGCGCAGAAGTCGCAGGACCGCGAGATTGCCCGGCTCAGTCGGGTGCAGGCCGAGAAGATGGCCGAGCTCGAGCACGCCCAGGCGGCCCTGACCGAGCAGGCCACCCACGACTCGCTGACCGGGCTGCCCAACCGCGGGCTGTTGGTCGATCGGATCGGTCAGGCGCTGGCGCTGGCCGAGCGCACACGGCGGTGCACCGCCGTGTTCTTCATCGATTTGGACCGGTTCAAGCAGGTGAATGACACCCACGGACATGCCGTCGGTGATTCGGTGCTGCAGGAGGTGGCCGAACATCTGGTGGGCGTGCTGCGCAGCGCCGACACCGTAGCTCGGATCGGCGGTGACGAGTTCGTCGTGCTGGCCCACGACGTGGACAGTCGGCTGCATGCGGTGGATATCGGTACCCGACTGGCCACTGAGCTGCGTAAACACTCGCCATGGCTCAAGAACGGTGAGCCGGTGACCGCCAGCATCGGAATAGCCGTCTCGGTCGCGGGCCGGGGCAATCCGGAAATCCTGCTCGAAGAAGCGGACGCCGCGATGTACCAGGCAAAGTCCCTGGGCGGTGCGCGGGCCGAGGTGTTCGACGCGGCGCTGGACCGGCAGGTTCGGCAACGCTCATCGGGCCGTCGGATGTTGCAGTCTGCGCTGGACGATCGGCGGCTGATCCCCTTCTACCAACCGATCATCAACCTGTCGACCGGCCGGATCACCGGCTTCGAAGCGCTCGCCCGGATCCGGGAGGTCGACGGTTCCATCGTGCCGCCGGCTGCCTTCATCGCCGTGGCCGAGGAGAGCGGACTCGTGGTGCCGCTGGGCGCGCAGGTACTGCACGCGGCGTGCCGGCAGGCGGCCTCCTGGCAGGCCCAGCAGCCCACCGGGCGGCCGCTCACAGTTGCGGTGAACCTGGCCTCCCGCCAGTTCGAGCGTGGCGATCTCACTTCGATCATTCGGACCGAACTGGAAACGACCGGGCTTCAACCGGAGCACCTGCACCTCGAACTCACCGAGACGGCCATCATCGATCTGCGGCCGGACATGTTGCAGCAGTTGAGTGCGATCAGGGATCTCGGCGTTGAGCTCGGTCTCGACGACTTCGGCACCGGCTATGGGTCGCTCACTCATCTGCGTCGGCTGCCGCTGAGCTTCGTCAAGATCGACCAGTCGTTCGTTCAGGGGCTCGGCAACGGGGTGGAGGACGACCGAATCGTCGCCGCGGTGGTCACTCTCGCGGCGAACCTGAACCTGCGCTCGATCGGCGAAGGCGTCGAGACGGCCGAGCAGCTCGGTCGGCTCCGCGAGCTGGGCTGCGATCACGCCCAGGGCTACCTGTTCGCCAAGCCGATGCCGGCCGCCGAGGTGCCGGCGATCATTCCGTACTCGGCCTTCTGATCCCCCTCAGACCGGGCTCCCGATCAACCGACCGACCCAGAAGGTCACCGCGACAGCGACGGCGCCGAGAAGCAGCTGTCGCGCCCCCGAATGAATGAGCGGCCGGCCGGTGAGACGACCGACGACCATGCCGCCGACCACGAGTGACACCGCGGTGATCACCATCGCCGGCAGTAGCCCGGGAAAGCCGAAAAGGTAAGGAATCAGCGGTAGCAGCGCGCCGATCGAAAAGGCGACCAGTGAGGCCCCGCCCGCCAGCCACGGCGACGGCAGATCTGTGGAGTCCAGTCCCAGCTCTTCCCTGGTGTGAAAGCGCAGCGCCAGCTCCGGATCCTGGGACACCGCGGCCGCCATCTTGGCCGCCGTGTCCTGGTCGGCGCCGTAACCACGGAATGTCTCGGTCAATTCGGCCAACTCGGCCTCCGGAAAATCCGCGTGCATCCGGGCCTCGACGGCGACCTCTGCGTGCACCAACTCGTTCTGATTGGTCACCGAGACGTATTCACCGGTGCCCATCGAGAATGCCCCTGCCACCAGACCGGCCAACCCGGTCAGCACGATCGCCTGCGTCGAGCCGCCACCACCGCCGACACCGGCGATCAAGGCCGCGTTGGTGACCAGACCATCGACCGCGCCGAAGACGGTGGGCCGCAACCAGCCGCCGGATACGTCCCGGTGCCGATGCGACCAACCCGACAGCAGCGCAGCCTCGGTGACTGCCAGGTCAGCGTTGGCTCCGGACTGTCCGCCGGTCTTGTCATTCACGCCAATAGTGTGCCCCGCGCAGGCGGCGCCGCGCGATTCGGCCAGCGGCTCAGGCTCCCGACGGCGAGGCCGCGGCCGGATGTTGCGAGGCGGCCACGGTCGCGTCGAGGTCCGCCAGGGTCAGCTGATGCCGAGGCGCTGGAAACGGCGCCCTGCTCACCGTGCTCAGATCGGACCGCACGTGCAGCAGCTCACCGTCGCCGAGCAGTCGCCAACCCGGGTCGTCGTCCATCTGCTCGGTGGCCACGATCACCGCCGGGCTATCCGCCAACTCCGCGGACCGGGCGCGGATCCGCATACTCCTGGCGTCCAGATGGCGGTGGGTGCCGGTGCCGCCGGCCGGTCGGGCCAGCACATGCAGCTCATGGGTGGCCGGGTAGCGCAGCGCCCAGAGATCGGTGGCCGTGCTCAGCACGATGTTCAGGGCATACAGCGGCAGGTTGTCGACAACCCAGTTGATCGCACCGATCAGCCCGGCGGTGACATCGCCGTCGCAGACCGCGGTCTCGGCGGTGATCAGCGCGAAAACCCGCTCGCTGTCGGTCTGGCCGTGCACCAGTTCGGTAGCGCCCAGCTCAGCCAGCCGAGCGTCCAGATCGGGCAGCCCGGCCACCACGCCGTTGTGCGCGAACAGCCGCCCGGCTTGCAGAAACGGATGCGTGTTGGCTTCGGTCAGGCCGCCGGTGCTCGCATAGCGGACGTGGGCGGTGAAGGTGGTGCCGCGGAGCTGATGAGCCGCGGTCACGAATTGCGCGTCCTGCCAGGCGGCGATGGGCTGCTTGGTCAGGGTCGGTCGACCGTCGACTCCGAAGCTGCCGATACCAGCGCCATCGGGATTGCGGTGGCTCTGGTCGGACAGGCTGTCCGGCGCATCGATCAGCCAGAACGTCGCCGGCACGGCCTGAGCCCCGGCGTGCAAACCGAACAGCCGACACATTTTCGGAAAGCCCTCCCCCTTGTCGTCTCGAGGCTAGCCCGCGGCGCAGATCGGGGAGGATTCTGCTCGCTGAGCGAGCAGAATCCTTCCGGATCCGCGGGTGGCCGGCACCGGAATGAACAGCGGGCTGGCATAGGGTCCGTCCATGGCCCTGCACCGCGGTTCCGGTCCCGACAAGTCAGCCGATCAGAGCTCGAATGCGCTGGTCACCGAGGCCAACCCGGCCATCGGGCAGCGGCTGAGCCCGCCCAGGAACCGGCTCGACGAGGATCCGGTTCCGCCGGACGTGGCCTACCAGCTCATTCACGATGAGCTGCTGCTGGACGGCAGCTCCCGGCTGAACCTGGCCACGTTCGTCACCACCTGGATGGAACCGCAGGCCCGCCAGCTGATGGCCGACTGCGTCGACAAGAACATGATCGACAAGGACGAATATCCGCAGACAGCCGAGTTGGAAAGGCGCTGCGTGGCGATCCTGGCCGATCTGTGGCACGCCCCGCTGCCGGCCGCCGCGACCGGCTGTTCCACCACCGGATCCAGCGAGGCCTGCATGCTCGCCGGGATGGCCCTGAAACGCCGCTGGGTCTCGCGGGTCGCCGACCCTGCGCGACGGCCCAACCTCGTGATGGGTGCCAACGTCCAGGTGTGCTGGGAGAAGTTCTGCCGGTACTGGGATGTCGAGCCGCGGTTCGTGCCGATGAGCGGAGACCGGTTCCATCTGGACGCCGAGACCGCGGTGGCCCAATGCGACGCGGACACCATCGGCGTCGTCGCGATCCTGGGTTCGACCTTCGACGGCAGCTACGAGCCGATTGCGGAGATCGCCGCGGCGTTGGACGCCCTGGCCGCCGGCGGTGGCCCGGATGTGCCGATCCACGTCGACGGGGCGTCCGGAGCGATGATCGCACCGTTTCTGGACGAGGAACTGCTCTGGGACTTCCGGCTGCCGCGGGTCGCGTCGATCAACACCTCCGGCCACAAGTACGGGCTGGTCTATCCCGGGGTCGGCTGGGTGCTCTGGCGCGATGTCGATGCACTCCCACCGGAGCTGATCTTCAGGGTCAACTACCTGGGCGGCGACATGCCCACCTTCGCGTTGAACTTCTCCCGGCCCGGCGCGGAGGTGGTTGCGCAGTACTACAACTTCTTCCGGCTCGGCCGCTCCGGTTTCCGGCTGGTTCAGCAGTCGGCGCGGGATGTGGCCACCTATCTGTCCGACGGGGTGAGCTCGATGACCGAGTTCCGCTTGATCACCCGCGGCGACCAGCTGCCGGTCTTCGCGTTCACCACCAGCGATCAGGTGAGCGGCTGGGATGTGTTCGCGTTGTCCCGGGCACTGCGCGAGCGTGGTTGGCAGGTGCCGGCCTACACCTTCCCGGCCGACCGCGAAGACCTGTCGGTGCTACGAATAGTCTGCCGAAACGGGTTCAGTCACGACCTCGCGGAGTCACTGTTGGACGACATTCGAGCCGCTGTCCGGCAGCTCGAGGGGGATGCCAGGCCGGGAACGGCGACCGGGCCCCCCGGGTTCCGGCACTGACCTACAGCAACGGATCGCCGACCGGCTCGAGCACCTCGAGCTTAGCCGGATTGGGCAGCAGCACCTTCGCCAGAATGTCCTCCGCGAAGTGGCAGGCCACCAGATGCCCCGGTCGCAGCTCCCGCAGCTCCGGACGATCGGTGTCGCACCGGGTCGGCTGTCGCCACGGACAGCGGGTGTGGAATCGGCAGCCGGCCGGTGGGTTGGCCGGTGACGGCAGGTCCCCGGTGAGCAGGATCCGCTCCCGGGTGTCCTCCACCACCGGGTCGGGCACCGGCACCGCGGACAGCAGCGCGATCGTGTATGGGTGCAGCGGCTGGGCGTATAGATCCGCCGACGACGCCTCCTCGACGATGCCACCGAGATACATCACCCCGACCCGGTCGGAGATGTGCTTGACCACCGCCAGGTCGTGCGCGATGACGATGTACGTCAGGCCCAGTTCCTGCTGCAGGTCATCCAACAGATTCACCACCTGAGCCTGCACCGACACATCCAGGGCCGATACCGGTTCGTCGGCAACGATCAGATCCGGGTTCACCGTCAGCGCCCTGGCGATACCGATCCGCTGCCGCTGCCCGCCGGAGAACTCGTGCGGATACTTGCGCAGGGCCGTGCTCGGCAGGCCGACCGAAGCGAGCAGCTCCCGCAGCCGGATGTCGGTGGACGCCCGCGCGTTGTCCAGCCCGTGCGCCCGCATCCCCTCTACCAGGATGGACTGCACGGACTGGCGGGGGTCGAGCGATCCCAGTGGATCCTGGAAGATCATCTGCATGCGGCGCCGCATCCGCCGCAGGTCCTCGCCCTGCAGCCGGGCGATGTCGACGCCGCCGAACAGCACGCTGCCGGCGGTCGGTTCGTCGAGCCGCAGGATCCCACGGCCGAGTGTGGATTTGCCGCAGCCGGACTCGCCGACCAAGCCGTAGGTCTCACCGCGGCGCACCGACAGCGAAACCCCGTCGACCGCGTACACGTAGCCGACCGTCCGATCGAACAGCAGCCCGCGGCGGATCGGGAAGTGCACCTTCAGGTCGTTGACCTGGAGCAACACCTCCGCTGGGTGAGCGGCGCCGAGCGCCGAAGCCTGCTGAGCGGCCGTCACGATGCGTCCCCCTCGGTGTCGACGATGCCAGCGCCGACGCTCCGCGCCCCGACCTCGGCCTCGCCCAGTACCGGGTTGAAACACCGCAACAGGTGGCCGGCGTCGGCGTCCGGGGCGGCTTCCAGCAGCGGCGAGTCCTGCCGGCAGCGAGCGACCTCATTGCGGCATCGTGGCGCGAAGGCACAGCCGCCAACCCACGGGATGTTGTCGGACACCGAACCCTGGATGGGGGTCAGCCGATCGCCGGGCAGCGCGTCCAACCGCGGAATCGACTCGAGCAGTCCATGCGTGTACGGGTGCCGTGGGCGCTCGAACAACTCGTGCCGGCCGGCCCGCTCGACGATCCGGCCGCCGTAGAGCACATTGACCTCGTCGCACATCCCGGCGACAACGCCGAGGTCGTGGGTGATCATGATCAGGGCGGTGCCGGACTCGCGGACCAGCGTCTTGAGCAGTGTCAGGATCTGGGCCTGGATCGTGACGTCCAGCGCGGTGGTCGGTTCGTCGGCGATCAGCAGCCGCGGCCGGCAGGCCAGCGCCATCGCGATCAGCGCACGCTGTCGCATCCCGCCGGAAAGTTGGTGGGGGTACTCCTTCAATCGCCGCAGCGGATCGGGGATCCCGACCTGGTCCAGCAGATCCCGGGACTCGTGCATGGCCGCCGAGCGCTTCATGCCACGGTGCCGTTCCAACACCTCGGCGACCTGAGTGCCGATCGGCACCACGGGATTAAGCGAGCTGAGCGGGTCCTGGAAGATCATCGCCACGTCGCGGCCGCGTCGGTCCCGCATCTGCCCGATCGGCAGCGTGAGCAGATCGGTCCCGTCGAACTGGACGGAGCCGCTGATCCGGTTGCCGCGTTTGCTCAGCAGCCGCATGATGGCCAGCGATGTCACCGACTTCCCGCAGCCCGATTCGCCGACCAGGCCCACCGTTTTGCCCGGTTCGACGTCGAAGCTGACGCCGTCGACGGCGAGGAACGGTTCGCTGCCCCGGCGGCGGAATTCAACTCGCAGGTCGGACACACTCAGCAACGGCACGGCGAGCTCACCTCCGGTTCTTCGGGTCGAGCGCTTCCCGCATGGACTCGCCGAGCAGGGTGAAACCGAGCGCGACGATGATGATCGCGAAGGCGGGCAGGAACGCCAGGTGCGGCTGATACTCGATCTTGCTCTGTGCCTCCCCCAGCATCTGCCCCCATTCCGGCGCGGAGGCGTCCTGGGAGCCCAGTCCGAGGAACGACAGGGCGGCTGCATCGATGATGGACGTCGCCACCACGATGGTCGCCTGCACGATGATCGGTGACATCGAGTTCGGCAGCATGTGCCGGAACACGATCGGGCCGCGCTTGACGCCCAGGGCAGTCGCGGCCAACACATGGTCCGAATTGCGCTGGGCGAGCAGCTGCCCGCGCAGTAATCGGGCGAACACCGGCACCTGCACCACCGACACCGCGATGATCACCGTCAACTGGTTCGGTCGGGAGAACAGCACGGCGATCGAGATGGCCAGCAGCAGCGACGGGATCGAGAGCATCACGTCGACCACCCGCATCACCAGGGTGTCGACCCAGCCA
The DNA here is from genome assembly GCA_038245175.1 of Mycobacteriales bacterium. GTDB lineage: Bacteria > Actinomycetota > Actinomycetes > Mycobacteriales > Nakamurellaceae > Nakamurella. The sequence goes on along the minus strand of JBBRSR010000007.1, from coordinate 107,188 downwards.
CCGAACGCGCCGGCCAGCAAACCCAGGATCATCCCGCCGATCAGGCCGAGCATGGTTGCCGCCACACCGACCAGCAGGGTCTGTCGACTGCCCAGCACCATCCGCGAGTACAGGTCGCGACCGAGGAAATCGCTGCCCCACGGAAATCCCGGTTGGGCCGGCGCCAGTTGATTCTTCGCGACGCTGACCTGGCCGCGCAGCAACTGCGCGGCCGGATCCTGAGTGGCCAGCAGGTTGGCGAGCAGGGCCAGCAGCAGGAACAACACGATGATCACGAAGCCGACCCAGAAGACCGGCGAAACCCGGAGGCGGCGCCAGGCATCGTCGAGCAACGACACGCCGCCACTGTCGTTCTTGGCCGACTTCTCGGCGAGACTGTCGATCCGGTTCTTGCGCGCGGTGCCGATCATCGCTTGCTCCCCGCGGTTCGGATCCGCGGGTCGATGACGGCGTAGGAAAGGTCGACGATCAGGTTGACCAGCACGTAGGTCGCGGCCGCAGCCAGGATGACCACCTGAAGCACCGGGTAATCCTTCTCCCGGAAGGACTGCGCCAGGGCGGCGCCGAGACCGGGATAGGCGAAGATCGTCTCGGTGAGTACGGCTCCCGCGAGCAGCCCGCCCACCTGCAGGCCGGTGACGGTGACCACCGGAAGCATGGCGTTGCGCAGGACGTGGCGTTGCCGGATGACCTGTGCGGTCAGTCCCTTGGCCTCGGCGGTTCGCACGTAGTCCTCGTCGAGCACGTCCAGCACCGAGGACCTGGTGATCCGGAAGATCACCGCCAGCGGGATGGTGCCCAGCGCGATCGAGGGCAGGATCAGGTGTTTGAAGGCGTCCCAGGCGGCGTCCCATTCCCGGGTGATCAGCCCGTCCAGCACGAAGAAGCCGGTGACCCGGGTGGCGTCGAGGGTCGGATCCTGACGCCCGGACGGCGGTAACCAGCCCAGCTTGACCGCGAATACCAGCTTCAGCAGATAGGCCAGGAAAAAGACCGGCACCGCGATCCCCACCAAAGTGCCGATGACGCCGACGTTGTCGAACACACCGCCCTTGCGCTTGGCCGCCATGTAGCCGAGCGGGATGCCCAGGGACAGCGCGAACAGCATGGCGCCGATGGCCAACTCGATGGTGGCCGGGAATCGCTGAGTGAAGACTTCGAGCGCGGGGGTGCCCGGAATCACTTTGGCCGAGATGCCGAAGTTTCCCTGGAACACCCGGCCGATGAATTTGAAGTACTGGACGATGACCGGCTCATCCAGACCGAGCGTTCGTCGGATATCGGCCCGCTTCTCGGCGGTGCACCGATCGGCGCAGATCGATGACTCGATGCCACCCGGCAGCGAGCGCAGCCAGATGAACAACAGCAGCGACAAGATGGCCAGCACCACGAGGAGCTGACCGATTCGGCGAATCGCGTACTTCAGCACGGGTGTCCACAGATCAAGAGATGCGGGAATTGCAACGGAAGCTGAGACCGAACCATGGGCGGGTTCCCCTGTTCAAAAAGGACGAAACAGTAACGGCCGCACCGGATTCAGTATCCGGCACGGCCGCCACGTGCTGATCAGCTCGTCTTGAAGACCGTCGCGAATCGTTCGTCGGTCAACGGGCTCGGCACCAATCCCTGCACCTTTGCGCTGACCACGATGGCCGGCGGCGAGTGCGAGATCGGGATTGCCGGCAGATACTCGCCCAGCAACTTCACATTGAGCGCGACGTAGTCGGCATTCCGCGTGGTCGAATCCGGCTCGCTGTCTGCCTTGGCCAATTCGTCGGTCAGCTGGGTGGCCCACGGGTAGTACTGGGTGCCGAAGCGGCCCGTCGGGTCCGAGAAGAAGGTGCCGATGAAGTTGTCCGGTGAGTTGTAGTCGCCGGTCCAGCCGAGCAGGAACGCATCGGCGCCCTGGGCGTCGACACCGTCGAGGTAGCCACCGTTCCACGGCTTGGAGGTTTCGTTGACGGTGATTCCGGCAGCTTCCAGGTCAGCCTTGAACGCGGTGAACACGGCCTTCGGGTCCGGCATGTACGGCCGGCTGACCTCGGTCGGCCACCAGAAGTTCAGGGTCAGGTTGCTGGCGTTGGCCTGCGCCAACAGGTCCTTGGCCTTGGCAAGGTCGTAGTCGTAGTGCTGCACCGTGTCGGTCCAGCCGTCGACCGTGTCCGGGTAGAAGTTGAGTGCCACCTTGGCACCTTCGGGCAACTGGCTGCTGACGAACTGATCCCGGTTGAGTGCGTAGGCGATCGCCTGGCGCACCCGGAGGTCGAGCAGGGCCGGATTGTTCTTCGGGTTCAGGCCGAGGTACATCACGTTGAACGCCGGCCTGACCAGAACCTGGTTTCCGGCTGACTTCAGCGCGTCCCAGTCCGCGGCGTTCGGGAAGTCGTAGCCGTCGATGGTGCCGGCCTCGAGTTCCTGTTTACGGGCGGATTCGTCCGGGATGATCTTGAAGATCAGGCTCTTGATCTTGGCCTTGTCACCCCAGTAGTTCTCATTGCGGGTCAGCTCCACCGTGCCGTTCGCGCTGTCGTACTTGGTGAAGACGAACGGTCCGGTGCCGGTCGGGTGCTCGAGGGCGTAGGCCGGGTACTGATAGGAATCGCCCTGGGGGACGACGTTGTTCGCGTCGTACTTCTTCAGGGCGTCCGGCGACTGCATCGAGAACGATGGCAGACCCAGGATCGACGGGAACTTCGAGGAGACCCGCTTGATGGTCAGCACAGCCGTGCCTGCGTCGGGTGCGGCACAGGAGTCATAGAGGCTCGGCTTGGGGGTGCCGTCCTCGTTCTTCTGATCCTTGAAGCCACCCATGGTGTCACTCCAGTACTGGGCCTGGTTGGCCCCCGCACCGGTCTGGCTGTACATCCGATCGAAGTTGTAGCAGACGGCGGCGCCGTTGAACTCAGTGCCGTCGGAGAACTTCACGCCGGTGCGGAGTTTGAAGGTCCAGGTCAGGCCGTCGGTGGAGGACTCCCACTTCTCAGCCAGGGCGGGCGCGATGTCGGCGGTTCCCGGCTTGTAGGTGACCAGTCCGTCGAACATCTGGCGACTGACCCGGAAGGTCTCGCCATCGGTGGCGTACAGCGGATCGAACATGCTCGGGGCGCCCGCGGCGCCGAAGATGATGGTGCCATCGGCGTTTGCTGCGGCAGTTGCCGAGGTGTCCCCTGCCGCGGCACCGCCGCTGGTGCCCGCGGTGCCACTACTAGTGGTGGTTCCCCGGTCCGACGAGGCACAGGACGCCAGCGTGATGGCGAGCGCCGCCACGCTTCCGGCGGCCAGTAGTCGATTGAGTTTCACGCGCATTCGTTTCCCTTCCTTGGCCCTGACATTCGGGCGCAACCAACCAGACTGAACCAGAAAATCCCGACAACGGGCACTCGAACCGCAAATTGTTCCGCAAATTCGGCTCAAACCACCCATAATCTGCGGATCGACGCTGTGATACCCACGGGCACCCCACGCCGACGACTGCTGTACAGGCACGCTACGTTGCCCCGGCGCGCTGCGCCTACCCTCCGAGGCGCGATCGTTACCTTGCAGCAACCGTGCGGGCACGATGAACGCCCCGCCGGTTTGCCGGGAACCCGGCTCGGGCCGACCCGGCCGGGCTGACCTGGCGGGCGTCAATCGGCATGCGCCCTTTGCTGTCACGGTCTGCGACAATCGACGTGGCTTGGCCTCGAATCGACTCGCCGCTGGGCGGGAGCAGGGAGAACCATGAGTGTCGACACCGTCATCAGTTCCGACGCCACCACCGACCCGAGCGCCGGAGCTCCGTGGCCGGGGCTGAACGCCTCCCTGGCCGAAGCCGATCCCGAGGTGGCTGAGCAGATCGCGAACGAGCTTGCCCGCCAGCAGAACACGCTGGAAATGATCGCCTCGGAGAACTTCGCGCCGGTCGCCGCGCTCCAAGCGCAGGGCAGCGTGCTGACGAACAAGTACGCGGAGGGATACCCCGGTCGCCGCTATTACGGGGGTTGCGAGTTCGTCGACGTCATCGAGACGCTCGCCATCGAGCGGATCAAGGCGCTGTTCGGCGCCGGGTTCGCCAATGTGCAGCCGCACTCCGGGGCGCAGGCCAATGCGGCCGCGATGCAGGCCCTGATCAAGCCCGGCGACACGATCCTGGGCCTGTCCCTGGCCCATGGCGGCCACCTGACCCACGGTATGCGGATCAACTTCTCCGGCTTGTTGTACGAGGTTGTGGCGTACGAAGTGTCCAAGGAGGACCACCGGATCGACATGGACGAGGTGTCCAGGCTCGCCGAGCAGCACCGGCCCAAGCTGATCATCGCCGGCTGGTCGGCCTATCCGCGTCATCTCGATTTCGCCCGGTTCCGGGAGATCGCCGATTCTGTCGGGGCCTACCTGATGGTCGACATGGCCCATTTCGCCGGGCTGGTCGCCGCCGGTCTGCATCCATCGCCGATTCCGTTTGCCCACGTCACCACCACGACCACGCACAAGACCCTGGGCGGTCCGCGCGGCGGCGTCATTTTGACCAACGACCCGGCGCTGGCGAAGAAGATCAATTCTGCAGTATTCCCCGGTCAGCAGGGTGGCCCGCTCGAGCATGTGATCGCGGCCAAGGCGGTCGCCTTCAAGATGGCCGCGGACCCGTCGTTCACCGATCGCGCGGAGCGGACGCTGCGCGGCGCGGCGCTACTCGCCGAGCGGCTGACCCAGGCCGATGTCACCGATGCGGGCATCTCGGTACTCACCGGCGGTACCGACGTGCACCTGGTGCTGGCCGACCTGCGCAACTCCGAACTGGACGGCCGGGCCGCCGAGGACCGCCTGCACTCCGTCGGCATCACCGTGAACCGCAACGCGGTGCCGTTCGACCCGCGTCCGCCAATGGTGACTTCGGGCCTGCGGATCGGCACACCCGCGCTGGCCACCCGCGGTTTCGGGGACGCCGATTTCGTCGAGGTCGCCGACATCATCGCGCAGGCCCTGATCGCCCCCGTCGGTGAACTGGACGCCGACCTCGCCGCCGGCCTCAAAGCCAGGGTCGCCAGGCTCGCGGGCCGGAACCCGCTCTACCCGGGGCTGTAGGCGGAACAGCTGCGGCGGCGGACAACGATGGGCCGGGTCGGTGCTGACGCACCGCCCGGCCCTTTCTGACTATCTCAACAGGTGAGATCCTTGATACTCGCGGAGGTCGCTGCCGCGCTGGTCGTGTCCCCGCCGATGACAAGCTTTACTGACGTGCCCGCGGCGACCGGGTCGCTCTTGCCGCCGATGGTTCCCAGATTCGTGTCCGCATCGTCGAAGATGTCCATGGTCACCGTGATCCCCGCCGGGCATCCGGCAGCGCTGAACAACTCCACCCCGGCGCAGCCACTGACCTGCGCTTCGGTGCAGTCGTACTCCGCCGTATCCATGTAGCGGTAGGCCAGGTCGAAGCTCCAGAACGAGAATCCGGCGGGCATGTCGCTGCTCGGCGATGCTGATGTTGTCGTGCTGGTCGTACTCGATGTGCTGGTGGCGGTGGTGCTGCTGGTGGTCGAGCTGCGACTGGAGCTCGACGACGACCTGCTGGGACTAGACGGCGAGTCGGTCGGGCTCGTTAGCAGTCGCGAACCCGAGGTGGGGACCGACACGGCCTTCGGATCGGTGGCCGCAGTCCCGGCGATCGTCGAGGCACACCCGACCAGCAGCAACAGACCTGCGACAAGCGCGATCACGGACTTGCGCATTGCTTTCCCTCCACAACGACGTTCGCAGCACGCGGCCAGGCGGACCGACCCCGCGTAGGTGGGAACGCACCTCGAGCGAGTATGCCCGCACTCCGGGCTCCGGGAGTGCGATCCCGATAAACACTCTCCGAACCATCATCGTGCCAACCGTGCAACTCCAGTGACCGGCACATGGAAAACTGGGTACCACTACAGCCGCATTCGAGCCCGGCTGCCGCCATGGGCAGCCGGGCCGAGCCGGCGACGGGAGCGCGAAGATGACCGCACGGATAGAGCACCTGGTGACATCTGGAACGTTCAGCCTGGATGGCGGGACCTGGGACGTGGAGAACAACGTCTGGATCGTCGGGGACGACGACGAGGTCATCGTGATCGACGCAGCGCACGATGCCGACGCGATCGCGGCCGCGGTGGGCAGCCGACGGTTGACCGCGATCCTGTGCACCCACGGCCACAATGACCACATCGATGCAGCACCCGCCCTGGCCGATTTCACCGGCGCCCTGATCCATTTGCACCCGGCTGACGCTCCGCTGTGGGGAATGGCCCATCCCCATCGCCTGCCGGACGCGGACCTGACCGACGGCGAGGTGTTCCACGTGGCCGGTACGGACATTCATGTTCTGCACACGCCCGGTCACTCGCCGGGGTCGGTCAGCTTCAGCGTCCCCGACCTTGGTGTGGTCTTCACCGGTGACACCTTGTTCAGGGGTGGCCCCGGGGCAACCGGACGTTCGTTCAGCGATTTCCCGACGATCCTGGCCTCGATCGCCAACAGGCTGCTGTCACTGCCGTCCGAAACGGTGGTGGACACCGGCCATGGCGCTTCGACGACGATCAGTGCCGAGGCCGCTGACGCCGACGAGTGGGTGCTCCGGGGCCAGTGAGCCGGCGACCGCTCACGGGTCGATGCGGGTGGCGCCGAGCTCCTGAGCGAGCAGTTCGCTAGCCACTTCCTCAGGATCCCTCGGCGCGAACTCGCCGGACCGCGGGTCCTTGACCTGCGCGTCGTAGTCGTCGGGCGTGTCGTCCTCGGCTCCCGGCGCCGCTGCCGGATTGGGCACCAAACTCAGCGACGGTCGCGCAGCGGCGGCCTCCCCGGCAGCCTGACAACGGATGGCCCAGTCGACGCCGAGCACTTCCTTGAGAGACTGGCGGAGCAGCTCGGCATTCGCGGGCTCGACGACCCGCCGGGCAACCCCTGGTGAGGCCATCGTCAGATACAGCGCACCACCGGCAACGTCGACGACAGTGGCCGACTCGAGCAGGATCTGGGTGGTCCGGCGCTTGCGCTGGACGGCGGCGAGGATCTCCGGCCACAGCCGCCGGACGTCCGTGACGCCGATATCAGCATTGGCCCACGCGGCGGGCGCGTGCGGAGTGACCGGCGCCGTTGGCGCGACCGGTGCGGGTGGCGCGACCGGTGCGGGGGCCACCGATGTCGGCGGAACCGCCTTCTCCGATGCCGGCCGCGTGGTGGGCGCGGCGCTGGGAACCGCGGCGAGCGGCGGGCGACCGGGAGGAGTTCCCGGCGCGGGCTGGGCTGACCGGGAGCGCGCAGACGGTGTGGCCGGAACGGGATCGCCGTACTCGTCCTCGTCGGGCGGCGCGTCGGGCGGCGTCCAATCAGCGGCGTCGGTCGCGATGACTGCTGCCGCCTCGGCGGGTGGGCGGGCGGACTTGGTCGACGCCGGTTCGGTGGTCGTGGGTTGCGGTGGCGGGGCCTCGGACGCGGGCGGCCGCCGAGTCGAGCGAGAGAGCACCGGCGGCGGCGGCATACCCAGCGCTGCGGTCATCGCACCGGCCGCTCGGGGAGCGCGGACCGTCGGCGCCGTCGCCGGTACCTCGGGCGTGGTCGCTGCCGGTTCTATGGAAGCCGGTGCTGTGGTAGCCGGTGCTGTGGAAGCCGGTGCTGCTGCGGCGGGTGTTGCTCCGGCGGGAGTTGCTTCGGCCGGCGCGACCTTCGGTTCGGTCGCGGCAAGCGGCTGGGCAGCGGCTTTATCCGATCTCAGCGACGGCCGCCGATACGCCGGCCTACTGCGGCCGGGATCAGCGCCTGGAATCCGCTCGGCGGGCAGCGGTGCACCGACGCCAGGCGCGCTGGTACCCGCACCCGGGGCGGCTGGGCCAAGCGCGGGAAGGTGGCCGCTCCCGGCCAACGCGTGTTCGATCCGCTCGACCCGCTGGACGAGCGCACCCTCACCCGAGGATGTCGATGGCAACAGCATCCGGGCGCACATCAGCTCCAGGGCCAGCCGGGGCGCGGTCGTCCCCCGCATCTCGGTCAGTCCGGTGTGCAGCACGTCGGCGAGCCGGGTCAGGGTGCCGGCGCCCATCCGCTCCGACTGGCCGTACATGGCGGAGATCTGATCCTCGGGAGCGTCGATCAGGCCCTTCGGACCAGCCTGCGGAACCGCGGCGATAATCACCAGGTCGCGCATCCGCTGGAGCAGGTCGGCCGCGAAGCGGCGCGGATCATGGCCGGCCTCGACAACCTTGTCGACCACCCCGAAGACCGATGCGCCGTCACCGGCGGCGAGTGCGTCGACCATTTCGTCCAGCAGCGCGGCGTCGGTGACCCCGAGCAATGCCACCGCGCTGCGGTACACCACTCCCTCGGGTCCGGCTCCGGCGAGCAGCTGGTCCAAGATCGACAGCGAATCCCGCGCCGAGCCACCGCCTGCCCTGATCACCAGCGGAAAGACGGCGGGCTCGACGTGGACACCTTCCTCATGGCAGAGCTTCTCCAGCAGGCGCCGCAGCGTGGCCGGCGGGATCAACCGGAACGGGTAGTGGTGGGTGCGCGACCGAATGGTCGTCATCACTTTTTCCGGCTCGGTGGTCGCGAAGATGAAGACGAGATGCTCCGGCGGTTCTTCGACGATCTTCAACAGCGAGTTGAAGCCCTGCGGCGACACCATGTGGGCCTCGTCGATGATGAACACCCGGTAGCGGGACTCGGCCGGCATATAGAACGCGCGATCTCGCAGGTCACGGGTGTCTTCGACGCCGCCGTGGCTGGCCGCGTCGAGCTCGACCACATCGAGCGAACCAGGACCTTCGGGAGCCAACGCGATGCACGAGGGACACACTCCGCACGGATCCGGGGTGGGTCCCTGAACACAGTTCAGCGAGCGAGCCATGATCCGGGCGCTGGAGGTCTTGCCGCAGCCGCGGGGACCGGAGAACAGGTAGGCGTGGTTGATCCGGCCGGCGGCCAACGCGATGCGCAGGGGCTCGGTGACATGCTCCTGCCCGACGACCTCGGCGAAGGTTGCCGGCCGGTACTTGCGGTAGAGCGCGAGAGCCACGTGAACGAGGTTACGTGGTCATACCGACAGTGCCCGACGCGTTGTCCCCAACGCAGGTGGCGGGCCCGGGCAGGTCCACCGGAACGAAGGGGACCCCCGCACCCGTCAGAGCTCCCGGACCCTTGCTGCCTTCCGGCCCTGGGGGAGTTAAGGAGGTGGACGCCGCGGGGGTCCGCCGAAGAGCATATCGCGGATTCGCCGGGCCCGTTGTCGGCGCGGCCCGAGCCACCGCGGCGGTTCGGAGCACCGGCGCACGGCCGGTAGACTTCTCGGCGGAGGATTCGCCTAGTGGCCTATGGCGCACGCTTGGAAAGCGTGTTGGGGTAACTCCCTCAGGGGTTCGAATCCCCTATCCTCCGCCAAGAACGCACGAGCTGGACTGCCCCGGGCTCCACTCACACCCTTCAGCACGACTGCAACTCGTCCCATCCGGCTACAGCGTCGGACCCGACTACTACAGTCGGCGAGTATGAAGCCTTCCGCTAAATTCTTCGCGGCACTGCTGGTCTCGCTCGCGTTGATCGGGCTCGTGCCGGGGACGGCGTTCGCCGTCATCCCCTCGATCCTGGACAAGGCCGGAGTGCTGAACGCCGACCAGATCAGGGCCGCGGCGGCCAAGGTCGACAAGGTCGGCATCGTCGTGGTGACCATGAATTCCACCAGCACGGATGTGAAGGGTGACCTGCAGGCCCTGGGCGCCGCCGCAGGTTGGCAGGGCAATGGGTGGACACCCCAGTCGGTGATCCTGGCCGTGAACATCGGCTCCCGCCAGCTCGGTCTGTTCTACGGCGGCGACACCCCGAGTTCGATCGCCTCGAACTCGGGGAACATCCAGGACAAGATGGCCGCCGCCTTCAGCGGTGGTGACTGGACAGCGGGAATGGTCGCCGGAATCGACGCGGTCCAATCCGCGACCAAGACGTCCTACACCTGGCTCTGGTTCCTGCTGATCCTCGCAGTGGCGATCGTCGCCTTCGTCATCTATCGCCGGGTGAAGGGCCGCAAGGCCGCGGCCGCGGCCAAGAAGGCGCAGGAGATCCTGATCGCGCAGAACCAACTCGCTGCTGAAGAGTTGCGGCAGCGGGTCGACGAGCTGGTCGTCCTGGTCCAGACGTTGCCGGCGGGGGCTGCCCGACAGCAGGTGCAGGCCGACCTGTCGGATGTGGACGTCGTGCTCAAGCGACGCGATCAGTCCAGCGAGGGCGATCTCATTCCGGACAATGTCTCGCCGGAGCAGGACGACAAGAACCTGGAATCGCTGGCCGACGCCCTGGCCCAGGTGGCCACCCGGTGCGCGCTGCTCCGCCAGGATCCGGGATGGGAGGACATGTGGCAGGCCGAGATATCGGCGGCGCGCGCGAGCGCTGACCGGCTGGGCCACGGTCAGCAGTTGCTCAGCGGCACCGACGGTTTCGTGCCGATCGATACGGCAGCCCTCGAAGCCCAGGTCAACGTCCTGTCCGAGCCGGTCGGCAGCGGAACCCTGTCCGTCTCCGACGGGCTGACCGCACTCCAGCAGGTGCTCGACGAACTCGGCGCGAAGCAATCCGAGGTGGACGGCAAACTCGCCGCGATCGACGACGAGCGCCGACGGCAGGAAGCCCAAACCGAGCGGGAGGAGGAAGAGCGTCGGCGCAACTCCGGGGGCGGCAATCGCCGTGGCGGTAGTGGCTTCGGCGGCGGCATGATGACCGGCTGGATCATTGGTTCTGCTACCCGCGGGCGACGTGGCGGCGGATGGGGCGGCGGCGGCTTCGGTGGCGGCGGTGGCGGCAGCCGCGGATTCGGTGGCGGTGGCGGCGGCGGCGGATTCGGCGGCGGTGGCGGCGGCGGTGGCGGTGGCGGCAGCAGCCGCGGCTTCTGATCGTGCCAAGCTCCAGCAGCCGGACCGGTTCGCAGGTCGGTGCCGGTGTCACCCGCTGGAACTATGGTGGGCACCCCGCGCAGTACGCCGATCTGTACTCGCCGACAGGCCCCATCCAGCCCGCGGTACTGGTCATCATCCACGGGGGCTTCTGGCGCAGCCAGTACGACTCGTCGCTCGGCGACCCGCTGTCCAGGGACTTGGCCGACCGCGGCTTCGCCTGCTGGAACCTCGAATACCGTCGGGTGGGTGATGGCGGTGGGTGGCCGGCGACCTTCGACGACATCGCCGCCGGCATCGATCTGCTCGGCCGGCCGCCCGGCGTGAACCTGCGAAACGTGATCGCGATCGGGCACTCGGCGGGCGGCCAGCTGGCCGTCTGGGCGGCAGGCCGCCACACGCTGCCGAGCACTACTCCGGGCGCGAATCCTACGGTTCGGCTCACCGCTGCCATCCCCCAGGCCGGCGTGCTCGACCTGACCAGGGCCGGCGGCGAGGGTGTCGGGGGCTTGGCGGTGACCGACCTGATTGGCGGCACCCCGGCCGGGGTATCCGACCGATATGCCATCGCCGATCCCATCAGGCGGCTGCCGATCGGGGTTCCCGTCCGCGCCGTCCACAGCAGAGCCGACGACATGGTTCCCTTCGATCAGAGCGAGCACTACGTCAGGGCCGCCACGGCCGTCGGTGACGACGCCGAGCTGGTCGAGGTCGACGGCGACCACTACGCGGTCATCGACACCGACTCCGACGCGTGGCACACCATCGTCGCGCTGCTACCGGGGCTGCTGATTTGACCAACACACCGGTCGCGTTCTCCGCGTCCTTACCGTTGTGGATCAAGATCGGCATCGGCGTCGTGCTGGGCGTCACGGCGCTGTCGGCCGTCCGGTACGCGGCCCGCCGGCCCGGGCCGCGCTGGAGCGACAGCCGGGTCTACAGCCGCCGCGACATCGCCGGCCCCACCCTGATCGCCGGCGGCTTCCTGGTGGCGCTGATCGCCATCGCTCTCGATGTGGAGTTCGGCGGCCTGATCACCCGGACCGTCGACCTGCCGGTGCACGACTGGTTCGTTGCACATCGCAACACCGCGATGATTCCGCTGGTCACCACCATGACCAACCTGGTCAGCCCGTTCGGATCGACCGTACTGGCCATCGTGCTGGCGGTGATCGTCGCGTTCCGCACCAGGTCCTGGATGCCGGCGCTGATCATTTTCATCGGCCCGAGCACGGCCGGGCTGGCCGTCCGGCTGGTCAAACTCTTCGCCCCGCGGGACCGGCCACCGATCCTGGACCAGGTGGTGCTGACCGTCGAATCGTCGTTCCCGTCGGGGCACGTCGCCGGGGCAGCCAGTCTCTACGGGTGCCTGGTGCTGGTGGTGCTGATCGGCTTCTTCGGTCCGGCTTCGAAGCGCCGGCGCTGGACCGTCGTCGGTGCGGCGGCCACCGCTACCGTGCTGGTGGCCTGGACCAGGCTCTACCTTGCGGTGCACTGGTTCACCGATGTCACCGCGTCCGTGTTGCTGGCCGGGGCGGTCGTGTTCGGCACTCTGGCGACCTACCGTGTCGTCGTCCGGCGGCGACCGGCGCTCGGCTAGCCGCCGATCACCGCAGCCGTCTCCTGCGCGATCGCCAGTTCCTCATTGGTCGGCACCACCAGCACCGCCACCGTCGAGTCGGGCGGCGAGATCACCCGCGGCCCGCGGTCGGCCGCCGTGTTCAGATCGTCGTCGATCTCGATCCCCATGCCTTCCAGCCCGCCCAGGACCAGCTTGCGGAGACTGGCGTCGTTCTCGCCGGCACCAGCGGTGAAGGTGATCGCGTCGACGTGGCCGAGCACCGCGTAGTAGGCCCCGACGTACTTGCGGACCCGATGACCCCACACGTCCAACGCCAGCCTGGCATTGGCGTCACCGGCCGCGATCAACGCGTGCAGATCCCGGAAGTCGTTGACCCCGGACAGGCCGATGATGCCGGACTGCCGGTTCAGCAGAACGTCGATCTGATCGATGGACATGCCGGCGACCCGATGCAGGTGAAAGATCACCCCTGGATCGATATCGCCCGACCGGGTGCCCATCACCAGACCCTCCAAGGGCGTCATCCCCATCGAGGTCTCCACCGGCCGGCCGCCGGCGATGGCCGACGCCGATGCACCACTGCCCAGGTGCAGCACGATCTGGTTCAGATCGCCATAGTCGCGACCCAGGGTTTGCGCGGCCAGTCTGGACACGAAGCGGTGGGAGGTGCCGTGAAATCCGTATCGGCGGATCTGGTACTGGGCCGCCACCTGCCGGTCGATGGCATAGTTCGCGGCACCCGCGGGCAGGTCCCGGAAGAAGGCGGTGTCGAACACCGCTACGTGCGGAACGTGCGGAAAACTGTGCCTGGCGCGCTCGATTCCGATCACATTGGCCGGATTGTGCAGCGGGGCCAAGACGGACAGTTCGCTGATCGCCGTGAGGACATCATCGGTGACCACCACCGGCGCCGAGAATCGTGATCCACCATGCACGACGCGGTGCCCGACGGCTATCACGCCGCGATCGTTCAGGTCCGGACCCGCGTCGGCGAACATCTGCCGCATGAGCGTCAAGCCGATCGCATGGTCGGCGATCTGCCCGGCCGCGGTGTAGGTCTGGCCGCCCTCTTTGTGGGTGATGGAACCCTCCGGCTCCCCGATCTTCTCCACCAGGCCGGACGCCAAGGCCGCACAGGAGTCGGTGTCGATCAGCTGATACTTGATCGACGAAGAACCGCAGTTCAGGACCAAAACATTGCGGCTCATCTGACATCCTTCACGGCTGAATTCGAACTCGAAGCCAGTGCGGGAGCACTGACCGGGGCTTGGGCCTGAATGGCCGTGATCACCACGGTGTTCACGATGTCGACCACCAAAGCACCTCGGGAAAGGTCGTTCACCGGCTTGTTCAGACCCTGCAGAACCGGCCCGATGGCGACCGCGTGCGCGCTGCGCTGGACCGCCTTGTAGGTGTTGTTCCCGGTGTTGAGGTCGGGAAAGATCAGCACCGTGGCACGACCGGCCACCTTCGAGTCCGGCAGCTTCGAGGCGGCCACTGCCGGGTCGACCGCTGCGTCGTACTGGATCGGACCCTCGACCATCAGTTCCGGCTTGCGCAGACGAACCATCTCGGTGGCCGACCGCACCTTGTCCACATCGGCTCCGGTTCCGGAGCTGCCTGTGGAGTAGGACAGCATCGCCACCCGGGGCTCCACCCCGAACTGGGCAGCGGTGGCCGCCGAGGAGATCGCGATGTCAGCGAGTTGATCGGCGGTCGGATCCGGGTTGACGGCGCAGTCGCCGTAGACCAGAACCCGGTCGGCCAGGCACATCAGGAACACACTCGACACGATCTTGGTGCCCGGCGCCGTCTTGACGATCTCGAACGACGGCTTGATCGTGTGCGCGGTGGTGTGGGCCGCGCCGGAGACCATCCCGTCGGCCAGCCCGAGGTGCACCATCATCGTGCCGAAATACGACACGTCGGTGACGATCTCCCGCGCCTGCTCTATCGTCATGCCCTTGTGCGCGCGCAGGCGGGTGTATTCGGCGGCGAAGCGTTCGACGAGTTCCGGGTCCTTGGGGGACAGTATCTGCGCGTCCGCAATGGCCCAGCCCATCGCGGAGGCACGCGTCCGGACCGCGTTCTCCTCACCCAGAATCGTCAGGTCCGCCACGCCCAGCCGCAGCAGCGAATCCGCGGCCTCCAGGATCCGGTCGTCGGATCCTTCGGGCAGCACGATGCGCTTGCGATCCTGGCGCGCCCGATCGATCAGCCGGAACTGGAACATCAACGGCGTCGTGACGTCGCTGCTCCCGACGTCGATCGCGGCGAGCAGCCTGTCCACATCGACGCTCTCGGCAAAGATGCGCAGGGCGGTGTCCACCTTGACCTGGGACCGGGCATTGAGCCTGCCGCGCACCCCGGACAGCGTGGACGCGGTCTCAAAGGTGCCCATTTCGGTGACCACGATCGGGAGGTCACCGGGCAGGCCGCTGATCAGTCGCTGCACCGACTCCGGTGGATGGTACCCACCGGTCAACACGATGGAGGCAAGCGGCGGGAAAGTGCCCGACTGGTGGGCCATCAGCAAACCGGGCAGCAGGTCGTAGCGGTCGCCCGGGGCGATCACGGTGAACAGGTCCTCCAGCCGGATGAGTACGTTGGGCAGCGACATGGCGGCGACCACGAATCCGAGGGACTCCCGATCCAGCCAATCCGGGTTGCCCTGCGACAACGTCCCATGGCAGGCCTTGAGCAGGGCCCGGATTGTCGGCGCGATCAGCATCGGGATTTCCGGTATCGCCCCCAGGCCGATCTCGCCGTCGGCCGCCAGCAACCGGCGAACCGTCTCGACGTCGGCGGCGTTGACCCGGTTCGCGATCACCGCGACGGCATGGGCGTGGGCGACCGCGAGTTCGCCGCGCGCCAGATCGACGGCCAGCAGGACTTCCTCCGGCGTGCGGTTGCGGCCGCTGACCACCAGCACCACCGGGGAGCCGAGATTTGCCGCGACCACCGAGTTGAACGCCAACTCGCTCCCGGTGGCGACATCGGTGTAATCGCTACCCAGAATGAGGACGACGTCGAACTGCTCGGCCATCAGGTGATAGCGCCGCAGGATCTCGCTCAACGCAGCGTCGGAGTCGAGATGAAGTTCGTCATAGGTGATGCCGAGCGCACTCTCGTAGCTCTGGGTCATCCCAGGATGTGAGAGCAGCAGTTCGACCACCAGATCGGTCTCGGTCATCGACTTGGTGACCGGCCGGAACACCCCGACCCGTTGCACCGTTCCGGTGAGCTGGTGGAGCAACCCGAGGGCGACGGTGGATTTGCCAGAATTGCCCTCCGGCGAGGCGACATAAACACTGCGCGACATGAACCGAGGGTAGAGCGCCCGCCACCGGCGGTACATCGCAGCCCACCGGTACGGTCTTTGGTCGCTGATTAGGATGGCGCCATGACTTCGCCGCACACGGACGTGCTGGGTTCCGAGTTCACCGCCGAGACGATTCCGCTGCGAGCAGACGACGAGGGTCCGGTCGACGCGACACTGATCCGCCGGTTGCCTGTGCGGCAGAGCCATCGCGCGGTGTTGTACATCCACGGATTCGTCGACTACTTCTTCCAGGTCCATCTCGCCGAGCAGTGGGCCGCTCACGACTATGACTTCTACGCTCTCGACCTGCGCAAATACGGACGCTCGCTGCATGAGTACCAATCCGCGAACTACGTCGACGACATGGCGACCTATGACGAGGAACTCGACGAGGCGATTCGGATCATCCGGTCCGAAGGACACGACGTCGTCGTGGTGCTGGCCCACTCCACCGGAGGGTTGATCGTGCCGCTCTGGGCCGATCGCCGTCGCGGCCGGGGCCTGATCGACGCCATCGTGCTGAACAGCCCCTTCTTCGATCTCAACGGGACGAAGTTCGAGCGGGGGCCGCTGACCACGGTGATGGAGTACCTCGGCCGGATCGCCCCGAAGCTGAAAATCTCGACCTTGAAGTCGCACTACGCCAAGTCGATCCACGCCGACTCCGGCGGCGAGTGGGATTTCGACCTGAAGTGGAAGCCTTACAACGGATTCCCGGCCCGAGCCGGTTGGGTGCGGGCCCTGCGGCGGGCGCAGGCCACGTTGAACGCCGGGCTGCGGATCGACGTTCCCATCCTGGTCTGCGCCTCGGCCCGCAGCGGCGATGCGAAGAAAGCGACCCCGGCCCTGACCAATGCCGACTGCGTCCTGAATGTGGATCACATGGTCGCCGGAGCGCCGGGCCTGGGGCCGGATGTGACGATCGTTCGGATCGACGGGGGCCTGCACGATCTCGCGTTGTCACCGGCGGCGGTTCGGCAGAAGTTCTTCGACAAGGTCTTCTCCTGGTGTCAGACCCACGTCCCGGCTTGAGTCGCTGACCAGCCGAAGCCTGTGCCGGACAGGCCGGCGTCGTGACGCACCGCAGCCGGCCGCGCGGCCTAGGCTGGCGACATGTCGCAACGTGGCGCGTCGGTCTGCGGGCATGGCCCGGTGCTTCAAGGGGGTGCGCATACGCTGGCGGTCGGCGGTGTCGGCAGCCTGATCCACGGCGGCATCGAGGTGCCGTCGGCCATGGCCAAGACTGCGGTGCTGGAACCGATCCGGCTGAGCGCGGACGGCTTCGAGGGCGACGCGCACGCCGATCTGCGGGTACACGGCGGCCCGGACAAGGCCGTCTGCGTGTATCCGTGGGAGCACTACTCGTATTGGCGCGACCAACTCCGGATCCACCTCGGTCCGGCGGCATTCGGCGAGAATCTGACCAGCATGGGATTGCTGGAGACCGAGGTGTACCTCGGTGACGTGTTCCGGTGGGGCGGCGCCACGGTGCAGGTCAGCCAGCCCCGACGGCCGTGTTTCAAGGTGGGCGCCCGGCACGGCAAACGCGATCTGGCCGCACAGATGAGTCAGACCCGGCGGACCGGGTTCTACTTCCGGGTACTGAGCGGTGGCACAGTCGGCCCGGAAGACCTGCTGGCGCTGCAGGATGTGGACCCGTTCGGTCTCAGCGTTGCCGATGTGTCGGGCGTCCTGACGTCCGGGCCGGATGCTGTCGGTCTCACCGTGGATCGCGTGCTACTCGCGGCCCACCTGCTGCCGGCCAGGTGGGTGGCGCAGCTCGAGGCACTCGCCCGCGGAGACCGCACGACGGGCGGCGGCGCTCGTGTGGCCGGCGCCGCGGGCTGAGTCACCCGTCGCCGGCCCCACCCGGGCACGGCCCCGCTACCGATAGCAGCCTGGTGACTGTCGCCAGCCGTCAATAATTCATCGATCGTTGACTTCTGCCGGTCCCAGGTTTACCCTAAGCCAAAGAACTCATCGCTCGATGAATTAGAGGATCGTGATGACCAGCTTCAAGCCCCCGCACCAGCACAGCGCCGCGGTCGTCGTCGAGAACTTGACGGTGCAGCGCGGCGGCAAGCCCGTCCTGAACGACCTGAACTTCACGATCGGTGCGGGCAGCATCACCGGTCTGCTGGGGCCATCCGGCTCGGGTAAGACAACGTTGATCCGGGCGATCGTCGGCGTGCAGACCATCCAGTCCGGCTCCGTCACGGTCCTCGGTCATCCGGCCGGAGCGCCGCCGCTGCGCCGCCTGCTCGGCTACGTCACCCAAGATCCCAGCGTCTACCTGGATCTGTCGGTCCGGGAGAACGTCCGCTACTTCGCCGCGCTCTACGGCCTGGGCGCCGACGCGGCCGACGCGGCGATCGGCGATGTCGGGCTGGCCGAGTCCGCCGACCAGCTCACCGGCGACCTCTCCGGCGGCCAGAGCTCGCGGGTCTCGCTGGCCTGCGCGCAGGTCGGCAAGCCGACGATTCTCGTGCTCGACGAGCCAACCGTGGGGCAGGACCCGCTGCTGCGCGAGGAGCTATGGACGAGGTTCCGGGCGGCGGCCGACGGCGGTACCACCGTCATTGTGTCGAGCCATGTGATGGACGAGGCCAACCGGTGCGACCGATTGTTGCTGATCAGACAGGGTTCACTGATCGCCGACGGCAGCCCGGCGGCCATCCTGCAGGAAGCGGGCACCACCAGCATGGACCAGGCCTTCCTGAACCTGGTTCGGCGCGGCGCGGCCGCCGAGGCAACCGCAGCATCCCCCGCCCACCGCCCCCCAAATCCCACGCCGAGCGCTGACAGGACCCGACGATGAATCCACACATTCTGTTCGCCACCGCCGGCCGGATCCTGCGTCAGCTGCGCCACGATCGCCGGACCATCGCCCTGCTGGTGGTCGTCCCGATCGTGCTCATGGCCATTCTGTACTTCATGTTCGACGGTCAGCACGAACGGTTCGACCCGCTGGCGCTGACCATGCTGGGCATCTTCCCGTTCATCATCATGTTCCTGGTCACCTCGATCGCGATGCTTCGCGAGCGGACCAGCGGAACCCTCGAACGGCTGCTCACCACGCCGATGGGCAAGCTCGACCTGCTCTTCGGCTACGGGTTGGCGTTCGGGCTGGCCGCAACCGTCCAGGCCGGCATCGCCTGCGCGACTGCGTACTGGCTGCTGGGGCTGACCACCGCGGGCGGCGCTCAACTGGTCGTGCTGATCGCCGTCCTCAACGCGCTGCTGGGCGTGGCCCTGGGATTGCTCTGCTCGGCTTTCGCACAGACCGAATTCCAGGCCGTCCAGTTCCTCCCGATTGTGGTTATCCCGCAGATCCTGCTCTGTGGGCTCTTCGTCGCACGTGAGGCGATGGCCGGCTGGCTGCACGCGGTGAGTTCGGTCATGCCGTTGACCTGGGCGGTCAACGGACTGACGGAGGTCGGCCTGCACGCCGAGGCGACCTCGGCGCTCTGGCGGGACGTCGGTATCGTCGCGGGGTGCGTCGTCCTCGCCCTGGCCCTCGCCTCCGCCACGCTGCGACGGCGTACTGCGTGACCACGCTTCAGATCGGGGTGGATCTTGCCCGCTCAGCGAGCAGAACCCTCCCCGATCACCGGCGGATTCGGTGGTAGCCCGCCAGGGGCGGCGGCCGGGCAACCCGGACACCCGCGAAACCATCCTCCAGGCGGCCCGCAGCGCCTTCGCGGCCAACGGATTCGCGTCGACCTCGATCCGGCAGATCGCCAACGCGGCCGCTGTGGACCCGGCGCTGATCCACCATTACTTCGGCTCGAAGGAGAAGCTGTTCCTGGCCACCGTTCGGGTGGGCGTCGACATCCGCGCCAAGATCGCCGAAGTGGGGGCGAGCCGCCGCGAGGATCTGGGCCGGGTCCTGATCCGAACGTTGATTACCACTTGGGACTCGGATGCCGGCATCTCCCTGGTCGCAGCCTTCCGCGCCGCGCTCGCCGACCCGATGACCAGCAGGATGGTTCGTGAATTCCTGACCAGCGTGGTGCTCGCCGAACTCGCCGCCGTCATGCACTTGGCGCCCGGCGAAGCACCACAGCGAGCAGGTCTCATCGCCTCACAGGTTGTCGGCCTGATCACTGCCCGTTATCTGCTGGCTCTCGAGCCGCTGGCCTCGATGCCGGTGGAATCCATCGTCGCGGCCGTGGGACCCACGATTGAGCGCTATCTGACCGGCGATATCAGCTGACCCCGGACTTCCCGGCGACTTTGACTGCGCCGCGAGCCAAAACGGCGTGACATCAAACCAATTCAACAGGCACCATGAAGATGTGGAGGCCTCGGGCGCAGAAGGAGGGGATCCGATGGATCGGAAGGTCGCCGACCCGCCCGACCCTGCCTTCGACCCTGCCCAGCACAACCGCGATCCTGCCGATCTCGTGATCAACGGCGGTCCCGCGCCGACCGCCGGCGTGGCCGAGGTGCCCGCGGGCGAACCGGCCGCCAAGCCGAGGGGCCGTCGCCGCAAGAGCTTGGACAGGCGCTGGCCGGCCGGTCCGGATGACGTTGCGGATGACACCGGTTCGGAGCTGGCAGACGATCTCGAGGAAATCGAAGAGGAGCTGGCCAAGCCGCGATGGCGGAAGCCCGCGTTGATCATCGGACTGCTGCTGATGGCGGTGGTGATCATCGTCGCGCTGCAGGGCAAAGTGCCCTCGCCGGCCGAAATCGGCACAGCGCTGGCCACCGCAGAGTGGTGGTGGGTCCTGCTCGCCGCCGTCGCGATGGTCATTTCCGTCGTGTCGTTCGCCGAGCAGCAGAGGCTACTGCTCAAGGCTTTCGACGTGAAGATCACCGTGCGCCGGATGACCGCGATCACCTTCGGTGGCTCCGCACTCACCAACAGTCTGCCGGCCGGAGCGGCGGTCGCCGCCGGTTTCTCCTTCCAGCAATATCGGCTGATGGGGGCGAATCGGGCTACCGCCGCCACCGTGATGGTGTTGTCGGGGGTGCTGTCCGCCGGATCGCTGGCGCTGCTGTACTTTCTGGTCCTCGGCGGCGCGACGGCGACCACCTTCCTCAACCTGATCAGCGATAGCCCGGGTGTCGCTGTGCTGGTGGGTCTGCTGACCGTCGGGCTGATCACGCTGGTAATTGTGCGTTCGACCCGGCGCGGTGAGCGCGCGGTTTCCGAGCGTCCGACGCCGCGACTGGACCAGTGGGAGGAACGCTGGCCGAAGTTGACCGGCCTGGCCCGGGACGGCCTCGATACGGTGCGGCAGGCGCGACTCCTTCGACTCAGTTCGCTGTGCATGGCCGTCGGCTGGACCGTGGTCAAGTGGGCCACCGAGGCGGTCTGCCTGCTCGCCTCCTGCTGGGCGTTCGAGGTACGCATCGACCTGCTCTCGCTCTCGGTGATCTACCTGAGCGTCCAGTTGGTCCGGCAGATTCCATTCACCCCGGGCGGGATCGGGTTGGTCGAAGCATCCCTACTGGCGGCGTTGGTCTCCGCCGGCGCCTCGCACGGTCCGGCTGCCGCCGCCGTCCTGGTCTATCGGCTGTTGTCCGCTTGGATCATGATCCCGGTCGGATTCGGTCTGCTGGCGGAGCTGAAACGGCGGGATGCCCGCCGCGCCGCGATCGTTGGGCAAGGCAGCGAAATGGCAGCCGGGCCGACGGCTGCCTGAGGACCGTACGGAACTCGCGCGGAGATCTGACCGGAAATATCACCTGAAATATCACCGGAAATATCACCGGACAGTTACACACCACAGTTGCCCGCACCAGCATTGACCCCGTCCCGGAAGGCGTCCATTCGGGCGAAGGCACTGAGATCGCCGGTGTCCACCGTAGGACTGTCCTTGTCCGCGGACAGCAGCATCACGGTCGCCTCGTCGAAATCGCCGGGGCTCAGAGTCGCCTGATAGACGGTCGCACCATTGGCGGCCAGGTCGCCGGACAGTGCTCCGGTCAGGCAGCTCACCGCGGATACGGCCTGCGGGTCGGTGAGTGAGTAGCCGAGTTGGGTCAGGGCGGCATCACCATAGGCGAAACCCAGTGCCGTGACGACAGCGTAGTCACCGAATCTGTCGTGGACATCGCGGAGCGCCTGCTCATTGGAGATCACCACCGAATTGTTGGCCTGGCAGTAGGAGACAACCTTCTGGCTCGTGCAGGTCGGGTCTCCGCTGCCACCGACCAGTACCGGCGGGTTGGCCCAGGTGCCACCGAGATCGGGGAACTTGGCGGCGTAGAAGACGTCGAAGACCCGCTGGGCCAGCAGAACCGAGTTCTCATACGTGGCGTTGCCCTGCCCGTCGTCCGAGGCGTTGCCAGCCGGATCGGTGTCGAACTGGGCGGAGGTGAAGACCCGCGAGTCGTTGAAGTTGTCGCGGCAAGCCTTCGGCCCCTGCTGATAGCCCTCCTGCATGGCGCTGACCCGGTCGAAGGCGCTGCCGTGCGCGCCGCGCTGGTTGGGGTCGGATCCGACTTCGTCGGGCAGTTCGAGAGCCCAGGCCAGCAGGGTCTTGTCCATGTTCGCTTCGTTGTACTTGAAGTGCGGGGCCAGGCCATCCTTGACCGCGCGAGCCCAGGTACCGGCGAAACAGTCGGCCTGGGTTTCCTTCACGATGGATCGCTCGCCGAGCAGGCCCTCTCGCGCCTGGATGGCGTGTCCCATCTCATGCGCGAGCACCAATCCGACCTGCATATCGCTGTACTGACTGGCGTAGCGGTCGATCAACGGCCGGTAGTAGGCGACCTCATCAGCGAACGAGCAGTAGAAGGCGTTGTCCACGATGGTCGGGTCGTCGGGTCCGTCCATACACCCCGAGGCATGCTTCTCGCCGGGCTGGATGGAGAAATAGCCACCCTTCGGGGGTTGAAAATCCTTGCCGAAGACATCCGGAAAGAAACTCTTGTAGTACTTGATGATGTCGTCGAGCGAGTCCCGGACTATCTGATCCGGGCCGTCGGCCTCGGCGTACTTGATCTCGAAGTCCGAAGGCGTGTAGCCGAGCGGCTTTCCCTCCGGCGGAATAGCGAGCGGGTCGGCGGTACCGAGCCCGGCGATCGTGTTCGCGCAGCCCGCCAGCAGTACCGCAGCCACACCCAGAACAATCAGTCGGCCGGCACCCCGCCGCCGCCGTCCCGCAATCGCCGATCTGTCCATGTGTTCCTCCGCCGTGTTGGCCAGGCCCGGTGAATCCATGGGGAGAATCCATGACCAGCTGATGGCAACTGTCTCAACCCACGTCAGACGCCGACCGGGCAGCAAAGGTTCCCTGACCCCACCACAGATTGTGCCGTACGACACCGACACTCCGTCGGCGAACGACCTCCGGCGACGTCACAGTCGATCAAGGTCTGGCGAGGCGGACCGGCAGCTTGTGTCCTGCGGTGATTGGCGCCGTTTGGTCGTGAGTGGTCACTATGCTCCGGCTCATGACGATGCCGATCACCCCAGCGATCGCGCCGGCACCGGGCAACCGTGGCCGCATCTTCGCCTGGGCGCTGTGGGACTGGGGCGCCGCGGCCTTCAACACCGTGGTGATCACGTTTGTCTTCTCCGTCTACCTGACGAACGCCGATCCGGGTGGCATCGCCGCGGGTCTTCGCGCGACCACCGGTGAGTCGGAGATCGCGGCGACGGCCTGGCTGAGTCGATCGATGGCGATCGCCGGACTGGTCATCGCCCTGCTCGCCCCCGTCGCGGGGCAGCGGGCCGATGCGAAGGGCCGACGCCGCCGTTCGGTCGGTCTGTGGACCGCGCTCGTGGTCCTGTGCTCGGCCGGCCTGTTCTTCGTCAAGGCCGATCTGAGCTACCTGTGGTTCGGCTTGCTGCTCTACGCCGCGGGCAGCATCTTCTTCGAGTTCTCGTCAGTTTCCTACAACGCGATGCTGCGGCAGATCTCCACTCCCAAGACCATCGGCAGGGTCTCCGGTTTCGGCTGGTCGATGGGCTACTTCGGCGGCATCGTGCTGCTGCTGGTGGCCTACCTGGCGTTCCTCACCGGCGACGGTGCTGCCCGCGGTTTCCTGGGGATCAGCACGGCTGACGGACTCAATGTCCGATACATCGCGTTGTTCGCCGCCGCCTGGTTCGGGATTTTCGCGATCCCGGTGCTGGTCAAGATCCCCGAGGTGCTGCCGGATCCGACCGCGCTGCACGAATCCTTCCTCGACTCCTACCGGAAGTTGTTCCGCGACCTGAAGGCGCTGTGGACTTCGGACCGGAACACCGTCTACTTCCTGGCCGCGTCCGCCCTCTTCCGCGACGGCCTGGTGACGATCTTCGCGCTGGCCTCGGTGCTCGCGGTGCAGATCTACGGCATGCCCAGCGGCAGCGTGTTGATCTTCGGCGTCGCGGCGAACGTGATCGCCGCCATCGGCGCCGTGATCGCCGGCCGTTTCGATGATCGGCTCGGTCCGAAGAAGGTCATCACCGGGTCGTTGATCGGCATCCTGATCAGCGGCAGCGTGCTGTTGCTGATGTCCGGGCTGACCGCTTTCTGGGTGCTCGGACTGATCCTGTGCCTGTTCGTCGGGCCCGCGCAATCGGCGTCCCGCACCTTCCTGGCCCGGCTCGCGCCGACCGGTAAGGACGGTCAGATGTTCGGGCTGTATGCCACCACCGGCCGCGCCGTGACGTTCGTCGCGCCCACCCTGTTCACCCTGCTGACCACGACCTTCAATTCACAGAAGGTCGGCGGCATCGGCATCTTCATCACGATCGGGGCCGGGCTGCTGATCATGCGCTGGGTCAAGTCGCCAACCGTCGAGCACGCGCACTTCTGACTGCTCGCGCACACGCCAGGTCCGTACCGCACCAACGGCGGCCGCTGCTGCCCGCCTCTGGTCGTACCGCGGCGAGGTGCGGTACGGGTGTTCAGTTCGCTGACAGGCCGGGTGGGGCCTGGACCTCGTCATCAGCGGCCCCGCCGATCGTGCCGGCCCCGCCGGCCGCGTCGTTGCTGGCGTCGATCAGCGCCTGTAGGGCCGCGAGGTGTGACCGGTAGGCGGCGCGGCCGGCAGGCGTCAGTCCGAGCCAGATCCGCCGGGAATCGGCGACGCTGCGGCTCTGTGTCACATAGCCGGCGTCGATCAGGGTGTGGACCTGCTTACTGAGCGCCGAGGTGCTCAGTCCGACCACCCGCTGCACGGCGGCGAACTCGACCTGGACGGCGGGCGAGAGCGCCGCGCAGACCAGCAGCCGGTTGGTGGGGTGGATCAGCGGGTCGAGTTGTGCAGCCGGCTCTTGTCGTCGGCTCCGGGTCATGAGGGATTCCGTCGGTACAACCAGCCGCCGATCAGCATCAACACAGCGGCAGTCGCGGCCATGACGACGACGGTCCAGGTTTCGCCGGTCGCCCCGTACCAGACCATCGATCCTACGATCACGACGAGGATCAAGAACACCGCGGTGAGGTAGCCGCGATTGCGACTGGGCGCACCCATCACCCCGGCGCTCCGGGCAGCCAGCAGGTTCAGCGCCACGATGGCCACGGCGACGATGATTATGAACGTGGTCGACCTGTCCCCGAGCAACTGCACGAGGATCAGCGAAGCGAACAGCGCAGCGCTCAGGACGAAGTACCACCAGGGAGCGTCGACCCGGCGAATGGCGTCCGCCGCCTGCCGGGCCTGCTGCAGCGAAGCACGCGCATCCCGCGCCTCCGGGGAAAGCCCACTGGAATTGGTTTCCATACTGGCAACTATAGGACATGGTTTCCTACTTGGCAACTAAGTCGAACTGTTGCCACGAAGTTGGCGGTGGCGGTGGGATTTGAACCCACGGAACGCTTTCACGCTCACACGCTTTCGAGGCGTGCTCCTTCGGCCGCTCGGACACGCCACCGCGCAGCACTTTACCGGAGATTTCGGGGTGCTTCGGCACGCGGCGCCGAGCCGGTCCCGCGCTGCTCGGCGAAGAATGCCAACAGTGGCGCCGCGCATTCGTCGGCCAGCACGCCACCACGGACCTCCACCCGATGCGCCAGACGTCGATCGCGCAGGACATCCCAGAGCGAACCTGCCGCCCCTGTCTTGGGCTCCCAGCAGCCGAAGACGACCCGATCGATCCGGGCCAGCCCGATCGCGCCGGCGCACATCGTGCAGGGCTCGACGGTCACGCCGAGCGTGCAGCCGGTCAGCCGCCAACTCCCCCGGCCCGCGGCCGCCGCCCGCAACGCGATGATCTCGGCGTGTGCCGTCGGGTCACCGGAACCCTCGCGACAGTTGAACCCGGTGCCGATCACGACGCCGGCCGGATCCAGCACCACCGCGCCGATCGGCACATCCCCCGAGGCCGGCGAGCGCGCCGACTGGGCGAGCGCAGCCCGGATCAGGTCCTCGTCAGTCATCGGGGGAGTTCATCCGGAAGCGCCCATCCCGGCGAAAACTAGGCCTTGTCGATGATCCGGGCCAACTCGTCACCGAACCCGGCGCGGTTGGCGATCATCGCCAACTGCTCGTCCGGGTACAGGTCGACCTCGTTGACGATCAGTTGCATCTCCTGTTCGGGCACCCCGAGGTCGGTCAGCAGGGACAGGTCACCTTCCGGCCAGGCCTCGTCGTCGATTTCGTCCTCTTCCGGCGTCTCGAGATGCAGCAGGTCCAGAACGTCGGCGGCCAGGTCGTAGTCCAAGGCGGCGGTGGCATCGGAGAGCAACAGGGACACCCCGCCCGGGATCGGCCGGATGACGACGAAGAATTCGTCATCGATGCAGGCCAAGCCGAACACCGCACCATCGGTGGCGACCCGCCGCAGGCCGGTGATCATGCCGTCCAGGTCATCCAGGAGTTCTGCCGCAAGCAGCGAGCACCGCCATTTACCTTCCGCGCGGACGACCGCGACGGCAAACCCCTCGGTGCTCACGCGGCCAACCGTACGCGGCACAGCCGCCCGCGGCCAACGGGTGGGGGCCCGGCGACCGATCGTCACCGTGCGGCATTCATTCACCCGACCGGCACAACCACCCTCCCTGCCGCCGAAATCACCATTCCGGGGCAACCCGAACCTCGGCCCGACCCCCATCATGATCAGGTGACTACTTCGGCCGGCCACCCAGGCGGCACCCCGCCGCCGCCGCTGTGCGTGCTCGGCCTCGGGCTGATCGGCGGCTCGCTCATGCGGGCGGCCCTGCCGCACACCTCCGTCTTCGGCTGGACCCGCAGCGCGCAAACCCGGGACGAGGCCGCCGCCGACGGGTTCGACGTCAGCGCCACCCTGGACCAGGCGCTGGCCCGAGCCGTCGCCATGGATGCGTTGGTGGTGCTGGCCACACCGGTCACCGCGTTCCGTCCGCTGCTCAAGCAGATCAACGAACTGGCCCCGAACGTCCGGCTCACCGACGTGGCCAGCGTCAAGGGCATCGTCGCCGAACAGGTCGCCGAGCTTGCGCCGCACACCAGGTTCGTCGGTTCGCATCCGATGGCCGGCACCCAATACTCGGGATGGCTGGCCGGCGCCGGTGATCTGTTCACCGGAGCCGCGTGGGTGACGTGCCTGGACGAGGACTCCGACATCGACGACTGGGTCTCGGTCGCCCGGGTTGCCCTCGCCATCGGCTCACACGTGGTGCCGGCCGATGCGCTGTCCCACGACCAGGCAGTGGCCCGGGTTTCGCACCTGCCACACCTGATGGCGCTCGCGCTGGCCCAGGTCGGCGAGGAAGGCGGCGAGTTGGCCATGTCCCTGGCTGCCTCGTCCTTCGGCGACGGGACCCGGGTCGCCGGGACCAGGCCGGAATTGATCCGCGCGATGACCGAGACCAATGCCGAAGCCCTGAGCTCGGCGCTCAATGATGTGCTGGCCCTGCTCGGCGTGGCCAGGGCATCCCTGGCCTCGACAGGTTCGCTGGTCAAGATCACCGAAGGGGGGCACGCCGCTCGGCTCAGGTTCGACCGCCGCGGCGGCGATCTCATCCCGGTGCAGCTGTCCGGCGGAGACCTGGTCGAGCAGCTGCTGTCGGTGGGCGCTTCGGGGGGGTACGTGACCGACATCGGCGCCGATAGCGACGGTCTGGTGATCGAGGCGCTCTACCCCGATCCCGGTGAGGACGCGGGCTAGCGCGCTGAACAGGACGGATGTGCCCGATCCGGCAGGCCCGACGCCGTACCCTGGCGGGTAGGTGTGAAATGTCGGAGCCAGCGGAATCCTGCCGGCTCGGCCCGCTTTGCGAGAGGTGCGAACAGCCATGCAGCGTTTGGGTGCGTTCCTGCGGACCTATTGGACGCGCGGTGTGCCCGGCCGCCCCACCCCGCGATCGGTCCAGGTGCTGATGCTGCGCTGGTGGCTGACCGCTCTGGCGTTCAAGCTGCTCGGCTCGTCCTGGGACGTGTCCTGGCACTTCAAATGGCTGCGCGACGACATGGCTCCCCCGCATCTGCTCAACACGGTCGGCACGGGTATCGCGATCGCGCTGGTGCTGACCCACTCGTTCACCGGCTACGGCGTGGACAAGCTGAGCCTGCGCATCATGCAGTGGGGCACCGGAATCTTCTTGATCGCCGCCCCGATCGACGTCATCAACCACCGGGTCAACGGGCTCGACCTGACTGCCTGGTCGCCGTCGCACGGCATGCTGTACTTCGGCACCGCGGTGATGATCGGCGGCATCATCCGGGCCTGGTATCTGAGCTACCCGCGCGATGGCAAGTTCTCCTGGCAGTGGACTTTCGGGCTCACCGCTTTGCTGGCCTTCTTCTTCGAAAATGCACACTTCGCCCAGCTCCAGCAGGAATACGGCATCCTGGAGATGGCGTCCTGGTTCCGCGGCACCCCGTACGCCGAGAACGAGCTGCTCGAGTTCGCCGCGCGCCAACTGGGCCGTCCGGTGGAC
This sequence comes from Mycobacteriales bacterium, assembly GCA_038245175.1. Taxonomy (GTDB): domain Bacteria; phylum Actinomycetota; class Actinomycetes; order Mycobacteriales; family Nakamurellaceae; genus Nakamurella. The sequence goes on along the minus strand of JBBRSR010000007.1, from coordinate 78,595 downwards.
GCGGTCTCGCTGCAACACTTCGCGATGCCGATCCCGCCGTGGGTCTACCCGGTGTGGGCGCTCGTGGTGTGCGCACCGATCCTGGTCTTCGCCCGCTACCTGGTCGGCAGGGCCTGGACCGCGACCCTGATCACCGGCGGGTACGTCCTGTATCGGTCGATCATCTGGCCGCTGCTCGTGGTCAGCACCTTCCCGCCGTCGGTACCGCCGTTCTGGATGGTCGGCCTCGGCTTGGCGGTGGACGGGTTGTTCCTGCTGAAGGTGCGCCCCTACCTGCGCGCGGTGGTCGGCGGCCTGCTGATCACCGGCACCGGCTACGGCTTCCTGTGGCTGCAGACCGTCGCCTCCGGGACACCCACCAACCTGTCCGAGATGTCGGTACAGCAGATGCAGGCCGCCTACAACGGTGGCGCAGGGGTGTCGTTGCGGATGCCGCCCATCGACTGGAGCTCGATCTGGTGGGCGCTGCCGGCGGCGGTTGTCACCTGGTTGGCCGTCACGTATCTGGTGCAGCGTTGGCTGGGGTTCAACACGCCTCGGCCGCCCGAGCTGGCCGTCACCTACGCGCCGGAACCGGCGCGGAACGCCACGGGTCTGCTGGTGCCGGCCACCGACGATCCGGGTCGCATCGCCCCCCGGCGCGGGCGGGCGCCGGCCGGCCGCTAGGCCTCGGTTCAACCGGGGAGCATCTTCATCGGTGAGCGAAAAAGCAAACTTCCCGCGGTGGCCGCTAGTACGGCGCCGAGCGGGTCAGCACCACGGCGATCCCGTAGGCCAGCGCCATCACGGTCAGCTCGACGCCGCACCATCTGGCGACAGCTGTCGGCTTACGGAGAACGATCTGGGCGAGCATCTTGCCGCGCACCTTGAGCGCGAAGACCGCGATCACCGCGACGCACACCAACTTGGCGATGATCAACTGGCCGTAGTGGGTGGTCCATAGGGCCGCCGGCATCGTCGTCACCTCGGAACTGGCCAGCATCGAAATGCCGGTGAACAGACCAGTGAACGAGACGATGAAGATGCAGTAGCTCGCGAGCCTGGAGAAACGGGGCAACGCGATGGCCAACAGGTCTGGTTTGCGAGCCAGGAAGATGATCACCGCAGCGAGCCCGCCGGACCACGCGGTCGCGCTGACCAGGTGCAGTTCCATCGCCATCATGGCCATGTCGTGCCAGTACCAGTTGGAAGAGTGCCCGGTCAGCGGCAGCGGCAGGAGGGCGAACGCGGCGATGCCGATCCGTAGTTCGGCCGGCACCGACTCACCGCGCCGTTCGGCCATCCGGGCCACCCAGACCGACGCCAGCCCGAACCCCGCTGTGACCAGCAGGCCCTTGCCGGCGGGCACGTTGACCACGTACTGCCAGATCACGTCGGGCGAGGTGATCACGTACTGCAGCACCGAGAGCGGCGCGGTCAGAATGTCCAGCCAGCCGGCGGTCCGGGCCGGGAAGCGATCAGGGTTCAGTTCCGCGGACAGCATCACCACGCTGAGCAGCGCCGCTGCCACCCACGCCCACGACGTCCAGACCGCGATCCGTCGGGCCTTGAGCATCACCGGCTCGGTGCGATCGGGGTCGTCGAAGCCGAGAAGTTTGGCCAGCAGCCCCAGCCCCATCGTGGCGACCACAGCGACATCGAGCAGCACCCGCATGGTCGGGATGCCGAATTGAACGGCGGCGGTCGGGGCCGGCAGTCCGGGGATCGGAGTGGCGCCGGTGGTCAACTCGGACAGCAGGGCGGCGACCACAGCGGCGGCGACCAGCCACGCCGCGAACCAGCCGGCTCCCGCGACAAACCCGGCGTACCGGATCGGCGGGGCGGGCGTGTCCGTCAGAACGGGGCGCCGAGCTACCACGACTCCATGGTGGCACGTCCCGTGCACCGCACCCCGCTATATCACTCGGCGAGATCAATCACGGTACTGATCACAGGGCCGCCGAGCGCAGGATCGTGCCGGTCAACGGGTGTCCTTCTTGGCCTGCCGGCGGGCTCCGGCAGCCGCCGACGTCGACACCCGCGTCTTCGCGGCCGGTGTGGTCACGCGGCGGTCCGCAGCGGATCTGTCGGCAGGTGCACCGGGCTCCGCCAACTCCGGGGCTGGGCCCCTGCTGCCCTTGCCCAGGCGGGCGGCGGCCAGCCGCTCGGCGCGCAGGGCGGCCGAACTCTGTCGGGCGGCCACCGAAAGCCGACGGCTGACTCTGGCCAGCGCCGCCTCGAAGATTTCGGCCTTGGCCGCATTTCTGGCGTTCTTCGGCCGCGCCTTCCCGCGGGCACCCTGCTCTTTCACTCGGCTGCTGGCGTGCTTGCGGTACAACTTGACGTACTTGTTACGGGCGCGGCGGACCCGTTTGTGCAGATCAACGAGGGCGTCCTCATCGAGGTCGACCAGTCGCGCGCGCTCGGTCTTCATCACCAGCACCGTCTCGTCCTCGGACAGCGAATTCAGGATGGCCTTGTTCATCTGAGGGTCCTTTCGAGACGGTGCACCTGAGGGTAGTCGCTGCCCGGGCTGCGGCCATGGAGCACCAGCGAGTCGTTCACGGACAGCTCGAGCAGCAGGATCTGGAACTCAGCGCGCCCGCTGCACCCGTGCGGTGTCCCACACCGGCGTCGGCGTTTCCACCACCCGCCCGTCGGCGCCGAATACCAGATACCGGTCGAAGGTCCGCGCAAAAGCCCGGTCATGGGTGACCGACACCACCGTCCCCTCGAATCGGTCGAGGGCCAGCTCCAGCTCCTCCGACGACTGCAGATCCAGGTTGTCGGTGGGCTCGTCCAGCAGCAGCAGCGTCACCCCGGACAGCTCGAGCAGCAGGATCTGGAACCGCGCCTGCTGCCCACCGGACAGCGTCTCGAACTTCTGCTCCGCGGTACGGGCCAGCCCGTAGCGGTCCAGCGCCTTGGAGGCCGGTTCGCGGCTGAGCCCGTCCCGGTGATCGTCGCCGCGATGCAGGATCTCCAACAGCGTCCGGCCCCGCAATTCAGGATGCGCGTGGGTCTGCCGGAAGTAGCCCGGCCGAACCCGCGAGCCGAGCCGAGCCGAGCCTGCGTGATTCACCGGCTCGACGGGCTCCTCGTTGACCGGCTCATGCTCGGGGTCGGGATCGGACCCGCCGGAGGCAAGCAGCCGCAGGAAGTGCGACTTGCCGGACCCGTTGGCACCGAGCACTGCCAGCCGTTCGCCGAAGAACACCTCCAGATCGAACGGCTGCATCAGACCGGACAGTTCGAGCCCGGCGCAGACGACGGCACGTTTCGCGGTGCGCCCACCGGTCAACCGCATCGAAACGGTGGCGATCTGCGGCACCGCCTGGGGTGGGCCGGCCTCCTCGAACTTGGCCAGCCGGGTTTGGGCGGCCTGGTAGCGGGAGGCGAGGCCGTCGTTGAAGGCGGCCTTGGTCTTGTACATCAGCACCAATGCCTTGAGCTTGGCCCGTTCTTCGTCCCACCGACGACGCAGTTCCTCCAGCCGGGAATTCCGGTCGTCCCGGGCAGCGTGATAGCCGAGGAACGAGCCCCCATGTACCCACGACGTCGCGCCGGCCGCGCCTGGCTCGAGGGTGACGATCCGGGTCGCCGCTCGCGCCAGCAGCTCACGATCGTGGGAGACGAACAGCACCGACTTCCTGGTCTCCTCGAGGCGACCTTCCAGCCACTGCTTGCCCGGCACATCGAGATAGTTGTCCGGCTCGTCGAGCAGCAGCACCTCCTCGGGCCCGGCCAGCAGCAACTCGAGGACGAGCCGCTTCTGCTCGCCGCCGGACAGGGTGCTCACATCCCGATACTGAGCCCGATCGTAGGGCATGCCCAGCGCGGCAATAGTGCACTTGTCGAAGACGGTTTCCTGCCCGTACCCGTCGGCGTCGCCCCAATCCACCAACGCCTGCGCGTACTTCATCGCGGTGGCGTCGCCGTCGTCGTCCATCATCGCCAACTCGGCGGCATCCAAGGCGGCGGCCGATGTTCGGATCGACCTCGGGGACATCGACAGCAGCAGATCCCGGACGGTCGACCCGTCGCGCACCGACCCGATGAACTGCGGCATCACCGCGAGTCCACCGGACCGGCTGATCGCGCCGTCGTCGGCGGGGAGCTCACCGGTGATGATCCGGAGCAATGTCGTCTTGCCGGTTCCGTTGGGCCCGATCAGCGCGGTGATCGCACCCTCGCCGACCCGGAAGGTCACATCGGCCAGCAGCGGGCGTCCGTCGGCCAGCGTATAGCTGATCCCAGCCAGATCCAGATGTCCCATGGGATCAGCGTGGTGCGCCGCTGCCGGACTCGTCAAGCCGGTTGGCCGCACTGCCCGCTCGCACGGACCCGCCCGCACGGACCAATCGTGACCGCCGCGGCTAACCTGCAGGAGTGACCACCGCACACCCACGGGCCGAGATGCTCTCCTGGTCATCGGAACCCGATCATCGGCTCGAGACCGTGCGAGCCGTGATCACCGAGCGTGGGCTGCGCGCCAACGGGTATCTGATCCAGGCCGGCGGCACAGCGTATGGCGCTTCCTATTCGGTCCTGACGGACGCGAGTGGCCGCACCCGCCGGATCACGGTGCATTCCGACTCGGCCGAGGGCGAGCGCAATCTGTCGCTCACCCGGACCCCGGGCGGACCCTGGGTGGTGGATTCAACCGCCGGCTCCAGCCCGCTGTACGCGCTCGACGATTCGCAGGACGTCGACATCCAATCGTCGGCTTTCACCAACGCGCTGCCGCTTCGCCGGCTGGGTCTGATCAGGACCGAAGGCCTGTTGACCAATGGCAGCGACGAGGAATTCGTGATCAACGTGGCGTCGATCTCGATGCCAACGCTGGAGGTCCGATCGATCGAACACCGGTACACCTTCCGCGGATCGGGCGTGGTGACGCATCGCGGCCCGGCCGGCGTCCGCGACCTGTCCATTGATGAGCACGGATTCGTCATCGACTTTCCCGGGCTGTCGTATCGCTTAGGCTAGGCACGCGATCGGCGCAGTGAGCGCCACCGACCAAAGGATGATCACGTGGTTGATTTCGGTGAACTGGCGAACAAGGCCAAGAATCTGGTTTCCGAGCACTCGGAACAGGTCAAGGAGGGCGTCGAGAAGGTGGGCGGCTTCGTCGGCAGCAAGATCGGCGACGACAAGGTCGATCCGATCGAAGACAAGATCGATTCGTTCATCGATGGCCTCGGCGGCAACAAGAACCCGCCGCCCGCCGTCTGACCCGGACGACTTCGTCGGCCCCGCCCGTCGTCTCGACGGGCGGGGCCGCTCTGTCAGTGGTCACGATCGCTGCTCTTCCCGTAGCCCGGACAGCGCTCGTTCGATCCGTTTGGCCGAGACCGGAAGCGTCGTCTTCATCGGCTGCGCGAACAGCCCCACCCGCCATTCGGCGAGCTGCCGGCCCACCTGCTGCACATCGGCATCGGCCCGCCGCTCAGTGGGCAAGTCCAGCACCACCTGCCGGTAGGCCTCCTCCCACGGCAGAACCTCGGCCATCCTGGCCCGGTCCCGCTCGGGGTCGGTGGCCAGCCTGGAGACCCGGATCTCCAGGGCCTGTAGGTAGCGCAGCAGGTCGGGCAGCCGGCCCGCGGTGGTCCGGCTGATGAATCCCGGCGCCAGCAGCGTGGCCAGCTGGGTCTTGACGTCGATCACCGAGGCCGCCAGCAGTCCCCCGCGAAGCCCGGCCAGCGCCGGCTGAATCCGATTGGCCACCTCGAGCACCTCATGGGTCGCCGTCAGCACATCGGTCACCGCCTTGTCCAGGTGCGGCGACATCTTCGTCCGGGTCGCCGCAAAGGATCCGGCGTCCCAGCTGCTGCCGCCGGCCCAATCCAGCAGGGCTTCCACCGCGGCCGCCGTTGCGTCGGCGGCAAGTTCGTCGAACGTGCCGGACCCGGAGGCAGACAACCGGAGCAGCGCCGGGCGCGCCAGCTGATGCCGAGCGTACGGTACCGCCGACCGGAGGGAGAGCAACAGCAGCCGTCGGGTGCCGGCGCGAGCGGCCCTGAGCTGATCGGCCTCCGTCGCGTACACCCGGACGCCGACCGTGCGGCCCTCGTCCACCAGCGCCGGATAGCCGCGCACCGAGATACCGTCGATCACCGAATCCACCGTGCGCGGCAACGGTTTCGGCGGAAACTCGGTCAGCCCGGCCCGCTCCAGATCCCCCGAGGCCGCCGCGACGGCGCTCCGGGTATCGCCCCGCAGCTGTCGCTGCATCGCCGCCAGGTCCTTGCCAGTGGCAACCGCCGCGCCGGACGCGTCCACCACCTCGAACGTCATCCGCAGGTGCGGCGCCACCTTGGTCAGGTCGAAATCACCGCTGTCGACCACCACCCCGGTCAGCTCGGTCAACGCGGTCGCCAGCTGGTCGGGCAGCGAACCCGGCGCGGACCCGATCCGGTCCAGGGCCACCGCTGCGAAGTCGGGCACCGGGACAAACGCCCGGCGCAGGGTCTTGGGCAGCGAGCGGATCAACGCGACCGCGAGATCGCTTCGTAGTCCAGGGATCTGCGCGGCGAAGGTCTGCGGCGAGACCCGCTGCAGCACGGTCAGCGGGATGGTCACGGTGACTCCGTCGTCTGCGCGACCGGGCTCGAACACGTAGCGCAGGTCCAGGTTCACCCCGACGCTGTCGATCCGGTCGGGGTAGGCGGCGGCATCGATGTCGGCCGCACCGGCCGCGACCAGGTCGGCCTCGGTGAAGGTCAGCCTGTCCTTCTCAGCCTCGTCCGCACGCTTGAACCAGGTGTCGAAATGCCGCGCGGAGATCGCTTCGGCGGGCACCCGCGCATCGTAGATCGCGAACAGCGTGTCGTCGTCGACGGCGATGTCGCGACGCCGTGCCCGGTCCTCGCGTTCGGCGATCCGCTCCAGCAGCTCCGCGTTGCGGGCGAAGAACGGGTGTCGGGTGTGCCAATCCCCTTCGACCAGTGCGTGCCGGATGAACAGCTCGCGGGACAGCTCCGGGTCGATCGCGCCGTACTGCACGGTGCGCCCCGCCACCAGGGTCACCCCGAGCAGCAGCACCTTCTCGGTGGCGACCGCGGAACCACGTCTGGCTTCCCACCGCGGCTCCGAATACGAGCGTTTGACCAGGTGCGCACCGATGCTCTCGGCCCAGAGCGGATCGATAGCGGCGACCGTGCGGGCCCAGAGTCTGGACGTCTCGACCAGCTCCGCGGCCATCACGAACCGGGGGGTCGACTTGGCCAGTTTCGAGCCGGGCCAGATCGAGAACCGGGCGCCGCGGGTCCCCTGATACTCCCTGCGGACCTCGTCGTATCCGCCGACCTGGGCGATCAGCCCGGCCAGCAGCGCCTGGTGGATACGGGGGTTGTCGAACACCGGGGCACCCGCCGTGGCCGCCTGCGTCGGCGGCCCGGTCGGCACCCTGATGCCGATGCCGGCGGCGATCTGGCGCAGCTGACCGACCAGGTCCTGCCATTCCCGGATCCGCAGGTAGTGCAGGTACTCCGTCCGACACAGCCGCCGGAACGCGTTGCCGGACAACGACTTTCCTTGTTCCTGCAGGTACAGCCAGAGGTTCAGCACGGCGATGAAGTCCGACTGCGGATCGGCGAATCGGGCATGCACCGCGCGAGCCTTCTCCCGATCCTCCAACGGATGCTCCCGAACATCCTGGATCGCCAGCGCCGCGGCGATCACGACGACTTCGTAGGCGCAGCCGAGCTTGTCGGCCTCGACGATCATCCGAGCAAGCCGCGGGTCGACAGGCAGCGCGGCGAGCTGGCGACCGACCGGCGTCAGCCGCACCCGATCCGCGGCCGAGTCCGCCTGCAATGCGCCGAGTTCGGTGAGAAGGGTGATGCCGTCACCGATCTGCCTGGTGTCCGGAGGGTCCAGGAAGGGAAACGAGGTGATGTTGCCCAGATCCAGCGAGGCCATCTGCAAAATAACCGCCGCCAGCGACGTCCGGGCGATCTCCGGATCGGTGTAGGCCGGTCGGTTCTCGAAGTCTTCTGCGGAGTACAGCCGGATGCAGATGCCATCCGCGACGCGTCCACAGCGGCCGGCCCGCTGCCCGGCGGAAGCCTGCGAGATCGGTTCGATCGGCAACCGTTGCACCTTGGTGCGCAAGGAGTATCGGGAAATCCTGGCGGTGCCCGGGTCGATCACGTAGCGGATGCCCGGCACCGTCAACGAGGTCTCCGCCACATTCGTCGCGAGCACGATCCGGCGGCCGGTGTGCGCGGAGAATACCTGGTGCTGTTCGGCACTGGACAACCGTCCGTACAGCGGCAGCACCTCGGTGACACCGCGCCGCGCCGCGAGGTGACCCCGCAGAACCTCGGCGGTATCCCGGATCTCGCGTTCGCCGGACAGGAACACCAGAATGTCGCCCTGGCCGCCGGCGGACAGTTCGTCGACGGCCTCGCAGATCACCTGTGCCTGGTCACGGTCATCGGTTCCGCGCGGGGTCTCGGCCTCGTCCTCGTCGTCGGCCGGCACGGCCGAACCCCACGGGCGGTACCGAACCTGGACCGGATAGGTCCGGCCCGATACCTCGACGATCGGGGCGCCGCCGAAGTGTGCGCTGAACCGTTGCGGGTCGATGGTCGCCGAAGTGATGATCAGTTTCAGGTCGGGTCGGGTCGGCAGCAGCCCGACCAGGTAACCGAGCAGGAAATCGATGTTCAGGCTACGTTCGTGCGCCTCGTCGATGATGATCGTGTCGTAGCGCGACAACGTTCGGTCGCGGCCGATCTCGGCGAGCAGGATGCCGTCGGTCATCAACTTGACCGCGGTGTTCGGGCCGGTGTGATCGCCGAAGCGGATCGTGTAGCCGATCACGTCGCCCAGTTCGGTCCCGGTCTCGTCGGCGATCCGCTCGGCCAGGGCCCGCGCGGCAATTCGCCGGGGCTGGGTATGGCCGATCAGGCCGCGAACACCCCGGCCGAGGTCAAGGCAGATCTTGGGCAGCTGGGTGGACTTGCCGGAGCCGGTCTCCCCGGCGACGATAACGACCTGATTCTCGCTGATCGCCTTCTTCAGATCGTCCACCCGGGCGCTGACCGGAAGCTCCGCCGGATAGGAGATCGCCGGCCGGCGGGCCAACCGGTCGGCCAGCCGTCGCTCGGCCGCGGTAACCGCCTTCTCGATCTCCGCCTGGGCCGCGATGCGCCGACGTCGATCACGAATCCGCCCGAGCTTGGCCAACCGGCCACCGAGGTTGACGGCCTCCGAGATCCCCAGCCGGTCTATCCGACCGCGCAGCTCGCGGCTGGGCGCGGCCGGGATGCTGGCTGGCTGATCGGTCATGACTCACCCGAGGATAGGCCAGCCGGTGAACCGGTAACGTCCCCATTCGTGGACCGCCGAACAGGGTGGACGACCTCGGCACCGAGGTCATGGCCGCCCAGCACCGAACAGAAGGGATATGACGTGAGCACCACCAGCGACAACGATCCGGCCGTCGCCGGCGTGGGCCCGCTCGATCTGTGGGTGGAGCGCACCGGCAACCGCACCTACCTCGGCAGGAACGGTCGCGGCGCCGAGGTGGCGATCGGCCCGCTGGAGAACGACGGGTCGTTCAGCCCGGGCGAGTTGCTGAAGGTGGCGCTGGCCGGTTGCACGGGTCTCACCGCCGATACGGTGCTGGCCCGCCGGCTCGGCGACGGCTTCCGCGCGACGATCCGGGTCAGCGGCACCAAGCACCTCTTCGAGGATCGCTACCCGCTGATCACCGAGGACATCGAAGTCGACCTGTCGAGGCTTTCGAATGCCGATCGCGCCCGCCTGCTCAAGATCGTGCACAAGGCTGCCGAGGAGCACTGCACCGTCGCCCGGACGATCACGGCGGGCACATCGGTCGTGCTCAACGTGAACGGCAGCCCGGAGCACTGAGCGACCGGGCGGCGCCGCGACGGCGGCGACGGGCTTACGCCGCCAGGCCTCGACGCCCGTGGAACCTGGCCGCGCCCAGCGTGAGCAGCACTCCGCCGACCAGGTAGGCCACGATGACCAGGATCGGGCCGGCGAGCCCGTTCGAATCGAAGTACGCGATGCTGCGGAACGCGTCGGTGCCGGCGCCGGTGGGCAGGACGTTGTGCAATACCCGCCAGAAGGTCGGCAGCAACTCGGGCTGGTAGGCGCCGCCGGCGCTGGGATTGCCCAGGATGACGAACAACAGGATGGTGACCCCGATGCCGATCACGCCGAACAGGGTCTGCATCGCCATCGCCACTGCGCCCGCCATCAGCACCAACAGCGTGCCCAGGCCCCAGATACCGAAGAAGTGACCGGTGACGGCGCCGAGGATCTGGTCGAGCAACAGGGCGCCCCCGAGACCGGACAGAATCGCGTAGGGCACGGTGGCGCCGAGCCGGATCGATGCTCGCTGAAGGTTGGCCGGACGGCTGCCTTTCGCCACGCCGAGCAGCGCGGACAGCAGATACCCACCGATGATCCAGCCGAGTACCGCGTAGAAACCGGACAATCCGCGACCATCTCCGGCCTGCACCGGAATCACGTCCTCGACCGTGATGGTTCGACTCTGGGCCGCTTCGGCTTGGGTGATGACCAACTGAACCGCCGTCGACACCGAGGTGCCGCCGGCAGACGCCACCAACAGCGTGTCCTGGGTGCCGGCGCCATCGACGATCAGCACGGCGGAGATCTCGTTCCGGGCGAGTTGCCCGCGCGCGGTCGCCTCGTCGGTGGCCGTGGCCACCAGCGGCTCGGCGGTGATGCCGTTGAGGCCGGCCACCAGCTGATCGCTGACCTGGGCGGGAGCCACCACGGCCACATCGATCCGATGCGGCGCGGTCGCATGGAACGCGCCAACGTAGGACAGGATGAACCCGAGTTGCAGGAACAGCACGCCGACCACCAGGCCGATCGTGCGCACCGAGATCGCGTCCCGCACCTCGGCGGCAAACTTCGGGGTTACCGCCGCCGACGCCGGCGGCGCTATTGCCGTCTCCGGTGATCCGTTGTTGGTGCTCATTGCTCGACTCCTCCGCATTCGACCACCGGTCTCACCACTGCGAGACCTTCTGATACGAGACTGTATCCGATACACTGGTGTATATTGTTGATGGTGAACGAAGTAACGGCGGCGAAACCCATGGCTGCGGTGCGCATCACCAAACGGCGGGCCGAAACCCGGCAGCGGTTGCTCGACGCCGCGCTGCCCGTCTTCGCCGAGCGTGGCCTGGGCCGGGCGACCGTCGAGGAGATCTGCGACCAGGCCGGCTACAGCCGCGGCGCGTTCTACTCGAACTTCGACAGCCTCGACATGCTCTTCCTCGCGCTGTGGCAGTACCGGTCGGACAGTTCCATCCGAGCGGTGACGGCTGCCCTGGATGCGGCCTACCTCCGCGACGGCCGACCCACCCTGGAACAGACCGTGGAATTGCTGGTCGATGCGCTGCCCCTGGACCGGCAGTGGTTCTTGGTCAGCGTCGAGTTCGTCGCCTACGCCGCGCGCAATCCGGAGTTGCGGCAGGCCTTGGCCGAATACCACCGATCATTGATCGAAGCCGTTCTGCCGCTGATCGATACCAGCCTGGCCAGGATCGGCCGGCGGCCCGTTCAGGGTCTGGACGAGCTCGGCCGGGCGATCACGGTCATCCACCAGGGAACTCAACAGGCCCTGGTCAACTCGTCCACGGAAACCGTGCGGGCACTGCGTCGACGCCTGCTGATGCTGGTCATCCAGGGTTTGAGCGAGCCCATCCCGACGCTCTGACCCCAAGGAATGCGAAAGGGCGGCAGCCTGCCTGGCTGCCGCCCTTTCAGTCAAGTGGTCCCTTCACTGAAGCTCAGTCGTTGGCATCCACCCAATCGAACGTCTTGGTGACGGCCTTCTTCCACTTCGCAAAGGCCTTGTCCCGCGCCCCGGATTCCATGTTCGGCTCCCAGCGCTTGTCCTCGGCCCAGTTGTTGCGGATGTCGTCCTCGCTCGCCCAGAACCCGACGGCCAGACCGGCCGCGTAGGCCGCGCCCAACGCGGTGGTTTCGGCGACCACCGGACGGATCACCGGCACTCCGAGGATGTCGGCCTGGAACTGCATGAGGGTTTCGTTGACCACCATGCCGCCGTCCACCTTGAGCGCGGTCAGCGGAACGCCCGAATCGGCGTTCATCGCGTCCAGTACCTCGCGGGTCTGGAAGGCGACGGCCTCCAGCACCGCGCGGGCGATGTGACCCTTGTTGACGTAGCGGGTCAGACCGACGATCGCGCCGCGGGCGTCGTCACGCCAGTATGGCGCGAACAATCCAGAGAAGGCGGGTACGAAGTAGCACCCACCGTTGTCCTCCACCGACTTGGCCAGCGTCTCGATCTCGGCGGCGTCCTTGATCAGACCCAGGTTGTCCCGCACCCACTGCACGAGCGAACCGGTCACCGCGATCGAGCCCTCGAGAGCGTAGACCGTGGGCTTGTCCCCGATCTTGTAGCAGACGGTGGTGAGCAGCCCGTTCTCCGACGGAACGATCTCGGTACCGGTGTTGAGCAGCATGAAGTTGCCGGTGCCATAGGTGTTCTTGGCCTCACCGGGGCTCAGACAGGCTTGGCCGAAGGTGGCCGCCTGCTGGTCGCCGAGAATGCCGGCGATCGGCACCCCGCCCAGGAATCCCTGTTCCCGGCCCTTGGCGTACACCTCGGAGGAGGATCGGATCTCCGGCAGCATGGACAGCGGGATGCCCATCTCCTTGGCGATCTCCGGATCCCAGGCCAGCGTCTTGAGGTCCATCAGCAGCGTCCGGGAGGCATTGGTCGGCTCGGTGAGGTGCAGACCGCCCTGTACCCCGCCGGTCATGTTCCAGACCAACCAGGTGTCCATGTTCCCGAACAGCAGATCGCCCGCCTCGGCCTTCTCCCGAGCGCCCTCGACGTTGTCCAGCACCCAACGCACCTTCGGCCCCGAGAAATAGGTGGCCAACGGCAGGCCGACCTTGGCCTTGTAACGGTCGGCGCCGCCGCCCAGCGCGGCCAGGTCGTGGCAGATGCCGTCCGTCCGGGTGTCCTGCCAGACGATCGCGTTGTAGACCGGCTTCCCGGTGGTCTTGTCCCAGACCAGTGCCGTCTCGCGTTGGTTGGTGATGCCGACGGCGGCGATGTCGCTCGCCTTCAACTCGGCCTTGGCCAGCGCGGCGGCGACGACCGCGCGGGTGTTCTCCCAGATCTCCAGCGCATTGTGCTCGACCCACCCCGCCTTCGGGAAGATCTGCTCATGTTCCTTCTGGTCGACCGACACCACGCGACCGGCGTGGTTGAAGATCATGCAACGGGTGGAGGTGGTGCCTTGGTCGATCGATGCTACGAACTGCTCGCTCATGCGGGACTTCCTTGTCCTTGAATGGCTGGGGATCGGTGTGCGGGCCGATCTTCGGATCGGCGCGTATCAAGTCAGATCGGGTCGGGTCGGGTCAGGTCAGCGTGCTCTTGGTGGCCATGAACAGCAGGCCGGCCAGCACAGCGCCGATCAGCGGCCCGACAACCGGCACCCAGGAGTACGCCCAGTCGGGCTTGCCCTTGCCCTTGATCGGCAGGATGGCGTACGCGATGCGCGGACCAAGATCACGGGCCGGGTTGATCGCGTACCCGGTGGGGCCACCGAGGCTGTTACCGATGCCCAGGACGACGAAGGCGACCGCGAAGTAACCGAGCCCGACGTTGGCGGTCGGAGTCAGCAGGATCCAGAAGATCAGCACGAAGGTGCCGATGACTTCGGTGACCACGTTCCAGCCGTAGCTACGGATGACGGGGCCGGTGGAGAAGATGCCCAAGGTGTCCTGCGGGTTGGGCTCTTCGTCGAAGTTCTTCTTGAATGCCGCCCAGCAGAGCACGGCGCCGATGAAGGCCCCGAGCAACTGCGCGGCGAAATAGACCGGAACCTGGTTCCAGGGGGTCTTGCCGGAGACCGCCAGGCCGAGGGTCACGGCGGGGTTCAGGTGGGCGCCGGACCGCCAGGCCACTGATGCACCGACGAAAACGCCCATCGCCCAGCCGAAGTTGATGAGCAGCCAGCCACCGCCGGTGCCCTTGGATTTCTGGAGTACGACGGTCGCCACGACGCCGGTGCCGAGAACGATCAGTAGTGCGGTGCCGATTGTCTCCCAGAGGAAGATCTGTCCTAGAGATGTGGACAACTTTGTCCTTTCAGGTGAGTGCCGACGTCAGGTCACTGTCCAGAGCGCCGGCGAAAGTACTTGCTGTGTCTAAACATTTCGTGCTGCCAGGGCCAATTCAGGCGGCGTCCCCCTGTTCACCGGTGGCGCCGATGCGAACATCGGCGGCGCCGAGCCGTGCGGCGTCGGCGGTCTGATCGTCTGGCTGAAGTTGCGACTCACGCTCCGCGGCCACTCTAGCCAGGTAGTGGTCGACTTCGTTCGTGATGGTCGCGGCATCCCAGCCGAGCAACGGCGCCACCAATTCGGCAACCTCCGCGGCCACGGCGTCGCCGCGGTCCCATGTGTCGATGGAGATCCTGGTCCGGCGGGCCAGAATGTCATCCAGATGCAGCGCGCCTTCGTGCGAGACACCGTAGTAGGCCTCGGCTTTCAGGTACTTGGGGGCATGCTCCAGCGGCGCCGCCAGCTCGGGTTTCGCCTCGAGCAGGGCGAAGATCTCGTTGATCGCGCTGCCGTACCGGCCCAACAGATGGTCGATCCTGGCCTCATCCAGGCCACTTTCCAGGGCCAGCTTGACCCGATTGTTCTGCAGGGCCTTGTAGCCCTCCGCGCCGATCAGCGGGACGTTGTGGGTGATCGACTTGGGCACGTTCCCGGGCAACCCCTTCACCGCCAGGTTCACGGCGTCCTCCGCCATCACCCGGTAGGTGGTGTATTTGCCGCCGGCAACGATGACCAGTCCGGGCACCGGCGAGACGACGGCGTGCTCGCGGGACAGCTTGCTGGTGTCGTCGGATTCGCCGGCGAGCAACGGGCGCAGCCCGGCATAGACGCCCACGACATCGCTGCGGGTGAGCGGAGTTTCGAGCAGCGAGTTCGCGTGGTCGAGGATGTAGTCGATGTCGGACTGGCTGGCCGCCGGGTGCGCCAGGTCGAGATCCCATGGGGTGTCGGTGGTGCCGATCACCCAGAAGTCGTCACTCCACGGGCACGGGATGATGAACAGCAGGCTCTTCTCGGTCTCCGTGATCAGCCCACTGCGGGACTTGATCTTGTCCCGCGGGATCACCACATGGACGCCTTTGGAGGCGGTCACCCGGAACTGTCCTTTGCCGCCGATCATGTGCTGGATCTCGTCGGTCCAGACGCCGGCGGCGTTGACCACCTGCTTGGCCCGAACTTCGATCTCCTCGCCCGTCTCCAAATCCTTGACCCTGGCGCCGATCACCCGCTCGCCGTCCCGCAGGAAACCGATCACCCGAGCGCTGGTGGCGGCCAGGGCTCCGTAACTGACTGCCGTCCTGGTCAGCATCATGGTGTGTCGGGCATCGTCGAGCTGACCCTCGTAGAACTTGATCGCCCCGTGGATGGTGCCCTTCTTACCACCCGGAAAGTACTGCTGCGCCGTCTTCTTGGACAGATGTTTGTGGTGACTAGGCACCCCTCTGCCGGCGCCGAGCACATCGTAGACGCCGATCCCGAGGCCAACGTAGGCGCGATCGATGCCCCGACGCTCCAGCGGATACAAGAACTCGACCGGCTTGGCCAGGTGCGGGCACAGGGTGTTCAGGATGAGCGAGCGTTCCCGCAGGGCTTCGAATACCAGGTGGAAGTTGAGCTGCTTGAGGTATCGCAGCCCCCCATGGACCAGTTTGGACGAACGGCTCGAGGTACCCGAAGCCAGATCCCGGGCCTCGACGATGCCCACTTTGAGCCCACGGGTGGCGGCATCCAGAGCGGACCCGGCACCCACCACGCCGCCCCCGATGACCAAAACGTCCAATTCGGTGGTGGACATCTGCTGCAGCGCCTCGCGCCGGTTCTCCGGACTCAATGCCCTTGAAGCAAAACTCATCTGAACGACCTTCCTGGTTCCCTGCGACTCTGCTGGAACAACCCATCACGGAGACCGTAAACCTCGAACGCCCCGCGAACAATGGTGCGTGTTCGGCATTGTCGAACGATTCGCGGTTCGACGATGCCGAACGCCGTCTGCGCTCTCCGCGTAGGGTCAGGACGTGGCCGGAGCTGTGCAGTCTGTGGAGCGGGCAGCGGCGATGCTGCGACTGCTCGCCGAGGAGGACGAGCCGATGGGCCTCCTGCAGATCGCCACCGCCCTGGGGCTGGCGAAAGGGACCGCGCACGGGCTGCTGCGTACGCTGCAAGAGGTGGGTTTCGTCGAGCAGACTCATCCCGCGGGCCCCTACCGCGTCGCCGATCTTTCCTCGCTCGGCCGCGGTCGGCTCGATCCGAATGAATTGCGCTCGCGAGCACTGAACTGGACGGATGCGCTGGCGGCCCGGTCCGGCGAGTCGGCGCGGGTCGCGCTGTTCAGGGAGGGACATGCCGTTGTCGCCCACCATGTCTTCCGTGGCGACCTACCCGGCGGCGCGCCCGGCGGCGCGAGAACTCAGGTGCTGGTGACCGGCTCGGAGGTGCCCTTGCATGCCAGCGCGATGGGCAAGATCCTGCTGGCCTTCGACCCCGGTGCGGCGCGCAGCATCATCGGACACCAGTTGCCGCCACTGACCTATCGGACGATCACCGATCGGGTGCAGCTGAATCGGGAACTGGCCGGCGTCCGCGACGTCGGCTGGGCCGGTTCGGTGGGCGAGGTGGAAGCCGAGGTTGCCGGAATTGCGGCGCCGATCCGCGACCGCGGTGGATATGTGGTGGCGGTGGTCGGCATCGAAGGCACGGTCGAGCGGATCTGCGATGAACGATCCCGGCCACGGGCCGGCCTGGTCTCCCATGTGTTGCGCGCCGGACGCGAAATCTCCCGTGAACTCGGGCACGGGCGGGACTGAATGGCACAGCTGAGGCAGCGTTTCATTGCTGCGCTGGATCAGGGCACCACCTCCTCACGCTGCATCCTGTTCGACCACGACGGTCGGATGGTCGCCATCGCGCAGCGCGAACACCGCCAGTACTATCCGCACCCCGGGTGGGTGGAGCACGACGCCGCGGAGATCTGGGCGATCGTGCAACGGATCATCCGGCAGGCGCTCGACGATGCCGGCGCCGAGCCGTCGGCTGTGGTGGGCCTCGGGGTGACCAATCAGCGCGAGACGATGGTCGTCTGGGATCGCAAGACCGGGCAGCCCGTCAGCCGGGCAATCGTTTGGCAAGACACCCGTACCTCGGCGCTGTTGGATCAGCTCGGCAAAACCGTTGGCAGCCAGCAGATCCAGGCCCGTACCGGTCTCCCACTGGTCAACTACTTCTCGGGTGCCAAGCTCCGCTGGCTGCTGGATTCCGACCCGGCCCTGCGTCGGCGGGCGACGAACGGCGAGTTGCTGTTCGGCACCATGGACACCTGGATCACCTGGAACCTGACCGGCGGCACCGACGGCGGGCTGCACGTCACCGACGTCACGAATGCCAGCCGAACGATGTTGATGAATCTTGAAACCCTGTACTGGGACGACGATCTGCTGGCGCTGTTCGGGGTACCGCGGCTCATGCTTCCCGAGATCCGTCCGACGGTAGGCGTTTTCGGCGTGACGAAGAGCCCGATCACCGGGATCCCGGTGGGCGCGCTGATCGGCGACCAGCAGGCGTCATTGTTCGGGCAGGCGGCGTTCGAACCCGGCGACGCCAAATGCACGTTCGGGACCGGCAGCTTTCTGCTGCTCAACACCGGTACCGAGATCGTCCGGTCGCGGCACGGCCTGATCACGACGGTGGCGCACAAGACGAAGGGTGAGCCCGCGGTGTATGCGCTGGAGGGGTCGGTCGCGATGGCGGGCGGTCTCGTCCAGTGGTGCAAGGACAACCTTGCACTGATCAGGTCGCCGGCCGAGATCGAGACCCTGGCGGCGACCGTCCAGGACAACGGTGGCTGCTATTTCGTCCCCGCCTTCTCCGGGCTCTTCGCGCCGCATTGGAATGCGGGAGCACAGGGTCTGCTGGTGGGCCTGACCTCGTATGTCACCAAGGCGCACATCGCTCGCGCTGTGCTCGAAGCCACCGCCTGGCAGACCCACGATGTGGTCGATGCGATGAATGCCGATGCCGGGGTACGGGCGTCGCGGCTGGTCGTCGACGGCGGCATGACCTCGGACAACCTGCTGATGCAGTTGGTCGCCGATGTGCTGGACATCCCCGTCGTGCGGCCGATGATGGCCGAGACGGTGGCGCTCGGCGCCGCCTACGCGGCAGGACTGGCCGTCGGCTACTGGCCCGACCGTCAGGCGCTGAAACGGCACTGGCAGCGAGCCGCGGAATGGCAGCCTGCGATGGACCCGGCCAGGCGCGCCGCCGAGCTCGACAGCTGGCAGCATGCGGTGTCACTGGCCATCGCCTGGGGGAACCGGCGGTAGCGGCCGGGCCTACCGGCCGTAGGCGCCACCACGTTGGCCGCCGCCTTCACCATGACCGCGCTGGCCACCGGGATTGTTCGGCGAGTGACTCCACGGCAGCTGACCCTGCGCACGATCTGGCTGGGCCGAATCCGAGATTCGGGCGAAGCCGTCGCCGTGGTGACCCTGCATCACGAGCGCAGTGGCCCCGACCCCGATGCCGGCCCCGACCAGCAGCGCCGCCACCAGGTGGGTTGCCTTGTGCCGGAGCACCCGGCCCGTCCGCTGCCTGGTCCGCCCCCAGAATGGAGCCCTGCCGGGCGCTGGCGGCCTGCCGTACGGGCCCTCACCGAGCATCGGCTCGGCGGCCTGGGCGGTCGGCGGCAACGGCGGGTAGTCCTGGGTCGGATCACTCTGGGTCGGATCACTCAGGGTCGGATCACTCAGGGTCGGATCACGCTGGGTCGGATCACGCTGGGTCGGATCACGCTGGGCCGGATGGTCTTCGGAACCAGGATCGATCGGGCTGTTCATCGCGCTCCTTCAGACTCATGCGGGGCTGTGCACTCCACGGTGCCAACCAGCTCCACGGTGCCAGCCACATCTCAGCGCAATCTCAGAGAATGGGCGCCGACGCACCGTCGGGGGCAGGCTAGCATCGCGGAGGTACCGCGGCGCCTGGATTGCCCTGGTGATGTCGGTGTCAGCACTGCCCACGGCGACTGTCGGGAGTAAGCATGAGACTCGGGCTGCACATTGCGGACTTCACCTACCCGAACGGGCCGGCCGGCCTGCGTGACGACCTGATCCGGATCGTGACCAGCGCCGAGGAGCTCGGCTTCCAGCGGGTCAGCGTGATGGATCATCTCTGGCAGATCAGCTTCCTCGGTCCGCCGGAACACGAGATGCTCGAGGCCTACACAACTCTGGGGTTTTTGGCCGCCCGCACGTCCAAGGTCGCACTCGTCTCGTGGGTGACCGCCGTGGTGTATCGGCATCCCGGGATGCTGGCCAAGCAGATTTCCACCCTGGACGTGCTGTCGGGGGGGCGCGCCTGGCTGGGGCTCGGCGCCGCCTGGAACGAGGCGGAAGCGCTGGGGCTCGGCCTGCCGTTCCCGCCGCTGGCCGAGCGTTTCGAACGGCTCGAGGAAACCCTGAAGATCTGCCTGCAGATGTGGGGGGGCAGCGAAGAACCGTTCGACGGCAAGCACTATCAGTTGGCGCGCACGCTCAATCAGCCGCAGCCGCTGACCCGGCCGCATCCGCCGATCCTGATCGGTGGCAGTGGCGAGAAGAAGACGCTGAGGCTGGTCGCCAAGTACGCCCAGGCATGCAACCTGTTTCCCAGCCCCGACCTGGCGCACAAACTCGACGTTCTGCGCGAACACTGCGTCCGGGAGGGCCGCGACTACGCGGAGATCGAGAAGACGGTGATGTCCGGCCTTGATCCCGGCGAGAAGGGCGAGAACATCGACGCGCTGCTCGCTCAGCTTCGCGTTTTCGCCGATCTGGGAATCCACGAGGCCCACGGCATCGTGCCGCAGATCTGGGATCCGGCCCGGATGGAACTGCTCAGCCGCGAGGTGATCCCGGCGATCGCGGATTGGTGACGTCAGGAGTTCAGGACGGTCAGGGGCGTCACGTAGTGTCCGGCCGATGAGCGCTCCCAGAATATTGTTCATCGGCGGTAGCGGCTCCATCAGCTCGGCCTGTTCCCGGCTCGCCGTCGAGCGTGGCCTGGATCTGTACGTGCTGAACCGGGGGATCAGCACCGACCGGCCGCTGCCACCGCGGGCCACCGTGCTGCACGCGGACGTACGGGATCGGGCGGCCGTGCGGCACGCCATCGGCGGGCTGGAATTCGATGCCGTCGTCGACTTCATCGCCTTCCATCCCGACGATGTGCAAGCCGACATCGACCTGTTCACCGGCCGAACCGGGCAGTACGTGTTCATCAGTTCCGCGTCG
Organism: Mycobacteriales bacterium; assembly: GCA_038245175.1. Classification (GTDB taxonomy): domain Bacteria; phylum Actinomycetota; class Actinomycetes; order Mycobacteriales; family Nakamurellaceae; genus Nakamurella. Next base: position 58,232 of record JBBRSR010000007.1, on the reverse strand, counting down.
GCCTACCAGACACCGCCCGCGCGGTTGCCGGTGTTGGAATCCACTCCACTGCGGAACCCGTTCTGGGCGTACTCGCGGAACAAGATCGCCTGCGAGGACCTGCTTGTCGCGGCCTATCGGGACAGCGGGTTCCCGATCACCATCGTTCGGCCGTCGCACACCTACGACAAGATGTCGGTGCCGCTGGACGGTGGCTGGACGGCGCTGGGCAGGATGCGCGCCGGCAAGCCGATCGTCGTCCACGGCGATGGCACGTCGTTGTGGACGCTGACCCACCACGAGGACTTCGCCCGCGGCTTCGTGCCGCTGCTCGCACACTCGCGGGCCATCGGCGGGGCCTTCCACATCACCTCCGACGATGTGTTGAGCTGGCAGCAGATCGCCGAAACACTGGCCACCGCAGCGGGTGTGACGGCCGACATCGTGCACGTACCATCCGATGGGATCGCCGCCCTTAACCCCGACTGGGGCGCCGCGCTGCTGGGCGACAAGGCGCATTCGATGGTCTTCGACAACTCCAAGCTGCGCAGTATCGTGCCCGAGTTCCATGCTCGGATCCCGTTCGAACAGGGCGCCCGGCAGATCCTCGCCTGGTTCGACGACGACCCCGCGCGGCAACGGATCGATCAGCGGATCGATTCCGACATGGACACGCTGGTACAGCGATACCGGAGCCTACTGGGCAGCTGACGGATCGCCGGGCCGACCGGCGGCCGGTACGCAATCGTGCTAGCGTCCGCGCTGACCTGACCATTGGCGTTCGCGTCGCCGCGCATTTCCCGCGCCCCGAGGGTGAGCGTCCGCTCTCATCGGGAGACACGTATGAAACGTCGGTATTGGCGCGCGGCACTGGCAGTCGCTGTCTCGGCAACTGTGGTTGTCGCCATTGAACATGTCCCGGCCCTGGCGGCGGCTGTGGTGCAGCCGGCCTCGGTGACCATCGCCGGTGACCTGGACAGCGAGCTCGGCTGTGGCTCGGACTGGCTGCCGAGTTGCGCCCAAACCCATCTCACGCTTCGACCCGACGGCATCTGGGCGGGCACGTTCACCCTGCCCGCCGGTAGTTTCCAGTACAAGGCGGCGCTGAACGACACCTGGGATGTCAGCTACGGATCCGGCGGCGGTTCGGGAAACATCGCCCTCGCAGTCCCGGCGGACGGCACGGCGGTGACCTTCTACTTCGATCCCGCCTCGCATTGGCTCACCGATGACCTCAACAGTCCGATCGTCACCGCTGTCGGCGACTTCCAGACGGCGCTGGGGTGCGCGGCCGACAACTCGCCGACCTGTCTGGGCTCCTGGCTGGAGGACCTTGACGGTGACGGCACCTTCTCGTTGAGCACCGGCGCCCTGGCCGCCGGCAGCTACATGGTTCAGGCCGCCGTGGACGGCGCGCTGATCGGCTCGGGACAGGCCTTCACCGTCCCGGCGGGCGGCGGCGGAGCGACCACCACGATCAGCTTCAGCAACAGCACCCAGGCGCTGACGGTCGGCGTGGTGTCGTTGATTCAGGGACCACCGGCGACCTTCGGTCACCCCACCGCCAACCGCGGCGATGTCATCGCCAACCTGTTCGAATGGAACTGGGCGTCGGTGGGCACGGAGTGCACCACCGTCCTCGGCCCGGCCGGTTACGGCGGCGTTCAGGTTGCGCCGCCGCAGGACTCGCTCTCGAAGCCGGACGGCCCGGTCCACCCGTGGTGGGAGGTCTACCAGCCCATCGACTACAACTTGACCAGCCGGATGGGCAACGAGGAGCAGTTCAAGGCGATGGTTGCGACCTGCCGCGCCGCGGGCGTGAAGGTCTACGTCGACGCGGTGATCAACCACATGACCGGCCTCGGGGGCACCTCGTACGGCGGCACCACCGTCCCCAAGTACGACTACCCGGGCCTGTATTCGGATGCGAACAGCGACTTCCACCACTACCCGGCCGACTGCCCGCAGCCCGACGGGACCATTCACGACTTCAACAACTACAAGGAGGACACGCAGTGTGAACTCGTGGGTCTGTCCGACCTGCGCACCGAGTCCCCGACGGTCCGCGCGGCGATCGCCGGCTATCTGAACAAGCTGCTCTCCTACGGAGTGTCCGGTTTCCGGGTGGACGCCGCCAAGCACATCGGTCAGCCGGACCTGGCCGCCATCGAGGCGCTGTTGACCCGCACCGTCGACGGCACGAAACCGTACATTGCTCTCGAGGTACCCAGCGGCGGGCCCGGCAAGTTGACGGCGCAGGCCTTCCAGGGCCAGGGCAGCCTGCTCGGCTTCGACTTCGCCGCGCAGATCCAGGCGACATTCAACAGCAACATCACCGACCTGTCGGTGTTCGGGGAGGCGGCCGGCCTGCTGCCCAGCAAGAAGAGCCTGGCCTTCGTGCAGAACCACGACACCGAGCGAAACGGTTCGACTCTGAGCTACAAGGCCGGCGCGACCAATACGTTGGCCACCGAGTTCATGCTCGCCTACGGCTACGGAACACCGCAGGTGTACGCCGGATTCGTGTTCGCGAACTCGGACGACTCCCCGCCGTCGGACGCCAACGGATACATCACCGATACCGACTGCAACACCGGATGGGCCTGCACCGACCGGAGCATCGGGGTGGCCAACATGGTCGACTGGCACAACTACGCCGGCCACGCCAGGGTCGCCAACTGGTATGACGACGGCACCAACCTGATTGCCTTCAGCCGCGGGCACAGGGCCTGGATCGCCATCAACAACGAGGCCACTCCGCAGACCATCACCGTCAACACCGGCCTGCGCAAGGGCACCTATTGCGACATCATCCACGGCACGTTCACTGCCAGCCCGAACGTCGGCGCCTGTTCCGGGCCCACCGTCACCGTGGACGGCGGCGGTCAGGCGACAGTGACCATTGCGGCCAAGGACTCGGTCGCCTTCGACGCCGGAAATGTGGTAGGTCGGCGCTCCTGATCGTGGCTCGGCGGCCGGCCCCGCCCCCGAATCCGTTCCCGCGCGCTCAGGCGCGCGGGGATGGGAGGTCGGCCGCCGGCGGCGGCCGACGAGGCTTTCGTGTCCGATCTCACGGCGCTGCCCGGCGCCAGGACCATATTGGGGACTTTCGGCCCGAGAGTTCGGGCGGGGCCGGCCATAGCGTCGTAGTTGAACCCACGGACTCGTCGGTTCGCCCTTCACCTTTGGAGTACATATGTCCGCGCCCACCGCCATCCGGAGCGCAATAATTGGTACCGACTCCGCAGGAGTCGAAATTGGTACCGACTCCGCAGGAGTCGCCACCGTAGATCTTGCCAACCGCAACGGGGCACGCACCCCGGCGTTGGTGCCCGACACCGCGCGGGAGATCGACCCGCTGGTTGCCAACGCCGCTGCCGCCCTGCGCGCCTACGCCGACATGACCCAGGAACAGATCGACTTCATCGTCAAGAAGGCGGCCGTCGCCGCACTCGACCAGCACGGCCAACTCGCCATGGCCGCGGTCAACGAGACCGGCCGCGGGGTGTTTGAGGACAAGGCCGCGAAGAACATCTTCGTCTGCGAACACGTCACCCATTCGTTGTCCAAATTGAAGACCGTCGGCGTGATCAGCAGCGATGAGGTCACCGGCATCACCGAGATCGCCGAGCCGGTCGGGGTGATATGCGGCATCACGCCCGTCACGAACCCGACGTCGACCGCGATCTTCAAGAGCCTGATCGCCCTGAAGACACGCAACCCGATCATCTTCGCCTTCCACCCGGCCGCCCAGCAGTCGTCCTCGCTGGCGGCCCGCGTCGTGCGGGACGCGGCCATCGCCGCCGGTGCGCCGGAAAACTGCATTCAGTGGGTCGAGCACCCGTCGATCGCCCTGACCGACGCGTTGATGAACCATCCCGGGGTGGCGGTGATCCTGGCGACCGGCGGCAACGCGATGGTGAAGGCTGCCTATTCCTGTGGCAAGCCCGCCCTGGGTGTCGGCGCAGGCAACGTTCCCGCCTTTATCGAGATGACCGCCAAGCTACAGCGCGCCGTCAACGACGTGGTGATGTCCAAGGCCTTCGACAACGGAATGGTCTGCGCCTCCGAACAGGCCGTCATTCTGGAAGAGCCGATCTACGAGGCGGCCATGGACGAGTTCGCCCGGCTGCATGCCTACCGGTGCACACCGGCGGAGAAGCTCCTGCTGGAGCGCTTCATCTTCGGCGTCGAACGCGCCGACGGGGTCGCGTGTTCCACCGGCAAGCTCAACGCCGCGGTGGTCGGCCAGAGCCCCGTGTGGATCGCCGACAACGCGGGGTTCAGCGTGCCCGCCGACACCTCGATCATTCTGGCCGAAGTCCCATCAGTCGGCTACCACGAGCCGCTGACCCGCGAAAAGCTCTGTCCCGTACTGGCTGTGCTGAAGGCGTCCTCGAGCGATGAGGGCATTTCGCTGGCCGCGCAGATGGTCGAGCTGGATGGTTTGGGACACAGCGCCGCCATTCACACCGAGAACGAGGACCTGGCCATCGAATTCGGCCGCCGGGTCAAGGCGGTCAGGATCATCCGCGACTCCCCGACCTCGCTCGGCGGAATCGGCGATGTCTACAACGCCTTCACTCCGTCGATGACCCTGTCCTGCGGGTCCTACGGACACAACTCGGTGGCCGGCAACGTGTCCGCGGTCAATCTGCTCAACATCAAGAAGGTCGGCCGCCGCACCAACAACCTGCAGTGGTTCAAGGTGCCCAGCAAGACCTACTTCGAGCCGCACGCGATCCGCTACCTCATCTCGATGCCCGATGTCACCCGGGTGACCATCGTCACCGATAGCACCATGACTCGACTCGGATTCGTCGACCAGGTCCTCGATGTGCTCAGCCGTCGCCCGGAACGGGTGGCCCTGCAGATCATCGACACCGTGGAGCCGGAGCCGAGCATCGCCACGGTGCATGCAGGCGCGGACCAGATGCGCTCCTTCCGCCCGGACACCATCATCGCCCTCGGCGGCGGATCGCCGATGGACGCGGCGAAGGTGATGTGGCTGCTGTATGAACATCCCGAGGTGGTCTTCGCGGACCTGAAGGAGAAGTTCTTCGACATCCGTAAGCGCGCCTTCCGATTCCCGACCCTGGGCAAGCTGGCCAAGCTGGTTTGTATCCCGACCACGTCGGGCACCGGGGCCGAAGTGACGCCCTTCGCGGTGATCAGCGATCCGGTGTCGGGCAAGAAGTACCCGCTCGCCGACTACGCGCTGACCCCGACTGTCGCCATCATCGACCCGGTGCTGACCGGGAAGATGCCGGCCGCATTGGCCGGTGATTCCGGGTTCGACGCGCTCACCCACGCCACCGAGGCCTACGTGTCGGTCTACGCGAACGACTTCACCGACGGCATGGCGCTGCAGGCAATTCGGCTGATCTTCGCCAACCTGGCCACCTCGGTCAATGGCCAGCCGGGCGAGCCGGCCACGGTCGATGCCCGGGAGAAGATGCACAACGCCGGCACGATCGCCGGGATGGCCTTCGGCAACGCGTTTCTCGGTGTCGTGCATGCGATGGCGCACACCATCGGAGCCAAGTTCCATGTGCCGCACGGGCGCACCAATGCGATCCTGCTGCCCGAGTCCATCCGCTACAACGGCACCGTCCCGACGAAGCTGACGAGCTGGCCCAAGTACGAGCACTACGTCGCCCCGGAACGCTTCCAGCAGATCGCCGCAATGCTCGGACTGCCGGCATCGAGCCCCGCCGAGGGTGTCGAGTCGTACGCGAAGGCTGTCGCCGGTCTGCGCGCCGAGATCGGCATCCCATCCTCGTTCGCCGCGCAGGGTGTCGCGGAGAACGACTTCATGGGCCGCCTCGACGAGTTGGCGATGGCCGCCTTCCGCGACCAGTGCGCACCGGCCAACCCCCGGGTGCCGATGCTGACCGACATGAAGGAGCTGATGGTGGCCGCCTTCTACGGCACCAGCCTCGCCGATGCTCGCAGCCGGATCGCGGCAATTCCCGAGTTGGAGCTTGCCGCCCTGGAGTCGACCGAACTGGAGCCGGCCGGCCGCTGACCGCAGACCGCCACACAACCACGGGCACAGGCCCACCACCAGCACGATCGGCCGGAACCCGGCCGGAAATGAGGAGTCAGCAATGACCACCGCAACGCAGGACCGAAATACCGACGCGACCGCAGGCGAGGATCGAAAGCCTTGGCGCGACTTCGTGTCCGGGCCGTGGCAGGACAGCATTGACGTGCGCGATTTCATTCAGCGCAACTACTCCCCGTACCTGGGTGACGGTTCGTTCCTGCAGGGTCCGACCGAGCGCACCACGGCCATGTGGCACAAGCTGACGGCGATGTTCCCGGCCGAACGCGAGCGCGGCATCTACGACGTCGATGCCGCCACCCCGTCGACCATCACCTCGCACGCCCCGGGCTACATCGACCGGACCAACGAGTTGATCGTCGGCCTGCAGACCGATGCGCCGCTCAAGCGCGCCATCATGCCCAACGGTGGCTGGCGGATGGTCGAGGACGCCCTGCTGACCTACGGCTACGAGCCGGATCAGAGGGTCAAGGAGATCTTCACGAAGTACCGCAAGACGCACAACCAGGGTGTGTTCGACGTGTATCCGCCGGACGTCCGGGCGGCCCGCCGCTCCCATCTGATCACCGGATTGCCGGATGCTTACGGCCGCGGCCGCATCATCGGGGACTACCGCCGGGTTGCGCTATACGGCGTCGACGCATTGATCGAGGCCAAGAAGGTCGACCGCGCGGCGATGGACGAACAGCGCAGCACCGCCGACGTGATCCGCGACCGCGAGGAGAACACCGAGCAACTGAACGCCCTGGGCGAGCTCAAGCAGATGGCCGCCGGCTACGGTTTCGACATCTCCGGGCCGGCCGCCAGCGCGAAAGAAGCGTTGCAGTGGCTGTACTTCGCCTACCTGGGGGCCGTCAAGGAGCAGAACGGTGCGGCGATGTCGCTGGGCCGGACGTCGACATTCCTGGACGTGTTCATCCAGCGCGATCTGGCCGATGGCGTGCTGACCGAAACACAGGCGCAGGAACTGGTCGACGATCTGGTCATCAAACTGCGGATCGTGCGCTTCCTGCGGACGCCGGAATACGACAGCCTCTTCTCCGGCGACCCGACCTGGGTCACTGAATCCCTGGGCGGGATGGGCGAGGACGGGCGCACCCTGGTGTCGCGCACCTCGCTGCGGATGCTGCAGACGCTGTACAACCTCGGTCCCGCACCGGAGCCGAACCTGACTGTGCTGTGGAGCGACCTACTGCCAGCAGGATTCAAGGAGTTCTGCGCGAAGGTGTCGATCGACACCTCGGCCATTCAATACGAGTCCGATGCGCTGATCCGTGGCTCCTGGGGCGACGATGCCGCCATCGCGTGCTGCGTATCGGCCATGCGGGTCGGTAAGCAGATGCAGTTCTTCGGGGCACGGGTAAACCTGGCAAAGACCTTGCTGTACGCCATCAACGGTGGCCGCGACGAAATCAGCGGGCACCAGATCGCACCGGTCGCCGATCCGGTCGTCGGCGACGTTCTCGACTACGCCGATGTGACAGCCAAATTCGACAAGCTGCTCGACTGGCTCGCGCAGACCTACGTCGACGCGCTCAACTGTGTGCACTACATGCACGACAAGTACGCCTACGAACGCCTGGAAATGGCTCTGCACGATCAGGCGATCCTGCGGACCATGGCCTGCGGTATCGCCGGTCTGAGCGTGGTCGCCGATTCGCTGTCGGCGATCAAGTTCGCGACCGTACATCCGGTCAGGGACGAGACCGGCCTGGTGGTCGACTATCTCATTGACGGCGACTTCCCGATGTTCGGCAACGACGACGACCGGGCCGATGACATCGCGGTCGAGGTCGTCCGCTCGTTCATGGATAAGATCCGGCTGCAGCCGACCTATCGCGATGCCGTACACACCCAGTCCGTGCTGACCATCACCTCGAATGTGGTGTACGGCAAGGCGACCGGCAACACGCCGGACGGCCGGCGAGCCGGCGCTCCGTTCTCCCCCGGTGCCAATCCGATGAACGGGCGCGACACGCACGGCATGCTGGCCAGCGGGCTGAGTGTGGCGAAGCTGCCCTACTCGGAGGCGCAGGATGGAATCTCGCTCACCGCAACGGTTCTGCCGGCCGGTCTCGGGCACAGCGCCGAAGAGCAGGCGAAGAATCTGGTGGGCGTGTTGGACGCCTACGTCGTCTCGCACGGATTCCATATGAACATCAACGTGCTGAACCGGGAGACCCTCCAGGATGCGATGGTGCATCCGGAGCTGTACCCACAATTGACTATCAGGGTGTCCGGTTACGCGGTCAACTTCATCCGGCTGACCCGTGAGCAGCAGCTCGACGTGCTGTCCCGCACGTTCCACGACAGCCTGTAGGGGTACGGATGCACACCGTCCTGCTGCAGACGCCGACCGTCGGCCGATCACGGGATCCCGAGCGCACCGCCCGTTTGGCGGCGGTGCGCACCGGAGAACTGGGCAGCGTGCATTCCTGGGAGCTGGTCACTGCGGTCGACGGTCCGGGGACCCGGTTGACCTTCTTCCTGTCCGGCTGCGCCCTGCGCTGCCAGTACTGCCAGAATCCGGACACCTGGCGACTGCCCGACGGGACCCCGACGACGATCGGTGAGGTGACCGCCCGGATCGACCGCTACGCCCAGTTGTTGCGGACGGCGCACGGCGGGATCACCCTGTCGGGCGGTGAGCCGCTGGTCCAACCGGCGTTCGTTCGGCAGATTTTCCGGCACTGCCACGAGATCGGCCTGCACACCGCGCTGGACACCTCCGGGTTTCTCGGGGCTCGCGCCGACGATGGCATGCTCGACGACACCGATCTGGTTCTGCTGGACGTCAAGTCCGGGCTGGCCGAGACGTACCGGTTCGTCACCGGTCGGGACCTGGAGCCGACGCTGACCTTCGGCCGCCGGCTGGCCGAGCGTGGCACGAAGATCTGGATCCGGTACGTGCTCGTTCCCGGGCTCACCGATGCCGTCGACAACATCGACGCCGTCGCCGACTACGTCGCGTCCTTGCAGAAGCTGGGACGCGGGGGCGCGGTCGAGCGGGTCGAGGTGTTGCCGTTCCACCAGATGGGCAAGTCGAAGTGGCACGCACTGGGCATGGCCTACCCGCTCGAGAACGCCAAACCGCCGAGTGCGGCACTGACCGACCGGGTGCGCGAACAGTTCCGGGCACGTGGGTTGACCACGTTCTGATCGGATTCCGCCAATTCGCCGGCGGGTGGGTGTATCAAAACCAACCGGGTGATCCTCGTTATCTGCAGGGTCACCCGGAGTCGGTGGCCCCCGAGCGAGGGCGGGTGCCATGCCGGCAGCGGTTGACAGCCACGATCGGCGATGAAAACCGACCTGTCCGTGGTGATCGTCGGAGCCGGCCTGGAGGAGTTCTGGCGGGCCGGCCCCACCTACCCACTGGTCTACCGGCTCCTTCTGCCGCTGATTGAGGACCGCGCCCATTCCAGCGTCGTGCCCGACGGTGACCTGTGCCGATATCGCGGCAGCGGCGACCGGGATGCCTACCGTGCCGGCATTTTCCATGCCGGCGAGCGCGACGATGCCAACGCCCATCTGGCCGGCGGCAATCATCGGCTGATCCGGGCCCTGCTCGCCCGCTTGCCGGACAAGTCGGCGCGGTTGCTGGCGGGCCTGACCTCGAGCATCACCGATGCGCGGGCGTTCGACCATCCGCGGGCGATCGCGTACTGGCCGGTGGATCGAGCCAGATCGCGTTTCGACGCGCAGGCGGCAGCGCTGCGGGTGCCACCCGGCGGGGTGCATTTCGGCGGCGACACGCCGGAGTGCACTCATTCCGACGGAGCGGTTCGGTCGGCCCAGCGGATGGTCGCCGCCGGCGCGGGCCGGTTGGGCATCGCCATGGGCGTGCGCGCATGAGCGTGGCGCCGCAGGTCCAGATTGTCGAGCAAAGCTCACTGCTGCGCCGCGAATTGAGCCGGCTGGACACCTTCTTCTTCCTGATCTGCGCCATGGTTGTGCTCGACACCATCGGCGCCATCGCCGTGGGTGGCGGGCAGGCACTGACCTGGCTGATCGTGCTCTTCGTCTCCTTCTTCGTTCCGTCCGCGCTGATCAGCGCCGAATTGGGGGCGGCGATCCCGGAAGAGGGCGGCGCGTATGTCTGGGTGCGGATGGCCTTCGGCCGGTTCGCCGGCGGCCTCACCTCGTTGCTGTACTGGGCGGGAACGCCGATGTGGCTGGGCGGGTCGGTCGCCATTGTGGCCATGTCGGTGTATCAGGCGTTCATCGGTGGCCTGGCCCAGCTGGGCTTCTACGTGTTCGGCGCACTGTTCGTCGGGCTCGCGACGGCGGCCGCGGTGATACCGCTCAAGTACGGCAAATGGGTGCCGACGAGTGGCGCCATCGGCCAGATCGCGCTGCTGATCTTCTTCTCCGTGAGTGTCGGTATCTACGGCGCGCAGCACGGCGTGCACGGAATCGTTGTCGCGGACCTGTCCCCGACCCCGGCGGTGTTCATCGCGGTGGTGCCGGTGCTGCTCTACTCCTTCGTCGGTGTCGAATTGCCGACGACAGCGGCCGAGGAGATGCGCGACCCGCGGCGCGATATCCCGGTGGCCATCGCGCGGGCCGGCATCGCGCAGGCGCTGATGTACGGGATTCCGATCGTCGCGATTCTGGTTGTGCTGCCCGCCGACCGGATCACCTCGTTGCACGGGCTGGTCGACGCGATGAAGACGGTCTTCACCGTGTACGGCGGCAGCGTCGCCGACGACGGGTCGGTCACCCTGACCGGGATGGGTCTGTGGTTGGGCTGGGCCGCCGGCTGGCTGTTCATCTGGGTTCTGCTGGCCAGCGGATGCGCGTGGATCATGGGCGGCGGTCGGGCCCAGGCCGCTGCCTGCCTGGATGGCGCCGGGCCGCGGGCCCTGGGCCGGATCTCCGAGCGAACCGGGGTACCGGTGGTGATGGGGTTGGTTTCCGGCGCGGTTTCGCTGGCCGCGATGGCGCTCGATCTCTGGGTGACCGGCGGCGATGGGCAGAAGTACTTCTCTGCGGCGCTGACCGTCTCGATTGCGCTGGTCGTGCTGGCCTATCTGCTGATCTATCCCGCTTTCCTGGCCCTCCGGCTGAGCCGGCCGGGACTGGACCGGCCGTTCCGCATGCCGGGGGGCCGGCCCGGGGCCTGGTTGGCCGTGGTCCTGGCGACCGGCTGGTCGCTGCTGGCCGCCATCTGTCTGCTCTGGCCCGGGTTCGGCATGGCCGATCCCGACATGCACCTGCCGGCCGGGTTCGAAGGACAACGCGGGCAATTCGAACTGCTGGTACTCGTGCCGATTCTGTGTGTGGTCGCCGCCTCGGTCGGCTACCACCTCGCCACCCGACGCCGCCGACCGGCGGCGCGGCACAGCGCGAAACGTCGGTAGCGACGCGAACCGTACCGTTGAGGCGTGCCGGACGAGTGGTGGGACGAGCCGTGGGATGTGGTGGTGGTGGGCGGCGGGCCCGCCGGCAGCGCGGCAGCGCTGCGCGTGCTCACCACCGATCCATCGGCGCGGGTGTTGATCGTGGATCGAGCGGATTTCCCGCGGGACAAGGTCTGCGGCGACGGCATCGCCGCCCAGGTCTTCCACGCGTTGACCGAGATCGGGATCGACCGCGCGGACCTCGTCGATGGATTCCCGGCCTGTGACCGGTTGCGGTTGCGGTCACCGGGCGGCCGGACGGCCGATCGCACCATGCGCGAGGAGGTGTTCGTCATTCCGCGGCTGGTTTTCGACGCCCGGTTGATGGCCGCGGCGCAGGCCAGGGGCGCTGTACTACGCCGGCACACCGTGCGCACGATCGACCAGGACTCGGACGGGGTTACCCTGGACGGGCGCCTGCGCAGCCGTGTGGTGATCGGCGCCGACGGGGCCGAGTCGACCGTCCGGCGGGCATTGGGCGTGCCGAGCAACGGGGTGGGCCGGATGGCGGTCGCGATCCGCGGCTACTCGCCGGAACTGCCCGATCAGGACAAGGCCCAGCTGATCACGATGACCGGCAACCGCTGGCCGGCCTATGCCTGGAGTTTCCCACTGGGCGACGGCACCGCCAACGTGGGTTACGGCGAATTGACCACCGCGACCCCGGTCAGCCGGGCCACGTTGGCCGGCCGGCTGCAGGCGCTGCTGCCGGGCGTGACGCCAGATCTGCGGCTGCGCGCCCACCGGCTACCGCTGTCCACCGGGCGGCCCGCCATCGCCGACGGCCGGGTGCTCCTGGTCGGGGACGCGCAGTCATTGATCAATCCGCTCAGCGGCGAGGGTATCTACTACGCCATCCGGTCGGGGCTGGCCGCCGGCGAGGCTGCCGTTGCCGGGTCGGCGGCCGGGGCCCGGTACCGAAGCCTGCTCCGGGATCAATTGGGGCGGCACCTGCGGCACACGACCGTACTGGCTCGCCTGATGCGCTGGCCGGGGCTGATCGATGCCGGCGTGCAGGCCGCGGGCCGCGACCAGCGGGCCTTCGATGACCTGGTGGAGGTCGCCCTGGCCGACGGACTGATCACCCCTCGACTCATCTCCCGGTTGCGCCGATGAGGCCGCCGCCGCCTAGTCCCAGCCGGCGGCGCGGAACCCGTTGCCGGCAAGTCGGTCTCGAGGGCGACGATCACCCGGCCAGGTAGCGCAGACTGATCGTGTCGGTGTTGGGGCCCCAGGTCAGATGCATCGTCCAACAGCCCGGCGCGGGCAGGTCGATCGTGGACGGTCCGGGTCCGCCGGGTATCTCGCGATCAACGGTGACGGTAGTGCCTTCCAGCTCTGCGCGGATTCGCAGCGGATCGGGAGCCACGGCGCCGTCCGAGGTGGTTTCGTCGACGGCCGGGCGAGCGATCCACAGGATCTTGTTGGCGTTGCCTGGGGCGGGCGGCGTGCTGAGCGGACCGAAGAGGACGGCGATCACGGCGCCGTTGGCGCCGTAGGCGAAGGGCACCGATGGATCTGCGGCGGTGAAACCGGCCCGCGCCCATTCGGGCAACGGTCCGGTCTGCAGGTCGCCGCACACCGACACCTTCGTCGGCGCCGACGCCGCGTCCGGAGTCGACCGACCGAATACGGCCGACCCGACCAACACCGCCAGGACCACCACGGCCACCGAGGTTGGGGCGCCGATCAACAGGTTGCGTCGGCGGGACCGGCGCCGGATCGTGTCCGCGAGGTCAGGCTCGTGCGGCGCAGCGCGGCTCATATCGTCGAACAACGACGTCAGCCGATCCTCGAGATTGTTCATCGCGATCCTTCCGGAAGGTCGTGCTCGGACATGAACTCGCGCAGCCGCTGCAGGCCCCGGGACGCGTGCGTGCGCACCGTTCCCGGGCGGCATCCCAACATTGCTGCGATCGCCTCGTCGTCGAGGCCCTGGTGGTATCGCAGCACCAGGACGGCCCGCTGCTGTCGGGTAAGGGTGGCGAGCCCGCGCTGCAGTTCGTCACGGATGACCACGCGCTCGGCGGGATCGGTTGTCGCGGTTGACTTCTCGTCGGGAATCGCGGCCACGGACTGTTCGGAGTTGCTTCGCCGGCGCCGCCAGTCCAGGTAGGACGTCGTCATGATCCGCCGGACGTAGGCGTCCGGGAACTCGGCCCGTTCGATGAACCACCACCGGCGGTAGGCCTTCAGCAGTGCGGTCTGGGTGAGGTCCTGGGCGCGAAAACGATCGCCGGTCAACACGAAGGCATAGCGCTCCAGCGCGTCGGCGCGAGTGGCCACGTAATCATCGAAGGTCACAACGACCGCCACTTCTGGATCCCATGCCCTGAGAACGAACCTCACCGCAGGTTTGTTGAGCCCTTACCGCGGTGAATCCCTCGCCCGGCCGGCGCCGACCGACGGTGGCGTCACCGATTCAGCCGGTACCGGCGATCACCTGCTCGTTCAGCTCACCGAGCGAGGAGTTCGGCAACTCCGCGACGGCGTTGAGCAGATGCTTCTCGACCAATGCCTCCAGCCGCCCCAGGATCGGCGACTCCTCGGTGAATCGGGTCTCCTCGAGCTCGATCGAGTCGCTGCGGTAGATGCCGACATCGTAGGGCGGCCCGACGGAGAGGTTGGCGCGGGCGGTGCTCATCATCGACACCAGCGCGATCTTGGTCGCCCGGATCAGGTCCACCTCCGCCCGGACGGCGAATTCCAGCATGAACTTGCCGTACTTGCTCTCGCCGATCTGCAGGAACGGCTTCTCGTCCGAGGCGCGGATGTAGTTGCCCTGCGGGTAGACGAGCAGGATGTCCGCCGGGCTGCCCGCGATCTGACCGCCGAGAATGAACGTCGCGGTACCGTCGATGCCGATCGATCCCAGCCCGTTCCGGTGTCGAGCAGTGACCTGCTGACCGAGTCGCCCGATGTAGAGCGCGGCTTCGAACAGCTGGGCCACCGTGGCCAGCGATTCGTGATCACCAGGTGCCGCGAGGTCGCGTTTGATCAGGTCCAGCACTTCCTGGGTGGTCGCCAGGTTCCCGGCCGACTGCACTACGAAGATCCGGTCCGGCGCGGGCCGGAACACGTGCATCTTCCGGTAGCTGCCGACGTTGTCGATACCGGCATTCGTCCGGGTATCGGCCACGAACACGAGGCCTTCGTCCAGTCGCAGGGCCATGCAGTAGGTCATCGTGGAGTCTCCTGAGTCGGTGGGCCGCCCCGGGAGACTATCGAGGATTGTCGGGGGCCGCGACGAACCGCGCACGGACGTGCGGTGAACTTCCAGAGTTGCGCTGAGGATCAGTGCTCTTCGGATAAGTGCTACCGTGTGCTACATGGAATCGGTAGGCGTGCGGGAGCTCCGCCAGAATGCGAGCGTCCTGCTTGCCCGGGTCGCCACCACAGGTGAAGCCATTGAAATCACCAGCCATGGCCGCGCTGTGGCCCGACTGGTCCCTGCGATGCCCCAGCGGCAATCCTCGCGGGCCGACTTGATTGCCGCAGGCGTCCTGCGTCCGGGCCGCGGTGATCCATGGGAGTTGAAGGCGGTGTCCGGACCCGTAGACGGCAAATCGGTGGCGGAACTGCTCGCCGATGACCGTGAGGATCGATGACCGTCTATCTCGACACCTCTGCGCTCGCCAAACTGGTGGTCACGGAGCAGGAGTCCGACGAGCTCAGGGCCTGGCTGCAACGGCGCGCAGGGACACCGATGATCACCAACAGCGTCGGGGTGGTCGAACTTCAACGGTTCGCTTTGCGAGTGAGCCGGGAGGCGCTGGCGACCGCAGTGCTGCTGCTCGCGCGCATCGATCGGCTGGAAATGACGCCTGCCTCGTTGGCCATCGCCGCGACCCTGCCGCCCCCAGAGGTCCGCACCCTGGACGCTCTGCACATCTCATCAGCCGCCCAACTCGTGGATCTCGAGGCGATCCTCACCTACGACCGGCGGATGGCTACGGCCGCGCTCGGATATGGATTGCCGGTCGAATCGCCGGGCCTACACACCGACTGATTCAGGAGCCACCGACCCGGCTCAGCTCAGGAGCGCCGCCGCTTCAATAGCCGGCTCAGCGGGTCGTACTTCCGATCGACGACGCGCTCCTTGAGCGGGATGATCGCGTTGTCGGTGATCTTGATGTGCTCCGGGCACACCTCGGTGCAGCACTTGGTGATATTGCACAGGCCCAGCCCGTGCTGTTCCTGCGCGGCGACCTGCCGGTCCGCGGTGTCCAGCGGATGCATGTCGAGTTCGGCCAGCCGGATGAAGAACCGAGGGCCGGCGTAGGCCTTCTTGTTGTCCTCGTGATCGCGGATGACGTGGCAGACATCCTGGCACAGAAAGCATTCGATGCATTTGCGGAATTCCTGGCTGCGCTCGACGTCGATCTGAGCCATCCGGTAGTCGCCGGGTGCCAGCTCGGCCGGCGGCGAGAACGCCGGTATGGTTCGGGCTTTGACGTAGTTGAAGGACACGTCGGTGACCAGGTCGCGGATCACCGGGAAGGCGCGCAACGGGGTCACGGTCACGGTCTCGTCGGCGGCATAGGTCGACATCCGGGTCATACACAGCAGTCTCGGGCGGCCGTTGATCTCCGCCGAGCAGGACCCGCACTTTCCTGCCTTGCAGTTCCAGCGAACGGCGAGATCGCCGGACTGCGTGGCCTGGATCCGATGGATGATGTCCAGCACCACCTCGCCCTCGTTGACATCGACCGCGTAGTCGCGGAGTTCACCGCCGTCGGGATCACCGCGCCAGATCCGGAACTTGCCCTGATAGGCCATCTCTCACAATCCTTCCGGGTCGGGTGCACCGGCGGGCGGAGCGGCCAGTTCGGCGTCGGTGAAGTACTTGGCGAGTTCGGATCCGTCGAACATGGCCAGCAGGTCGGCCCGCACCGGCGACTGCAACACGTTGTCGATCCGCACCGAGCCGTCGATCAGCGAGCAGACCAGCAATCGACGCCGCCAGTCCGGGTTCATCTTCGGATGATCCTCGCGGGTGTGACCGCCGCGGCTCTCAGTGCGGATCAGCGCCGCCCCGGCCACGCAGCGGCTGACCAACAACATGTTCGCCAGGTCCAGCGCCAGGTGCCAACCCGGGTTGAACTGCCGATGCCCCTCCACCGACAGGTGCCGGGCGCGCTCGTCCAAGCCGTCCAACTTCTGCAGGGCCTGCTCGATCTCGCCCTCGCGGCGGATGATGCCGACCAGATCGTTCATCACCTGTTGCAGGTCGGAATGGACGGTATACGGGTTCTCGCCGGGGCCCTCCCCACGAAACGAGGTCACCGCTGCGGCCGCGGCCGCGTCGACGTCGGCCGCCGCAACCGTCGGCCGGGCCGTCCCCAGCGAGTCGACGTAGCCGGCCGCACCGACCCCGGCCCGCCGGCCGAAGACCAGCAGATCGGACAGCGAATTGCCGCCGAGCCGGTTGGAGCCGTGCATGCCGCCCGAGCATTCGCCGGCTGCGTACAGTCCGGGAACCGCGGAGGCCGCGGTGTCCGGGTCGACCTCGATCCCGCCCATCACGTAGTGGCAGGTCGGGCCGACTTCCATTGCCTCGGCGGTGATGTCGACATCGGCCAGCTCGGAGAACTGGTGATACATACTGGGCAGCTTCTTGCGGATTTCCTCCGGGGTACGCCGGTTCGCGATGTCCAGGAACACTCCCCCGTGCGGCGAGCCGCGGCCGGCCTTCACCTCGGAGTTGATGGCGCGAGCCACCTCGTCACGCGGCAGCAGTTCCGGCGGCCGATGGTTGTGCTCCGGGTCGGTGTACCAACCGTCGGCTTCCTTCTCGGTGGTCGCGTACTGCGCTTTGAACACGTCGGGGATGTAGTCGAACATGAAGCGGCGGCCCTCGGAATTCAGCAGCACCCCACCGTCGCCACGGACCGATTCGGTCACCAGGATGCCCTTGACACTGGGTGGCCAGACCATGCCGGTCGGGTGGAACTGGACGAATTCCATGTTGATCAGGTTCGCTCCGGCGCGTAGTGCCAGTGCATGGCCGTCGCCGGTGTACTCCCACGAATTGCTGGTGACCTTGAACGACTTTCCGATGCCACCGGTGGCCATGATGACCGCAGGGGCCTCGAAGACGGCGAACCGGCCGGTCTCCCGGAAGTAGGTGAACGCTCCTGAGATGGCACCGTCGGTTTTCAACAATTCGGTCACCGTACATTCGGCGAAGACCCGGAGCCGGGCCTCTGGGTCGCCGGTCTCGCGCTCGTCCTCCTGCTGCAGGGAAACGATCTTCTGCTGCATGGTGCGGATCAGTTCCAGGCCCGTGCGGTCACCGACGTGCGCCAGTCGAGGGTATTCGTGGCCGCCGAAATTGCGCTGGCTGATCCGACCGTCCGGCGTACGGTCGAACAGCGCGCCGTAGGTCTCCAGTTCCCACACCCGCTGGGGGGCTTCCTGGGCGTGCAGCTCGGCCATCCGCGGGTTGTTCAGGAACTTGCCGCCGCGCATGGTGTCCCGGAAGTGGACCTGCCAACTGTCGTGCGAATTGACATTGCCCATGGCAGCGGCAATTCCGCCCTCGGCCATCACGGTGTGCGCCTTACCGAACAGCGACTTGCAGATGATGGCAACCCGTTTCCCGGCTTCCCTCGTAGAGATCGCCGCCCGCAAACCGGCCCCGCCGGCGCCGATCACCACGACGTCGTATCTGTGCCGCTGCAGGTCAGCCACTCGCACCCACCATCATGCTCATCAGAAGATCCTCAGGTCGGTGATGGTTCCGCCGGCGACCAGCCGGATGTAGAGATCGGTGAAGGCCACCCAACCGAGCGAGAGCCAGGCGAATAGCATGTGCCGCTCGTTGAGCTTGGAGACCCTGGTCCACATCCAGTACCGCGCAGGATGTTTGGAGAAGTGGCGCAGCTTGCCACCGATCAGGTGCCGGCAGGAATGGCAGGACATCGAGTACAGCCACAGCAGGGTGGCGTTGACCACCAGCACCAGCGTGCCCAACCCGACATGCAGCCACTGTCCCTCGTGGTCGCGAAATGCGATGACCGCGTCCCAGGTCAGGATGAGGTTGAAAATCAGTCCGACGAAGAAGAAGTAGCGATGGATGTTCTGCAGGATCAACGGGAAACGCGTTTCCCCCGTGTACATCTGGTGTGGTTCCGGCACCGCGCAGGCCGCCGGCGACCGCCAGAACGACCGGTAGTAGGCCTTGCGGTAGTAATAGCAGGTCAGTCGGAAACCCAGCGGGAAGACCAGGATGATCAGCGCCGGCGACAGCGGCCACCAGGTACCGAAGATGCCGAGCGACGGCGCGCCGACCTCCGTGCAGGACACCGCGAGGCAGGGGGAATAGAACGGCGAGATGTAAGGGTCGTAGAAGTAGTTCTTGCCGACGAATGCGGCCCAGGTCGCGTAGACGACGAAGGCCAGCAGGCCGAGCATGGTGATCAGCGGCGAGCGCCACCAGCGATCGGTACGCAGGGTGGGAATGCCGACGAGCGCCCGCCCGGGGGCGTCGACACCCGCGGGCGACTTCGTGCGCGCCATCAGGGCGCTTCCTGCTCAGCTGACCGACGATGGCCGCAGGTCATCGGCGAGCGTGCGGCCGGTGGAAGCCCCCCAGACCTTCGTCGTCGACGTCCTTCCACATGGATTCGTCGTACGGGGTGTCCGGAATGGTCTCGAGTGGCCTGACCGCCGCGACCGGATGCAAATGCTTGGCGTCATCGGCGTCCAGCCGGATCCGCTCGACGTCATTGAGCAACCGGCGCACCGCCGGAACGTCACCGGCTTGCACGGCGATCGCCTGCACGGCGTGCGCCAGCGACTGGACTGCGTGGTTCAGAGCGCTCGCATCCACGAGATCGGGCATCAACGATCCTTCGACTCGTGTCCCCGTGCACCAAATCAGACCGATGCGCGGCGGCGGTGGTTGGTCTGAGACTCAGTGTGAACCCGTTGGGAGCAGCCCGCCATTCGGGGGTACCAGTCCGGACCGCCTGACAAGGGTGCTTGACATGGACGTCGATGGAGTCAATGATTGCCGTATGACAAGTCCACTTGACATCACCCAGTCCAGCCGGGGCGATCGCACCCGGGGTCGAGCGTTCTACCGAGAGTTCGTCCCGCCGATGGTCGCTTACGTCGTTGTACTGGCCTTGGTCGTCGGGTTCGGCGACCTGAACGGACCCAGTACCTGGCGGATCGGCTGGGCACTGCTTCCGGTGCTGCCGATCGGCTGGGCGCTGTGGGCGGTCGTCCGCCACCTGCGGCGGGTGGACGAATTGCAACAACGCCTGCTACTGCAAGGGCTGGGCGTCGGATTCGCCGCGTCGATGATGGCGTCGGTCACCGTCGGTTTCCTCGGGATCGCAGGCCTGGACATGCGTTTCGCCGGCTGGATCATCTACGGTGTCGGCATGCTCGCCTGGATCATCGGCGCCGCGGCGGGCGCGGCCGCGATGGGGAAACAAGGGTGAAGAACAGTCTGCGGGCGCTTCGGGAGGCGCGGGGCTGGACCCAGGCAATGCTGGCTGATGAGTTGGACGTCTCCCGGCAGACCGTCAACGCGCTGGAGACCGGCCGATACGACCCCAGCCTGCCGCTGGCCTTCCGGATCGCCCGACTCTTCGCCCAGCCGATAGAAGCCATCTTCGATGCGGGCCACCCGGCCGTCGAGATCGCATCCGGCACGTCCTGCCGGCCAACGGCGTGAGGTCATGGTGGGCAACTCAGGCAAGCCCCTCCAGCGCGCTGTGAGCTGCGTCAAGCGGCAGGCTTGACGGCCTGCAGGGTATAGGTCAAGGGCGCCCGATGACCATCGTCGCGCAGGACGAACTCGCCCGGATACCGCGTACTGGCGACCATTGCCGCGCCGAGGGGATTCCACGGCACCTCCCGATGTTCGTCGAAACCGGTGATCCGCAAGCCTGTGTCGAGCAGACTGTTGAAGATCTCGGCCAGTCCGTGATTGAACCCGACACTGTCCGGCGCGGCCAGCGGGCCCTCGCCGGCGTAGGTATTCTGCTCCCGGAACACGGTTCCTTCGGTCTCGAAATACGGATACTCGATGACCAACAGTCCGTCTTCTCGCGGGTCGCTCAGCGACCACAGCACCGGATGCCCTTCGCGGATGAACAGCCTCCCACCTGGTCGGAGCAGCCCTGCCACCACCTCGGCCCACTGGCTGATCCGCGGCAGCCAGCACAGGGCACCGATCCCGGTGTAAACGACGTCGAATCGTGCCGGGCCCAGTGTCGTCACCGCGTCGTAGACGTCGGCCTCGACGAACTCCACCGCTGCGCCCACGCGGGCCGCCAGACCCCGGGCGGCGTCCAGCGCGGCAGGTGAAAAGTCCAGCCCGACCACCGACCGCGCGCCGAGCCTGGCCAACGAGACGGTGTCGGTGCCGATGTGGCACTGCAGGTGTACGACGTCCAGGCCGTCCAGCCGACCGAGCCGCGGTTCGTCATATCGCACTACCGAGGTCAGGTAGTCCGGATCGGTGAAGGCGTCCAACTCGTAGCCGCCCGGCCCGGTGTGGACCGGGACCCGCGACTCCCAGTTCGCCCGGTTGATCAACCGCCAATCGCTACTGCTCATGAGCACCAAAGTTAGGGGATGGCCGTCAACCGACGCCAGCCGCCGGCGCGATTGTTGGCGATGATCTGCCTGAAGATGGCGGTGAGCGCTGGCGCGTTGATGGTTTCGCCCTGCCGGACAGCGACGGTACGGGCAGTGGAGTTGTCGTGCCCGGCGGTGATGATCTTCTCCGGGTCGGCGACCAAGGCGCCGTCGTAGAGGAACACGTTGACGTGATCCTTGGCAGCGAGCAGAGCGCAGACGTTGCCCTGCAGGACGAAGTACGGACGGTTCGTCCGCTTGATCGTTTCGGTGACCTCCCGGTCGGCCGCGTGGATGAGCTCGCGAACCTCGCCGCAGATGGCCCGCTGCCAATCGGGCAAGGCATCGATGTAGGCATCGACGCGTGGGTCGACGACGTAGTTCACGGTTCCTCCCGGGTGGTGGGCACAAGCAAGTCTGTCATCCCATTTACGATCGTCGGAGGCGTGCACACGCCGTGCATCAGAGGATCCGGCCCATGACTGCTGACTTTGACGCCGTCCTGCACAGCCGATCCGCCTGGGACGCCATGGTTGGCGAGGGCAACGAATGGACCAGGCCCGTGACGGCCGACCTGACCGAGCGGGCTCGGTTGGGCGACTGGTCGGTGGTGCTGATCGGCTATCAACCGGTCGACCGGACGAGGTTCCCCGACGACCTGACCGTTCTCGACGTGTTGTGCCTGGCCTCCGGCGGCGGTCAGCAGGGTCCGATCCTGGCGGCCGCCGGTGCCCTGGTGACCGTGTTCGACAACTCGTCACGCCAGCTCGAACAGGACGATCTGGTCGCCGAACGGGACGGCCTTGCGCTGCGCACGGTGCAGGGCGACATGCGGGATCTGAGCACCTTCGCCGACCAGAGCTTCGACCTCATCCTGAATCCGTATCGAACCTGTTCAGCCCGGACCTGACTCCCGTGTGGCGGGAATGCTTCCGGGTGCTACGTCCCGGCGGCTCCCTGCTGGTCGGATTCGTCAACCCCGACACGTACATCTTCGACGCCGCGGTCATGGACTCGCGTGGCGAATTCATCGTGCGGCACGCCTTGCCCAACTCCGACCTGACACACATGACGGCCGAGGAACGCGAGCGGGCGTTCGGGCCGAACAGCGCGGTGGAATTCAGCCACTCGATGACCACCCAGATCGGCGGCCAACTCACCGCCGGCTTCGTTCTCACCGGATTCGCCGAAGGCCCGAACCAGTCGAGCCCGACCGCCCGCTACCTACCCGGCTACTTCGCCACCCGGGCGATCAAACCCCGGGAGCATCCGGTGGACTCGAGGTGAGTTACCTCCGCCAGCCGGTTCGACGAACCGGCTGGCGACCGGCTCAGTGACCCGCGCCGCGGCCCAAGAACCGGAAACGTCCCCGGGTGTCAGCCGCGCCACCATCCGCTTGCCGGTGTTCGAGGAAGAATCGAATCATTTCGGCGGAGGCATCAGGGCCTTGGGCATCGGTGTAGGAGCCGACCGGGTCGCCACCGAACCAGGCGTGGCCGCCGCCGTGCACGATCCACGACTCGGCGACGATGGCGCCTTCGGCGTCGGTGTACACAGTCTGGGTGTGCGCGCGTTCGCCCTCCGCCTCTTCCAGGGTGACTGTCGCCACGCCAGAGGTAGCGGGTGCGGAACGGGAGAAAATGAGTCTGGCCGCGTTGATGGGTGCGACCGTGGAGTCCTTGTCGCCATGAAAGACGATCAACGGCACAGTGCCGCCATCGACGGATGATCCACCAGAGCGCATGGCGGCCAACGCGGACGGCGCATCGTGCGCGGCCCGGTAGGCAACTCCGGAGTGCACCCCCACCCCGGCATACAACTCGGGGTAGGTGGCGGCCATCACTGCCGCCATGGCGCCGCCGGCGGAAAGGCCGGCGATGTAAACCCTGGCCGGGTCGACCGCGTGGTCGCGGATGACCTCGGCCGTGATGCCGGCGATGATGGCCGGTTCGCCGTCGTCGGCGTTCTGGTCTTCGGGGCGAAACCAGTTCCAGAAGCCCAGCGGGTTGGCCGCGCTGCTCTGCTCCGGGTAGGCGACCAGGAATGTGTGTTGCTCGGCCAGCTCGTTCATCTTGGTGCCGGCGGCGAAGTCGGTCGCGTTCTGACCGCCACCGTGCAGCATCACGACCAGCGGTACCGGTCGGTCGTCGTAGCCGGTCGGAATGTACAAGTCGTACTTGCGGGACCCGGCCTCCTGCGTGTGGTCGAGGTGGCGGATCTGTCCCCCAGGGGCAGCCGCCGCGGCCTCCCTCGCCGGGTTCGAGCCCGCCAGGAGCAAGGGTGACAACGTGCCGAGCAATCGCCGGGGACCACTCAACAACCTCCCCGTGACCGTGCGATCCTCGTCGGTATCGATGTCGTGATCGAGATCGATTGCTGAGATCGGCGGAACGGTGTCGACGGGCGGATCCGGCAGTAGGGCGGCGCGCGAGAGTTTCCGTCGCTCGCGGCGGAGCGCGAGGCGGCCGGCCAGGTCGCGCCGTAGCTGTGCAGCCGCCTTGATCGGGTGGCCTGCGCGGACGAGTTGTACTGAAGAGTTGATCATTGAGTTTCGTTTTCGGGTCATGATTCCTCCCAGTGATGGGTGGCGTGGGCGGGCGGCGGAAGTCCGTCTCCTGCATCCACTCCAGGCTATTACCATCCAGATGGATGGTCAGCGGATGGTGATCCAGGCCACCGGTGTGGCTGATCACGTCAAGGCTGGAAGTTCTTGGCCGAGTGCGTGATGTAGTGGTCACACACTGTTTCCTGATGGCCATGTGCTGAGTTCCCATAGTCGATCGGCGGCGGCGGACCTAGACTCCCCCTATGACAACGGCGTCCCCTGAGCTGCACAGTCGGTCGATGCTCGGTCGCACCGCCCTGGTTACCGGCGCCGCGAGTGGGATCGGCCGGGCGATCGCCCGCCGGTTCGCCGCCGAGGGTGCGGCCGTGATCGCGGTGGATCGTGATGCCCAGGCACTTCAGGCGGTGTGCGATGAGATCGGCGCCAAGCCACTGGTGATCGACCTGTCCGACATCGACAACCTGCCCCGGGCTCTTGAACCGGTCGCCGGCAGCGTCGACATCCTGGTGAACAACGCCGGCATCCAGCACGTCGAACGCCTCGAGGACTTTCCCATCCCCACCTTCGAGGCGATCCTGCGGATCATGCTGACCGCCCCGTTTGTGCTGACCAGGGCGGTGCTTCCCGGGATGTACGAGCGGGGCTGGGGCAGGGCCGTGCACATCTCCTCCGCGCATGGTCGGCGGGCCAGCCCGTACAAGGTCGCCTATGTGTCGGCCAAACATGGGTTGGAGGGGCTGTCCAAGGTTATCGCGCTGGAGGGCGCCGAGCGTGGCGTCACCAGCAATTGCATCAATCCCGGCTACGTGCGGACCCCGCTGATCGAGGCCCAGATCGTCGACCAGGCGGCGGCCCACGGATTGTCGGAGGCCGAAGTTCTCAGCAAGGTGATGCTCGCGTCCGCACCGGTCAAGAGGTTGATCGAACCCGACGAGGTCGCGCTCGCCGCTGTGTATCTGTGCTCCGCGGGCAGCTCCTCCATCACCGGCTCGGATCTGGTGCTCGACGGCGGCTGGAGCGCCCGCTGAGCTCTTCGGGGCGGCCGGCCGGCCGTGCAGCGATGCTCGGCAATGGCAGCATGGTGCCCATGGGGTTGACGGATGGGGTCGCCCACCTACTTGATCTGCTGGCGCGGGACGCCTCGGCTGTCGAGTTCGAACGACCCGTCGTCGACGCTCGCGCCGCCGGGCTGGCAGCCACCGATATCGAAGCGCTGGAGCGGGCCAAACACGTCGCACTGGGCGTCCGCGAAAAGTTGGAAGCGCATCGCCGTCGGGAGGCGGAACTCGCCGCCCTGTTCCAAACGGCCTCCGACCTTGCGGCCCTGACCAGCGTCGACGACGTGTTGGCCGCCATCGTGCGGCGCGCCCGCGCGCTCCTGGGCCGGGACACCGCGTACCTGTGCCTGAACGACGAGGCGCGTGGCGATACCTACATGCGGGTGACCGACGGGTCGGTGTCGGCCGAGTTCCAGGCGGTTCGACTGCCGCTCGGCGCCGGTCTCGGTGGGCTCGTCGCGCAGCAGGGGATGCCGATCGCGTCCGTGGACTACTTCCACGACGAGCGGTTCCGGCGGACGGTGGCCATCGACTCGGCCGTGCTGGCGGAGGGCCTGGTCTCCATCATGGGTGTGCCGCTGAAACGCGGGTCCCAGGTGATCGGCGTGCTGTTCGCCGCCGATCGGCGGCGACACGACTTTTCCAGAGAAGAGGTCGCCCTGCTGTCCTCGCTGGCCGCACACGCAGCGGTGGCGCTGGACAACGCGCGGCTGCTGGCCGAGACCCGAACCGCGCTGATCGGCCTCGAGCAGGCCAATGCCGCGCTGCGCGAGCAGGAACACGACACCGAGCTGGCCATTCTGGCGCACGATCGACTCGCCGAGTTGGTGCTCCGCGGGGGCGGCGTGACGGAGGTCGCCGCGGAGCTGGCGGCGCTGCTGGGCGGCGAGGTGGATCTGCAGGTCCCCGCACGATCCGGCCGGTCGGGCGGGCCCGCCGGGCCGGGCGAATCGTCGGTGCCGGTGGTCGCCGGTTCCGAGGTGTTGGGGCGGCTGGTGTTGACCCGCGACGGGGCGCCGCGCCCGGCGGATCTGCGCGTGCTGCAACGCGGCGCCGTGGTGACGGCGCTGCTGCTGCTGTTCAACCGGCACCTTGCCGAGGTGGCCAACCGAGGTCGTCGCGATCTGCTGGAGGACCTGCTCACCGGTTCGGTCACCGATCCTGACGAGATCGCCGCCCGGGCAGCGGATCTGGAAACCACCCTGAGCGGGGATCTGGTGGTGGTGGTCTGTGCGCTGCCGCGGCATCGGGTGGACTCCGAACAGGCTGCGGCGTTCTACGCCGGCAACCGGCGCGGGCTGTCGGCCCGAGTGGACGGGTATGTCGTGTTGCTGATCCCGGGTAGCGACCCCGGAGCGGCGGCTCGGGAGGCGGCGGGCGGACTCGGCCGCGTGCTGGGTGGCCCGGTGACGGCCGCCGGGGAAGTGGCCGTCCCGAATGGCCCGGCGGAGCCGGCCGGGCCGATCGCCGCCGCGCACGTCAAGGCCAGGGATTGCCTGGCGGCGATGATCGCGCTGGGCCGCCAGGGCGAAGGGGCCACCGCGGCCGAACTCGGTTTCATCGGTGTGTTGCTCTCCGCCGGCGACACCAGGCGACGGTTCATCACCGACACGATCGGCCCGGTCCTGGAGTACGACGCCGCCCGCGGATCCGACCTGGCCGCAACGCTCGAGGCCTGGTTCGGCCAGGGCGGGCATCTGGGCCGCTCGGCCACGGTACTCCACCTGCATCCGAACACGGTGGGCCAGCGGCTTTCCCGGATCGGCACCTTGCTCGGTGCCGGCTGGTCCGAGCCCGACCGAGCACTGCAGATCCAGCTGGCCCTGCAGTTACGCGGACTGACCGGGCGCTGACCGGGCGCCGGCTGGTAACGACGTCACTGACTCAGGGTTGTCGCCGCACCGGTCCGTCATCGCCGACCTTCGGCCTGCTCCGGACCGCCGGTGGGCTCCGACCGGCCTGGTCCGACCAGCCCTCGAGCCCGCCTGATCGCCTCACTGCTGCCGGTGAAGACTCCTTGCGTTCGGGTCGATTCGGATTCCCGCGGGCCTCCGGCCGTCGATCCACCGGTCGGACGGGATGTCTGCTCGCGGTCGTCGGGATGCGCCGGAGTCTGAGCCGAGGCGACGTGTCTGCCCATCAGCGGGCCCTGGATCCGGATGGTGGGGAGCGCCTCGGGATGTTCGCGTTGCAGGTAGCCGACCAGTGCCTCGCGGATCTCGCAGCGCAGGTCCCATACCGTCGGCCCGTCGACCGCCGAGACCAGCACCCGCAGCCGCACCGCGCTGCCGACGGCGTCGGTGACCTGCAGGCTTCCCACCCGCTTGTCCCAGATGATGGAGGCATCCAGCGCCCGGGCGAGTTCGTCGCGCAGATCGGCCAGCGGGACCTGCCAGTCCACGTCCAACTCGACCGTTCCGAGTACCGCGGATTCCTTCCGGGTCCAGTTCTGGAAGGGGGTGGTGGTGAAGTAGGTGGTGGGCAGGACCAACCTCCGGTCGTCCCAGATGTGCACGACCACGTAGGTGAGGGTGATCTCCTCGATTCGCCCCCATTCGGATTCGACGACAACGGCATCGTCCATCCGGAGGGCGTCCGTGAACGCGAGCTGGAGGCCGGCGAACAGGTTGGCCAGCGACGACTGGGCGGCCAGACCAGCCACAATGCCGATGAAGCCGGCGGAAGCGAGAATGGTTGCGCCGGCCTGCTTGGCACCCGGCAGGGTCAGCAACATCGAGGCGAGGACCACGCTGATGATCACCGCCACGGAAAGCCGGCGGAGCAACGTCACCTGGGTGCGAACCCGCCACGCCCGGCGGTTGTCGGTGACGTCGATCCGAAATCTGGTCAACGTCAGGTTTTCCAGGGCGTAGACGAATACCGCGATCAGCCAGCCACAGGTGGCGATGATGGCGAGTTTCAGGGTGGTCAGGAGATTGTCCTGCCAGCCGCCCAGCGCTGTCGTAGCTGCGAAGACCTGATGGACGGCGATGAATACCAGGAGTAGGCGCAGCGGCAGGCGTCCGCGGCGTGAGACCTCAACGGCGACCGGCCATCGGCGACCGAATCGGCGAAACGCCACCCCGAAGATCACCCCGAGCACCAGTGCCACCAGGGCGGCGCCGAGAACGATCAGGGCGAGCCAGGCCAGTGCGGCGTCACCGGAATCGGTGGGAAGGAGGGCCGAGTTCATGCGTTCAGCGTTCACCATCCTCGAGGCGCAGCGGCGTCCGGGGGAGCCCCGGGTGCGTCCGCCGGCCATGCCTAGGGGGCCGCCGCCTTATCCGTCACCCGGCTGTTCCACCGGGCGCGGACCCGACCGCTGATGGCGGCGATGCCGCCCGGCGCGAAATACACCACCAGGATGAACAGCAGTCCCAGCACGAAAACCGGTTGGCTCAGCGGAATCCGCAAGGCGGCAGGAAGTTCGGCGATGGTGCTGGAGGTGGACAGTTCCTGCAGCCGGTTGTCCAACAGCACGTACAGGGCGCCGCCGATGATCGGACCCCACCGGCTGCCGGAACCACCGAGCACCACCATCACCAGCAGCGACAAGGTGAGCTCGGTCGACAACAGGTGCGGGTTCGCCCCGCCGATGATGATCAGCTGGATGAACCCGCCCAGGGTGCCGAGGAAGCCGCCGACCACCACCGCCAGCAGCTTGGCGCGATAGGCGGACAGCCCGAGAACCTCGACCCTGGCCTCATTTTCCCGGACCGCGGCCCACGCGTGACCGGTCCGTGCCGCGGTCAGCCAGGACACCAGCAATACGCAGAACACACAGAAAGCCAGTGCCAGCCAATACCGATAGGGTGCGTTCACCACCCCGGAGAGCAGGGCCGGCAGCCGAGAACGGTTGAGGGACAGACCCTCCTCGCCGCCGGTCAACCCCCCGGGGTTGCGCAGTACGGTGATCGCGACGGCCTGGGCGAAGGCCAACGTCACCATGGCGAACGCAATGCCCTTGACCCGCAGGGAGATCGCGCCGACGATCAGCGGCAGCGTGATGCCCACCGCCAGCACCAGCAGTACCGCCACGCCTATCCCGGCCCCCCATCTGCCGAGGGCGATGGCGGCCGAATAGGCACCGGCACCGACGAACAGGGCATGGCCGAAGGACAGCAGTCCGGTCCGCCCGAACAGCACGTCGTAGCTGAGCGCGATGCCGGCCGTCACCAGGCACAACGCCAGCAGTTGCAGGGAGCCCGGGGAATTGACCGGTCCGGGCAGGACCCCCGGTATCGAGAAACCCAGCCAGGGAAGGAAGATCAGCAGCACGAGGACGGCGAGCGGGATCAGCACGGCGCGGATCCGACCGGGCCCGGTACCGCGGCGCTGGGAGCCGGTCGCGGCGACGGCCCGGTCTGTCAGCGTCTGTCCGAGGTTCGTCATGCCGTCCTTCCGGTCAATCCGGCCGGCTTGATGAGCAGCACGGCCGCCAGCAACAGCACCACCGACACGTCGCCGATCCCGGAGTACAGGTAGTAGTTGGCCAGCTGTTGCACCAGCGCCACCACCAGCGCGGCGATGGCGGTGCCGCCGATCGATCCGAACCCACCGATCACCACCACGATGAAGGCGTAGATCAGCAGCGCGGTGCCCTGTCCCGGCGACACCGACCCGAGGTACACCGACCCGAGCACCCCACCCAACGCCGCCGCCGCCCCGCCGATGGCAAATACCAGGGTGAAGGTGCGGCGCACATCGATACCGAGAGCCTGCACCATCGTGCGGTTCTCGACGCCCGCTCGGATGATCAACCCGATCCGGGTGTGGCGCAGCAGCAACACCAGCCCGATCAGCAGCAGGCCGGCCGCGCCGATCAGCAGGAATCGGTCGTTGGGAATGGCCGCCCCACCGATGGTCGTCGTCCGGGTCGTCCATGCCGGGCGCGGGAACGGGTGCGGGTCGGGGCCCCAGATCCCGGTGAACAACGCCACCGCCATCAGTCCCAGACCGACGGTGACCAGCACCTGCTCGATGTGCC
The DNA here is from genome assembly GCA_038245175.1 of Mycobacteriales bacterium. Classification (GTDB taxonomy): domain Bacteria; phylum Actinomycetota; class Actinomycetes; order Mycobacteriales; family Nakamurellaceae; genus Nakamurella. Next base: position 28,576 of record JBBRSR010000007.1, on the reverse strand, counting down.
TGCGGTACAACGGGCGGATCAGGAGCAGCTCGACCAGTGCGCCGATCAGCGCACCCGTCACCATGCCGACCAGCACCGCTACCGGGAACGCCCAGCCGCCCAGGCCCGAAAGCTGAGGTGTGACAACCCATGCCGCGTAGGCGCCGGCGGTCAGGAAGGCGCCGTGGGCGAAGTTCAGCACGTGCATCAGGCCGTAGATCAGTGAGAGCCCCGAGGCGATCAGGAAGTAGAGGGCACCGAGCCCGACACCGGTGATCAGGATCAGAATCAGCGAGCTCATCAGTCGGCCCCGATGACCGGCGCCCGGTGCGCCTTCGGGGCGATGTCCGTGCCGGCCACCCCGAGGAGGGAATTGACCAGCGATTCGTCGGCGAGCAGGGATCGGGCGTCGGAGGTGTGCACCACCCGTCCGTTGTCGATGACGATGGCCATGTCGGCAATCCGCCGTACCAACGGCAGGCTCTGCTCCACCAGCAGCACGGTGGTCCGCTCCGCGACCCGAGCCAGAACGTCACCCACCTCGGTGACCAGCTTCGGCGCCAGGCCCTTCGTCGGTTCATCCACCAGTAGCAGTCGGGCCGGGCCGAGCAGCACCCGGGCAAGGGCGACCATCTGCTGCTGGCCACCGGACAGCGTTCCGGCGCGTTGCTTGCGCCGTTGATGAAGTTCGGGGAAGAGTTCGTGGACGGCATCGTAGTCGGGCCGGACGCCGGGAACCTCGGCCAGCTTCAGGTTCTCCTCCACTGTCAGGGACGCGAAGATCTCCCGATCCTCCGGTACGTAGCCGACCCCGGACCTGACGATCCGATGAGTGGGCATGCCGTCGATCCGCGCGCCATCGAACTCGATCATTCCGGTGGACGGCACCAGCGCGAGAATGGCTCTGAGGGTGGTGGTCTTGCCGACCCCGTTCCGGCCGAGCACGGCAGTCACCCCGCCCTCGGGTACCGCGAAGTCGATGCCCTGCAAGATGTGTGACCCGGCGATCCGTACCTGCACACCGGTCAGCCGCAGGATGTCCGTCACAGCGCGTCCCCCAGGTAGGCCCGTCTCACCGTCTCGTCGGCCATCACCTCGGCCGGCGATCCGACAGCCAGCAGCCGGCCGTGGTGCAGGACGGCGATCCGGTCGGCCAGCCCGAGGACGACGTGCATGTGGTGCTCGACCATGCAGACCGTGACGCCCTGACGATTCAGCTCGGCGATCAGTTCCACCAGTCCGGGGACGTCCTCCATGGACACACCGGCCATCGGCTCGTCGAGCAGCAGGACATCCGGACGCCGGGCCATCGCCACCGCGAGTTCGAGCTTGCGCTTGTCCCCGTGGGACAGCGCCGCTGTCGACCAGGACGCGCGATGGGCCATGCCCACTCTGTCCAGCAGGGCCCGACCCTCGTTCACGGTGGCCGCCGACACCGCTCGCCGTAACGGATTCAGCGGCGACGAGGTAGCCGACTGCACGGCGAAACAGACGTTCTGCAAGCTGGTCAGCCCACCGAACAAGGAGGACGTCTGAAAGGTGCGGCCGATGCCTGCACGGGCCCGCAAACGCACCGGCAGCCGCGTGACATCCCGTCCGCCGAGCAGGATCCGGCCGGAGCTGGGCTTGGTCACTCCTGAGATCAGGTTCACCAGCGTCGATTTGCCGGCGCCGTTGGGTCCGATCACGGCGAGCAGCTCGCCGGTGGCCACCTGCAGGGTGATGTCGGCGAGGATCACCGAGCCGCCGACCGTCCAGCCCAGGTCCTGGACTTCGATTGCCGCGGTGCGGGTATCGGTCCGATTGGCCGGAGCCCGACTGGCCGGGGCCTGACTCACTGGAACGGTTTGACCGGCGGCGCCGTGTCCTGTGGGGTCAAGGTCTTGACCAGCTGTGGGGTCAGGGTGCCGCCCGAGTCCACCAGCTTGGTCTGGAACATCGGCTGCAGCATCGCGTGGTCCTCGCTGCGGATCGTCATAGCGCCCTTCGGCCCGTCGAACTGCCAGCCCTGCAGCGCGGTGATCATTCCGTCCACGTCGTCCGGCGCAGTCTGGGCGGCGTGCGCGACCATCAGGGCCGCGTTGAAGCCGTCGGGCGAAAACAGGTCCTGGGTGGCGCCCTTCTTCGCGAGCCCGGCAACCAGCGCCTTCTCTTGGGTGTTGTCGGTGGCGCCGTCGAAATAGTGGGCCAGCAGCGACAGTTTGCCGGCGACGGGAGCGAAGACCGCGTGCGTGGGCGTGATGTCGAGGCCGGTGACCACGGTAGAGCCCTCGAAGGCGCCCTGCTGGTTCAACGAGTCCCACATTTGCGTGGCGTTGGTGCCGGCCCAGGCGACGAACAGCAGATCGGCCTTGGCGTCCGCGGCCTGCAGTGCGAACGGCACCAGGTCGGTCGCGGTGGCCGGCACCAGCAGGGGACTCACGGTGGCTCCCCCGGCGCCGAACACCGCGGTCACGGCGGCGACGTTCGCCTGGCCGAAGGCGTTGTCCTGGGCGAAGACGGTGACCTTCTTACCCTGCAGATCCGGTAGGAACGACGCGGCGGTCTTGACGTCCTGGTATGACTGTCGACCGGATCGGAAGGTGTACTTGTTGATTCCGGTGAGCCCATCGGTGGCGGCGGGTCCGGAGACGAACAGCACCTTGTTCTCCGCCGCCAGCGGGGCGACCTGCAGTGCGACGCCGGAGGATGCGGACCCGGCGATGATCTTGGTGCCGTTGCCGATCAGATCGGTGGCCGCGCTGGTGGCCTTCGCCGGGTCGCCGCCGTCGTCGGCGGTGGTGACCTCGATCTTGCGGCCGTTCACCGCGCCGGTGCCGCCGGTGGCGTAGTCGAGGCCGACGGTGAACGCGTCCAGATACATCTGGCCATAGGACTGTAGCGGCCCGGACAATGACGTCACGATGCCCACCTTGATCGGGTCGCCGGATGCCGCTGCGGAGGTGGATGTCGAGCCGGAGGCGGGGCCGGCTGCCGAGCCGGCACCTGTCGCGGTCGCCGAGTTGCTGGCACTCGACTGCCCCGGGCTGCCGCAGGCGGTGGTCAGCAACAGCGCGGCGGTCGCTGCGGCGAAGAATCGGCCGATCGATCGGGGTCGACTCATTAGGGTGTCCTCCTCGTTGAGGCGGTCCGCGCGGCGCACACCCGGTGCTGTCGGCGCGACCCACGGGCGGGGTCGTCCAGGACGCTACGCGTGGTGACCGGCGCCACTCATGTGTCCCGCAAACATATTTTCAAGTAAAGGCATAGCGAGTCGAGCCATGACCAGCGCCGGGAATAGGCTCCGGTTGACGATGAAATGCACTGTGAATCGGAAGGTTTCGCGATGGCGGTTGAGAATCGCACTGTCCACACGGCCGTCGTGTTGCAGGGCGGCGGCGCTCTGGGGGCCTACGAATTCGGCGTTCTGCAGGCTCTCTACGAACGGCGCCCCGGCTTCAAACCCGTTGCAGTCACCGGGATCTCGATCGGGGCGGTTGCGGCCGCGGTACTCGGCGGCGCGAAGTCCGAGCCGATCTCCGCACTGAGCGAACTCTGGCGGGACAGGTTCACCGTGCCAGCGGGTGTGCCCAGGTGGATTCCCAGCCCGATCGATCAATCGCTGGCCGCCCTCGGCGTCATCGGCAACCCCGGTATTTACCGGCTACAGCCGGAATTGTTCACGGCGCCCTGGGCGTCGACGAGCTACTACGACACGGCTCCGTTGCGACGGACGCTCGCTGATCTGGTGGATGTCCGCAAGCTCAACGATGAGGCGACCCGGGTCGTGGTGGGCGCGACGAACGTGGGTACCGGCGAGCTGGAGTTCTTCGACCGCCGCCGGCCCGGCGGCCTGACGTTGGAACACGTGGTCGCCAGCGGCAGCCTTCCCCCGATGTTCCCGATGGTCCACATCGACGGTGAGTCGTACTGGGACGGTGGACTGTTCTCCAACACCCCGCTGAGTCCGGCCATCAACGCCCTTGAAGAGGCGGCGAACGGGGATCGCGCCGCGGTCCGCGAGCTGATCGTGGTCGAGTTGTTCCCGATGAAAGCGCAGATCCCGCGCACCATCCCCGACGTGCTGCAGCGAACGATTCAACTCCACTACGCCGGCCGGTTCAAGCTCGACCAGCAGTACTTCGACAAGATCGACCGGGTCGTCGACCTGCTGGCGAGGATTGACGAGGCACTGCCCACCCCCGACGACATCCGCAGCGACCCGACGTACATCCAGATGCGCGCCCATCGGAAGATCAACCATTTCAACGTGGTCACCTCCAGCCTGTCAGCCAGGCTGTCCAATGCGGCGGACTTCTCGCGCTCGTCCATCGAAGGGCGTATCCAGGCGGGATATGACGACGCCGTCGCGCAGGACATCGGTCGTGTCGACTCGCCGTGGCTCCGTCCGGGACTATCGGGCCCAGGTGCGGCCGGTTCGGCGGGGATCTGAGCCTGGCGGGTGCACGCCGCGGATGGACGCGTCGACGAGCTGGATCGGGTGCAGCAGCGGCACGCCCGCGTCCAGATAGCGGCGGATCTGCAGGAGGCAGCCGGCATTGGCGGTGACGACGGCGTCCGGTCGGGTGGTGACGATCTGCTCCACCTTGCGCCGGCCGAGCGCCTCGGCCGCTATCGGCTGCACAAGGTTGTAGATTCCAGCGGATCCGCAGCAGATGTCGGCTTCCGGGATGTCCTGAACATCCAGACCGGGAATGGCCCGCAATACGGCACGCGGCTCGGCGGTGATGCCCTGCGCATGTCGCAGATGGCAGGCGTCGTGATAGGCCACCCGGGCATTGATCGGCTGCCTCGCGGCGATTGGTTCCAGCTCGTGGAGCAGCACGGATACGTCGCGAACCTTGACGGCGAAGGCGATCGCCCGGTCGGCGTAGTCGGGGTCGTCCCGGAGCAGGTTGGGATATTCCTTCATGGCCGATCCACAGCCCGCGACGTTGACCACGACGTTGTCGACGTCGGCGGCCTCGAACACGTCGATCAGCCGCCGAGCCCGCTCCATCGCCTCGACCTCCCGGCCGGCGTGCCCGGACAGTGCGCCGCAGCACTGTTGATTCTTCGGCGCGATCACGTCACAGCCCTCGGCGGCCAGCACCCGGGTTGTCGCGGCGTTCACGTCGCCGAAGAACACCCGCTGCACGCAACCGGACAGCAGGCCGACGCGGCGGCGAGTCGTCCCGATTGCCGGGGTGAAAGGCGGCTGGGTGGCGATCACGGCGCGCAGCGAAATCGTCGGCAACAACGCTTCCATCGCTCGCAGCCGGGCGGGCAGCCTGGCCAGCACACCGGTCGCGGTGAGCACCCGGCGCACGCCGAGTAGCTGATACAGGTTGCCGAACAGCGCGGCGGGACGGAGCCGGGCCGGGTACGGGAACAAGCTGAAGATGATGACTCGGAAGACGCGATCGGCGCGGGAACGCGCCCAGTTCCGCTCGATCTGCGGCCGTACCGCTTCCAGGAGTTGGTCGTACCGCACCCCGGAGGGGCACGCCGTCACGCAGGCCATACAGCCGAGGCAGGCATCGAAGTCGGCGACGAATTCCTCGTCCATCGGCGCCTCGCCGGCGTTCCCCAGCTTCATCAGGTAAATCCGACCTCGGGGCGAGTTGGACTCGTTGCCCTCCAGGATGTAGGTCGGGCAGGTCGGCAGGCAGAAGCCGCAGTGCACGCAGTCGTCGATGAGCTGCGGGCTCGGCGGGTGCTGCGCGTCGAACGCCGACGGCACCGCCGAATCAAGCGCCGGTCCAGCGACACCGCCGAGGCGTTCGCCGCCGAGCATGCCGAGCACGTCTGGTTGTTGATCTGCGTAATCGGTCATCTGTCGGCTCCGGTTGTCGATGGCAGGATGGCGGACGATCGCGCTGTCCGAATGCTCAGTACCAGGGGTGGAAACGACCGGGCGCCAGCCGGCCGGCCGGGTCGAACTGTGCCTTGATCTTCCGCAGCAAGCCGACTGTCGACGGCGGTGGACCGAGGGCGTCTACCAGGGCGTCCACCTCACCCGGGCGCTGGCGCAGCAGCATGCCGGCCTGGTGGGAATGGGCATGATCGCGCAGTTCGGTGAACGCCTGCGCGTGCCCGTCCGGCGAGCCGCCGCGGAATCGGACGGTATGCAGGCCCAGCGCGGTACTGGAGACCAGGTGGACCTCAACACCGGCCCGCCGAGCCACCTGGAGTGCGTAGTCGGCGAGCTCGCCGAAGTCGCTGGGTCGGCCGGCGACCCGCGCGACCGTCTCGGTGTCGTTGCCCAGGACCGCGGCCGCATGCTCCTGCCAGACGGTGTCGGCTTCCGGCGGCGCGAGGACGTCTCCGGCGATACCCAACCCACCCAGCAGCGCAACCGCCCGTCGGCTGGCCGCCTCGACGGACAGTGGCGTTCCATCGATCCGGACGTGCAATCGGCCCGCTCCGTGGCCGGAAACCCACTCGATGGCCGCCGGCTCCAGCGGACTCGCCATGATCGCCAGCGCAGCGGCGGTGGCCTGCGCGGCATCGGTCGTCGCGGACGTGGTGGCGGACGACTGCGGTCGCGGGTGTAGCCGAACGACGACCTCGGAGATCAGCGCCAATGAGCCCAGCGACCCGTGCACCAGCTTCGCGAGGTCGTATCCGGCGACATTCTTGATCACGTGACCGCCCGCGCGGGCGACCGTGCCGTCGGCGAGCACGAGGGTCACCCCGATGACCAGGTCTCTGATACCGCCGTACCGGAGCCGCGAGGGCCCGCAGTCACCGGCCGCGAGCAGACCACCGACGGTGGCCCCGGTCCGGGCGGTCGGCGGGTCCAGGGCCAGCCACTGATGATTCGCCGCGAGTTGCTCTTGCAGCGCGCGCAGGGTGGTGCCGGCCCGCACCGACGCGGTCATGTCCGCGGGGTTGTAGGTCAGCAGACCCTGCAGTTCGGTGGTGTCCAGTATCAGGTCGGGATCGGTGACCCGACCCGCCCAGCCGAGCTTGGTCCCGCCTCCCCTGACGAGCACGGTGCCGGCGGTATCGCGCAGAAGCTGAGCGGCCTCGGCCACCGTGCGTGGCCGTTCGACCGGACCTGTGCGCTCGCCGCTCCGGACCGCCGGAGTCTCGGCACTCCCGGCCGGCACAGCGGACGTCACAGTCGCTCGATCAGGCCGGCGGCTTCCAACGGGTGCACGCGATAGGGGCCGGGCCGCTCGCCGCACAGTCGAGGCGTCGGGAAGATCTTCCCCGGATTGCAGATGCCCGCCGGGTCGAAGGCGGCGCGAAGCCGTTTCATCACCGCGAGGTCGTCCTCGGAGAACATCGTGGGCATGGAACAGGCCTTGTCGGAACCGACACCGTGCTCGCCAGTGATCGACCCGCCCATCTGGACACATAATTCGGCGATCGCGGTCGACAGCTTCTCGCCGCGCTCGGACTCGCCCGGGACGGTCGCGTCGTAGAGCACCAGCGGATGCAGGTTGCCGTCGCCGGCATGAAAGACGTTGGCCACCCGAAGACCGGCGTCGACGGCCATGGTCTCCATTCTGGTGAGCACTTCGGCCAGCCGGGTCCGCGGGATGACGCCGTCCTGCACGTAGTAATCGCGGCTGATCCGGCCCATCGCGGCGAAGGCGGCCTTGCGGCCCTGCCAGATCAGCGCGCGTTCCGCCGGATCCGCGGCGACCCGGATGTTGGTCGTCCCCGCGATCGCACAGATCTGCTGGACCAGCACAAACTCCTGCTCGCACGCGGTGTCCGGCCCGTCGAGTTCGACCACCAGCGCGGCCGCTGTGTCCAGCGAATAACCGGCGTGCACCGCCGCTTCGCAGGCCCTGATGGCGAGCGCGTCGAGCATTTCCACCGCGGCCGGGATGATGCCGGCCGCGATGATCCCGCTGACCGCCTCGCCCGCCGCCTCCGCGCTGGGGAAATCGGCGACCAACGTGCGGACGGCTTCCGGTCTGCGCAGCAACTTCACGGTGATGGACGTGGCGATAGCGAGTGTTCCCTCGGAGCCGATCACCGCGCCCCGCAGGTCCGGTCCGACACCTTCTATCCCCTCGCCGCCCACGGTGACCACAGAGGCATCGGGCAGCACCAACGTCATGGCGTGCACGTGGTTGGTGGTGAACCCGTATTTCAGGCAGTGCGCGCCGCCGGAGTTCTCGGCGATGTTGCCACCGATCGTGCATACGGTCTGACTGGACGGGTCGGGGGCGTAGTACAGATCGTCGGCCGCCACTGCGCGGGTGATGTCGGCATTGGTCACCCCGGGCTCGACGGTCATCCGCTGGTTGACCAGATCGATGTCCAGGATCCTGCGCATCCGGGCGAGGCTGATCACCAGGCCGTCGGCAACCGGAAGGGCACCGCCGGACAGTCCGGTGCCGGCGCCCCTGGCCACGAACGGCACCCGCGTTCTGGCGCAGGCGGCGACGACCGCGACGACTTCCGCGGTGGTTTCCGGGAGGACGACGACCGCGGGAACCACCCGGTAGCCGGTGATCCCGTCGCACTCGTAGGTCCGTAGCCGGGTTGGATCGGTGATTATCCTCTCCGGTGGGATCAGGCGGCTCAGCTGCCCGATCAGGTCCCGCGTCGCCGGTGAGAGTGGGGCCGCTTCGGCGGACAGACGTGGCATCCGATTCCTTCCATCGCCGGCGAACATCTCCCATCTTGGCCTCCCGCGCAACACCCGGCGCACCGACCGGTGCCGGGCGCGATCAGGTCTGGATGACAGATCCGCCCAGTCGGGTGGAGACGGTCCGGGCGTCCGTGGCCAACCGCTCGCCGAGTGCCTTGAGCTTGCTGCCCAGTCTTGCCTTCGGGGCAGCAACATTGATCGAAGCGACTGCGACACCCCGAAAGTCGCGGATGGCTGCCGACGCCCCGACCAGTCCGGCTTCGAATTCCCCGTCCACGGCGCAATAGCCGAGCCGGCGAACGTCCGCCAGGTGGGCGATCAACTGTGGCCGGGTCCGGATCTTGGCGGTTGGCCGAACCCCGGGCAGGGCCGAACGCGGGTAGGCGGCGGCGATCGAGGCCTCGTCCCACTCGGCCAGCAGGACCCGGCCGGCAGACATCGCATGCGCGGGAGCGGCGTTGCCCACCCAACTCGATCCCCGGTACCCGTGCCGCGGCAGCTCGCTGTGCAGGGTCATCACGTCGTGCCCGCGCAGTACGCACAGGTGCGCGGTCTCCTGCAAGGATTCGACAATTTGGCGCAGCACGGGTTCGGCCACCCGCACGAGTTGCGCCTCGGCGGTCAGCGCAGCGAGCTGGTACAGCCGCCAGCCCAGGGTGAATTCCCGGGATCGCTCGTCCTGATTGACCACCCCCGCGTCCTGGAGCCGCCGCAGCGCGCGACTGACCTGACTCTTCTCCCGGCCGCATTCGACGGCCAGATCGGTGAGCCGAAGGCCGGTTCGATTGCGGGTCTGGGCCCGGGCCAGCGCGTCGAGAAGTTCCATGTCACGGGCGAAACCGCCACCCTGTTGCCCGGACGACCTCACGACTCGATTGTTCATGTTGCAATTCTAGCAACTCTGAAGGGCGTTCATTGCTACTCAGATGGGGATCATTCTAGGCTTTCGGCAACCTCAACGGAGAGGAAGGATCCCCGCTCTTGAACAGCCTTGCCGCGCCGAGTACCGGCATCCCATCCCCCAGTCTCTGGGAATTCATCACGTCCAGATGGTCCACTCTGTGGCCGCTCGCCGTCGAACACGTAGAACTGATCGCGGTAGCGATCGTGCTATCCGCGCTGGTCGGGGTAGTCATCGGGGTGTTGATCTGGCAGCGGCCGGCAGTCGCCGGTGCCGTGCTCGGCACAGCCGCAGCGACCCTGACGATTCCGTCACTGGCGCTGCTGGCCGTGTTCATCCCGATCTTCGGCCGAGGGTGGACCCCGACCCTGATCGCCCTGGTGCTCTACGCCCAATTGCCGATCATCCGCAACACCATCGCCGGCCTGCAAAGCGTGGACAAGGGCGTGCTGGAGTCGGCCAAAGGCATCGGCATGGCACCGAGATCCGTGATGACCAAGATCCAGCTACCGCTGGCCTGGCCGATCATCCTGACCGGCCTGCGGGTCGCCACCATGTTGCTGTTCGGAATCTCCGCGATCGCGGCCTATGTGGAGGGGCCCGGTTTGGGCGCCATCGTCTTCACCGGCCTGTCCCGCCTCGGTTCGGTGAACTCGGTCAATCAGGCTCTCACCGGCAGTTGCGGGATCGCAATTCTCGCCTTGCTCTTCGACGCCGCCTTCCTGGTGGTCCGTCGACTCACCGTCTCGAGGGGTCTGAATGTCTGAAACCAACAACGGCTCCGCCCGCGGTTTGTCGATCGAGCTGATTCAGCTCACCAAACACTATGCGGGGCAGCCGGTCCCGGCCGTGGACAGCGTGACGATGACGATCCCGGCGGGCGAACTAGTGGTCTTCGTCGGCCCGTCCGGATGCGGCAAGACAACCACCATGAAGATGGTCAATAGACTGATCGAGCCGACCAGCGGCCGCATTCTGCTCGGTGGCGAGGACGTGACCACCACCAACCCGGTCGAACTGCGGCGCCGGATCGGCTACGTGATCCAGTCGATCGGCCTGTTTCCGCACATGACGATCAACGAGAACATCGGTTTGGTACCGAAGATGCTCAAGTGGAGCGGCCCGCGTATCGCCGACCGGACAGCCGAGCTGCTCGAACTCGTCGGCCTGGATCCGTCGAAGTACGGGAAACGCTATCCGCGTCAGCTCTCCGGTGGGCAACAGCAGCGCGTCGGCGTGGCCAGGGCGTTGGCGGCGGATCCGCCCGTGCTGCTGATGGACGAGCCGTTCGGAGCGACCGACCCGATCACCCGCGAGCGTATTCAGCGGGAGTTCCGCAGCCTTCAGCAGACCCTGGGGAAGACGGTGATCTTCGTGACCCACGATTTCGAGGAAGCCCTGCTGCTTGGTGATCGGGTCGCCGTGTTGACCGACGGATCGCAGATCGCCCAGTACGACACGCCGTTGGCGCTGTTGTCCGCGCCCGCGGACGAGCACGTACGGGCGTTCGTCGGGGGCAGTGCGCATGTCCGCATGCTGGGTCTGCTGTCCGCGGGCGAGATTGCCGAACCGACGATTCCGGTGCGGCCGGCCGACCCCATCGTCACCGCGACCACGACGGTGCGCGAGGCAGTGGACCGCCTGATCGGCGGCGCGCAGACGGTGAATGTTGTTACCGAAGATGGGGTTTCACTCGGTGGATTGACTCTGCTATCGGTCCAGGGCGCGGTGGCCTCGACGATGTCCGAGGCCAGACTGGGCATGAAAGTCACCGCGGGAGCGCACTCATGACGATGCCATCGGAGCGTGCGGCGGCACCCTTGATTGTTGCCGTCGAGCCGGCGAGCCTGGTGTCGGTGGGGCCAGGCTTTCCCGAATCGCGGACATCCCGCAGGCTTCCGATGAGCCTGCTGATCGCGCCTGCGGTGGTCGTCGTGCTGCTGGTCGCCAATTTCCTCTGGGTGCAGTCGCAGACCTTGGACAGCATCGAGGCCCGCAGCATCGACATCGACACCATTCTGACCGCGACCAGGGAACATCTGCTGTTGGTGGTGCTCTCCACCATCCTGATCCTGATCATCGCGGTGCCGCTGGGGATCCTGCTCAGTCGGCGGGGCGCCAGGTTCCTCACACCGGTGGTCATGGCGCTGGCCAACGTCGGCCAGGCCTTCCCGGCGATCGGTCTGTTGACCCTGCTGACGATGAAATTGAGCACCGGAGTACCGACAGCGCTGATCGCGTTCGTCGCCTACGGCGTGCTGCCGATCCTGCGGAACACGATGGTCGGTCTCCAGCAGATCGACCGTTCGCTGATCGAGGCGGCCAAGGGGATCGGCATGCGGACCCGCCAGATCCTGACGAAAGTGGAACTGCCGTTGGCCGTGCCGGTGATGCTGGCCGGCGTCCGCACCACCCTGGTACTGACCGTGGGAGTGGCCACCCTGGCCACCTTCATCGGCGCCGGCGGCCTGGGCGGGATCATCGTCACCGGATTGAAGACCGATCGGGTGGTGATCCTGTACACCGGGGCCGCCCTGACGATCGCGCTGGCGCTACTAATCGACTGGCTCGGACGTATCGCCGAGCACCTTCTTCGCCCCAAAGGTCTTTGACCTCAGCCGTTTTCATTATTCACCCGCGGATTTTGACCACCCAACTGGACCCCGCACGTCGGCTGCTCGGCCGTCGGCGACACTCAAGGAGCGCAATCATGCAACATCGCAAGATCATCGCCGGGTTGGTCGCGGCCTGCGCCGCCCTGACCCTGGCGGCCTGTGGATCGACGAAGGCGGCGACATCGGACAACACCGGATCGGCTGCTGCCGGCTCCGGAAACACGTTGGCGGGCAAGTCATTCGTCGTCTCGAGTAAGGATTTCACCGAGAGCATCCTGCTCGGCAAGATGACCAAGCTGATGCTGGAGGCCAATGGCGCCACGGTGACCGACAAGACCGACATCAAAGGCTCGGTGAATACTCGCAATGCGTTGCTCAGCGGCGACATCGACATGTACTGGGACTACACCGGTACTGGTTGGGTGACCTACCTGAAGAAGACGGAGGTGATCAACGACCCCGCCAAGCTGTTCGCAGCGGTGCAAACGGCTGACGCCGCAAACGGAGTCGCTTGGCTGCCGTATGCGCCGATGAACAACACCTACGCCTTCGCATTCCAGAGTGACAAGGCCGCCAAGCTCGGAGTCACCACCCTGTCCGACGTGGCCAAGCTGGCCGCCGCCACTCCCGCCGAGGCCACGTTCTGCATCGAAAGCGAATTCGCCAGCCGGGACGACGGATGGCCGGGCGTGCAGAAGGCCTACGGTATGACCATCCCGGACGGCAATGTGAAGACCCTGGACACAGGCGTCATCTACAGCGAGACCGCCAAGGCCGACAGTTGCAACTTCGGTGAGGTCTTCGCCACCGACGGCCGGATCAAAGCACTGGGACTGACCGTGCTCAAGGACGACAAGGCATTCTTCCCGATCTACAACGGCTCGTTGACGATGAAGCAGGCCACCTTGGACGCCAATCCCGGTCTGGCCACCATCATCGCGCCACTGTCGGCCAAGCTCGACGACGCCACGATGACCGACCTGAACTCCAAGGTCGACGCCGAAGGCGGCGATCCGGACCAGGTCGCCAAGGATTGGCTGACCTCCGCGGGCCTGATCAAGTGATGGGTGCGACCGAGCCGAAACCGATCGGCATCCAACTCGGCGAGTCGTTCATCGGCGCTGGCGCCGAGGCAGCGCATATCAACACGGTGCTGGGCGCCAGGTCGGGGCCGGTGGGCACGGCGTGGGCCACCGCGCTGGCCACCCCCAGCATCGGGCATGTCCCGTTCGTCGCGGTGCTCGCGCCCGGCGTGGCGGTCAAGCCGATGACACTGTTCGTCAGCAAGGCGGCCGTCGACGGCCAGACCCACGGAAATCTCACCTGGGGGGCCGCCCAGGCCGGTGTGGCCGGCGGCGTCGCAGATGCCGTGGCCGAGGGCGTGATCGACGCAGGCGACCTGGACGACATCGCCCTGATCGCAGCGGTCTGGGTGAATCCGGCCGCCGCGGACGCTGGACTGGTCTATCGCAACAACCGGCTGGCCACCCGTACGGCGCTGCAGAACGGGAGGCTCGGCCTGCCGACCGCCGCAGAGGTGCTGGCCGCCCGGCAGGCTCCGTGGAATCCGTTCTTCACCGATGTGCGGGATGGTGCGGCGTGAAGATAGACGAAATCTCGCTGATCCGGGCCACCCTGCCGCTGGACCCCGCATTCGACGCGGCATGGGATCCGATGCCCCGCAGACACTTCGATGCCACCGTCGTGCAGGTGCGTACCGATGAAGGCGTAGTCGGCTACGGCTCCGGTGACACCATGGACGGATTCGAGGCGTACACCGACCTGTTCCTGGGACGGGACCCGTTCGCGATTGCCCAGCATGTTCGCTCCCTGGAGACCATCTCCTTCCACGGCGGCCGCTATTGGCCGTTCGAGGCCGCACTGTGGGACATCATCGGCAAGGCCCTGGGCGTTCCGGTGGCCACCCTCTTCGGCGGCGCGAAGACCGAGATCGCCGCCTACGCCTCTACCGGCCGCATCCTGCCGGCGGCGCAACGGGTGGAATCGATTCTGGCCTTGCAGGCCAGGGGATTCCGAGCGGCGAAACTCAGGATCCCGGCCCACTCCTTGGACGAAGGGGTCCGCACCGTTGCTGCGGTGCGGGAGGCGGTCGGTCCCGAGTTCGATCTGATGGTGGACCTGAACCAGGCTTGGCGAATGGCCGGCGACATCCGGCCCTCGCTGGACCGGGTGACCGTCCGCCGAACCGCCGCCGCGCTGCACGAACTGGGTGTGCTCTGGGTCGAGGAACCGTTGCCGCTGGACGACATCGAGGGCTTGCGGTCCGTCCGGCACGGCACCGGCATCCGGGTGTCCGGCGGCGAGATGGTGCGCACCTTCAGGGAACTCATCGACCTGGTCACCCACGACGCGCTGGACATCTACCAGCCCGATGTCGTCCTGGCGCCCGGAATGCTGCGCAATCGCACCATCGCCGAGTTGGCGTTGGCCAACAATCGTTGGTTCACGCCACACACCTGGTCCAACGGTTTGGGTCTGCTGGCCAACCTGCACGTCACCGCCGGGGTGGGTGGCGGACCGTACTTGGAGTTCCCGCTCGACCCCCCGCAGTGGACCGAGGACCGCCGGGACTTCCTGCTGTCCGAACCGGTCCTGGTCGGCTCCGACGGCATGATCAAGGTTCCGGACCGTCCCGGACTCGGCGCCGACATCGACTTCGTGCGACTCGCCGCATTGAGCACAGTCTCATGAGCAGCACATCAACACTCGGCCTCGATCACGCTGAGTGGATCAACCGGGCCGCGGCTCTCAACCCGCGCACCGATCTGTATATCGACGGACAGTTCCGGCCGGCGGCGTCCGGGCAACGATTCCGCAAGCTCAGTCCGCGCGACGGCAGCCTGCTCGCCGAGATCGCGGCGGCCGGTGAGCACGATGTCGATGCTGCCGTCCGATCCGCACGCCGGGTCTTCGAGGCGGGCGTCTGGTCCCGGGCGGATCCGGCGACCCGACGAAGGGTCCTGCTCCGTTTCGCCGAGCTGATCGACGAGAACACCGCCGAGCTGGCCCTCCTGGAGTCCTTGGACGTGGGCAAGCCGATCGGCGATACCACCGCGGTGGACGTGCCCGGGACCGCCCGCACTATTCGTTGGTATGCCGAGACGATCGACAAGACCTACGACGAGATTGCACCGACGCCGCGTCACTCGCTGGCGCTGATCACCCGGGAGCCGCTCGGCGTGATCGGCGCGGTGGTTCCGTGGAACTATCCGCTGCTGATCAGTTCCTGGAAACTTGGGCCGGCCCTGGCCACCGGGAACAGCGTGGTCCTCAAACCCGCCGAGGATTCGTCGCTGTCGGCGTTGCTGCTGGCCGAACTCGCCACCGCGGCCGGGCTACCCGACGGGGTGTTCAATGTGGTGCCGGGTCTTGGCGCGGTGGCCGGGGCGGCACTCGGCCGGCATGAGCTGGTCGACAAGATCGTGTTCACCGGGTCCCCGGCCGTCGGCCGCCGATTCCTGGGGTATGCAGCCGAATCGAACGCAAAGCAGGTGGCGCTCGAACTCGGCGGCAAATCGCCGCAGGTGGTGCTGGCCGACGCGGCCGACCTGGACACCGTCGCCTCGACGATCGCCTGGGGCATCAACTACAACGCGGGGCAAACCTGCAACGCCGGATCGCTGGTTGTCGCCGATCGGCGGATCCGCGACGATCTCTTGGAGCGAATCCGCCTGGCCACCAACGGTTTCGTGATGGGCGACCCGCTCGATCCGGCCTCACAGGTCGGCACAATGGTCAGCACCACCCACCGCAGCCGGGTGCTGTCCTACCTCGAACTCGCTCAAGCCGAGGGTGGCCACTTCGTCAGTGGCGGCGGGGCCGACGACACCGGCGGTGGCTGCTATGTGCAGCCCACCGTCATCGAAGGCGTCCAGCCCGATTCACGGGTCGCCCAGGAAGAGATCTTCGGCCCGGTGCTGGTGGTCCTGGACGCTGACGACACGGACGACGCCGTCGAGATCGCGAACGGGACGCGGTACGGCCTGGCCGCCAGCGTCTGGTCGCGCGACATCGGCACCGCACACCGCGTTGCTCGGCAACTCCGGGCCGGCACGGTCTGGGTCAACACCTTCGACCGCAGCGATGTGATCACCCCCTTCGGTGGCTTCAAGGACTCCGGTTCCGGACGTGACAAGTCGCTGCATGCCCTGGATTCCTACACCGCATTGAAAACGACCTGGATCGACCTGAGCTGATCGGATTCGGCACCAGCCGGGTCCACCACTGATTTACCTTCCGACTACCCCTGTAGGAGAGCACGTGCGTGTCTCGTTTCTAGGTCTGGGCAACATGGGCGGCCATATGAGCCGCAACCTGGCCCAGGCCGGTGTTGATCTCACCGTCTTCGACCTCGACGCCGAGCGGGCGGCGCCGGCGTTGGCGCACGGCGCGGTGCTGGCCGAATCCGCCGCGCAGGCGGCAGCCACGGCCGACGTCGTGATCACCATGCTGCCCACGCCGGCGATCGTCGAGGACGTGCTGCTGGGTAGCGGCGGGGTCCTCGCCGCCATGCGGGCCGGCTCGCTCTGGATCGACATGTCGACCTCGGTACCGGCGGTGGCCGATCGCGTCGCCCAGGTGGCGAAAGCCCGCGGGATTCGCGTTCTGGACGCTCCGGTCAGCGGAATGAGCAAGGGAGCCAATGCCGGGGTGCTGCAGATCTTCGTCGGCGGCGTTCCGGCAGACGTCGACCAGGCTCTGCCGCTGCTGCACATCATGGGCGATCCGGAGCGGGTGCTGCACGTCGGCGGGGCGGGGGCCGGCTACGCGGTGAAGCTGATGATCAATGCGTTGTGGTTCGACCAACTGGTCTCGATCGCGGAGATCCTCACCATCGGAGTCAAGGCCGGGGTGGATCTGTCGGTGCTGCACCGCTCCCTCATCGCCAGCCCGGCCAACAGCGTCCTGCTGGAACGCGATTTCCTGCCCATCCTGGAAAACGGCGACTACGACGAGGGTTTCGCGATCGCGCTGGCATGCAAGGACATCCGGCTCGCCGTCGAACTTGCTGAGGCGGTTGGGGTGCGGGCGCCGCTCAACGGCCTGGTCAAACAGGCATTCGATGCCGCCCGCGGCCGGTTCGGCGACCTCGCCGGGGAGATGATCCCGGTGCGGTCATACGAGTTGGACAATGGCATCGAACTGCGGACGGCGGTGGCCCGATGAGTCGAGCAACAAGCTCCGCAGTCCAGGGTGCCGGGGTTGACCAGCTGCCGATCGCGTTCGCCGTCGGCCCCTTCCCGGTGATCCGCTTCGGCATCGGGTCGGTGTCGGAGTTGCCCGGTGCGGTCCGGGCCACCGGCGCCGAATCGGTACTGGTGGTCACCGACCGGGGGTTGGCCGACAGCGCCGTCCTGGCCGACCTGATCACCCTGCTCGGGGAGGCCGGCATCGCCGTGCAGACCTTCGCCGGCGTGCACCCCAACCCGACCACGGATGACATCGCCGCGGGCGCTGCCGCGGCCAGGTCGGCCTCCGCGGCGGCGGTGGTCTCACTCGGCGGCGGTTCGGCCATGGACGCAGCCAAGGGCATCGCATTGGCCGCGGCCACCGGACTGACCGGCACCGGGCTGGCCTGGGGGTCCACCGCGGAGCCCGGCCTGCCGATCATCGCGGTGCCCACCACGTCCGGTACCGGCGCCGAGTGCAACGACTTCGGCGTGATCACCGACGTCGCCAGCCATCGAAAGTTCTATGTCGGCGGGCCCAGCTGCCTGGCCCGGACCGCCATCCTGGACCCTGCCCTGACCATCAGCCTGCCGCCCGGACCTACGGCGGCTTCCGGGATGGACTGCCTCACGCACGCGATCGAGTCCTACCTGTCGATCCGGGCGAACCCGTGGGCGGACGGTCTGGATCTGCAGGTCGTCTCGCTGGTGTCCGGCTACCTGCGGCGCGCGGTCCGCGATGGCGGGGATCTGGTCGCCCGCAGCCATCTGCTGCTGGCGGCCAACACCGCCGGTCAGGCGATGAGCACGACCGGCCTGGGCATCGTGCACGGCATCGGGCATCCGCTCGGCGGTCGCCACGATGTACCGCACGGTGTCGCGCTGTCATTGATCATCCGCGAGTGTCTGATGTTCAGTCTGCCCGTTCGGGCCGAACGGCTTGCCCGCCTCGCGCTGGCCCTCGGAGTCGATTCCGGCGCCGCGTCCGCGGCACGCAATGCGGAGGCGGCGATCGCCGCGGTGCAACAGCTGGCCGTCGATGCCGGGATGCCCTCGTCGCTGTCCACCTTCGGTGTCACCGCATCGGACCTGGACCAACTCGCCGTGGACGCCCTCGCCGATCCGGTGATGGTGAATACGCCCCGGCAGCCGACCGCGCTGGATGTGACCAGCATCTTGGCCGCCGCGCTGTAGCCGATCCATCCGGTCTTGAATCAATGTGAAGGAGTGACGCACGTGCCGAACAGTCGCGTCGAAGATGTGCTGGCCATGGCCGGAAATCAGCTGTACATCGCGGGCAAGTGGGTGAACGCCGCCGACGGAAGCACCTTCGACGTGCTGGATCCGGCCACCGGACTGGTACTGACCCAGGTACCGGACGGCACCGAGGGCGACATGCTGGCCGCGGTGGCCGCGGCATCGGATGCACTGCCCGCTTGGTCGGCGACTGCGCCCCGGGTGCGTTCCGAGTTGCTCCGGGCGACCTGGCAGGCCATGCAGGACCACCGTGCGGACCTCGCGTATCTGATGAGCATGGAGATGGGCAAGACCCTCGCGGACGCCGACGGTGAAGTTCAGTACGCGGCGGATTTCTTCCGCTGGTTCGCCGAGGAGGCGGTCCGGATCGGCGGCGAACTGCGTACCGCGCCCAGCGGCAACAACAAGATCCTGACCATCCGGCAGCCGGTCGGGGTCAGCCTGCTGGTCACGCCGTGGAACTTCCCGGCCGCGATGGCGACCCGGAAGATCGCCCCCGCCCTCGCCGCCGGGTGCACCGTCGTGGTCAAGCCCGCCGGCGAAACACCGTTGACCGCATTGTTCCTGGCCAGGCTGATGGACGATGCCGGGCTGCCGGCCGGTGTTGTCAACGTCGTCACCAGTAAGCGCTCGGCCGAGGTCGTGAGTGCGGCATTGGGTGACGACCGGGTGAAGAAGATTTCGTTCACCGGGTCGACACCGGTCGGCAGATTGCTGTTGAAGCAGGCCGCGGATCGGGTGGTGGCGACCTCGATGGAGCTCGGCGGCAATGACCCGTTCCTGGTGCTCGCCGACGCGGATATCGACTCGGCTGTCGACGGGGCGATGGCGGCCAAAATGCGCAACGGCGGGCAAGCCTGCACAGCGGCCAACCGGTTCATCGTGCACGAGTCGCTGGCCGACGACTTCGCTGCGGCGCTCGCCGCTCGGATGGCCGCTCTGGTGATGGGCCCCGGGACGGACCCCGGAACCGGCCTGGGCCCGATGGTCAGCGAGCGAGCCGTCGACGGCATCACCGACCTGGTCGACCGGGCAGTCGCCGACGGCGCGAAGGCACTGATCGGTGGTCGACGCCCGGACGGTGCAGGCTTCTTCTACCCGGCGACCGTGCTGACCAATGTGACCAGGGATTCGGTGGTGGCGCTCAACGAGATATTCGGCCCGATCGCACCCATCATCTCCGTGCGGGACGACGACGAAGCGATCGAGGTGGCCAACGCAACCGAATACGGGCTCGTCGGCTACCTCTACACTGCCGACCTGGCCCGCGGTCTCCGCGTCGCCGAACGTCTTGAAGTCGGTATGGTCGGACTGAACCGGGGGATGATCTCTGATGCCGCCGCACCGTTCGGTGGGGTCAAGCAGTCCGGCCTGGGCCGAGAGGGCGGGTTCGAAGGAATCGAGGAATACCTCGAGCACAAGTACATCGCCGTCGCCTGGTAACAGCGAGGCTCGCGACGGGGCATCCGCAGGACCGGCACCGGACCCGCCTGGCCGGCTGCGCCCACGCCGGTCATGCTGGACGAATAACCGAAGGGATCGTCGGAAAGGATCGGGGTGTCGATCGCTACCGCAGCACCCATCTGGGCTCCCTACTGGCGATTCGCCCGGGCCGGGTTCCGGCGGGAAAGCCGCTACCGGCTGGCCGCCGCTGCCGGCCTGCTGACGAATGTGGTGTTCGGCTTCGTCAAAGCGGCGGTATTGATGGCGGCGGTTGAAGCGGCGGGCGGCACCCTGGCCGGCTACACGGCGGGCGGCATCGGCGCCTATGTGTGGCTGTCCCAGGGAATGTACGGCGCGATCCAGCTGACCGGCGACGCGGAGATCGGTGACCGGGTCCGCACCGGTGACGTGGCCGTCGACTTCACCCGCCCGGTCGATGTGCAGGGGGCACACCTGGCCACCGATCTGGGCCGCGCCGCGTTCACGTTCATCCCGCGCGGCATTCCGAGTGTGCTGATCGGCGCGCTGACGACCGGCCTGGCGCTGCCGATGGTGCCGCTGCCGTACCTGCTCGGCGCGGTCAGCCTGTTCCTCGGGGTCACCCTCTCGTTCCTGTGCCGGTTCGCGGTCAACCTGCTCGGTTTCTGGATCATCGAGACCCGCGGCGTCCGGACGCTGTACATGGTGATCAGCTCGTTCCTGTGCGGGCTGTTCGTGCCCGTCCCACTCTTCCCGCCCTGGCTCGCGGCGATCGCCGCGGCCACCCCGTTTCCGTCGATGATGCAGGCACCGATCGATGTCGTCTCGGGCCGGGTCAGCGCGCTGGACGCCTTGGGGGTGGTCGGGTTGCAGTGCTTCTGGGTCTTCGTGATCGCGGCGATCGGTCGGGTGCTCATCGTCACCGGGCGTCGGAAACTGGAGGTCCAGGGTGGCTGACTCGGTACCCGCTGCGGCTGGACGGCTGGCACCCTACGTTGCCGTCGTCCGGGCCCGGATCCGCGCCCAACGTTCCTACCGGACCTCGTTCCGGATCGATCTGCTCGGTTCGGCAGCGATCGGGGTGATCGAATTCGGTGAGGTGTGGATCGTCGTGCACAGCGTCGGAACTCTGGGCGGACTGAATGTCCGGGCGATCCTGCTGCTCTTCGGCCTGTCGAACCTGGCCTTCGCCAGCGGGAATTTGATCGCCGGTCACCTGGATCAGATTCCGACCTACATTCGCGCCGGCACTCTCGATACGTTCTACCTGCGGCCGCAACCGTTACTCGCCCAGTTGCTGATCAGCGACTTTCAGCTGCGCCGGCTGGCCCGGATGACGGCGGCGACGACGGTACTCGTCGTCGGCTTCGGGCTCAACGACATCGTTTGGGACGTCCGGACAGTCGCGGTGATCACGATGGCGGTGACCTTCGGCACGGCCATCTTTGCGGGGCTGTTCGTCTGCGCCGCCGGTCTCCAGTTCTACCTGATCAACGGCGCCGAGCTGACCAACGCGTTCACCTACGGCGGGGCCTACGCGGCGGGTCAGCCCGCATCGGTGTTCACCCGCCCGCTCACACTGTTCTTCGGCTATCTCGTGCCGGTGGTGTTCACCGGCTACCTGCCCACGGTGGCAATCCTGCGGCTGGACAGTCCGCCCGGGCTGCCGTCATGGCTGGTGTGGTGCACCCCGCTGGCCGCGCTGTGGGTGTGGGCGGTTGCGCTGCTGCTTTGGCGGCTCGGCGTGCGGCATTACCAGGGCGGCGGTGGATGAGCGAGCCTCGGCGAGCAAATAGTGGGCACATGACAGCAATCCACGAGGAACGAGTGGAGCTGACATGAGCGAGCCCGAGCCCGACGCCCCTGCCATCGACATTGCCGGCCTGACCAGGACTTTCGGCGTACGGCGGCCGCTGCGGCGGCGGGGAGCCGAACCTGCCCGGCAGGTCGTAGCGGTGGATGACCTCACGTTTCGGGTGGAACGCGGCGAATCGGTGGGCTACATCGGCGCGAACGGCGCCGGTAAATCCACCACTATCAAGATGATCACCGGGATCCTGGTCCCGACCTCTGGCATCGTCCGGACCGTCGGGCTGGACCCGGTGCGGCAGCGGCGCCGGCTGGCCTACCGGATCGGTGTGGTGTTCGGCCAGCGCACGCAGCTGTGGTGGGACCTGCCGCTGCGCGAGTCGTTCGAGATCCTCGCGGCGATTCACCGGCTCGACCCGGCGGTGGCCACCCGCCGCACATCGGAGCTGGTGGAACGGCTGGAAATGGCCAGCACCCTGCACACCCCGGTCCGGCAGCTCTCACTCGGCCAACGAATGCGGGCCGAGATAGCGGCCGCGTTGCTGCACTCCCCCGAGCTGCTGATTCTGGACGAACCCACGATCGGTCTGGACGTGCTCAGCAAGCTCCGGCTGCGTGAATTCCTGATCGCCGAGCGCGCCGAGCACGGCACCACACTCCTGCTCACCACCCACGACATGGGCGACATCGAGCGGCTCTGCGATCGAATACTGATGGTCGACCACGGCGCGCTGGTGTACGACGGCAGCCTGCCCGGCCTGGTCCGAACAGTCGGGGCGCGCCGCGTCCTCGTCGTCGACCTGGCGACCCCGGCCGGTACGCTGCCCACCTTTCCCGGCGTCGAACACCTGGGCAGCCAGGGCGGCGGAATCCGCCACCGCCTCGCCTTCGACGCCGAAACAACTACTGCTGCTGCGCTTCTCACCGCGGTCGCCGAACACGTGACGGTGCTCGACCTGGCCATCGAAGAACCCGCGATCGAGGACGTCGTGCGCCGGATCTACCAGGCCGGTGGCTAACCCTGAATTGTCTGTTATTATCTGCGCATGAATGCAGATAATAGAATATGGGCCGAGCGGCTTCCCCCCGACCAGGTCGCCCTGGCCGTCGAGGTGTTCCGGATGCTCGCCGACGGAACCCGGATCCAGATCCTCTGGGTACTGGCCGAGCGGGAGATGTCGGTCAATCAGATTGCCGCGGCCATCGGTAAGCCGGGGCCGTCGGTGTCGCAGCATCTGGCCAAGCTGCGGATGGCCAGGCTCGTCCGGACTCGACGTGAGGGCACCCAGATCTTCTACCAGCTGGAGAATGATCACGTCCGGCAACTCGTCATCGACGGCGTCCACAACGCCGAGCACGCCGGACCGGCAGTTCCTGCCCACCACCGGAGCGCTCAGCTCAGCGCCATCCCCGATGGCGGGGCACCGGACCACACCACGTCAACGGGCACCTGATGAGCGGCACCCACCCGCACGGCGAACCGCATCCACACACCGCTGGTCCCGATCACGGTCACCAACACCAGCACGCGTCGGGGTTGAAAGGCCTGATGCAGTCGATCTTCCGTCCGCACAGCCATGACAGTGCGGACTCCGTCGACTCGGAGTTGGAAGGCAGCGCGCTGGGCATCCGGGCGGTGAAGATCAGCCTGGTGGCCCTCGGCAGCACCGCGATCCTGCAGCTCATGGTGGTTGCCATCAGTGGATCGGTGGCGTTGCTCGCCGACACCGTGCACAACTTCTCGGACGCGCTCACCGCGATCCCGCTCTGGATCGCCTTCGCGTTGTCCCGGCGGTCCGCGTCGCGCCGCTACACCTACGGATACGGCCGCGCCGAAGACCTCGCCGGACTGTTCATCGTGGGCATGATCGCACTGTCCGCGATCATCGCCGGCTGGGAAGCGATCCGTCGCCTGTTCAACCCGGCACCCATCGAGCACCTGGGCTGGGTCGCCGCCGCCGGCATCATCGGCTTCGCCGGCAACGAACTCGTCGCGCTCTACCGCATCCGGGTCGGTCGCCGGATCGGCTCCGCCGCCCTGATCACCGACGGGCTACACGCCCGCACCGACGGACTCACCTCGCTCGCCGTCGTTGCCGGTGCCGGCGGTGTCGCACTCGGATGGAGCGCAGCCGACCCGATCGTCGGCCTCCTGATCTCCGTCGCGATCCTGCTGGTGCTGCGAAGCGCCACCCGAGAAGTGTTCCGCCGCCTGATGGACGGCGTCGACCCCGCGCTTGTCGAGGCCGCTGAACACGCCCTCCTGGACACCCCGGGCGTTGAGTCCGTCGGGCAGCTCAAAGTCCGCTGGCTCGGACACACCCTGCACGCCGAAGCCGACCTCGAGGTCGCTGCCGACCTCAGCCTGGCCGACGCCCACCACATCGCTCACCAGGCCGAAGCCCACCTACTCAGCGACGTCAAACGCCTCACCGGCGCCACCCTGCACACCAGCCCCGCGGGCTCTCATGCAGAAGCACCGGCCACCCGCTGAGCAGCGGCGACGGGGAGGACGAAGAGCACTGTGGGGGTCATCAGCCGGCGGCCGGTTTGACGGCCCGGACGATCGCACCGTGCATGCCGGGGGCGGCCTCGTGGGTGAAAACGACCTCCGGATCGACGAAGCCGGCCGCGGTCAGTCCGTCCAGGTATTCCGACCGGGACAGCGCGCCGGCGATGCAACCGACGTAGGATCCGCGTCTGGCCCGGTCCGCCACCGACAGGTCGTCCTCGGCGACGACGTCGGAGACACCGAGGCGCCCACCAGGGGTGAGAACCCGGAACATCTCGGCGAGGACGGCCGGTTTGTCGGTGGACAGGTTGATGACGCAGTTGGATATCACCACGTCGATCGAGCCGTCGGGCAGCGGGATGTTCTCAATCTGGCCTTTCACGAATTCCACGTTGGTCGCGCCGGCCTTCGTCGCGTTGGCACGGGCCAGCGTCAGCATCTCGTCGGTCATGTCCAGGCCGTAGGCGAACCCGGTGGGCCCGACCCGGCGGGCGGACAGCAGAACGTCGATGCCGCCGCCGGAGCCAAGGTCGAGCACCCGCTCGCCGGGCCGGAGATCGGCCACGGCAAGGGGATTGCCGCAGCCCAGGGACGCCAGCACCGCCTCCTCGGGCAGTCCGTCGGTCTCGCCGGGGGTATAGAGAGCGGCGCCGAAGACGTCCGCTTCGTCGGACGGCCCACAACAGCTCGCCGCCGATCCAGACACCACTGATAGCGCCGCAGCCGCATAGCGGTCCCGGACATGCTCACGGATTTCCTGGTCTGAACTGGCCATAGCCACCTCCTATATAGACAAACGTCGATGTCTCAACACTGCAGCAAGGCATCGACGTCTGTCAATACGTGGGCCATACTTGTGTGATGATCCCCGCCGCGACCCTGCCGATCATGGACGTCGTGTGCTGCGCACCGTTGGTGCGTCATCCGCTGACCGCCGCCGCCGCGACGGATCTCGCCCGGACGTTGAAGGCCATCGCCGACCCCGCGCGGCTGCGGTTACTGTCCATGATCGCCGCCACCGAGGGTGCCGCGGCCTGCGTCTGCGATCTCACCGAACCCCTCGGTTTGACCCAGCCCACCGTGTCCCACCACCTCAAGGTGCTGGTCGACGCCGGGTTGCTGTCCCGCGACAAGCGCGGGGTGTGGGCCTACTTCACCCTCGTTCCCGCTGCGCTGCAGTCTCTTTCCGATGTGCTGAGCCCGACCCAGGTGTAGCGCTGTTGTCCCGCCGGTAGCGGGCAAGCGCGCCCAGCGAGGTCGACAATGATATCTGGCGGGGTCAAACCCGTTGGGCGGCAAATGAAACCGGGTCGAGGCACGGAGGCGAACGCGGACAGGGTGAACCACCCGGGCACCGCTCGGCGGAGTGCCTCGGGACCCTGAATCTTGATCCCGCCGGACGGCACAGCGGCGGACCAGCCACCAATCGCGGGCGTTCATCGGAACGTCATTGAATCTGAACTGGACCACCGTCTGTCCCTCCGGGACCGTCGCATGGTCGACATTGCGGTGCATATCCCACCGGACCAGCTTCGGGTGCAGGTCCTCGTCGCCCCATTCACCGGTCCAGCGTGCCAAGGCTGGATCCGTCGTGATCGCTCGGCCAGCCCTGAAGCACCGGGCGGGCACCGGGCGGGCACCCGACAGTGGCGACCGACCTGATCTCCGACCTGGGTCCCATCCTGGTTCGGGCTGTCGGGATTCGACCCGGCGACCGGGTGCTGGACGTGGCCGCCGGTGCGGGCAACGCCTCGATTCCCGCCGAGCTTTCCGGGCAGCGGTGGTGGCCGCAGACCTGACGCCGGAGATGTTCGAGTCCGGGCGGAGGCGGGCGGTGCAGCGGGGTGAGTTGGTCCGCGTGTGCCGGCCGCGCGGCGGGTCAGAGCCAACGCGGCGGCGACAGCGGCTCGCCCGCATTCGTGGTGAAGGCCCGCGGGGTCCGCCCCGTGGCCCACTGCGCCAGTTCAGCGGCGGGTGCCCGCAGCAGGGTCGGTGTCGGATCGGTGGGCGCGGGTGGGATCGGGGTCACCGGGGTCGGCGCTGGGCGGTCCGCGGGTTCCAGCACGATCCCCAGGCCGACGCCGCGAGACGCCCAGTTCGTCGTGACGTCCGCCAGCAGGCGGTCGATGAATTCGGCGGGCATGTCGGTGAAGCTGCCACCGCTATCAAGATCGACTGCGTGCAGCCACACCTCGCGGGTCCGCATCCAGACCGTTTCGGCGGCCGTAACGGTCCGTCCCTGCATGGTTCGGACTTCGGACGTCCACTTGCCCGCGGGCAGGTCCCGCCAGGCGATGTTCAGGAGTTTCGTTGCTCCGTGGTGCAGGTCGCGAAGCGCCACCGGGCTCAGTGCCGCGCCGACCTCGATCTCGGCGTTCCGCTGCTCCATCGACGAATACATCGGCGACTCGATTCCCGTGCTTGCCCAGGTGATCAGCCGGGCGAGCGCCTGGGCGTTGTATCCGACGTGGGCGATGACGAATCGACGGGACCAACCAGGCAGCAGCGAAGGCTCGTCGTATTCGCCGTCGGTCAGCTCGCCGAGTTTGTCGTCGAAGTACGCCGCCCCGGCGCGGGCCAGCTGCATCGCCCTGGTCAGATCTGCATCCTGGGCAGGCTGAATGTTCGACACGTGTCCTCCGGGTCTGACGGCTGCGCGCGTGGGCGTGGGCGTGGATCGTCCGTGGCCCACTACGCGATCGTTCTGTACCCGACTGTCGCACAGCCGTCGCCGGAACACGGAACGATCGCGCGCGTTCAGACTCTCGCGCTGAAGCGTTCGGTGAGCGCGGCGACGCCGGGGCCGGTCAGGTCGGCGACGGCGACGGCACGGCCGGTCATCGCCATGATGAGCGACAACAAGGGCCCCGATACCTGCCCGCCGGTTCCATGGCTCCACTCGACGTCGGTGGACACCAGTGCGAGTCCGGCGATGCGGCTCTTGGACCCGATCAGAGCGTTCGAAGTCTTGTAGAAGTCCGCCACCCGGACCAGCGTCACCGGCGGGAAGGTGTGGTCGATGCCGAGCGGGCGCCGGATGTCGGTGGAATGCACCACCACCTCGCCCAGGAACGTATCCCCGGGAGCGGGCGGTGAGGTCGTGTCGAACAGATGGGCCTCGAACTCGGCGAGGGTTTCCGCCGGGGTTCCAGACGATTCGGCGGTGACACCCTTGTGGGCGAACTTGTTGAAGTTGAACCCGACGGTGGCGTAGTCCCGGAAGAACTTGGGTTTGGTCATTTTCGCGCCCGACACGAGGTGGCCCGTCACCTGGTGAACGTTCCACTCCGGACACAGCGACGGTGTCGCCCAGCCGGCGGCATCGAGGTCCGCGAGGTCGTTGATCAATGCGCGACGCTCAGCGTGAATCAGCGGATGGGGACTGGTAGCCACTGGAAGCCTCAATCTCTTGGTCGGCCGGGGGCGCAAACGCTCACGCGGCGCGATCGCTGCTGAGCTCACCCCGGAATCGGTTGGGTAGCCACATTGCGCTGCCCCACCCTGTAGTCGAACGACTTCACCCAGAATCGACAACCGGGCCATGTCAGTTGAAGTCGTGGGCGCGGTTGCGTCGGGGTTGTTGGTCGGGATCGATCCATCGGGGTGGGATGAGTTCGGGGTGGCCGTCGTGGCTGAGCTGGACGTGCCAGTGGCCGCGGTGGATGACCTCGTGGTGGTGATCGCAGAACGCGACCCCGTTGGCCAGGCTGGTCGGTCCACCCCGCGACCACGGGGTGATGTGGTGGATTTCGGTCCAGCCAGGTGGCCGGTCGCAGCCGGGCCACGCGCAGCCGCAGTCCCGGGCCAGCACGGCGCGGCGGATCGCCGCCGGGAAGGGGTACTGGGCTCGCCCGACGTCCAGGATTTCACTGGTCCCGCTGAGCACGATCGGGATGATCCGGGCATCGCAGGCGACCCGCCGCGCGGTGGCCGCCGAGATCGGGCCCGCGTAGGTCGTGGACGGGCTACTCGGGTAGGGCCGCCCGACCGGCGCCCGCCCGACCGGCGCCCGCCCGACCGGCGCCCGCCCGACCGGCGCGATGCCCGCACCGTCGGCATCGCGGTCATCGGCGTCATCACCTGGTTCGCCGGTGAGGTCGTGCAGGGTCATGAACACGGTGACGTGGGGGTGTTCACCGCCCACGGTCGGTCCGGTCCCGGCGGCCAACGCGAGTTTCAACGCGGCGATGAGTCCCTGCCCGCGGCGTACGTTCGCCGGGCGGGTATCCCGGACCCCGTCCGTTTCGGGGGTGGGCGCGGCGTGCGGATCGACGGCTTGACGCAGCACTTCCAGGG